>JBBIIY010000001.1:0-170586 GCA_037446255.1 Coprothermobacterota bacterium
CCAGAAAGGGGGAAATAGTCAAGGTGTTCATCTAAATGCAGTCTTGGGGACAGTCACCTTTGAAAGGGGTGTCATAGCGAGTCCCACATCAAACAATGTTTAGGTTTGGTGCGAGGCGCGGTTATCTCATGTTTCAGGTATAAGGTTAAAAGGTGAGACTACCGCGTGATTCATCCCTTGCAGGGACAAAAGAATTGAGATAATTGAGAATGGTTCTCACTTTTAATATATCAATCCGCTCACCCCTTCCCCGGGCTTGGGGAGAATCTGCAAAGATCAATCGAAAACCCAGCTCCTTCAGGGGAACACCTCCTACTATTTGATACTCCTTTATTTTCTCTTGGGGTGAAATAATCACGTTGCAATTATGAACGACATAATTATATTGTAATAACACATTAATTTTATACCTTGACATAAGCTAAAATATAATGTTAAATTATTGCGGTAAAAAAGAGATATTTGCTAATGCTTTTTTACTGATAAATAGAATATTTTCATTATAATTAATTTTCCGTGGTTTAAAGGAGGACTATATATGAGTAAAAAGGGAAGAGAAAACAAAGAAATTAATGAAATAATCCGTTCAGATGATAACTGGGAACCTGTAGGCTACACCCCTATGCCCCAGATTACCGACTTACGCAATTGGGATTTCAGGTTGATGGAAACCTATAAACCCTTCTATGCTCCTTTTTGTGATTTATGCTGTTTTTGTACTTTCGGGAAATGCGACCTCACCGGAAACAAGAAAGGAGCTTGCGGTATTGATATAGCTTCCCAACAAGCAAGGTTCGTGCTGGTAGCCTGTTGTATGGGAACAGCTGCCCACGCTGCTCATGGCAGACACCTTATTGATTTTTTAATTGATAAGTATGGTGAAGATTACAAGATTGACCTTGGTCAGCAGGTGGATATTGAAGCTCCAATCATCAGAACGGTTATGGGTTTAAAACCCCAAACTTTAGGCGATTTAAGGAAAGCTATTGAATATGTAGAAAGAGGGTTAGTTCACGCAGTATCCTCAACTCATATGGGACAGGAAGGGAGCTCTCAGGATTTTGAATCAAAGTCCTTGCATATGGGAATGTTAGACCATGTGGCCCTGGAAGCCTCTGATTTAGCCCAGATAGTAGGGTTTAAGTTTCCCACTTCCGTATCCGATACCCCACTGGTTGATCTGGGATGGGGTTCCGTAGACAAGTCTAAACCTACCATAACCTGTGTAGGACATAACGCTGCTGCAGCTACCGTTCTAATTGATTATCTCAGGAATAACGATTTATATGATAAGGTTGAAGTTACCGGTATCTGTTGTACCGCACACGATATAGCCCGTTACAGTGAAAGAGGTAAAATTATCGGACCCCTGTCTAAACAGCTTTTCTTTCTTAAAACAGGTTTAGCCGATGTAATAATGACCGATGAGCAGTGTGTCAGGAGCGATATACCTCAATTAGCCAGAGAGGTAGGAAGTGCTCTGATTGCTACTTCTGATAAAATCTGCTATGGGCTACCTGATGTTTCCAAGAAATCGATAGATGAGATTGTGAGAATGATCATAGATGAGGGAAAGCAGGTTTTGATTTTGGATATTAATAAAGCAGGCGAGGTGGCAGCGCGGGTAGCGGTGGAAATCGCTCCTAAAAGAATAAAAGAGATATTAAATAAAGAGTTGGCTCAAGAATTAACCAAAGAATGCCGAAACTGCGCTATGTGTAATCGTGTATGTCCTAACTTGCTGGATGTTGGGACCGCTATTGCTGAAACAGGTAAGGGTAATTTTGAACTGCTATCCCTTCTTTTTGACCAATGTGTTGGTTGTGGCAAATGCGAGGAAATATGTCCGAGAAACATACCCATCATTAAGGTTATGCAGGCTGGAGCCTCCTGGGATACTTACAAAGTAAGAACCGGTAGGGGACCTGTGCACGATGTGGAAATAAGAAAGGTTGGTGCTCCTATAGTGCTGGGAACCATCCCGGGTATTGTGGCTTTTGTCGGTTGCTCCAATTTCCCTCAGGATATTGAAGAAATAGCTGTGATGGCTGAAGAGTTTGCCAAAAGAAAATTCATTGTGGCTCTTTCCGGTTGCGCTGCTATGGCAGCAGGTTTCAAGAAAGATGCTGAAGGTAAAACCATATACGAGAAATATCCGCCTGATTTTGACGCTGGCGGGGTGCTAAATGTTGGTAGCTGTGTGGCTAATGCTCATATCGTGGGAGCAGCTATAAAAGTGGCCAACATTTTTGCTAAGCTTCCCATCAGGGCAAATTTTGAAGTAATTGCTGACTACATACTTAACCGTGTAGGAGCCTGCGGAGTTGCCTGGGGAGCTTATTCACAAAAAGCTGCTGCCATTGGAACTGGCTGCAACCGTTGGGGAATCCCGGTAGTGCTTGGCCCCCATGCTTCAAAATACCGAAGATTGTATCTTTCAGACAAAGGCGAGGGAGATTGGTCGGTCATGGATGGAAGAGAAAGGCAGATAGTGGATACTCAAGAGCCCTCACCTGAACATTTAGCTATGGTGATAGAAAATAAAGAAAGAGCGATGGTGACTATAACCAAACTGTGCATCAGAAAGAATGATACTGCTCAGGGAAGACAACTTAAGCTTTATCACTATATTTCCCTGCATAGAAATTATATAGGTGGATTGCCTGATGACCTGCAAAACTTTGTCAGAAATGAAAAAGATATTCCCATATTCTACAAGAAAGATGTTATGGAATACTTAAAAGGTGTCGGCTGGCAACCTAAACCGGCCTTAACCCTGCCCACACTGATAGAAACCTATGATTCTGATGTTCCCCTGGATGCGGTTATAAAATAAATAGAGGTGGGAAGGTGAGGATTCTTTTAGTTATTCAGGGTGATTATGGAAGGAGATTTGTGGATAATATAAACAAACACAAGCCTTTTGAATGGGTTATGGCATCTTACGCCTTTACTCAGAATATTTCTATTTCTTTCGATGAATCGTTTGATAGACTTCTACCGCAATCATTACCAGAATCTGATCTTTTGATAATGCTTCAGGAGAACCCCGTGGTAGCGGAGATGACACCCAATCTGGCAAAGATGTGTAAGGCTAAAGCTGTTATTGCTCCAATTGATAACAAAACTCACCTTCCTTCAGGTTTAGCCAGGCAAATCAAGAATAAACTGGTAAAAGAAGGGATAGAAATGGTTTATCCTATGACCTTTTGCGCTCTGACAGAAAAAGATTCCGAGAATATATTCATCAAAGAGTTCGCCAGGTATTTTGGAAAACCTTCCTTAACCATTTCTTTGGAATTGGAAAAAGTAAAACAGGTAGATATCTTAAGGGAAGCCCCCTGCGGTAATACTCGTTTTGTTGCCCAACACCTAATAGGTGTTCATAGGAAAGATGCAGTAGAGCAATCTGGTCTGATGCACCACCAACATCCTTGCCTGGCTACTATGACCATGGATAAAGAAATTGGCGACACTCTTATGCATCATTCTGGATTAATGACCAAACTGGCAGTGGAAGAAGCTCTTACCTGTCAGAAAGAATATAAAGATAAATAACTATTTCAGGAGGTTGGTTTAATGAGTTTGCCCTACCATTATGTAAATGTGTTAACCGGCACCAAGTCCTGCAAAGTTCTTGAGGATGCCACCGAAGTTGCCGGCTTGATAAAAAAAGCAAATCGTCCTTTATTGGTTATAGGTCCCCTGTGTGCCAGCCTGGAGCTGGAGGGGTGCTGTTTAATGGAATTTGGAGCAAGAATTGCTCAGGCTGGAAAGCTACCTGTGGTAGCAACCGCTAATACCAGGAAGAAGTTGCTGGAGCTGGGGGTGACTCCTGACAGCACTTATGATGTTGTAGAAATTATCAACCATCTTAAAAAACCTGATTGGAAAGGAGTTAAAGGTGAAGGAAATCACGATCTGGTGATTTTCCTGGGGATTCGGGCGGACCTGGCGAACCAGGGTTTATCTACTTTGAAGCACTTTGCTCCCCATCTCAAGACTTTAACTTTATGCAAGTTTTTGCATCCGCATGCTGCCTACTCACTTCCTAATTTAAAAGATAATAAATGGAAGGATATTTTAGAATCAGTTATAAATAGTTTTACAGAGAATAATTAAAAAGGGAGGATATTAAATGTTTTCAGTAGATGTTGGACCTCAGTATGAAGGCGAAAGAATAAGAAAAGAAGAATATTATATTGAATTTGGTGGTCCCCATATACCTTTTAAAGGTGAACTGGTTACTGTTCGAGGAATGGACGAAGTTGAGCACGAAAAAATAATCATTATTGGCAAAGATATAAAAGATGTTGATGAGGGCTCTTCACATCCCCTCTTTATCCAAATAGACATTGCTGGAGAAGCCCTGGAAAAGGATATGGAACCAGTATTTGAGAGAAGAATCCACATGTATTGTAATTATATTGAAGGATTCTGGCATATGTCTCAAAGAGATGAAATCTGGATGAGACTTCATAAAGACAGCTTCAAGAAAGGTTTCAATTCCTTGAACGAATTAGGTCAGATACTTATTCTGTTGTTTACTTCAGAATTACCAATCATAGAGAAAATCCAGATAACCTTTGTCACTGATTTAGTTAAGGCGGAAGAACTGGTATTGGAAGCCAGAAAAGTGTATCAGGCAAGAGATGACCGATTAAAAGGATTAATCGAAGAAGATGTTGAAGAATTTTATGGTTGCACTTTATGCCAGAGTTTTGCTCCTACCCATATTTGCATCATTACCCCTGAAAGAGTGTCATTATGTGGTTCTGTAAGCTGGCTTGATGGTAAAGCTGCTTATAAAATTGACCCCGAAGGACCCCAGTTTGCAGTAATGAAAGGTGAACTTCTTGACTCTGAAAAACATATCTATAGTGGAGTAAATGAAATTGTAGTGGAAAAATCACTGGGGAAGAATAGCGTATTTTGTCTTCATAGTGTTTTGGAAAATCCCCATACTTCTTGCGGTTGTTTTCAGGCTATGATGTTTTATATTCCCGAAGTTGATGGTTTTGGTATCATCCATCGCGATTTTGTGGGCGAGTCAGTTATAGGTGTACCTTTTTCCTCGCTTGCTGGAGAAGCCAGTGGTGGTATTCAGCAGGAAGGCTATCTGGGAATTGCCATTTCCTATATGAGATCCCCCAAGTTTATCATTTCTGATGGTGGGATGAAGAGAATCGTCTGGCTTCCCAAAGCAATTAAGGAAGCTGTTAAAGATGTTATACCTGAAGACCTTTATGAAAAAATCGCTACCGAAGATGATGTCAAAAATGTTGATGAACTCATGGGATTCCTGCAATCTGCTGGGCATCCTTTAATGGTCTGAAACGAGGTGTTTTAATGCCTATAAAAGCTTCTGATATTCAGAAAAAACTTCCAGACGGAGGGAAAAAGAATTGTAAAGAGTGTGGATTTCCTACCTGTTTTGCCTTTGCTATGAAGTTAGTTGGTGGAGGGGTCTCTGTTGATAAGTGCCCCCATTTACCACCGGAAATTAAAGAAGAACTGGCTGATACCGTAGCTCCACCAATTAAGTTGGTTACTTTTGGTGCAAACGATAATTCTTTAAGCATTGGTGAAGAGGAAGTACTATTTCGCCATGAGAAAACCTTTTACAGGCAACCAGGTATAGCCATACTTATTTCGGATAAAGACCCTGCTTCTGTAGTACAGGATAAAATAAACAAGCTTCTTACCTATCATTATGAGAGAGTAGGCTTACTGTTCAAGCCCGATATTGCTGCTTTGAAATATGAAAGTGGCGATAAAGGCAAATTTTTAACTCTGGCAATAGAAGTTGCCCAGAAGAATATACCTATTATGGTTATGGCTAACGACCCTGTTGTTCTTATTGAAGCCAAAAATCTGCTTTTTAACTTCAAGCCTTTACTATATGCCATAACTTCAGACAACCTGGAAGTAATGCTTCCAACTCTGAAGGAAAAACCGGTTCCAGTAGTGGTTAAAGCTAATTCCGTAGAGGAAGTCATTCCTTTAACTATCAGGTTAAAAGAAGAAGGTATAACTGAAATAATCATTGATACTCAACCTGCTGATTTGAACAGTGCCATTGCTGATTACACAGTTATTAGAAGGGCAGCCCTCAAACATACTTACCGGCCCTTAGGGTATCCGGTTTTATCCTTACTTCCTTTAACAGCCTCTAATCTGGAGGAGGAAGTTATGTTAGCTGCATCCTTGGTGGTTAAATACGCTTCAATCATCGTTTTGTCTGATTTCCAGAAGGAAACACTTTTTCCATTACTGGTTCTAAGGCAGAATATCTACTCTGACCCCAGAGTTCCTTTAACCGTGGAAGAGAAGATTTACGAAATAGGTGCTATTAATGAGGATTCACCTGCCTTAGTAACCACCAACTTTGCTCTTACTTATTTTGCGGTTGCTTCGGAAGTAGAGGGTAGCAAGATTCCATCTTATCTTTTTGTAAGAAATACTGAAGGGTTATGCGTTCTGGCAGCCTGGTCAACCGGTAAGTTTGCTGGTGAAACCATTGCACCCTTTATTAAAAGCAGTGGCCTGGAAAATAAGCTTAAACACAAAAGACTTATTATTCCTGGATTAGTTGCCAGAATTAAAGGGGAATTGGAAGATGAACTTCCTGGCTGGGAAATAATTGTTGGACCTAAAGCTGCAGAAGATTTACCAGCGTTTTTACCCCGAATGATAGAAAAATGGAAAGCGAGAGGAGCTTAGTTAAAGAGCTTCTCAGTAGTTACGAGAAGAATAGGAAGAATTTAATAATCATCCTCAGAGAACTTCAAGAAAAGCAGGGCTACCTTTCAACCGAAGCCCTGCTTGAAGTTTCTGAGTATCTGGGCCTATCCTCCTCGGAAGTTTTTGGAATTGCCACTTTCTATAAAAAATTTAGAACCCGTCCCATAGGTTACTTTCCGACTACTGTATGCCTTGGAACAGCCTGTTATTTAGCAGGTGGAAAGCTGGTGTTAGAGGCTTTTGAAAGGGAATTGGAGATAAAAGAGGGGGAAATTACCGAAGATAAGGTTTTCAGCCTGAGTTCTGCTGCTTGTTTTGGATGTTGCACTCAGGCACCGGTAGTTAATGTAAAAGGAAAAATATATCCAAAACTTACTGCTGCAAAAGTTGAAGAAGTTATTATAAACCTTAAAAATGATTTACCAAAAGATTAAAGAAGAAGCTATATTAGAATGGAATGAGCTTGTATACAGCCATAAACCCCGTGTTCTGGTGGGGACAGCTACCTGTGGAGTAGCGGTGGGAGCTGAAGAAGTAATTGCTTCTATGGAGCTAAAAATCCAGGAAAAAAACCTGCAGGTTGATGTTATCAGGGTAGGTTGCCTGGGAGTGTGCTATACAGAGCCCCTGGTTATAATTTTTAAAGAAGGTAACCCACCCATCGCCTACGGAAAAATAACTCCCGATAATGCTGGTAAACTTGTTTCTAAATATTTTATTGATGACGACCCCTGTTTTGACTTAGCCTTGGGAACCCTGGAATTAAGGGAAGATGGAACCGGATATATTCCCGAGCTGGAAAGAATGGATAAAGAAGAGAGAATCGTACTAAAACTTTCGGGGCTTATTGACCCGGAAAATATAAACCACTACATAGCTTTCAACGGTTACGAAGCCTTAAATAAAGCCTTACATATGGAAAGAGGATTATTGATTAAAGAAATAAAGGATTCCAAATTACGAGGCTTAGGTGGAGCAGGTTTTCCCACCGCTATAAAAATGGAAGCCACCTATAAGGCTCAGGAAACAGAGCGCTATATAATTTGCAATGCCGATGAAGGCGACCCCGGGGCTTTTATGGATAGAGTAGTATTAGAAAGTTGTCCTCACCAGGTGATTGAAGGTATAGTCATTTCTGCTTATACGGTAGGTTCCAAAAATGGTTATATTTATACCAGGATGGAGTACCCCCTGGCAATTACCCGCCTTAAAAAAGCCATAATGCAAGCAAGAGAAAAAGGATTTTTAGGTAAAAATATTCTTGGAAGCGGGTATGACTTTGACCTGGAAGTAGTTACTGGCGCAGGCGCTTTTGTGTGCGGGGAGTCTTCTGCTTTAACAGCTTCTATAGAAGGAAGGAGACCTATGCCCCGGGTAAGACCTCCTCGTTCCACCGAGGTAGGACTTTTTGGAAAGCCAACTCTGATAAACAATGTTAAAACTTTTGCTTGTATACCGGCAATCGTGAACCAAGGGTCAAAGTGGTTTGCTTCTCTGGGAACAGATAAAAGTAAGGGAACAGCAGTATTTTCTCTTGCAGGTAAGGTAGAGAAACCCGGGTTGGTGGAAGTAGTAATGGGAACCACCCTGAGAGAGGTCATTTATACCTTTGGAGGAGGGGTAAAAGGTGATAAAAAACTTAAGGGGGTTCAAATTGGGGGGCCTTCAGGGGGATGTATTCCTGCTGAGTTCATAGATACGCCAATAGATTTTGATTCTCTCAAGTCTCTCGGGTCAATGATGGGCTCCGGAGGTTTAATTGTTCTTGACGACAATACCTGTATGGTGGACATAGCTAAATATTTCCTTTTCTTTTTAAAGGATGAAAGCTGCGGAAAATGTTCTTTCTGCCGCGTAGGTTTAAGTCAGATGTTTTTTATTCTGGAGAATATATCAAGGGGTGAAGCCAACCCAGAAGATATTGATACTCTTTATTCTCTGGCTGAAGATGTACAAGAAGGCTCTCTGTGTGGTTTAGGTAAAACAGCAGCTAACCCCATACTGACAACTATTAAATACTTTAGAGAAGAATACCAAGCCCATGTCGGGGAGAAAATATGTCCCGCCCTGGTATGCAGGGATTTGATGCATTATTACATAATTCCTGAGAAATGTTATCGTGGATGTGAACACTGTGTTTTAAAGTGTTCAGCTAAAGCAATTTCTACCAGTGAAAAAGGTTGGAAAATAGTTGATCAAGAGAAATGCACGAAATGTGGAAATTGCCTGGAAGTATGCCCAATAGAATATAGCGCTGTGGTAACAAAACCCGGTAAATGTCCGATCAATCAATAGAAACATAGAAATCAACGGATATTAATCCAGCTTGACAGAATAAAGAATTAATGAGATAATTACATATGGATCTGTTGTTACGAGAAGGTTCTGATAAGAAAAATAAATTGATAACAGTTTATTTGACTTTGATGCTCCTGATCGCAATTACCTTTCCTTCTAACCTCCTGGTATTAGTATCAGGAGAAGAAAAAGGGAATATAGAAGTCCAATTCCTGGTTGGGAATAAAGAAAGAATTATTCAGGATTTGGAACAAGCGGGTTTTATAGCGGAAGAAAATCAGGGTGTTATTTTTCCAGCTAAATCAAAACCTGCTGTTGTACATATAAATGTGGACAACCAAAAAATCTCTTTTTTTACCACAGAAAAAACTGTTTCCGAAGTAGTTAATTCCCGAAATATCGTTGTAAAACCAGTAGACAGGATTTTTCCCCCTCCAGAAACAAAGATTTCCGCGTATAACAACATTTCTATAATCAGGGTAGAGGAAAAGATTGTTGTAACTAAGGTTAAGATTCCTGCACCCCACCAATTTGTTAACAGTTCGGATGTTGCTTTGGGTAAAACTGTAATTATGGATTTAGGTAGCGCTGGTCTTAAAGAGGTAACTACCAAAAAAGTATATGTTGAAGGTAAATTAGTAGAGGAATATAAAATTTCTGAGAAGGTGGTTAATTACCCCAAACCATTAATTTATGCGGTAGGTGGAGCTGTTTTCCGAGGCGACTTTATAAAAGAGTTTACCATGTTAGCTACCGCGTATGGTACTCCAACCGTTGACCGGCATGTTCCCAGCTGGATAACAGCTTCTGGCAAGAGAGTTAAGTATGGATTGGTAGCTGTTGACCCCAAAGTAATTCCTTTAGGTAGTAAGCTTTGGGTAGAAGATTATGGTTTTGCCATAGCTGCTGATACCGGCAGCATGATAAAAGGTCACAGGATTGACTTATTTTTCTTTGATTCATTGAAAGAGCTGAAAAAATTCGGAAAACAGTATATTACGGTTTATCTTCTGGAACTTCCCCCTCCTAAAAAGAACAAAACTTCTAAAACCAGTTAAATTTTGCTTTATTTAATCATTACCAATAACCCTTTATCCTTTCCTCTAAAAAAAGAAAAACTCTTATTCATTAACGGAACAGCCCTGGATGTACTGGTAAAAGTTAGAGACCATATACATGAAGGCTGGGATATTATAACCCATCCCCTAACGGGTAATATAAAACCTTCACAGATAATGTTTAAAACCATATATCTCAGGCGTAGTAATAATGATAAACCAGATGCCTTAAGCGTTTCTCTTATCTCCGATACCATACATCTACTGGAGGGAACCAAGCCAGAGAATCTTGATGAGGAAACCATCAATGACCTGATGTTCATAGACTGGGAATTATCTAAGATGAATTAGATGAATACTATTGTTGTAGTCATTACGCCCCTTAATATATAATCTTTTTATTAGTCATTATTTGTTAGCCTTTTTTATAATTCAGGAAAATCCTTTAATAATTTAGATATAATCATTATTTATTAACTATTAGCGAGTGTACCCATTTATCAGAAAATTTATCATTGCAAAATGCTTATATATATGTTAAAATCTATTATAGTTTTTATTTTTTATTAACGGAGGATAAACTACTTTTATGCTCGACACTTCGTATACCGCCAGCGACATTTTAGTGCTTGAAGGTTTGGAAGGAGTGAGAAAACGACCAGCTATGTACATAGGTACAACCGGACCAGCTGGTCTAAATCATTTAATACTGGAAGTAATAGATAATTCCATAGATGAAGCCATGGCTGGTTTTTGTAAAGAAATCAAGGTGTTCATTAATAAAGATAATACTGTGGAAGTTATTGATGATGGTAGAGGGATTCCGGTGGATATTCATCAACAGTTGGGTATATCTGCATTGGAAGTGGTTATGACCAAACTGCACGCTGGGGGAAAGTTTAATGGCAAGGTTTACCGGGTTTCTGGAGGTTTACATGGGGTGGGAGTATCGGTAGTAAATGCGCTTTCAGAGTGGCTAATTGTTGAAATAAAAAAAGATGGTCACATTTACCGACAAAGATACGAGAGAGGGGTACCGGTAACTCCTGTAGAAACCGTGGATAACTCTCTTTTTCGGGGTACAAAGATAAGGTTTAAACCAGACCCTTTAATATTTGAAAAAACCGAATTTGATTATAACCTCGTCAGAGATAGAGTAGAAGAGCTGGCTTATCTTAACAAGGGGCTGATGATTACTCTGGAGGATAGAAGAGTAAAAAAAGAGGAAACATTTCTTTTTGAAGGGGGTATTAGCTCTTTTATCACCACCCTGATAGGTGATGGTAATCAGTCAATACAGGAAGAACCTTTGTTTATACAGAAACAGGAAGATGGGGTTATTATAGAATCAGCTTTAATATATACAGAAAATACCGAAGGAAGGATACTCAGTTTTGCTAACTCCATCAATACTCAAGAGGGAGGAACGCACCTTATAGGGTTTAGAGGGGGACTTTTAAAAGCTATTATCTCTTACGCTAAGACTCATAAAATAGTCACCGAGGAGCCGATTTCTTCTGAAGATGTCAGAGAAGGGTTATACGCGGTAATATCTATTCGTTTACCAGAACCTGAATTTGAAGGGCAAACTAAAACTAAACTTGGCAATGTAAAAATACGGGGGATTGTAGAAAAAATCATTTACGAGGATGTGCTTACCTATTTTGAGAGAAACCCCGAGTCAGCCCGAAAAATAATAGACCGAGTTCTGCTTTCTTTCAAATCCCGCGACGCAGCCAAAAAAGCCCGGGAGCTTACCAGGAAAAAGATTCAACTGGAATCGAGCCAATTACCCGGAAAACTGGCTGAATGCAGCGAGAAAGACCCCAAACTCCGAGAAATATTTATTGTGGAAGGAGAGTCAGCAGGTGGTTCTGCGAAGCAAGCCAGAGACAGGCTGTTCCAGGCAATTTTACCCCTTAAAGGAAAAATCCTTAATGTGGAAAAAACTAACCTAAACAAGGTTATAGATAACAGTGAGATTCAATCAATCATAGGGTCGTTGGGTGTGGGTATGGGAGAAAAGTTAAACCTTAATAGTTTACGATACCACAAGGTAGTTATAATGACCGATGCCGATGTTGATGGATCTCACATCCGAACCCTTATACTGACACTATTTTATCGCTATTTCCGTGAACTTATTGATGCTGGTTATATTTATATTGCTCAGCCACCTTTATACAAGACCCTAAGAGGTAAACAGGTTAATTATTTTTATAGCGATGCTGAGTTGGCTGAATATTCTGATAAATACGATGGACACTTAGAAATACAGAGATTCAAAGGTCTGGGAGAAATGAGTGCAGATGAATTATGGGTAACCACCATGGATCCCGAAAAAAGAAATTTGTTGAAAGTAATAATTGAGGATGCTGAAAGAGCTGCAGAAATATTAAGTATCTGTATGGGTGAAAAGGTGGAGCCAAGGAGGGATTTTATTGAAAAAAACGCCTTCCGGGTTAGAAATCTTGATGTATAAGGGAGAATAAAATGGCTAAAAATTTTCTTGACATTTCTTTAGAACAAGAAGTAGAGGCATCTTATCTTGATTACGCCATGAGTGTTATTGTAGGTAGAGCTATACCTGATGTTCGCGATGGCTTAAAGCCCGTGCAGAGAAGAATACTTCATGCTATGAATGACCTTCGAAACGACCCTGACAAGCCTTACAAAAAAAGCGCCCGTATAGTTGGAGAAGTATTAGGTAAATACCACCCTCATGGTGATACAGCAGTTTATGATTCTCTGACCAGAATGGCACAACCCTTTTCTTATAGACAACCTTTAATTGATGGGCACGGAAACTTTGGCTCTATTGATGGAGATACCCCTGCAGCTATGAGATATACCGAAGTGCGTATGTCCTGGGCAACTATGGAATTGCTGAAAGATTTAGATTATGATACCGTTGAATTTGTTCCTAACTTTGATGGAACTTTGAAAGAACCTATAGTTTTACCGAACAGGTTACCCAATTTGCTGATTAATGGAGCTTCCGGGATAGCTGTAGGTATGGCCACCTCCATTCCCCCTCACAATCTTGGTGAAGTGATTAACGCTTGCCTGGCTCTACTGGATAACGATGACCTATCCATAGACGAGTTGATGAACTTTATTAAAGGACCTGATTTTCCTACCGGGGGTATAGTGCTTGATAGAAATAAAATACTGGAATCTTATAAATCGGGTCGTGGGGTTTTAACGGTACGAGGCAAAGTAACTGAAGAAAATAATAAAGATAAAACGAGTTTAATAATTAATGAAATACCATATATGGTCAATAAATCTCAACTGGTGGTAAAAATTGCTGACCTTATTAAAGAGAAAAAGTTAAGTGGAGCCACCGAGGTAAGAGATGAGTCTGACAAAAGAGGAATCCGGGTGGTAGTTGAACATAAAAAAGATGTTAATAAAGAACTTCTAACCAGGCAACTTTATAAATATACCCAGCTACAAACCTCATTTAGCATAAATTTATTGGCAATAGTGCATGTAGCTCCCAGATTACTCAACATCAAAGATTTGCTAATATACTTTTTGAACCATAGAAATGAAGTTGTCACCAGAAGGTCTCAATTTGAATTAAAAAAACTCAATCTTAAAAAGCACCTTTTAGATGGAGTTTTGATTGCTTTGAGTAATCTGGACGAGGTTATTGAGATGATTAAGAGCTCATCTACACCTGAAGAAGCCAGAAATCGGCTTATAAATAGATTTACTCTCACGAGAGAACAAGCTGAAGCAATTCTGGATATTAAACTGGAAAGATTAACTCGCCTGGAGAGCGATAAATTAATAAATGAAATTAAAGAAATAGAGGGAAGGATTGATTATCTTACCCAACTCCTATCTAACCCGGAGATGGTGAAAGATGAGATAAGAAAAGAACTTATAGAGCTTGATAAAAAATTTACCACTCCCAGACTGACAATGATACAAAATTACAGCGAAGATGTCCAGGACCTTGATTTAATACCTGACGAACCGGTAATTATTTACCTGACTGAAAATGGTTATTTAAAAGAATTACTGTTATCCAATCGCCCAAGTTTATCTCTGGGAAACGCTGAAGAAGATATGATCGAGGGTAAATATATCCTGGGAACAATGAAATCGCCAGTTTTCTTGTTTACCAATAAGGGAAAAGGATATAAGTTTTTCCCCTATAATCTACCCGATGCAGTCAAAGGGAATAGAGGGTTGAATTTGCAGGGATTGTTGGAATTAGATGTTGATGAAAAAATAGTAGCTTTAGCTAAAGCCTCCAGTCAAAAAGTATTGTTTATGACTTTAAAAGGAAGACTAAAAGCAGTGAAATCATCCTCCTTAAATAGTTTAAGCAAGAGAGGAACCAGGATTATGACAATACTACCTGGAGATGAATTTGTGTATTCCCGGGAAATAAATGATATTGATGAAGTGATTATATGTTCAGTTGAAGGTAGAGCCAACCGCTTCCCGGCTACCAAGGTACCGGTCAAGGGATTGAAAGCTCAGGGTATTTTGGGGATGAGAACTGAGAAAATAATAGGAATGACGGTCTTAAAACCTGAAGAGTACATACTCACCCTAACCGATAAAGGTTATATGAAATTAGTAGATAGAGAAGGTATACCCAGCCGAGGAGTACGGAGTAAAGGGTTAATGCTTCAGAAACCATCAAGCAGGACTGGAGTATTGATAGGAGTTTATGGAATACTTAAAAGTGGCCTGGATTTTAACCTTTATACCGAGAGTGGTAAATGCGTTAAATCTAACACCAATATGTTTAAACTTCTAAAAAGAACCCATAAAGGGACCAAGCCCGGTAGCGATAAAATAAAGATTTCTGCGGTTTCTTATATAGTTCTTAAAAAGTGGAAATGGCTTTTAGATACCTTGAACATACTGCCGACATAGGAATAGCCGCCTGGGGTGAAAGTAAAGAACAGGCTATTGAAGAGATATGCCTGGCCTTTTCCAGCTTTATATATGATACCGATAAAGTTGAATCTTCGGAATTCAGGGAAATAATGGTAGATTCCAGGACCAATGCAGGTAAAATAGTGGACCTGTTAAGTAAAATATTGTATTTAATTGATGGTGAGAATTTTCTCATCGGGGAAGTGAAAGTAGATAGTTTTAAACCGCTAATAGTGATAGTCGGGGGAGAACTACTGAACCCATTACGGCATAAAATGAAAAGTATAGTAAAAGCAGTTACTCACTATAAAGCTTATTTTGGGAAAAAAGGGAATACCTATTTGGCAAGAGTATATCTTGATGTTTAGGAGGTGAAACATGGGTAGGTGGAAAGGTCCATCCAGACGGATTGATGATTACAGAATCATAATACCCCCCGAATATAAACCGGGTATGAAAGTACCGGGGATTATATATGTTGATGAAGGATTATGGGAAACAATCATGGAAGAAGAAGCTCCTGAACAGGTAGCTAATGTAGCCACTCTTCCAGGATTATTGAAATATTCTTTAGCGATGCCTGATATACACTGGGGCTATGGCTTCCCTATCGGTGGTGTGGCAGCTTTTGAAACTGCCGATGGTATCATCAACCCGGGTGGCATTGGGTATGATATAAACTGTGGTGTTCGTTTACTGAGAACAGACCTTACCCTTAATGAGGTAAAAAACAAAATTGAATTATTACTGGAGACCATTTTCAGAAATGTTCCTTCTGGTCTTGGTTCCAAGGGAAAAGTGAAGATAAGTCAAAATGAACTTGATTCAGTTCTAATCAAAGGCGCCCGCTTTGCCGTGGAGAGAGGTTATGGATGTAAAGAAGACCTGGTTTTCACCGAAGAGAATGGTGAAATGAAGGGAACTGACCCGCAGGCAGTTAGTATGGAGGCTAAAAAAAGGGGTTTCCCCCAGCTTGGATCACTTGGTTCGGGTAACCATTTTCTCGAAATTCAGTATGTTGACACCATTTATGATGAAAAAACAGCTAATGCTTTTGGTTTGAAAGAAGGTCAAATAACCTTTCTTATACACAGTGGTTCTCGCGGATTAGGCCACCAGGTGGCTACCGATTACATTAAGATTATAGAAAGAGCTTCCCAAAAATACCAGATTAAGTTAGTTGATAGGCAGTTAGCCTGCGCTCCCCTTAATTCCGATGAAGGAAAAAAATACTTTTCCGCTATGGCAGGAGCTGCTAACTATGCCTGGGCAAACCGTCAGATGATAACTCACTGGGTTAGAGAATCTTTTGAAGAGGTATTCAAATCCTCCTGGGAAAAACTTGGACTGAAACAGGTATATGATGTTGCCCATAATATAGCTAAGATTGAAAAACATACCGTTGATGGGGTAGAAAAAGAACTCATAGTTCATAGAAAAGGAGCTACCCGGGCATTCCCTGCAGGAAGACCTGAAATCCCCCATTCTTATAAAGATGTAGGCCAACCAGTTCTTATTCCTGGTGATATGGGAAGATATTCCTATGTACTGGTAGGAACCCAGAAAGGTATGGAAGAAACCTGGGGTTCAACCTGTCATGGTGCAGGTAGAGTTATGTCCCGTACTGCTGCCAAGAAAGGATTCAATGTACAAGAATTGATAGAATCTTTGAAAAAGAAGGGCATTCTGATAAAAGCTGAAAGCAGAGGAACCCTGGTTGAAGAAGCTCCAGAAGCCTATAAAGATGTGAATGAAGTGGTAAATGTGGTCCATGGAGCAGGCATATCCCGAAAAGTATGTAGGATGAAACCCTTAGGGGTTACCAAAGGCTAAAAGGACTATATTAAATGAGAAAATTAAATGGGTTCATGAATAATATAAAGGTAGGTGACTTACCATGGGAGAAATAACTATTGAGTTTTTGAAAGCTAATCCTGTAGCTGAGCAGGATGTAGAATTAGTAGAAAGAAAAGGCATGGGCCATCCCGACCATATAGTTGATGCTATAATGGATAGAATATCACAACGCTTATCCCAATATTACCGATTGAGGTTTGGTAAAGTATTGCATCATAACATAGATAAAGCCCTGTTAGTAGCTGGAGGCGCAGAGACCAGGTTCGGAGGTGGGGAAGTAACTTCACCTATGTTGTTTGTTTTTGGTGATAGGGCAACCACGGAATATGCAGGGGAAAAAATACCCGTAACAGAATTTGCCATTGATTCTGCTAAAAAGTGGTTCAAGGAAGAGCTCAGGTTTGTTGACCCTGACAGTCATGTAAAGTACCAGGTAGAGATAAAACCAGCATCTATTGAACTATCTTCGATATTTGATAGCTCCGCTAAAATACTGGAAGCAAATGATACTTCAGCAGCAGTTGGCTATGCTCCCTTATCTCCTACGGAAAAACTCGTGTTAGAGACAGAAAGGTTTTTAAATTCCAGGCAGTTTAAGGTAGAACATCCTGAAGTTGGTGAAGATATTAAGGTAATGGGTTTCCGGAACAAAAACCAATTATCTCTTACCGTAGCTATTGCTTTTGTGGATAGATTTATTGCCTCAGAAGATGAATATTTTTATAAAAAGGAAAAAATTGCTTCCCTGCTTCAAGATAAGTTCTGTTCATCTTTAGATTTTAAAAACATCCGTTTTGATATTAACACACTTGATAGAAGAGGTCTGAACCTGTCCGGCGTGTATACTTCGGTTACCGGTACTTCCGCAGAAAATGGCGATTCCGGTCAGGTAGGAAGGGGTAACAGGGTCAATGGATTAATTGCTCTTAATAGACCGATGGGTACCGAGGCAGCAGCGGGTAAGAACCCTGTCTCTCATGTCGGAAAAATTTACAATTTCCTTAGCCATGAGATAGCTGAAAATATCGTTAATGAGGTTCAGGGCATAAAAGAGGTCTATGTCTGGCTCTGTAGTCAGATTGGCAAACCGGTTGACCAGCCCATGATTACCGCAGTTCAGATTATTCCCCAATCGGGTTTTGATAGTGAGAAGGTTAGAAAGTTAGCCCAAGAAACAGCTCAAAAAGGCCTGGACAATATCCCAGCTTTAATAGAAGAACTTATTGAGGGAAAGCGCTCGGTCTGTTAAAGTTTATAAATTTCTCATAAGGTTATAAAAAACTTTTATCTCATTTAAAAGGTTAGAAACCTGTGAATTTTCATTTGCCTGATGGGCTGTGTGATTGGTAATTGCCCAAACAGCAACCTCTAAACCGGCTTTTCTGAGTAGGGCGGCACAAGTTCCCCCACCAATACCACCAACTTTTAAACCCTCCGGGTTTAGAGATTTAGCAATAGAGTTTATAAGTTTCCTGACAATCGGTGACTCAGGGTCAGTAGGTGGAGGGGCTTCTTCCATTTGTACAGTAGAGATGTTTATCTCCGCACCATTTTCCAGGGTGAAGTTCCTGGCAAAACTATCTATGAAGCTTAAAACTTCGGTCAGGTTATATTCGGGTAAAACCCGGCAGTCAAAATAGGTAACATCCTTACCAGGGATAGTATTTATATTATCAACATTATTATCTTTTCTCGTTGGCTCAAAAGTGCTGGTAGAAGGTTCAAACAGGTAATTGGTTAGAGAAAAGGTCGCTTCTAAAGCCCGATATAGTTTCAAATTAAACTCCATTCCCTTAAGGTGGGCATTGATTCCTTCCTGAGGTCTGGAAGCGTGTGCTTGCTTACCCAATACCTCAACTTTAAACCAAAGGATACCTTTTTCCGCTACCTCTACGAAGTTTCCTTCGGGGGTTCCATAGTCAGGTACGATTATTAAGTCTTGAGGTTTAAATAAACCCTGCTTAACCAGATACTGGATACCAAAAGCACTTCCAGTCTCTTCATCAGATACGCACACCAGAGATATATTGATTTCAGGTTTTACGTCCTCATCATAAATCTGTTTCATGGCAAAGATTGTAGATACCATGGCTTGAAGATTATCTTCAGCACCCCTGCCATACACCCGGCCGTTTAGAAGCTTGGCAGAAAAAGGGTCGGTATCCCATAGCGATAAATCTCCCTCAGGGACAGTATCCAAGTGGCATATAATAAACAACGAATGGGTAGGGTCCTTGCCCTTTAAGGTAGCTGTGAAATTTGGTCGGGTTAAATTCAATTCAGAGTCAATAGCATTGTAATTGGTTATAGATATTTTGGGCATCATTTTCAAAAGCTCATCTTGTAAAAACTGAGCCCTTTTTAATTCTCCCTCTGAGCCCTGTTTAGAACGGGGATTTACTGCCTGTAGGTTTATTAACCTGCTCATAAGCTCAATAGCCTGCTGTTCCATATATTTATATCCTCCAGTTTTAAGATATTAATTTTAAGTTTTAGGGTATATTTATGTATCAAGTATAAAGTATAAAAGGAGTGTTTTATAATTGTACATATTTTTATTGCCTTTGTTGCTGGTTTTTATAATTCTCCCACTATTATTTATTTTTTACTTAGTGCCTCTAAGTTATGCTTTTCAGTCAATTGTGGCTGTCTTTACCGTACCCAAACAGATTTACGAGTTGTATAAAAAACCATTACTGAGGAAGAATCACGCGATTGAACATGCTACTATCAGTGTTCTGGAAGAACATTTTGGTTCCAAGGGTGTTTTCTCCGGGTACGCCAGGGAAGATGGATTTATCATCCTGGGACCGGTAGATATTTTAACTCTGGAAGTAGCAGCCAGAAATGCTCTGGATAGGTTAAAAGCAGGGGAAAAAGAACTGGCAGTTCATTCTTCCTGTGGAACAGGCAAGGCAGTGGGAAGTTTTATCAGTGGGATAATAATACTGGGAATATTTCTTTTTGCTGGATACTTAAATATCTGGACCATAATTTTATCTTTTTTAATTTCAGCTTTTGTTGGTCCCATAACCGGAGAGATAGTTCAGAAATTATTTACCACAATGCCAGAGGTTAAGGACATGTTTATCGGCAACATTGAAAATGATGTTGAAACCAGCAATATATTGTTTATCAGCAGAATGCCGGTGGTAACCAACAGACTTTTAGTTAAAACTCGCAAGTACTACGAAATAGTATCCTGAAAACATAGTGGAATATTACCTAACTTTAGCTGGATGATGGTTTATTCTACCAGCAATACTTATATAAAGCCTTTTACCTATATGTCTATTGAAGATGTGATAAAATTATTTGTTAAACATATCATCGGGGCGTAGCGTAGTCTGGTTAGCGCGCGTGCTTTGGGAGCACGAGGTCGGCAGTTCAAATCTGCCCGCCCCGACCATTTAGAATTTAAGCGCCCGTAGCTCAAAGGATAGAGCATCTGCCTTCTAAGCAGAGGGCTGGGAGTTCGAGTCTCTCCGGGCGCACCATTAATCTCAAAAGAATCAAATATATTCATCACCAGCCATCAGTTTTATATAGTCATTGCGAGATTTCTAAAAGAAGTCGTGGCATTCTCATCATTCCCTTTTGCTAAACTAAATCCTTTCATAGCACTTCATATTTTCTATACCCTGGATATTTCATAATAGTAAAAGATTTGTATAAAATGTCAAAATATTTTTTATAATAAATGTATTACTTCTTTTTCTCTAAAGAAAATACTATTTCTATAGTAATCTTTTTATGAAACGCCTAAGATAGCTGTTATCTAACCTCCTTTTAAATAGATTTTTATGTGAGGCAATGAATCAGTTTCAGATAGATTTTTGATGAGGCAATTCGCTACCTTGACAGTTCCACTGGTGTGTAATATAATATAAATAATTAAATAAAGATTTTAATAGGAGTGGAAAACCACTCCTATATCTTTATATATAAAAGGATTAAGATGAAAAAAGTGGAAGAAAGAATTGAGGAGATTGCCCGAGAAGTGGCTGAATCCAGGGGGCTTGTGCTACTGGAAGCAGAATATTTTCCCAGTAAAATTTCTATAATCCGCTTATACCTTTATAGAAAAGAAAGACAGGTCTCTTTAAAGGATTGCGAACAGGTGTCCAGAGAAGTTGAACTGATATTTGATGATGAAAACTTCATACCTGGGTCTTATACTCTGGAAGTGTCTTCACCGGGTTTATTCAGAAGAATCAAACACCAACAGGAATATGTTCTTTTTTTGAATCAAAGAATCAGAGTTTTGTATCGGGATGAAATGAATAGTACTATAGATGTGACGGGAATAATTTTCCGTACAGGGGAAAACAGTCTAATTTTAGATTTAGGAGAGGAAGGATTGTTGACAATTGATTTTAAAGCAATATTACAGGCTAATTTAGCCCCGGAGATATAAGATGGCCAGTAGGGAATTAATATCAGCAGTAGAAGAAATTGAGAAACTGAAAGGCATTCCTAAAAATAGGATTATTGAAGGAATTAAAAAAGGCATTACCTCGGCTTATAGAAAAAAGTATGGTGCGGGTGAATTTTTTGTAGATATTAATGAAAAAAGCGGTGAACTCAGATTATTAGTCAGGAAAAAAGTAGTGAAAGAAGTACTGGACCAAGCTATGGAAATTAATCTTACTGAAGCTTTAAGTTTTAACCCGAATCTTCAAATTGATGACACTTTAGACATTTACCTACCTATACCTAAGGAGTTTGGAAGGATTGCAATTCAAGTAGCCAGGCAGATAATATCCCAGACTGTTCGTGAAGGAGAAAGAGAAGCAATCATTAGTAATTTTGCGGCTCGTGAGGGAGATATTGTTTTAGGCCAGATATGGAGAAGAGATTCTAAAGGGTATTATGTTAGACTTTCCGTTGGTGAAGGACTCTTACCAATTAAAGAACAGGGTCAGGAACAATACAACATGGGCGATAGATTAAAAATATTCATTTTGAAAGTAGAGCAAACACGGCGAGACCCGGTGGTTATTGTATCTAGATCTCACCCAGGATTGTTAAGGAAAATTATGGAAATGGAGATTCCTGAAATACAACAAGGTCAAGTAGAAATAGTAGATATAGTTAGAGAGGGTGGTTTGAGGTCTAAGGTAGCAGTTCGTTCTCGTAACGACCGAATTGAACCGGTAGGTTTATGTATTGGACCGAAGGGTCATCGTATTCAAAGTATAATTCACGAACTTAAAGGCGAAAGAATTGATATTATCAAATGGAGTAAAGACCTAAAAGAGTATGTTACCAATTCGTTAAGCCCTGCCCAGGTAAGCAGAGTGGAGATTTTAGAACAAAATAATCCCGAAAGTACTCGCGAAAAGGTCGCGAGAGTTTATGTGCCCAAGACAGGAAACGCTAAATCTGTGGCTATTGGGTCTCGAGGTTTAAATGTCCATTTAGCTGCTCGCTTAACCGGTGTAAAAATAGATATAATTGAGGAAGAGTGAAAACTGATCCATTAAGAACCTGTATTGTATGCAAAAGTGAGTTACCTAAAACTAAATTGCTAAGGTTAGTGAGAATTAATAATTGTATTCAGTTTGATTTTAGTTATAAATTATCCGGCAGAGGAGCCTATGTATGTCCTCAAACCGGATGTATCAAGGGTATATTGAAAAAAGGAATTCTTGATAAGCATCTAAAATTGGATGTTGCTACCAAAGAAGCCAGCAATATACTTGCCTATTTAATGGAGTATATAAAACAGAGAAATGATGAGCAAATTAAGCCCTCGTGAGTTAGCCAAAAAAAATGGATTAGATGTAAAAGAAGTAATTAAAACCTTAGAATCTTTGGGTCATAAAGTAGCGGAAACATCTAAAAAAATTGATGAAGATACAGCTCAGATGGTTATAGAGCTGTTGAGCAAGAGTGAGACTGTTTTAGAACAGATATTAGATAAGCCTTCAGCTGATTTAATTGTTAATGACCTACCTCCTTCACCAGATGAAGAATTAAAAATAGAAAAACCTTCTCCATCAGTTGAGCCAGGGGTGAAGAAAGATTCCAGCGTTATTTCTAAAGCACCTGTGGTCACCGTTATGGGGCATGTAGACCATGGTAAAACTACTTTATTAGATACTATCAGGAAAACAGCAGTAGCAACTGGTGAGGTAGGAGGAATAACCCAGAAAATAGGCGCTTATGAAGTAAAAATAAAAGGCAGGTCTATTACCTTTATCGATACTCCTGGTCATGAAGCTTTTACTTCAATGCGAGCACGTGGAGCCCAGGTTACTGACCTGGTTTTACTGGTCGTAGCAGCAGATGAAGGGGTTAAACCACAAACACTGGAAGCATTAAACCATGCTAAAGCAGCTAAAGTACCGGTTATGGTAGTAGTAAATAAAATTGATAAACCAGGTTCGGATAACCAGAAAATTAGACAAGAATTATCCTCCTATGGATTGTTGCCAGATGTTTGGGGTGGGGATACCGTATATGTTGATGTTTCAGCAAAAGTGGGTACAAATATTCAGGAATTATTGGATATGGTTGTAACTTTTACCGAAATCCTGGAATTAAAAACCGATCTTGGAGTACCGGCTTTGGGGGTAATCATAGAATCCAGGATGGATAAAGGTAGAGGACCTCTGGCTACAGTAATATTAAGGGAAGGGGTACTCAGGATTGGCGATTATATCGAGGCTGATAAAGTAGTAGGTAAAATTAAATCTCTGGTTGATAGTTTTGGTAAGCCAATAAAAGAAGTTCTACCATCAATACCTGTGGAAATCAGTGGTTTTACAGAAATTCCCCCGGCAGGTTCCCTGATTAGAATAATTTCCTATAAAGAAGCCAGAGATAAACTTTCAGACCAGCAAAAAACACCCTCAGAGCAAGCTGCTAAACCTCTTCCCAGCCTGGAGGAAATACTAAAAAGAAAAGAACAGGAAAGTAAAACAGTTGATTTTATTTTAAAAGCAGATTCTGTCGGATCTATGGAGGCTTTAAGCCAGTCTGTATTAAAACTTTCTTATGAAGGTATTTCTCCCACTATTTTACACAAAGATGTAGGAGGCATAAATAGTTCAGATGTAAACTTGGCTTATGCTTCCAGTGCCATCATCGTGGGATTTAATGTCAGGCCCGACCCTCCAGCAAATCATCTCATTGAAGAATTAAACATTCCTGTAAAATTGTATCGTATCATATACCAGGCTTTAGAAGATATAGAGAACTTACTTAAGGGAGCGGTAGTTAAAGAAGAAGTAGAAAAGGTAATAGGTAAAGCCAGAATACAGGCACTTTTTAAGGTTCCTAAAATAGGAGTGGTTGCTGGATGCCTGGTTATCTCCGGTAAAGCAACCAGGAATTCCCTGGTCAGAGTAATTAGAGATGGCATAGTCCTGCGAGAGGGTAAAATTGCCTCTTTAAGAAGATTTAAAGATGACGCTAAAGAAGTTTCTGCTGGGATGGAATGCGGTATTCGTTTGGAAGGTTATCAGGATTTCTTTGAAAACGACGATTTGGAGTTCTTCATAAAGGAATAGTGCAGGATGTCTATTGGTACTGGCAAAGTAGCCTTAAGACTGCCAGGTATTAAAACACTGAAAGATAGAAGAAATCTCATGAGAAGGATTTCAGCATTTTTAAAAAAGAATTATGAGCTTTCATTAGTGGAGATCAATACAGAGGATGTCGCGAATATGTCAGTCCTGGAATTAGCTCGAGCAGCACATTCCAGTGTGATTGCTATGTCAATCTTAAACAAAGCTATAGATGCTATAGAGGATAACTTTGATTGCCTGGTTGTTGGTAGAGAAGTGAAGGTTTTGGAGGTTTAGATTTGAGTTTTAAAAAAGAAAGATTGGAATCCCAGATAAAAAAGGAAATCGGAGAAATACTAATAAAAGATATGGGAAATCCAGCTCTTACGCATACTACAGTAACCGGGGTAAAAATTTCGTCCGACTTTAAACATGCTTCTATTTATCTTAGTACCTATGGTACACCCCGTGAAAAAAAATTATCGGTAAACATTATGAACAATAACTCTCCAGGGATAAGGAGGGAACTCGCCAAGAGAATCAGGACCAGATATATTCCTGATTTTACCTTTTTTGAAGACTATGCCATTGAAAAAGGATTTAGAGTTGATGAAATTTTAAATGAGATCAATAAAGGAAACAAGTAACAATCTATTTGAATTATTAACAAAACATACCCCCTTATTAATCATCACCCATGAAAACCCTGATGGAGACGCTATTGGTGCGATTTTTGGCTTAAAAACATTTTTAAATCATCACTCTCTTAGTTCTAAGGTTTTACTTAGCGATACTCTTCCTTCAGCGTATATAAATTTAGTAAATAAAGAAGATTATGAATATTTAACAAATACCGAAAACTTTAGCCAATATAAGGGAATTGTGGTTCTTGATTCAGCAAATGTATCAAGAACTTTTTTAAATGATTTAACTTCATTTGAAACAAATCCTGTTATTTTCAATATTGACCATCATATAAGCAATGATTTATTCGCTGACTATAACTGGGTAGAACCCGGTTGGTCATCAACCTGCGAGGGTCTGGTCAGGCTTCTTAAAGGAGAACAAGCTTTACCCAAAGAAACAGCCAGGTTGTTTTTAATGGGCATCCTTACTGATACAGGCTATCTTACTTTTTCAGCAGCTGGTCCGGATACTTTAGAGATAGTTGCTAATCTTTATAAAAGTGGTGCCAGTATTTCTGAGATTCACCGCTCAGTAAAAGAAAATATGAATAAAAACCAGTTGAAGTTATGGGGATATACCATTTATAATTGCCAATATGAGGATAAATATGGAATTATCTGGAGCATCATACCTAACCAGATTTATTCAAGCCTAAAGGTAAAAGAGGGTGATTCTGAGGGTTTAGTAGAATTTTTCAGAAGATACCGGGATTGCCGTTTAGCCTTGCTCATCAGGGAGGTGGAACCATCAAAATTTAGGGTCAGCCTCAGGTCAAAAGGAGAAGTTGATGTTAATTCCCTTGCCTTAATATGGGGTGGAGGAGGACATCCGCGAGCAGCAGGGTTTACCATATCCGGAGAACTAAATTCAGTTATAAACGAAATACTAACTATAATTAAAGGAAATATCGGTATATGAAATCATTAGCAATTATTGGGTCATTTGATGGTGTCCACCTCGGACATCAACACTTAATAAAAGAAGCAAAAGATATGGCTTTAAGGTGTGGGTTATTATTAACCGCTATTACCTTTGAGCCTCAACCATCTTTGTTTTTTAACCGAACCTCCCTGGTATTAAGTTCCTTAGAAGAAAGACTTCTCTTACTCAAAAAATATGGGATTCCTCGGGTAGAAGTTCTTGATTTTGAATCTGTATATAATTCCACTCCTGAAGAGTTTTTAAGGGACATACATACTGAAATTCAAGTTTGCCAGGTAGTGGTTGGAGAGAATTTTACTTTCGGTAAAAATAAAGAAGGGGATGCTCTTACTCTGGTAAAGTGTGCTTCTGAGATAGGCATGGAAGCCAGGGTAGTACCGCTTTTTTCCAACTCTTCAGAAACTATTTCCAGCTCAAAAATCAGGATGCTCATAAACGAGGGAAAGTTAGAAGAAGCAAACAATATGTTAGGGCATCCCTATTTAATTTATGGTTCGGTGGTAGCTGGAAAAAAGATTGGAACGCAAATTGGATACAAGACTGCTAATATGAGACCTCCCGGCTACAAACTTCTCCCTCCACAGGGAGTTTATGCTGCTTGGGTTAATTATAGGGGTAATTGTTACAGAAGCGTGTTAAATATAGGTATTAACCCAACTTTTAACCGCAACACTATAATACCTGAAGTGCATATTTTAGACTATTCACAAAATTTGCTGGGTGATTTTCTGGAAATATACCCGGTAAAATATATCAGGGAAGAGAAGAGATTTAACGGAACAGAGAAACTGAGAGAAGCAATATCTCAGGATATAGAAAAAACACGAAATTTACTTAACATTGTGTCTATACCAGATTTTATGTTATAATTATAAAATAATAAATGAAGGAGGTATATCCTTGGTTTTAGAAAAAGATAAGAAAAATGAAGTGATAGCCAGTTACGCTGTGCATGAAAAGGATACTGGCTCTCCTGAGGTTCAAGTAGCCCTGATTACAGAAAGGATTCAAAGTCTTTCTACCCATATGAAAATTCATAAAAAAGATTTTCATTCACGACTGGGTTTGTTTAGATTAGTGGGCCAAAGGAGAAGGCTATTGAGTTATCTTAAGAAAGAAGATTTCAATAGATATGTGGTCCTTACTGAACGGTTAAACCTTAGAAAGTGATGAAAAAAATAAAAAAAACAATTAAGTATTATGGTAGAATTCTCGAATTAAGTACAGGTGATTGGGCAAAACAGGCCGGTGGGTCAGTGGTAGTGCGTTATGGTGATACCGTGGTTCTGGTTGCTGTCACTGCAGATAAAAAAGATAAAGAAGATCTGGACTTTCTTCCCCTTACAGTTGAATACAGCGAACGAATGTATGCTGCTGGGAAAATACCCGGTGGTTACTTTAGAAGGGAAGGGAGACCAACAGAAGAAGAAATACTTAAATCCAGGTTAATAGACAGGTCTATAAGGTCACTATTTCCTGCAGAGTTCAAAAAGGAAATTCAAGTTGTGGCGACTGTTCTCTCGGTTGACCAAGAAAATCTTCCTGATATTCTCGGGATAATCGGAGCTTCTGCAGCTTTGTGCATTTCTAACATTCCTTTCTCTATTCCCGTGGGAGCAGTCCGAATCGGTAAAATAAACGGTGAATATGTAGTTAATCCAGTAGCTCAAGAGTTGGATATGAGTTCACTTGACCTGGTAGTTACAGCTACAGAAGATAATGTAGTGATGATAGAGGCTAACGCAAAAGAAATCCCTGAAGAACAAATATTAGAAGCGATGGTAATTGCCAGGGAAGCAATGAAACCTATTATTAACCTGATTAAAGAGCTGGTTAATGAAATAAACCCTCAAAAATATGCTTTAGAAACAGTTGAATATGATAATGAATTAGTTGATAAAGTAAAAAGGTTTATAGAAGAACGATTCAGTAGGGGAGACTTTCAAACCGGTGATAAGCTTCAGCGAGAAGATGCGATAGAATTACTCCTTGAAGAAGGGGTAGAATATTTAAAAGAAGATAGTTCAGAAAAAGAGATACTATTACGATCTCTCATCTTCAAATATTTTAAGTCTGCCTTCAGACATCAGGTTATTCACAATAAACTAAGAATTGATGGTAGAAAACCTGAAGAAGTTAGAGAAATTGGTGTTTCTACAGGTGTTTTGCCGAGGGTTCATGGTTCAGCTATATTCAGCAGGGGTCAAACTCAGGTGCTTACCACTGTAACTCTGGGAGCAATTCAAGATGTTCAGCATATTGATGGGCTAGGTATGGACGAGTACAAAAGGTATATGCATCACTATAACTTTCCACCCTACTCAGTTGGTGAAGCCAGACCCTTGAGAGGTCCTGGAAGAAGAGAAATAGGACATGGGTCACTGGCTGAAAGAGCCATTGTACCTATATTACCTGAAGAAGAAATATTTCCCTATACCATTAGAACGGTCTCTGAGGTTTTAGAATCAAACGGTTCCACCTCTATGGCCTCGGTATGCGGCAGTAGTCTGGCATTGATGGATGCTGGTGTTCCCATAGTAACTCCTGTAGCAGGTATCTCTATTGGTTTAATTAAAGAAGGACAGGAATTTGTCCTTCTGGTAGATATACAGGGAATTGAAGATGCTCTGGGAGATATGGATTTTAAAGTAGCAGGAACTCGAACCGGAGTAACTGCTATTCAGCTGGATAATAAAACTGCTGGCATTGAGGATAACCTTATAAAAGAAGCTTTTGAGGAAGCACGCAAAACCCGTAATTTTATCCTTGACTGTATGGAAAAAAATATATCATCATCAAGGGCTGATCTCTCATTGTATGCTCCACATATCACCTCCTTTGAAATAGAAGCCAGTAAAATTGGCGAATTAATAGGTCCAGGAGGCAGGGTGATTCGTAAGATAAGCCAGGATACTGGGGCTCAAATTGATATTAAAGACTCGGTTGGTAAAGGTTATGTAACTGCTCCTAGTAAAGAGGCTTTGCTAAAAGCTCAAAAATACATTGATGCAATTATAAAAGGTGTGAAAGTTGGAGAAACTTACGAAGGCAGGGTTACCCGGATAATGCCTTTTGGTGTTTTCATAGAAATAGCTCCTTCTAAAGAAGGTTTGCTACATAATTCTCAGGTTATCAATACTTATAAGTCAAGAGGCCAGGTTAACTTGAATATAAATGACCAGGTAATGGTTGTGATAAAGGAAATAGATCATTTAGGAAGGATAAATCTTACTCAGAAAGGTTCAACTGAAGATTAAGATATTTATTTTTTTATTTGATAGCGATAAATGAAAAAACTTTTGATGATACCCCTGGGGGGTTTAGGGGAAATAGGTAAAAACTCCACTATCTGGGAATACGAAGACCAGATAGTGGTTGTGGATGCCGGGTTAAAATTTCCAGGTGAAGGTGATTGGGGGGTAGATTTTCTAATCCCCGATTTCTCTTATCTGAAAAACAAAAAAGTATTAGCTGTAATTTTAACCCATGGGCATGAAGACCATGTAGGTGCCTTAGCCTATCTTTTACGAGAAGTAAAAGCACCTATCTATGGCACACCGTTAACACTCGGATTAGCAGAGCATAGATTAAAAGAACAGAGTATTGATGCAGATCTGGTTTACCTTAAACCTGATGATAATCTTAAAATAGGACCATTTCATTTTGAGTTCGCCCGACTCAGCCATAGCATACCTGATGGTATAGGTTATGCATTAAACACTCCTCATGGATTGATAGTCCATTCGGGCGATTTTAAAATTGACAATACCCCTGTTGATGGGCAATACACCGACCTAGCTCGCTTTACCGAGTGGGGTAAAAGAGGGGTTAATTTATTTATGTCTGATAGTACCAATGCTGACGAACCCGGACAGGTAAAAAGTGAGAAATTGGTGGGGAAAAACCTGGACAGTATTATTTCTACCTGTAAAGGATTAATTGTAGTTACCACCTTTGCTTCAAATGTGCACAGGGTTAATCAGGTAGCCGAGTATGCTCGTAAAAATGGGAGAAAAGTTGCTGTTGATGGTAAAGCCATGTTAAAAACCATTGAAACTGCACGCAAATTAGGTTATTTGAAAAGTGTATATGATGTTTTTATCAATATGGAAGATGTTTCGCGACACCCCCGCAACAAAGTGGTCATTTTGACAACGGGAAGTCAGGGCGAACCAATGTCAGTACTAAGAAGAATGGCTAACAGGGAGTATAAGAAGCTGCAGTTAATTAAAGGTGATTATGTAATTATCTCAGCTGACCCTATACCAGGCAATGAAAGGTCGGTAAATAGCATAATCAATAGCATGATGTGGCAGGGCGTGGAAGTATTTCATTCGGAAGTTTTAGGAGTACATACCTCAGGTCATGCCAAACAAGAAGAGTTAAAACTTTTATTAAGCCTGGTTAAACCAAAATATTTTATGCCGGTGCATGGAGAGGAAAGGCATCTCGTTTTTCACGCTCGCTTAGCTGAAGAAATGTTAATTCACCCTAAAAGAATAATGTTATTGAATAATGGAGATAAGCTGGAAATTATGGATGGGAAAATCAGGATAGTAGCGAACTTACCTCTGGATAATATTTATGTTGATGGACTTGGGGTAGGAGACTTAAAGGAAGTAGTTCTCCATGAAAGATCCATACTCTCCAGAGAAGGCGTGGTAGTAGTAGGGATTCATCTTTCTGAAAATGGTAAAGAACTGCTTAAAGAACCCGAGGTTAAGGCTATAGGTTTATTGTATGAAAGAGGTTCCGAAGAAATATTAGCCGAATTAAAAATATATATAAAAAACATGGTTACCACTAGAATGCCCAGCAAGAGAGAATGGGAGAAAAAGATCTCACAGTTCTTTTTTGATAAATTAATGAGAAAACCCTATGTGGTAGTGTTATTATTTAATGGTGAAAAAAATTATGAACTACCAGGAAGCAGGGCAGAAGCTAAGAGAAAGAAGAATATCCCTGAATCGTGAGCTTGAACAGGTTACCAGCGATTTAAAAATTTCGCAGGAAAAGTTAGAGGCTATCGAAACTGGGGATGCTGGGTATTTTGGTGATTTATTATTTTATAACTTGTTTTATTCTACTTATGCCCGCTATTTAGGTTTAGAAAGCGAAGATGATCAGCAAATTATTGTACCTGAAAAATTATATCCAGTAGAAAAAAGTAAGGAAAAAGTTAAAATAAATATAATTTATATTGTTGTTACTATAGTCATAATTATGTTTATTTCGGTATTTATTTTGTGGAAAGAACTATATAAACCAAAGCAGATAAATGGTAACCAACCGCCTCAAACAGAAGTGCCCATAGATAACAAACCCATTGAAAATCCTCCAATACCGCCCTTAGTAAAAGAAGTTGTTGTTAAACTGCTGGTTATCAAGGATAAGTGCTGGCTTCAGGTAAATATTGATGGAAATGATACCCCCGTCTTCAGGAGAACTCTATTTGTGGGTGATGAAATTGAATTTAAAGGGGAAAAAGAGGTTCGTCTCTGGATAGGTAATGCTGGAGCTATAAAAATAATCGTTAATGGGATAGAACAACCTGCCATAGGTAAGGATGGAGAAGTTATAAGAGACCTTGTTTTTTATCCTCCCGATTGATGAAGTATTACCTGGTTTCGCTTGGCTGTTCCAAAAACAGGGTTGATTCTGAAGTATTAGCTTCGTATCTGGTAAAAAATGGAGATGAAATAGTAACGGTACCAGATAAGGCTGATACAGTAGTTATTAATACCTGTTCCTTTATCAAACCTGCTGTAAAAGAATCTCTGGACGAAATTCATAGATTATCAAAAATAAAGGAAAAATCAGGATTCAAGCTTATTCTGGCTGGTTGTTTGGTAGATAGGTTTTCAGATAGAAGCTGGCATAATTATAAAGGTGTAGATATGGCAGTCAGCTCGTCCTTACTACCCCAGATTCCCGGGTTTCTAAGAGATAATAAGTGGGAAACACTATTAGGGCCTTTAGGTTTACTGGCTACCAGTGATGACCGACGGATAATTTCTACCTTCCCCTATGCTTATATCAAACTTTCTGAGGGATGCAATATTAAATGTTCCTACTGCACCATACCCGGTATTAAAGGCCAATTCAGGAGCCGACCCTTAGATGATATTGTTGCCGAGGCCGAAAATCTACTATCTAAGGGTATCAGGGAGTTAGTATTAGTTTCTCAGGATTCGGGATTTTATGGAAGGGATATTAACAATAAGAGCTCTTTGGTGCATTTACTTATAAAACTCAATGAACTGCCAGGCCATTTCTGGATTCGTTTAATGTATTTAAATCCAATCCGAATTGATGACAAACTGATAGACACCCTGGCAGGCTTAGAAAAGGTAGTTAAATATATTGACTTACCTCTTCAACATACTCATGATGAGGTATTACAACGTATGGGAAGATCATATCGGTACAAGCTTATAGTGAATTTGCTAGATAAAATAAGGAAAGCTATACCGGAAGTAGCGCTTAGAAGCTCGTTTATTGTTGGTTTCCCCGGAGAGAGCAGAAAACATTTTAATCATCTTCTCCGAGCACTTTCTGATTTGCATATACCCAAAGCAGGTTTCTTCCCTTATTCTCCTGAAGAAAATACCCCAGCTTTTGCTTTTAGGGGCAGATTATCCTCCTTGACGGTTTCCCGAAGATTAAGAGAATCTCGAGAATTGCAGGCTTCAATATTAGAAGAATACAATAAAAATCTAGTTGGGAGCATCAGGGAACTTCTGGTTGAAAGTAACCAGGGGGTGGTTATGGGAAGGTTACAGTACGATGCACCGGAAATTGATTCGCTGGTTTATATCAAGAATAAAAGAAAAAAATTAACCATAGGCGAATTTGTTAAAGTAAAAATAATAGGATATGAAGGTACTGATTTGAAAGGTAAATTGGTTTGAGAATATTTTCAGGTATTCCTCTCATTGGAAAAGGATATTATAAACTTATCTCGGTACTGAAGGAGTTATCTGCTAACAACACTGATTTTCGCTGGGTATTACCGGAAAATTTACACCTTACTTTACATTTTTTTGGTGAAAGAACAATTGAGGAAGTAGAAATAATTCACAGAATTATGCAGGAAAAATTAATCAACTACAGTTCTGACATTGTAAGAATAACCAATGTTGACGCCTTTCCTGATACAAGGAAACCACGGGTAATTTTTTTCAACCTGGAGGACGAAGGTTATCTAAGGAAGATTTACCAGAGCATTTCTGTTGGCTTGAGGGAACAAAAGGTTGCTTTTGACGATAGACCTTATATTCCCCATCTTACTCTGGGAAGGTTAACCAGAAAATATGGGAACAGCAAAATGCCTGTAATCGAATCTTTAAATGAGTTATGGGAAATTAAACAGGTAAATCTTTACCAAAGTGTATTAAATCCAGCCGGGGCAGTGTATACTGTTTTAAGAGAGTATTATCTCGCAAATTTGTAAATAAAAGGTAGGGAATAAACATGTCTTCAGATAAGGATAAAGCTTTAGAACAAGCTTTTGCAATGATTGAAAAACATCATGGGAAGGGTTCAATTATGAAATTGGGCTCAGCCGAGGTTGCTAATGTGGAAGTGATTTCCTCAGGAATCTTGCCTCTGGATATAGCCCTGGGAATTGGCGGATTTCCCCGTGGAAGAATAGTAGAGATTTTCGGTCCTGAAGGGTCAGGTAAAACTACTGTTGCTCTGCATGCTGCTAGTGAAGCGCAAAAGCTGGGAGGAACAGTTGCTTTTATTGATACCGAACATGCCCTGGATGTGTCCTATGCACAAGCCCTGGGTGTTGATGTTAGAAATCTCCTGATATCGCAGCCCGATTTTGGAGAGCAAGCGCTGGAGATAGCCGAGATTCTGGTAAGAAGCCAGGCAGTTGACTTGGTGGTAATTGATACAGTAGCTGCTCTGGTCCCTAAAGCAGAGTTAGAAGGAGATTTTGGCGACTCCTTTATGGGTTTGCAAGCTCGTTTGATGTCTCAGTCTTTGCGTAGACTGGTAGGGTCAATTAATAAATCACGAACCTGCGTAATTTTCCTTAACCAGCTTAGAGAGAAAATATCTACAGGTTTTCAGGCAGGACCGCATGAAACTACGCCTGGTGGACGGGCTTTAAAATTTTACGCTTCTCAACGGGTTGATATCAGGAAAATTGATGTAGTGAAACAAGGAACCGATACCATTGGATCAGTTGTAAAAGTAAGGATAGTTAAGAATAAGCTATCTCCACCATTCAGGCAAGCAGAGTTTGAACTTATTTATGGTAAAGGTGTATCCAGAACAGCCTCTCTTATTGATCTGGGAGTGCAGGCTGGAGTTGTCTCTAAGAGTGGAAGCTGGTTTTATTGGGGAGATTTACGGTTAGGACAGGGTAAAGAAAATGCTAAGTTTTATCTGGAAGAGCATCCCGAATCTTTTACCGAGTTGGAAAAAATAATTAAAGATACTTTTTTTGACATTAAAAGTAAGTTAACCACAGTTAAGGATAAAGAAAGTTTAGGAGAAATATAGCTTAATAATTATCATGCTTATTACCTATGAAGAAGGGATAAAGCGTGCCCTTCGTTTTATAACTTTTAAGGATTATCCCAAAAAATTGCTTTTAAAGAAGTTAATTAGCAAGGGCTTTGAACCTTCCTTGGCAGCAGAAGTGATTAATGAACTTGTACAAAAAGGTTATTTAGACGAAAAAAAACAAATTATCAGAGCCTGGGAAAAATTGAAAGCAAACTGCAATTATGGCAGGAAAGCGTTTTTACTCAATTTAAAAAGAGAGGAGTATGATATTGAATCATTAGAGCTAGCCGAGTCACTTTATTCCGAAGAAGAAGAGGCTTTGCTGGCTAATGATGCTTTTAAAAAAATTTGCCGGAAGTTAATAAAAAGCGATATAGATCAAGCCAAACAAAAACAGAGAATATATTCATATCTAATAAGAAAAGGGTTTTCTCAAGGAACTATCATTGGCCTGATTAAAGAATATGAAAAAGATAAAGGTGATATATGATGGAAATGATTATTTACGGTTTTATTGGAGGAGTCGCCTTTTTTGCGGTAGTAACCTATTTTTTACTGGCTATTTCCCGAAAAAAGGAAGAAGAGAAAAAGCGCTTATTTTTGGAAGCATATTACAAAGAAGCCCTGGAAAAGAAGAGGGAATTACTATTAGAAGCCAAAGAAGAAATTCAAAGGAAGAGGAGTGAAGTAGAAACTGAAATAAAAGAAAAGAAAATTGAACTTTCAAAATTGGAGCGAAGAGTAATTCAGAAAGAAGAGTCGGTTGATAAAAGAATAGAAAATATTGAAAGAAAAGAAAGATCAATTCAAGATAGAGAAACCTATTTAAACCGTCTGGAAAAAGACTTGAAAGATTCTTTAGAAAAAGAAAAAGCTGTTTTGTATAAACTTAGCAATCTTTCAGAAGGTGAAGCCAAATCTCTGTTATTAACTAAAATTGAATCTGATCTTACCGAGGAAATAGGAATAAAGGTTAAGGAAGCTACCAAAATTATTGAAGAAGAATCAAAAACTAAAGCTCAGTATATTCTGGCTACAGCTATCCAACGCTGCGCTCTTGACCATACTACTGAAACTACGGTAACTACGGTTTCTTTACCTAATGATGAAATTAAAGGCAGGCTTATTGGAAGGGAAGGAAGGAACATCAGGTCGTTTGAAACTCTCACAGGAGTTGATCTGATTGTTGATGACACACCTGAAGCAGTGGTATTATCTTCTTTTGACCCAATAAGAAGAGAAATTGCCCGTATTTCTCTGGAAAGACTGATAAGTGACGGAAGAATCCACCCGGGTAGAATAGAAGAAATGATTGAAAAAGCAAAAAAAGAAGTTGATGAGAAAATTAAGGTGGAGGGTGAAAAAGCTGTCCTCCAGACTGGTACTCGGGGGATAAAACCTGAGATTGTCAAAACTTTAGGTAGATTGTTTTTTAGAACAAGTTATGGACAGAATGTCTTGCAGCACTCTATTGAGGTTGCCCAGCTTTCAGCAGCTTTGGCTACTGAGTTGAAATTAGATGTAAATATTGCCCGAAGAGCAGGTCTCTTGCACGATCTGGGAAAAGCTATTGACCACGAAGAGGAAGGCACCCATGCCTTATTGGGAGCCAAGTTATTAGAAAGGTACGGAGAAAACCCTGAGGTAATTCATGCAGTAGCTGCTCACCATGAAGATGAAGAGATGAAGACTATTTACCCAATTATTGTTCAGGTTTCCGACTCCATTTCTGCGAGTAGACCTGGTGCCAGAAGGGAAAATCTGGAAGTATATGTAAAAAGACTGGAGTCATTAGAAAAAATAGCTGATTCAATCCAGGGCGTGGAAAAAGCTTTTGCTGTTCAGGCTGGTAGAGAGGTAAGAGTAATTGTTAAACCTGATAAAATTACCGATAATCAAGCAGCCAAAGTAGCACATGATATTGCTCAACGAATTGAAAAGGAAGTAGCCTATCCAGGTCTTATAAAAGTTACGGTAATCAGAGAAATGCGGGTAGTTGACTACGCAAAGTAAAAGATGAGTTTAATAAGGATATTATTTTTAGGGGACATAATCGGTTCACCGGGAAGAAGTTCTGTAAAGAGATACTTACCTTTTTTCCGCGAAGAATATTCGATAGATATGGTTATCGCCAATGGAGAAAACCTTGCCGGTGGTATGGGTTTAACTCCTGATACTATCAGTGATTTATTTGAATCAGGGGTGGATGTAGTTACTACTGGCAACCATGGTTTTGATAAAAAAGAAGGACTTTCTTGTTTTAATACTGAACATTTCTTGATCAGACCACAAAACTATCCCCCTGGAGCACCAGGAAAGGGTTATGTCTTCTGGGGAAAAGACCAATTAAAAATAGGAGTTTTAAATCTACAGGGTAGGGTTTTTATGCCTGCCCTGGACTGCCCGTTTCGTATTGGTAAAGAATATGCTCTAACTATGAAGAAAGAATCTCCCGTACTGATTATAGACTTTCATGCGGAAGCAACTTCAGAAAAAGCAGCTCTCGCCTATTATTTATCAGGAACTGCTTCCGCAGTAGTTGGCTCACACACTCATGTTCAAACTGCAGACGAAAGGTTATTAACCAACAACACCCTTTTTATCAGCGATGTAGGGATGATTGGATCTTTGGACTCGGTTATCGGAATGAAAAAAGATAGCATTATAAAGAGATTTTTAACTCAGGTTCCTGAGAGGTTTGAAGTGGAAAATAAGAGTCCACTTATCTGGGAATCAGTCCTTCTGGTTATAAATTATTCAGGGGAAGGCGTCTCTATTGAAAGAATAAGGAAAATCCTTGAGCCTTCCCCCGTATTTAAATAATTAATAAAAAATATTCTAAACTTTAAGGCTTTTCATTAAACTACTTTTCTTACGGGAAGCTGTGTTTTTGTGTAATATACCCTTTTTACATGCTTTATCAATAGTTTTTTGAGCCATTTTTATCATTTCTTTTACTAAATCAGCGTCACCGGAGTTAAAAGCCTGGTGACATTTCTTGGTAGTTGTTTTTACTTGAGTTTTGATGGCCTTATTTATATTGGTTTCCTTTTCTGTAATTTTAATTCTTTTTATCGCAGATTTAATATTTGCCAACCTGGATACCTCCAAATAGTAATTTAACTTTAAATTTTATCATTTTCTGAATTTTTTAGCAAGATTTATTCTATCAATAATAGGTGGATGGGTAAAAAATAATATTCTAATTAAGTAATGAGGGTTAGGGTCTTTCAAATTATTTTCCATAAACTTTTCCATTATGGAAATAAAAGAACGAGGATTATTAGTAATCTTTATAGCAAATCTGTCCACATTAAATTCCCATTCTCTTTTTATACTGAGATATAAGGGCCAGCCTGCCAGGTTTATGATTAACAGAAACAGGAACAGCAAGGGAAAGTTTGCCAGGTCAGGAAAAGCTCCTCCGTCTAAAGAAGGACCATACCTTTTAAGAAGAGATATCCCTATATAGGTATAAAAGAAAACCAAAGAAGAAAACAGGATTAAGCCTTTCAGGAAATGACCGTAACGGTAATGTCCTATTTCATGTGCAGTCACTACTTCCAGTTCATCTTGAGTAGCTTTCTTAAGTAGATTTTCAGAAAATACAATCTTTCTGTAGGGTCCAAAACCTGTGAAAAATGCCGACATAGTATTTGTTTTATCGTTATCTTTATAGGTTGCTAAATGAGATGATTTTAATTGATGTTTGTTGAGTAGTTTATTAAATCTCTTGGAAATACTTTCTTCCAGAAGCGAAAGTTTCAGGAATTTAGGTACTAATGGTGAAACTAAGAATATTAAACCAAAAATAACCATAGATATGACCAAAGGTGTAATTAAAATGGAAAGAGAAGCTGGAAAAAAATCTGGAAGCTTTAAAGAAATAGTGTAATAATATAGGTAGGAATAAAGGGTAATCATCAGATAAATGATTAATAAAGATTGAGCTGATTTCTTTAAGAAGTGGAATAAGTTATATTTAATCAATCCAAACTTTTTAGGTATGTAATATAGTAAAGACCAGTCAAATATTAGTTTCAGGGGTAGTAACGGTAATAACATAAGTAAAGAAAACAAACCGACAGACCACCAATCGGGGTTTTTAAACAGATTAAATTCCTTTATCTTAGCCGCCAGGTTTAATCTGATGAAGAGGGTCAGGTATGTTATTAAAATAAGATAAAATCCGCTTTTTATGAGAACGGTTTGCCGTGTATTTTCTTTAGCTAAAGCAGTTCTTTGTGGATGCATTTCGTTTTCCTTCCTTTAAATCGTTTTTTTATTTATAATTTTACCAGATTAATAAAAACCTTTATAATTTAATCATAATATCCGTTAATATTTGAACACTGGAGGTTCAGGTTGTTTGAAGACATAATGTTCAGACCCTGGAGGATAATCTACCTGCAGAAGGAAAAAGAAAGTGGTTGCATTCTTTGCGGAATTGCCAATTCTGAAAATGATGTGCAAAATCTTGTTCTCTTACGTAGTAAATACTGTTTTGTCATGCTAAACAGGTACCCTTATAATATCGGTCACCTGATGGTAGTTCCTTACCAACACCTTATTAATATGAATAGTTTGCAGGAAGGAGAAATGATTGATATTATGAAAACAGTTTTATTGAGTATAGATAATCTTAAAACTGTTTTTAAACCTCAGGGGTTTAATCTGGGGGTTAATATCGGGAAAGCAGCTGGGGTAGGAATTGACGATCATATTCATTTTCATATTGTACCCCGGTGGGAAGGCGATACCAACTTTATGCCCGTTATCTCCGATGTAAAAATATTGGGCGAAGCTTTAGACGACACTTATAGAAAGTTAAAAGGAGTATTTATATGATAGATACAATAGTATTGGCTGGGGGTAAAAGTTTTTTGCCAGAAAAAACCAGCTTTAAATCCCTCTTACCTATTAATTCTCAACCGATGGTTTGGTACATTTTAAAGGAATTAAAGTGTGTAAATAATATAAGTAAAGTTGTACTGGTGGCCAGCAAGGAAGTCGCCAGAGAGGTTAAAAATGATTATCACCTTTGGGTTGATAGTAATTCAAGCATAACCGATAACCTTCTAAAGGGTTTTGAGAAAACATCATCAGATTATATCTTAATCTGCAGCGCAGATATTCCTCTGGTTAAAAAGGACCATATTCAATGGTTTATAGAAGAAGGCCTGAAAAGTGGTGCCAGGTTAGTTATGCCCTTTATGACCAAGGAAATTATTGATAAAACTTATCCCGGGGCAAAAAGAACCTATGTCCGCTTAAAAGATGGTTTAGTGACCCTGGGAAATATTGCTCTGGTTGAGAGAAACCTTCTTGGGGAAATTAAGCAATTAATTAAAAAAGCGACCGACTATCGTAAAAATCCCTTAAAAATCGCTACATTGGTTGGATATGATATAGTTGTTCTTTATCTATTGGGATTATTAAGTGTTAAGTATATAGAGAGAAAAGCTTATCGTTTCGTTAAAGGTCCAGTAAGAGGGTTACTCTGTCCCTACCCTGAAATTGGAATGGATGTAGATAAAATTGAAGACCTGGAAATAGTAGAGCAGTTTATCTGATATAATTTCATAGTTGATGAATATTAAGGGTAAAATATTTATTTATAAAAAGGGGTATTATCGAAGATTCTGGTTATTACCCAGAAAACAAAAAAGGAGAGTGATGGCATAAGTGGCATTAGAAGGCGATTTAAAGGATTTTTCGCTTAATGATCTTATCAACCTGGTGTTAATATCTAAGAGAAAGGGCTCATTGGTATTTCACCCTTATCCTGGAGACGAGTGGAGTATTTATTTTGATGAAAAAGGGGTAATTCATGCAGAGCATGGAGAAAATGAGGGTGAAAAAATTCTGGAAAGGTTGTTAACTTTAAAAAGTGGTCCTTTTGTTTTTAACCCTAATAAAGTAACCTCAAATCAAACTATTACCAAGTCTCACGAAGAGCTTGCTATGTATTTATCAGTGTTGGGAGACATCTGGAATGAAATAAAGGATTTCCTTCCACCATTAGATACTGAATTAGTTGTGGAAAGTGATTACTCGGAAATAGTACTGAGCAGTCTGGAGTTAAAAATGTTGCTACTGGTAGCTACCCGAGTCAAAATGAAAGCAATTTTAGATGAAGAGAGTAAGGTCGGTATCAAGGAGCTTGAAGCCTTAAGCCACCTGATCAGGGCTGGAATAGTAAAACCTGGTACCCCTCCTCCTGTTAAAAGGACAGTTTCTATTCCAAACACCGATACTCCAGGAATTAAGTTAACCGTGGTGAAGAGTTTCTCTATCTCCAGGGATATGGTACAAATGGATAAAAATATAGTAACTGCTTGGGTAGAAAACAATTTATTCACCGGTAGAGTCCTTATCGGAGGAACTATATTTATTGCTGAACTTAAAACGGGTTTAGGAAAAGCTCTGGTAATTGCCGATAAGACAGCTCGATCATTGGGTTTAAAAGAAGGTGAAGAGGTAGAAGTTAAACCTTACCTTGAATAGTTTCATTATAATTAAATAAATAACTGGAGGTTCGAGTATGAAAATTAAGACTGCGTTTATTTCTTTGCAACTTCTGGCAGTTGGGTACAGCAGCATAGCTGTTATTTCCAAAGCTATGGGTATTCCCACAAACCTGGCGCTTCTGGGCGCGGGATTAGCTACTTTTATTATGTTTTTTGTAAGTAGAGGCAAAGCTCCAATTTTTATGGGAGTTTCTTTTGCTTACATTGCCCTGATTAGTTCTATACGAATAGAATTACCTACTGGTGGTGTAGCTTTTGCCGTTATGATTTCCGCTCTTGCTTACTTTGTAATGAGCTTTTTAATAAAATTAATCAGACTATATAGAATTCCCAGATACTTCCCACCGGTGGTGGTCGGTCCTATAATCGTATTGGTAGGACTTAATTTATTACCCAATATTTCTGCCAATATATCTACTGATTTGACCTTATCCTTGATAACCATTTTATCCGTCGTAGTTTTAAGTTACAGAAAAGAAACCAGACCTTATTCTTTAATATTAGGAATAGTCGTAGGTATAATTGCTGGTATGTTTAGAGGTAATATAGACCTTACCAGGTTTACTAACGCTTCTATGTTTTCTTTTCCTGAATTTATTTACCCTACTTTTCAAATTCGTGCTTTCTGGTGGATATTGCCCGGTGTTATTGCAGCTATGATTGACCATATCGGTCAGATTTTTGCTGTCAGCCAAGTAGTAGAAAAAGATGTTTTCATTGAACCCGGGCTTAGTAACACTTTCCTGGCGAATGGTATTGCTAATCTGGTAGTTGGCTTGGTAGGTTCTCCCCCGGTAACACCATATGGACAGATTACAGGTTCAATGGCACTTTTAGATGAGAAAAAACCTCTACCAATTTTAATAACTGCAGGATTAATTATTTTATTAGCTTTTTCTGGAAAACTGGAAGCCCTGGTTGGAGCAATGCCTATTTCCGTTATGAGTAGCATATTGATGATTGCAGTTGGTTTAATTATTGTTTTAGGTTTTAAAATTATGATAACCGGTGATGTTGATTTCTCTCAAGCTAAAAACTTGTTAATTCCCGTTGTAATCATCGGGTTGGGATTAATGCCTGGTGATATCCTGGTGTTTGGCCAGAGAACCATGTACGAAGGTGGAATTTTCCTTGGTGGATTTAAAGTGTCAATTATGGCTCTGGCTTCTTTCACTGGAGTCGTATTGAATCTGCTATTCATTTTGCTTGAGGATGCTATGACAAAAAGGAGTAAGCAAGTGAAATGAAGAATGAAACAAGAGAAATCTTAGGATATCTCTCTCTCCCCGGTATAGATTATGCTGATGTGAGGATAGTCCGTAGGGAGATTGAGAGAATTAAAGTAAAGAATCAAAAAGTAGAAACAGCCTCCTCTATTGTTGATTATGGCTACGGTATCAGGGTTCTGTTTAAAGGAGCTTGGGGTTTTAGCTCATCATCTCTTTTTGGTAGTGAAGGCTTTAGAAAAACAGCTGAAGAAGCTTTCAATATCGCCCGTGCTTCCAGGATGGTAAAAGATAGGGAAACTATTTTAGCTCCCACTGAAGTTATAAATGATAGATGGGTAGCCAACTATGAGAAAGACCCCTTCAAAATTCCCCTCAACGAAAAAGTTATGTTGTTAATGGAAGCTGAAAAATTACTTCATACTTCTGAAGATATCAAGATTGGAGAGGCTTCTATGGAGTTTTTCAAAGAAGATAAATCCTTTGCTTCTTCCGAAGGGTCATACATTGAACAATCATTTATTGAAAGTGGCGCGGGAGTTACGGCTCTAGCCATTAAAAATGGAGAAGTACAAAAAAGAAGCTATCCCAGTTCCTTTGGTGGAGACTATAGAAAAGCTGGGTGGGAGTTTATAGAGGGGTTAAATTTACCAGAAAATGCTACCCGAGTTGGAGAAGAAGCTTCTCAACTACTTTACGCTCCTCCGGTACCTGCAGTAGTATCCACTCTTATTCTGGATGGTACTCAGATGACCTTGCAAATCCATGAATCCTGCGGTCACCCAACTGAATTAGACCGGGTTATGGGGAGTGAAGCAAGTTATGCTGGTACAAGTTTTTTAACCCCTGATAAATTGAATAACTTTCAATATGGGTCGTCCCTGGTAAATCTATATCAAGATGCTACAGAACCTTATGGACTGGGAAGCTATGCTTACGATGATGAAGGAATTAAAGCCCGGAAAACCTATCTGGTAAAATCAGGGCAGTTTGTTGGTTACCTAACTTCCAGGGAAACAGCTATGATTTTGAAGCAGAATAGTAACGCTACCATGAGGGCTGATGGTTGGAATAGACTTCCCCTCATCAGGATGACCAATATAAACATTGAGCCAGGAGATAAAACCCTGGGAGAACTTATCGGTGAAGTTGACAATGGTTTTTATATGCTAACCAATAAATCCTGGTCCATAGACGATAAACGGTTAAATTTCCAGTTTGGTTGCGAAATTGCTTATGAAATAAAAGATGGAAAATTGGGAAAAATACACAAAAATCCTACCTATACCGGTATCACCTATGAATTCTGGAGAAATATGGATGCTCTGTGTAATTCAGATTATTTCAGAGTTTGGGGTTTACCTAATTGTGGTAAGGGAGAACCTCCCCAAACCGCCAGAGTTGGACATGGTACAGTTCCCGCAAGGTTTCGGAATGTGCGAATGGGGGTAGTCAAATGATTGGTGAAAGGAAGTTAAGGGAGATAGGTTTAAAAGCTTTAGAATTTGCTGGTAAAGCAGATTTAAAAGTAACAATATTATCTAATGTTTCTAACCTTACCCGTTTTGCCAGGGGAGAAATACATCAGAATGTTTCAGAAAACAATACTGAACTAACTTTATCTTACATTCAAGACCAAAAAATGGGAATTACTTCTACCAACGACACTTCTGACCTGGGTATTGAAAAAGCATTGTTAAATGCCAGGATGATTGCCCAGTTAATGCCTGTAAACCCTGACCTGCCAGACTTACCTGATCCACAGGTTTACCATATTGTTAATTCAGTGTCCGAGTCCACCCTTAAGGCAACTCCAGAAGATAGGGCTGTAATTGTCCGTCGGGTAGTTCAGGATGCTAAAGCCCGCTGTGTTGAATCTTATGGAGCGCTTACCACTGAGGCTTCAGAAATGTGCATTATGAATACCAAAGGATTGCAGGCGTATTTTCCATATACCAAATCTGAGTTCAGGATTATTTGTCTTCAAGACGGCGGTAGTGGGTATGGCGAAACAGTTAATGCAGGTTTAGACAAGCTTGATATTTTTAAAATATCTGACGAAGCGATAACTACCTGCCTGGAAACTTTAAATCCCCAATCTATTGAAGCAGGAGAGTATGATGTAATTATCAAACCTTATGCTACTGCTGATATGTTGCAGATGTTGTCTTCCTTAAGCTTTAACGGTAAGGCTGCTGAAGAAGGACGCTCCTACATCAAAATGAAGATGGAACAGCAGGTAACCTCACCCCTGATTACTATATACGATGATAATCAAGACCCTCTGGGCATGCCTATTCCTTTTGATTTTGAAGGTTTAGCCAAGAAAAAAATCCCGCTGATAGAGAAGGGCATAGCTAAAGGTCTGGTTTATGATTCATTTACGGCGAAAAAAGCCGGTGTAGTATCAACCGGGCACAATTTACCAGCTACCTTTGCTTACTATGGGGCACTACCTTTCAACCTGTTTATGGATGCAGGTGAATTTAGTCTGGAAGAAATGATTAAGTCAGTGGAAAAAGGAATATTTGTCAACCGCTTCCACTATACTAACCCTATTGACCCGGTAAGAGTGGTTATTACGGGAATGACCCGAGATGGAACCTTCTTGATAGAAAATGGCAGGATTGTAAAACCGATAAAAAACCTTCGGTTTACTCAATCCTATTTTGAAGCCCTGGAAAAGGTGGAGATGGTTGGAAAAGAACGAAGTTTGATACCCTTATGGTTTGGGGCTTCTTTCGTACCGGCGCTTAAGATTAAAGGGTTTAGATTCACCGGTGTAACCGAGTTTTAATAAAAAACAGAAGTATGATCCACAGAAAAGGGGGTTTTTTTAAGAAAGCCCCCTTTTTATTAATACCTTTTGGTAACTATAGTTCCTGGGTAGAAATTTTGCAGGATTCTTTCAAAATTCCAACCGTTTTGAGCCAGTCCATGCGCACCCCATTGTGACATACCCACTCCATGTCCCCAACCCCTACCTGAAACTGTCATACTTTGCCATCTAACGGGGATATTTGTTTGGGATTCCCGACCTTGAATAACGATAGCCTGGTTGCTTCCTATAGCTGAAAAATCAAGTAAATCTCCCAGTCTAGCTTCTACTACACTATTAGAACCGTTAATGGTAAAAACCTTTCTGCCAGGACCCCCATCAAACTCAAAGTAAGCCCAGGTCTCTTTAAGGTTGAGAGCAGATTTTAAGAAGTTCCCACTTACCTCTACATTCCCCCTATCGCCAATAATCTTAGCATTGAGAATTCTCGGAGATTGGCCCCTTCTTAATACCTGAATATCTCTTATGCTACCTACCGAGGAGATACCCCTCTCCATTAGAAGCCGGTTAAGCAAATCGCTTGTTTGCGATAAGGTCAATTTTTTAACCCATTCAAAGTGAGGAGATGCGGTTTCATAAGGACTATCAACAGCAACTAAATAAGGAATTGCTGAACCACCCCAAACATTTTCAATATTTTCTGTTTTTCCCCCTGAGGTGGAATGATAAAAGGTATTTGCCAAATTTCCATTATGATTCAATACCATTCCATAAGTGTCTTTTAAAGCCTGCGTAGAGTTAGGTTTTTCAGCTGTAACTCCCCCATATACCTGGCTGTTAGAGGTAGCGCATAAATCATAGCCTTCTTTTTGGAATCTGCCAAAATTTCTCAGAGCGTAGGTTCTGGCTGCTATGGCTTGGGCTTTCAAAGCTTCAATATTAAAAGAATCAGGCATTTCCGAAGGAACCACTCCCAACAAGTAATCTTCTATAGGTAGCTCATTAATTACCTGGAAATCTTCCTGCGAAGGGGACCAGAATATTCCGAAAGAGCCTCTAAATGTTTTTGTACCATAATTAACGAGTCCGGAACCAAAAGCTTTTACATTTATAATTTTTGATAAAGGGGCACTATCAAAGGTCGGGTAAAATATTTCAAACTCAGGGTGTTTTATTAACACCCCTTTCTTCAAAGTAGGAAGAATTACTGTACCCGAAAAATGCGCTTCCAGTTGAAGACGGAAAATTTCAGCTTCCAGGATATCCTGAAACCTGCCAATCTCGATAATATAGGTGGGTATAGAAGTAAAAGCGATGATATTGCCCTGGTAACCTAAATCCCTTATTTTAATAAGAGCTTTCAAGGCTCCATCTTCATTTTCATAAGGGAAAAGGCCTAATCTAACAAAAGGGCCTACCACTACAGAAAAAGTTGATTGGTTTCTTTGGTTTATTTGAATTGTTAACCTGTCTGATTCTTTGAGTAGAGAATTCTCCTGGCTCATAAGGATTTCCATGAAATAAATGCCTTGACTTATAGAAAGATTTGTGGAAGTCTGCCTTATAGCCAATCCTATCTTGATATCTGGATTAGCACTCGCTTGACTTGCTGCCAAAGTCCAAATAGTGAAAATAAAAAGGGTTAGGGTGATAGTCTTACGTATCCAGAATGAACCCATCCTTCTCTACCATCCTTAAGCCTTATTTGAAGCCAATCTCCTTCTTTTTTAATGACCGTAAACTCTGTCCCCAGAGTTAGAGTTCTGATTATAGCGAAGTTAGTACCCGGTCCTGACCTCATATTTAACGATGAGGAAGTAACTACTCCAGTTTGGGTGGAGGTGGTTGGCTTACCGGTCAGGGTAGCTATTTGTTTTTTAAGGTTAGCAATCTCTTCCAACATAACTTTATTCTGGGTTTTAAGAAGGTTAATTTCTTTCATTAAATCATTAAATTTGCTATCTACATAGGATTTGGTTACTATAGGGTCGCTACTTGACCCTGGAGGTGTAGTTTGGGCTATCAGCAAGTCATTTATTCCGACTGCTGTTAAAGAAGCTATGGTAGATATTAAAATAACCAGTAAAACTATCTTTATCTTCATAAAAAACCTCCTTTTTACAAGGTAATTAATTTTACTTGCTTTAGGCTATTCAGTCAACCAGTTTTGAATTTTTATAGGTAGCGTTTATGAAAGGAGTGTGATTTAAAATAACCTTCTGACGAATTTAGAGTTGAAAGGTTTGTTTTACAGGTTAATAAGTAATTGAAAAAGTAAATTATAATATAATTAAGTTATAAACATTAATGGTGCTATTTTTATGATGAGTAATAAGGGACTAAAACTATTCATACCTCTGCTTATTATTATAGGGGTCATATTAAGCTCAACTTATTTGGTTGCTCTTAATCCGTTATTATATATAAGCGGATTAAATAAATACAACACACTGGAACAGGTCGGATTGTCTAAAACAGTAAAACCCATTGAAATATATAATTCCCTGATTAGATTCTTCTTTTCTGTTCGTAACCCCTCTGTTTTTTCTGTAAAAACTAATGCTGGTTTCATATCTTTATTTAATAGTAAGGAAATAATCCACTTGCAGGATGTTAGAATTTTATTACTTCTGGGGATAGTAGTTTTACTCCTGATTACAGCAGCTTTATATTATCTTTTAAGAAAAATAGATATTAAGTTAAGATATAATCTTCTTTCCTTTGGTAGTGTCTGCAGTTTTAGTGTTCTTCTTTGTCTGGGCATCCTTATTTACTGTTTTTTTGACGGGGCTTTTACGTTTTTTCACGAGATTCTTTTTTGGAACGACTTCTGGCTTCTGGACCCTGCTACCGACATTATGGTTATTATTTTCAACGAAAACTTCTTTTTTGATACCTTTCTTTACATCTGGATTATCAGTTTGCTTATCTCTCTGGTTGCCTTTTCTATAACCTCTTTTGGAAGTAAGTTTATTCTCAAACTCCAGGGTAACTCCATTTTCAGTAATAACCAGAGAAGCTGAATATTTTTTTCCTGCTCTGGAGGTAAACCATATAGGTCCAATCTTTTTATTTTCCAATAATTTTTCTGCTTCTTTGGAAGATATGGTTCTACCAAAACTTCTTTTCCAGATCGTCATCTTACAACCTTCCTTGTATCCTTCACAAGCATAAGCTAAACGATTTTCTTTTATATTTTTCCCGCATAGGGGACAAGAAATTCCCAGGGTTACCCTACTGGTTACCGTAAGCGAAGAACTGGTTTCGGAGACTTTAATACCTTCAACCATATTCATAACAAACTCTTTAATATCTTTCATAAAAGCTTCTCTGGTTTCTTTTTCTTTCTCGATCAATTTAAGCCTGAATTCCCAATCAGCTGTAAGATCTGGAGAAATCAAATCGGGATTTTCTTTTTCAATAACTTCCACGAACTCTTTACCCTTGGGGGTAATTTTTAATAAATTAGATTCTCTCTCTATGTACCCATATAAAATCAGTTTGTCAATTATTTGTGCGCGAGTAGCTGGAGTGCCCAACCCCTTGTCTTTTAAAGCCTCTTTTAATTCTTCGTCATCTATTAGCTTCCCTGCAGTTTCTAAAATGGAAATAAGAGTGCCATCATTGTAGTGAGGGGGAGGTTGGGTAACTCCTTCTTCTATATAGGAATCTGTAACTTGTACAGGGTCACCCTTTTGTAATTTGAAAGCAATCTTGGTTTCTCCGGGAATTCTGTCATAAACTTCGGACCATCCGGGTTTAACCATCACTTTTTCCGAAGTAGTAAACAGCTCTTCCTTCACCAGGGTTTCTATGTAAACTTTTCGGTATAGGTCCGGTTTGTAAAAAGCAGCCAAGAATCTTCTTACGATAGCATCGTAAACTTTCTGTTCGTATATATTTAAGGTGCTTGAAACCGGTTTGGTTGAGGTAGGTACAATAGCATGATGGTCAGTTACCTTGCTGTCATTAAATATTCTAGTTTTAAGGTTGATTGCTTTTTCCAGTGGACTTAAATAAGGTGAATAAACAGAGTTCTTTAACGCTTTTAGTATTGCTGGTATCTCTTTGATATAGGATGCAGGGAGATATTTGCTGTCAGTTCTGGGGTAGGTTATCAGTTTCTTCGTTTCATAAAGACTTTGGGCGATTTTCAAGGTTCGGGAAGCGGAAAATCCAAATCTCTGGTTGGCTTCTTTTTGCAGGGCACCCAGGTCAAATAGCAGGGGAGCTAATACTTTTTCTTGAGTCTCTTTATATGTTTTTACAGTACCCCGGTTATTTTTTATTCGGGTATGTATTTCTTCTATGCGTTGTTTATCAAATGACCTGTCACCCTCAGGTCCCTGCCATTTTCCTTGATAAGAACCTTTATCAGCTGAAAAATCTGCAAATAATTCGTAGAAAGTTTGTGGAGTAAAGGATTCTATCTCTCTGTCTCGCCTGGCAATAATTGCCAATGTAGGTGTTTGAACCCTGCCCACAGGAAGAAGAAGCTTGTGCTTTAAAGTAAAAGAACGGGACCCGTTGATACCCACCAACCAATCAGCTTCAGCACGACTTTTAGCAGCTAAAAATAAGGGGTCTAAAGTTTCCTGATTAATTAAATTTTTAAAAGATTCTGCTATAGATTCTTGAGTTAAGGCATTTAACCAGAGCCTTTTAACAGGGGTCTGGCATTGACTGTATTCGTATATATATCGGAAGATTAATTCTCCCTCTCTTCCCGAATCACAAGCATTTATTAACTGTTTAACATCTTTTTTCTTGATCAGTTTCAAAAGTATATCCAGTTGTTTATGATTTTTGGATTTTATTTTAAAGACCTCGGGAATTATCGGAAGGGTTTTCCAGGACCACCTTTTAAGTTTCTTATCGTAGTCATCGGGGTTATAGAGCTCAATTAAGTGACCGGACGCCCAGGAAATAAAATAATCATTTCCCTGAAAAAAGCCATCCTTACTCTTTTCAAGTTTTAAAAAACGGGCAAGAGATACTGCCACGCTCATTTTTTCGGCGATAATCAGCGTATTCATTAGCATCTGTTAATTTATAGTATAATCATAGTATACAAGAAATTTTTTATGGTGGTGCTAATTGAATAAAAAATATATTATTATTGTCGCTTGTTTAACGGTTTTAATTTTGGTTTTAGCCGGAGGAGTGTATTACTTTGCGAGAATTAGCGGCTTACCCTTCTTACCTGTAGATAAAAATGGTCAGAATAATAAACCTTCTATAACAGATGAGTTAGTCATAGAAATACCACAAATTGAATCTCAGGGAGATAAGGGTGAGGTTGTCTATCAGGATGTCTGGGTAGATGGAGGGATTTCTCTTCCCAGTGGTGAAGCTAGTTATCTTTATTCACAGATAGCGAGCCGCTTCTATCATATTGATAAGTCAGGGACTATACTTTCGCTTAGAGCTCCAGGTAAAGGGGTTACTACGACCATTGCCAGTGATAAGATGGCTTTTAGCGGAGAAGATAGAAGTATTGGTATAGTTTCTAAGGATGGAGACCCTCTTTATTATGAGTTTATAGAAGAGACACCAAAATCGATAGTTTTTCAGGACGATGATATACTTCTGGTTTCAGCAGAACTTGCTGATAAAAGCGCGGTTATTCATAAAATCAGTTCATCCCAGGCTAAAATCTTAGAAACTCTGAGATACACCGAAACACCTTTCAAATTGAGTAAACATAGAGATGGTAATATTTACTATCTTGCTTCAACTGGGGTACACACTCTGGATAAGAAAAATGTTTATACCATAAAAAATGCGGTTGATTATCTTGTGCTTGATTCAAATGATATTATTGCGGTTACAGTTTCTGATGCAAATAGGGTTATTCTGGTTAGAAACGATAACCAATCATTGGAAATAAAGGGTACTTTCCTCAGTCTTTATAAATCCTCCTTATCCGACCATTTTCTTATTTCTGCTTACCATTTAACCCCGGACCATAATGATATTCTCAGCCTGTATCTGGTTAGGAGTGGAAAAAAAATGGAAACAGTTTGGAGTTATCAAAACACTACCAATATATTACGAGGCCAAACAGTAACTGTTATGAAAAATGGTGAAATTGTTATCTCATCCCGAGGTGAAAAAGACAAAGAAACTGGCAACTTTATCTGGAATCTTAAAGCTTTTCAGATTACCCAGGATAACAAGGTTGAGAATATAGGAACCTATTCTTTGAAAACAATTCCTGTTCTTTCTCTCTTTCAATGGGGCGACCTTCTTGGGGTGGGTACTACCAAAGGAAAAGTTTTAAGATTATCTATCAAATCTTTTGAATAAAGTTGGAAGATTGGACTGATTCATATTTTAATCAAGATTACCTCCGGACCCTTCTTAATAAAGACGATCCATTAAGAAATAATCAGCAGGTTAACTTTATTATCAGCGAAACTGAAGTTACCAGAGACAGTTTGATTCTTGACCTGGGTTGTGGATATGGAAGACACCTGGAGGTATTTTCTCAGAATTCATATAGAATTGTAGGACTTGATTTTAAGCACCCTTACCTGTTGAAAGCCCGGGAAATAAGTAATAGCCAAGGAAGAAATGTGGATTTGATTCAGGGCGACATGAGGAAACTTCCTTTACAGGAAAATATTTTTGATTTAGTAACCTTATTTTTCACCTCTTTTGGATATTTTACAGAAGAAGATGATGTTAAAACTCTCAGGGAAATTAACCGGGTTTTAAAAAAGGGAGGGTACTTATTCCTTGACCTGGAAAACCGCGACCATATAATCAGATACTTTAAAACTGATGAAATTCGGGAATATCCTACCTTTACTCTATTGGAAAGACACCGTTTTGATATTCATACAGGTATTCAACATACTCGCAGAATTTACTTTCACAAGGAAGAGAAGGAAGAAGTTAAAAGAGAATTAAGACTCTATTCTTTCACCGAGTTGAAGCAGATATTGAAAAAAACAGGTTTTTTAGTGGATAAGGTATTTGGGGACTATAACAAGGCAGCATTGAATCTTGAATCAACCCGGATGTTGATACTGGCGAAAAATGTTAATTGAAGCAGGTTTATTAAACCAGATAGTTTCAGGTAAACTCATAGGAGATAATGATATCAGTTTTTCCCATTTTGTTTCAGATTCCAGGCAAGCGACCGAGGGGTCTTTTTTTATTGCTTTAAAAGGGGAGAATACCGATGGGCATCTTTTTTGTGTTGATGCTCAGGAGAGGGGTGCTAAAGGAGCCTTACTAAAACAAAAAATGGGTGTTTTCCCCTTAGAAATTATTGTGGATAACACACTCTCAGCTTTAATCAGTCTGGGCAAATGGGTTTCCAATAAAAACCCAACCTTCACTATTGGGGTAGGTGGAAGTGCAGGAAAAACCACCACTAAAGAAATGATAAGAGAAGTATTATCCTGTAAATATCAGGTAAGCGCTACACCCGGCAATATGAATACCGAGATAGGCATTCCTCTATACCTGCTCAATGAGGAAGAAAATCCACAGATTAGAGTGGTAGAGTATGGAGCTCAAAAAATAGGTGATTTGAATCTCCTGATTGATGTTATAAAACCATCAGCAACCATAATTACTACTCTTGGACCCTCACATACAGAGTATTTTGGCTCTTTAGAAGGTGTCAAAGAAGAAGAGGGTGGGGCTTTGCTAAAATCAATTTCCGAAACTGGCTGGGTGGTATTGAATGCTGATGATAAACTGGTTATGTCGTTGAATAAAGGTTGCTACAAGAAGATATTTACTTATGGTTTTAAGGGAGAGACCTTCATAATGAAAAAAATAAACTCCAGCCTGGAAGGAACGGAAGTAACAGCCTCTACTCCCGAAGGCGAGATTAATTATTTTATGAAAGATATAATGGGGAAGCATATGGCGATGAACTCCTTGGGTGCTTTAACTGTTGGTTACCTTTTGGGTGTTCCTCCCTGGGAAGGATCTAAAACCTTAACCAATTTCAAGCCAATCTGGGGTAGAATGGAAAAGAAATTGTATTGCGGAGCCTTATTATTAATAGACTATTATAATTCAAATCCCCTATCTTTGCAGGCTTCTCTGGAATTATTCAGCAGTCTTGAAGGTAAAAGAAAGGTTTTAATTCTGGGAGAGATGCGGGAGTTGGGGTTACTGGCAGAACAGGAGCACAAGAAATTTGCTCCAGTTATTAAGGATTTAGCACCACGGATACTTATCACGGTTGGAGAAAACGCCAGGCTATTTCGTACCAAAGGTGTTCCGGGTAAGCATTTTAATGACTCAAAAATGGCTGGTAGATGGTTAAAAGTGAATCTTGAACAAGATGACCTGATACTAATTAAGGGTTCTCGAGGGGTTCATATGGAAGAGATATTAAAGGTGTTAAATAATGGAATATAAAGGAAAAAAGTGCCTGATTGTGGGGTTAGCAGATAGCGGTATAGGTTCTGCTAAACTTTTACTGAGTAAAGGTGCGCAGGTAACAGGAACTGATTTAAAGCTCACCATTAAAGAGTTTTTTAATGAACCACCCTTGAATCAAGTTCAGCTGGTTCTAGGGGAACATCCTTTATATTTACTGGATAATACCGAGTTGATTATTCTAAGTCCGGGAGTTCCTCTTGGAATCCCGTTGATTGAAGAAGCTAAAAGAAAAGGTATCACCATTTGGGGAGAGCTTGAGCTAGCTTACAGAAATACCAAAACCCCCATTATAGCTGTAAGTGAAACGCATGGAAAGAGTACTACTGCATCACTTATTTACAAAATACTGAAGGAATCGGGTGTTCCTGTTGGTTTGGGGGGCAATATACGACCCGCTTTATCCGAAGTTATTCATAAGGTTTCATCAGATGGCTGGCTGGTAACTGAAGTCAGCTCATTTCAATTGGAATCTATTGATACTTTTTGTCCCCGGATTGCCCTGATTCTAAATATTTTTCCAGACCATCTGGATAGGCATGGTACACTTGAAGAATTTGAAATCACTATCTCCCGTCTTTTTAAGAATATGGGTCCTTCTGATTTACTTATTGGAAATTTAAATGATGTCAGGGTACAAAATTTAACGGAAAAATCCCCTACCCTTAAAGCTTATTTTTCCCTTACAGAACATCATTTGGAAGGAGCTTTTATTAAAAATAATCATATTTATTACCGATACAATAATGAAGAATCTCTGGTGATGCCTATTAAAGATGTGTTTTTATCGGGGATTCACAATCTGCAAAATATTTTAGCTGCAGTTTCAGCAACCTCTTTTTTAGGTGTTCAATCTCAATTAATTGCTAAATCTATTAAAGATTTTCGCGGGTTACCTCACCGCTTACAAAAAATCAGAGAATTAAGGGGCGTAGTTTATATTAATGACTCAAAAGCCACCACTCCTCACTCTACAATTACCGCTTTAAAAGCAATACCAGGACCTAAACACCTAATTTTAGGTGGAAGCGAAAAGAATATTGATTTTTCAGAAATGGGTAAAGAGATTAATGAACACCATATCGTACAAGTCTATCTAATAGGGAATACCAGATATAAAATTGCTGAAGCGCTTTCCCTGGCCGAGTTTAATAATTATGTTATTCTGGAAAATCTTTCAGAGGCGGTTCAATTAGCTTATGAGAAATCTAAAGAGGGCGATACTGTTTTACTCTCTCCAGCTTGCGCGTCATTTGACCAGTTTTCTAACTTTGAGGAAAGGGGAGAAATTTTTCAGGAATTAGTTAATAAACTTAGTTGAGGCTTGATAATTTTTACCTTTTTGGAAGATGATTTTACTTCTAAATAACGGGTTAAAAAGCTTTCTCCATCAATATGAGCATTAATCTCGTTTTCGCTTTCCAGGGCGAATATGTCCCCTTTAATAGTAGTTGCTCCTTCCCAATCAGGAAATTGGCCTAGTAAAAATTTGAAAGCAGTCATTAAAGGATTTCCTTTGATCATGGTCAGGTAAGGACCTAAAGCGGGGTTATTAGTATAAGGCAGACCAAAGCCGGACTTACCCCAAAGAGAAATTTCTACCGTCAACAAGTCGTGGTAGGAGTTATTATTAATTATGAAACTACAACCAGGACTGGTCCGGATAGATTTTAAAGTGCTTAAAATGTAGGAGGGAAATCCAAACTGGGAATAAGGGTTAGCATAGTGCATAACTTCTCCACCTTTACCCATGCCAGCTCCAAAAATAGCCAGCTGATTGTTGGCTTCCATAAGCGAAGCTTCCAGTTCTATGCTGGTGAGAATGTCGTGGTCGGATAAAAGACCTATATGGAGATTATGTATTCGGGCAAAAGCATTACCCCGTCCCAAAGGGAGAACTAAAAGTTTTGTTTTGTCTAAATCTATATTATTTACTGCATAATTAATGGTTCCATCTCCGCCTGCAGTGACCAGCAGGGGAGTGTTGGGTATCTCTTCGCCTATTTTAACCCATTTAATTTTATGCTGGTGAAGTAAATACTTCGCCATAAACTTACTTTTAGTGTGAGGGTACAAAACTGTTAATTCCATGCTATATTATAAACCGGTAGCACTATAAGTAACAGGAAAATTGTTTTTATTCATTTAAATATGCTATTCTTATTAGATTATAATGGAGGTTTTATGTTTTACCTAAAAAGAATTACCTTATTTTTGCTGATATTAACTTTTTTAACCGGTCTTAATGCTTGTCGGAATGAAAATCAACATGGTAGTATATCTATAAGCAGTATCTTGAAGAATCCCCAGAGGTATAATAATCAGAAAATTGTGGTAATCGGGGAGTTCTGGGGTTTTGAGAAAGACGAAAGAATTAAAGAACCACCGTCAAAGTTGGGAGAGTTATGGCTATTAAAAGATAAAACAGGAGCCATCTATGTTGGTGGTTATACTGGAGGATTAAATCCTTATAATGAAGTTGATTTAGGTATACCTGTGAGACTGGAAGTTTTCGTAAAAATTTCTGATAGTTATGTTTTCTTAGAAGTTCAGGATGCCGGGGTTTTAAAGTGATAAAGCATCAGCTACCGGCCAAACCTCTCCTATACCCATAGTAATTATCACATCATTATTTTTTACTTCGTTTAGTAAATAATCAACGGCTTCTGAAGTATTTTTCCGGTAAATACCTTTATTACTGAGTAGTTTAATTAAGTCAAGCGAATGAATTTTTCCTTCCTTTTCCCGGGGAGGAGCATAGATATCCATAACCACTACCTTATCAGCATAGTTAAGAGATTTAGCTAAATCCTCAAGGAGAGCTTCGGTCCTGCTATAAGTATGAGGTTGGAATACTGCCCAGATGGTGCTGTTGGGGTAAAACTCCCGAACACCCTTAAGGGTGGTTTCAATTTCTCTGGGGAGTCCTGCGTAATCATCAATAATTACATAGGGAGTTCGTTTTTTTACCTCAAAGCGTCTTCTGATGCTTTGATACTCTTCAATAGAAGACTGTATAGCGCTAAGATGTACCCCTTTTTTCAGGGCTATGCCAATAGAAACCAGGGCATTTTGCAGGTATCCTATACCTGGAAGGGGAAAAGAGAATTTTCCTACATGCTTACCTTTAAATTCAACGGTAAACTGCTGAAAACCCTTGTTAACCTGTCTTTCAGGAATGGTCAAATCCCAACCTTTAGAAACCCCATAGGTGATAATCCTGTTTTTATCAAAAGACTCAACCGTTTTAAGTGAGTTAGGGTTATCTCCTAGAACAAAGATGATGCCTCCTGGTTTGACCTTCCTGGTCAGTTTATTATAAGCAGACAGATAATCGTCAAAAGATTTAAAATAATCAGGGTGGTCGTAGCTTAATGAGCCCACCACCAGTGTTTCTGGTTCATAGTTTAAAAAAGATTCACGGTATTCGTCAGCTTCCAGGATGAAAAATTCACTTTTACCAGCCCGACTATGGGCTCCCCATTTGATTACTTCTCCTCCGCAAATAGCAGTTGGGTCCAAGCCGTCTTTTTCAAAAATTAAACCTGTAAGAGCCGTAGTGGTAGTTTTTCCATGGGTACCCGAAATAGCAATACCGCAGGATTCCTGGAATAATTTACCTACAAACTGGGGGTAAGCATAAAAATTAAGATGGTTTTTAAGAGCGTGGATAACTTCTGGGTTGTCTAACAAGGGAATATGGTTCAAGTAATCGTAATAAACGACTGAGGAGACGATTAAATCTATATCTGAAGCAATATTGTCCTGGTTAAAACCTTCAAAAACCTTTACTGGTAATCTGGAAAGCAATTCATCGGTAAGATAGGTTTCAGAAGTATCTGAACCGGTTACTTCCAAACCGAGACGACAGAGAAAATTAGCCAAGGAAACTACTCCTCTTCCCTTGATTCCTATAAGGTGAACTTTTTTAATATCTTTGAGAGTAATTGAGTCTTTAAGCATGCAAATTTATTGGTGCCGAAGGGGGGACTCGAACCCCCATGAGGATTTTCCCACTACGCCCTGAACGTAGCGCGTCTGCCAATTCCGCCACTTCGGCACATTCAGTATTATAAATTTTACAATAAAAAGTAGAAAATTTGGTGATATTGAGCCAGGAGAAAAATAATTGGGCTAACTCAATTTATTATTTATTGCTGTCTGTCTTATGTTATACTACACCAACACAATAAAATAGAGGAGATTTGAATGTCTATTAAATATTGTTACTGGGAAATGAGCTGGCCAGAAATAAAAGATAGAGTTAAAGATGAACCGGTATGCATTATTCCTGTGGGAGTACTGGAAGACCATGGACCACATTTACCATTGGATACCGATGTATTGATAGTTAATGAAATATGCAAGCAAGCAGTAGAAAACAATATTACTGATTCAATTTTACTCCCCCCGGTAGTGCATGGCTACAGCCCGCATCATATGGATTTTCCTGGGACCATAACTATCAGGTGGAATATTTTAGTTGAATACCTGCTTGACATTAACCGTAGCCTTATAAAACATGGTTTCAAAAAAATACTTCTAGTGAATGGACACGGGAGCAATAGTTCTCTGGTAAATATGGTTTCTCGTTTAACTATTGTGGAACATCCTGAAGTATTATGCGCTGACTCTTTTTACCTAACAACCCCTGAATCCTTGAAACTTATAGAAGAATTCAGAGAATCTGATTATCCTGGAGGAATAGCCCACGCTTGCGAGCTGGAGACCTCACTTTACCTGGCAATAAAACCAGAGTTGGTAGATATGTCAAGGGCAGTTAAGGATATATCTTATCCGGAAAGCAAAAACTTTTTCTTTGATTGGGTTGATGGCTCTGCCAGGATGATGGAATGGTGGTCAACCTTAAGTAAAACGGGTATTATGGGTGACCCAACCAAAGCCACTGCAGAAAAAGGCAACAGATGGTTAAGGGCTGCTGTGGGAGAAATCAGCAGTTTGATTAAAGAGTTGAAGAACAGAGAAATAAGAAAAAGAGTTGACCATCATCTTTAAGAGATCGTTAATTTATCTTTCAATTCGCTCCAGTGAATAAACTCAACATTTATGAATTCTTTCTTTTCACCCATCATTGTATAACAGGTCAGGATTTTAGTCTGAGCAGCATATTCGTATTCGGCTACTTCTTTCATTAATATCTCTTCACCTTTATAAATAGTTATTGCACACATTTTTATTCACCTCCGGTAACCTGGGGTAACGATTTCTTGGCTAATTCTTCATATATTAGACTATGGGATTTCAGTTCTTCAACTTCTTCTTCCGAAAGAGTTCTAATAATCTTGCCAGGCACTCCTGCCACCAGGCTTCTAGGTGGTATGATGCTCCCGGTTAGTATCACGGTTTGAGCAGCGACTATGGAATGGTCACCAATTTCTGCCCCATCAAGAATAGTAGCATTCATACCTATTAAAGAACCTGTCCCCACCTTACAAGCATGAACAATTGCTCCGTGACCTACGGTCACATAATCTCCAACTACTACTTCTTTTTCAACGGTGGGATGGAGCACAGCCTGCTCCTGAATATTGGTACTCTTTCCTATATAAATATTATTCAAATCCGCCCTGATTACCACACCATACCAGACAGATGCTCCCTCATCAAGAAATACACTACCGATGATTTGAGCCTCATCAGCGATATAAACCGTTCCTTTAAAAATTGGGAAGCGGTCAAAAAATGGTTTTATCATTAATTAAGATTCCTTTCGGATAATTTCCTTAATCCTGGTGAGACGGGATATGTTGCTTCTATCCATTTCATCAAGTCTGAAGGTAATGTATCGCGCTGTTTCTTCCATCTGCGGAATTAGTACATGTTCCAGGGCATTAACTCTTCGCTTGGTGCGGGCTATTTCTTTAATCATGATTTTTATAGCAATTTCCACTTCCGCTAAGCGAACTAATTTTGCAAATAATTCTTTAATATTTTCCACCGCTTCATCTAAAGTAGAAGTAGTAAATACAAAACCATAAGATATATTGAAATTACTTAAATCCACCTCATAAGAAGGAATTTTAACACCCATTATCCTTTTTATTTCTTTTTTGAGGGTATTTATGGAAGCTGAAGTTAAAATACTTAACGGTAAAGCCTCGGGAGCCATAGAAGTTTCTGCTAAAATCATAGCTTGCATAACTTTTTTAAGACCTGCATCAACTTCTCTGCGGATGAGTATATATTCTTTACTAAGCTTTATAAACTCTTTCATCAATCCTTCCAATTTGTCTCGAAGAAGACGATGTCCTCTACGGGCTACCACCAGTCTTCGTTTAAGACGAAGCAATTCCATTCGGTTGGGGTTAATGTTTATCAAGAAATATTCTCCTCATGAATATCACCCGACAGAGAAAGGTATTTATCTAAATATTTAGTTATAAACTCTTTTCTTACACGCTTTAATTCTTCCACGGGAAGTAAACTTAATATTTGCCAGCTTTTTTCCAACGTTTCTATAACAGAACGGCTTTCGTATTCTCCCTGTCTGAGAAAGCGATTTTCAAAGACATCAGCAAAACGGAGGAATTTTTTATCCACATCCAGTAAAGCTCCTTCACCGAGAATTATTGCCAATTCGCGGGCTTCTCTCCCACGAGCATAACCTGAAAAAAGCTGGTTGCTTAAGTCAGAGTGGTCTTCCCTGGTTTTTCCTGTTCCTATACCTTTGGTCATTAACCTGGAAAGTGAGGGAAGAACATCAACAGGGGGGTAAATACCTTTGCGGTGGAGAGCTCGGCTTAGAAATACCTGTCCCTCGGTAATGTAACCTGTTAAATCAGGGATGGGATGGGTTCTATCATCTTCAGGCATAGTAAGAATGGGAATCTGGGTTATAGAACCTGTTTTTCCATGAACCCTTCCAGCTCTTTCGTAAATAGTGGAAAGGTCGGTGTACATATAGCCTGGATATCCTCTTCTGCCGGGAATTTCTTTACGGGCAGCAGATACTTCTCTTAAGGCTTCACAATAGTTAGTCATGTCAGCCAATATAACCAAAACATGATAATTGTGAGTAAAAGCTAGGTATTCTGCTAAAGTCAGGGCAACCCTGGGGATGGCAATTCTTTCAATAACCGGTTCGTTGGCCAGATTAAGAAAAACCGTAGTTCTCTCCATAGCTCCGGAAGCTTCAAAATCTTTAATCAGGAAGTTTGCTTCTTCAAAGGTGATACCCATACCTGCAAAAATAACTGCAAATGACTCTCCAGATTTTAGTACTCTTGCTTGCCGAACTATCTGGGCAGCAATGCGCATATGGGGCATACCCGAACCAGAAAAAACAGGAAGTTTCTGACCTCTTACCAGAACATTCAAACCATCTATGGAAGAAATACCGGTTTCAATAAATTCATTGGGGTAGTCTCGGGAAAATGGATTAATAGGACTGCCATTAATGTCAACAAAATCTTCTGCCAGAGGCGGTGCTCCGCCATCACGCGGTCGTCCTAAACCATCAAGTACCCTTCCTAACATTTCTAAAGATACGCCTAACCTCAAGCTTTTTCCGGTAAAATGAATTCTCAATGACTGAGGGTCAAGTCCCTGGGGGCTTTCAAAAAGCTGAACAACAGCCTTATCTTCCGAAACCTCCAGAACTTTTCCCAGGGTAAATCTATCCTTACTTTTTATTTCTACGAGTTCTTCATATCCTACTCCTTCAACCCCTTCAACTACCATCAGAGGTCCAGCAATAGAAGATGCTCCCAGATATTCTTTGGTAATCATACTCTGCCTCCGATTAAACCAGCAATCAGTTCATGAACCTTAACTGCCAGATTTTCTAATTTATCAAGCTCTGTTTCTTTGACTTCTTTCATACGAGAAATACTTTCTTTCAAGGGTAATTCTAAAATTGATTCAATTTCTACTTCTTTATGTACAGCCATACGAGCAGTTTCTTCAAAGGTGGAAATTACTTTCAGCATGAGATACTGTTTACTGAGTGAAGTATAAGTATCTATCTCGTGATAAGAGTTTTGTTGCAGGAAGTCTTCCCTGATTGAACGGGCAACCTCCAGAGTTAATCTATCATTTGGCGAAAGAGCGTCCATGCCAACCAAACGAACAATTTCTTGAAGTTCAGCCTCTTCTTCTAATACTTTCAGTGTCCACTTTCTTAAATTATTAAAATTTTTGAGTTCTCCTTTTTCAAAATATTTCTCAAATTCGTGGGAATATAAAGAATAACTTATAAGCCAGTTGATAGAAGGAAAATGACGGGCAAAAGCTAACCGGGCATCCAACCCCCAAAATACCCTGACTTCTCTTAAGGTTGCCTGAACCACAGGATCTGAAAGGTCGCCACCTGGAGGTGAGACAGCGCCAATGACACTCAAAGAAGCAGTTCTTCCAGGATTACCCACAGTTTTAACTTTGCCTGCTCTTTCGTAAAAAGAAGCTATTCTTGAACCAAGATAAGCAGGGTAACCTTCTTCTCCAGGCATTTCTTCAAGGCGTCCTGATACTTCTCGCATGGCTTCAGCCCAGCGTGAAGTAGAATCAGCCATCATAGCGACATTATAGCCCATATCACGAAAATACTCAGCAATGGCTATACCGGTAAAAACCGAAGCTTCTCTGGCAGCCACAGGCATATTGGAAGTGTTAGCTATAAGTACGGTTCTTTCCATAAGGGGTCTGCCAGAGCGAGGGTCTTTTAACTCAGGAAAATCAATCAAAACCTCAGTCATTTCATTACCTCTTTCCCCACAACCGACATATATTATGATGTCAGCATCAGACCAACGGGCTAATTGATGCTGCATAACTGTTTTACCACTGCCAAATGGTCCTGGTATGCAGGCTGTACCTCCCTTAAAAATAGGAAACATAGCGTCAAATACTCTTTGACCGGTTATCAGAGGTTCATCTGGTTGGAGTTTATCGGCAAAAGGTCTTCCTATACGAACAGGAAATTTTTGCATCATGGAAATCTGATGCTCCCTTCCCTCGCTATCTTTTAGAGTTGCAATTATCTCATTAATTGTGAATTCTCCTTCTTTAATCTCCAGTAGTATTCCTGAAAGACCAGGAGGAACCATTATGTAATGTTTTACTAAAAGCGTTTCCTGTACAAAACCCAGGAAATCTCCTGAAGCGAGTTGGTCTCCCTGTTTAGCTATTGCCTGGAAAAGCCACTTTTTATTTATATCCAGAGCTGAGACGGATATACCACGGGAAATAAAATCACCCTGCATATCCTTGAGAGTCTTCAATGGCCTTTGAATCCCATCGTAAATTCCTCCCATAATACCAGGACCAAGCTCCACACTTAAAGGATTTCCAGTAGAAATAACCTCTTCACCAACTTTCAATCCTTCGGTTTCTTCATAAACCTGGATTGATGCTAAATCACCTTTGGTTTCAATAACTTCACCAAAAAGTTCTTTTTCTCCCACTCTAACTATTTCAAACATCTGTACACCAGACATATTGTTTGCAATAACCAGGGGACCTGAAACTTTTGCTACCTTACCCTTTATCATGATCCTCCTCCTTGAAAAGGTCAACTCCAACCAATCTTTCGACTAATTGCTTTAATTTATTTAAAGTAAAATCGCTGGAAGTAGTTCCGCCTATTAAAATTATGTATTTACCCCTTTCCTCATACTGGTTAAGTCGGTTATAAATTTTACTACCAAGGCTTTCTTCTACAAAGAAAAGGTTATAGTCCTGCCTGGAATAGGTGTTGATAATTTCCTCAAGTTCTTCAGGTTCTTGGACAACTACACCTTCTAATCCCAGAGTTTTGTAAGTCATAATAAATTCTTCACTGCCTAAAATAATTAATTTTTCTTCACTCATATCCACCTAACCCCAGCCCCTTGATTTTATCTGCTGATATTTCACCTGTTCTGCCAAGAAGTATAGTTTTAACTACATTAAGCTGGTTTTCCCATAGTTTTAAATATATAAAGACCGTCTCCATGTGCAAATCAACTTTGAATCTAAAACTGTATATATATTCCCAAAGGTGCAAGCGAATAATTCTTTCTATTTCGGAAATCGTCAATAAATTATCTTTTATCTCCATTTTTATCATAGCTCTTTTAAGAGCACCCTGGATGGTTTCTTTTCCACTCCAGACATCTTTTAGGTAGTTTCGGTTCGTTCCTGAAGAAGCCAAGCCTGCATCTATGACTGACCAGGATAGTTCCCATTTTTTTGCTCTCAAGATGGTTAATAAGTCTTGAAAGTAACAGTATTTTTCATAATAAGAAGCGATTACTTTATAGTTAGAGTTTTTTGCCAGTTTTAGAGATAGTAATAAATATTCCCGGTCTAAAACCATTTCTGCGCGTTGAAGGTCATTAGTTTCCCGATAGGTTTCATAAGAATTGGTGAAAGCCACCTTTAATTCTTCTGGAGAGTTTTGGGTAAGGATACCATTTTTCAACATACCTATATCCAGATGATACAATTTTTCAGTATTTACATTAAAAATCAGTCTTTTTAACTCAACCTTGAGGTTATGAAAGTCATCAGGCAGGAAAAATAGATTGATAAGAAATTGTTCTGGTAGAATCCTACAAAGTAACTGGTATAAGGCTTTTCGACTTCCCAGGACAAACCTATTTATATTGGTAATAGATATGCTGTCTTCCAATAAAGGGAAGTAGTTTTTTAAAAAAGGAATAACCGAACCAAGGGGTTCATCAGCAATTTTTTTAAAATCCCTTGGTTTCAGCAACTTTGATTCTAAACCTTTGATTACACCTACGGGAAAAGAATAAAGACCGGTGTTAATAAATGGTTTATCCTGTAACTGCTGATTCGGTAAATAGTAGATCATTTAATTCCCGCCTTTTTTCATTCCTGATTCTTCTCAAAAATTCCTCAAGTGTGAAGTTCAGCTCTATACGCCCTTTTAAAATAAATATACCTCCCATACCTTTTCTAACCACTGTGGATATTGGGAAATTTTTTAACACTTCTCTATCTTTGGTTTGAGTTAAAATTATCTCATCATGTGGCTGGCAATATTTTGTTGCAACAACCAATAACCATTTATTATATAAATCTTTGTTATTAACAAAATGATTAGCGAAATCCTCTAAAGACGAATTAGCAATATCCAGTTTTAACAGGTTCAGGTTACGATGAAATTCAAGCGTTAATCTTGATTTTTCCCGTATAATCTGGAGATTTTTGGAAGACTCCATTCTTTGAAAAGTGTTCTCTTTTTCCTTTTTTAACTTTTCTTTACTTTGTTCAAGGTGTTTTTGTGCTTGTAATTTAGCAGTAGCTAAAGATTTTTCGCTATTATCTATAGCTTCCTGTAGTAGTTTTTTCTTTAAATCAGCTAAGGTCATATTTATATCTGTACAGCAAAAAGTAATAATATAATACTTGTTAAGAGGGCAAGTACAGCATAGGTTTCCACTAAAGCAGGTATAATCAATGATCTACCGGCAGTGCTTTCTTCTTTTGCTACCATTAGAGCTGAAGAAGCCGCAGCTTCTCCTTGCCAGATAGCTGAAAAATATTGCCCTAGCATAATTGGAATTAAAGCTGCAAATACCTGTAATCCCTGAGAGATACTCATATCTGGTACTGTGCCACCAAGGACACCTAATCTAACCAGAGTCAAAAAGGCTGCCACTAAGCCATAAAAACCCTGTGTTCCAGGAAGAGCTTGTAGAATTAGCATTATTCCAAATAGATGGGGTTTTTCTGAAAGAGCACCTGCAGTTACTCTACCAGCTATACCTACACCAGTAGCTGAACCGCTGAACGCCATACCAGCAGCTAATCCAATGCTGATTAATGCGATTGAAAGACCTAACATTTCTAGTAAACCTCCTTAAAAATTTCTTTATTTTTTTTATTGACTTTTACATAATTAGTTCGTAAATCTAAAGGATTAAAAGCAATTCCTCCACTTTCGTAAAATCTACCAAATAACTCTATAGCTTGCAAACGGAAAGCATGAATGAAGGCTCCCAATAAACCCATAGCCAGATTAAAAAGATGAAATGCAATCCAGAGAAAAGGAACTATTAACCATCCTATACCCTTAGCAAGCATCTCCACGATGTTGTTAAGAACCATAGCCACGCCAGATGAGGTGAGGTTAAGGGCAATTAAACGAGTGTAAGATAAAACATCCTGAAGAAAAGAAGCTAACCCATAATAACCTACAAAACCATAGAGGCTGATAAGGCCAATGATGAATTTTCCTGCCCAGGTTTTTGAATCTCTCCCTTGAGTTAAAACCGTTAAAAGTATTGATATAAGCAAGGTGTAAGTTGATACCGATCTGAAGTAGGTCAATCCAGGAATTAATCTTGTCATAATAAGAAAGAGAAGAGACGAAAGTAGTAGTAACCAAGTACCCTGATCAAGAAAAGCCGATTTAAAATCTCTTTTTCTAAAATTATGAAGAAACTTATTAATTATTCCCCAGTACTGGGTAATTATACCGATGATCATAACCATGATAATTGCTGTCATTAATCCATCTGCATTCCAAGGGTTGATAACAGGAAATATTTTAAATATTTTTCCTTTTTCACCCAGAAAGGGAGATTTGCCAAACCAGTTCCATAAAAGAAGTCCTACAATGAAGGTTGCAGTACTCAAAATGTAAGCTAGTTTAATAAACTCTCGGGCATCTTTATTTAGTTTTATCCTTCTGGACATAATAAAAGCAAAGAGAAAAAGCAAAATTCCATACCCTGCGTCACCCATATTAATAGAGAAAAAGAGAGTGAAGGGAAAAGCTAATACAGGAGTTGGGTCAATTCCCCGGTAGTTAGGTAAGCCAAAGAAGCGCGTAATTATCTCATAAGGTTTAATAATTGGAGGGTTTTCCAGGATTACTGGAGGATTATCCTCTGTAGTTGGGTTGCTTGATTCCAAATAACCATAGGGAAAATGGGTATTGAATTCATGTTGAAGTTTCTTCAGATCTTGCGCTTTAATCCAACCTTCAAATAGCAAGCAGCTTTTCGTTCCTCCCATTTTTTCCAGGTTTTCAATTCTATATATCTGATTGGTTAAATAATCATGGTAAATTTGAAGATTACTTAAATAACTTCTAAAACCATCTTTTTCCTTTTCCAATTCAGCCAGCCTACAACGAATCTTATCCTGTTCAGTTAAAAGGGTTGAATATATTTCACTGAAACTGAGATTAGAAATATTTACAGAAAAATCAGGGATATATTCCTTAAATCCGTGTTCAGATAATATTGGCAGTATCTGTTTAGAATATTCTTTATAGTAAGCTATTTCAATTATTATGGTGTCGGAAGTTTCCTGTAGGGGATTAAGAGCAAAAATAGACCAATAATCACTCTTATTCATAGTATTTGAAAGATTAGCATAATCATTGTGCGAAACAAAACCAAGTTTAAAAGAGAAATTCCCGGAATCCCGAAGGTCATCAGGAGTCAAAGATAAATTATTAAAGGGTTTAACATTAATCAGCTCTTTAATAATCCTATCTTTTTCTTTTTTTAAATTATCTTCTTCTGTTTTTAAATCTTTATAATGGAGATAAATTAGTTCAAATTTCAGCGTGGTTTCTATTGAGACGAAATCAATTTCATCAATAGAAGGCTTTTCTATCAAACCACTCATCATCCCGCTGTTTTTTTCAGTTTGATAGTAAGATAACACTTCTTCAACCTGTCTCAGGGTAATAGAGGGGTTGCTTTCTATTTTTAGAGTAGATTGTTCTGCAGGAAAGGTTATTAATTCAATTAGTCCAGCATTTCCCAGGTATTCCAGAAGATCAGGGTGGTCTATTTTTAAGACTCCTCCCCTTATCTTTAACATTTTAGCGATTGCCAATTTCCACCTGCGTAAAAATTAAATTGCTAAGATAATTATTAATTTTTTCCTGTTTGAGAGTTTTCTGTTTTCTCAATTCAGAAAATAAATGTTTTTCCTTTTCCTTCAATTCTGAAGAATATAAATTCAATTCTTCTCTGATTGATTGCTCATTATGAAGAGTCAGGGATTCAATTTCCTTGCGGTCTTGCTCTTTAAGAAGGTTAATCTCGTTCTCTACAACTAAAAAGATTTCTTTTATGGTTTGCTTCCCCTCTTCCTCAATTTTAACAGCCTCGTCCTCTGCTAATCTAAGTTCTTTAATCAGTTCTTCTACCATTAACTAACCTCCAGAAATATGGCATAATGGTGGAGATGACCGGATTCGAACCGGCAACCTCCTGTGTGCAAGACAGGCGCTCTCCCACTGAGCTACATCCCCACAAAAAAGTGGTGGGCCCTTCTGGACTCGAACCAGAGACCTCATCCTTATCAGGGATGCGCTCTAACCAGCTGAGCTAAGGGCCCAGAATTATCTCTATAATATATCATAAAAAAGGCGTAAAATATTAGAATTATGATTAAATTAAAGAAGAATAGAAATATGCTTAAGGCTAATTTAATAATAAAAGTAGTGCTTATTACCGTAATTTGTATTTCAATTTTGTTACTTTACCTGGTTGAGTACCTGGCAACCTGGCCCCTACCTCGTAACCTTTACCATACGGAGATAAGTATTGAAGCTTATCTCTCAATACTCTATAAATTAAGAGTTTTTCAAGATGATTTACGAGATAAGAATACTGCTGCACTAAATTTAACTCAGGATGAGATAAGGGCCTATATATCTCAAGATAAAGAGTTCGCCCGTGAATATTCCTTAGACTCTTTTTATATTAAAGATGATAACATTGAGGTAATTGTCAGCAATAAAATTAAAGGGCAAATTTATGAATTATGGTTTTCTTTCCGCTTGGAAGCAAAAGAGGGTAAAATCATATTGTTAGTTTCACAGGCTAAAGCTGGTAGATTGTCTCTACCAGGTATGGTATCTCAATACATTGCTGATAAAATAGTAGAAGGCATTGAAACAAAAATATTATTTGATAAAGTTATTGTTAATGGGGGAAAAGTAAGTATAATTGCCAAAAAGGAATAGAAAGAAAAAAATTAAATTTAATATCTTGAAATTATTGCGCAATCTGATATTGCTTACTGCTGGGATTGTTTCGTTTGTTTTAGCTATCACCTACCTTCCTAAGTATTTTGATAAGATATATTCTGGTTTGTTTAATACCCTTTCTTATTTAAGAGAATTTGCTATCAGTTTTCCAGGATTACTGAAAAGCTATATTCCATCTATGATTATCTGGGTATTTGGAGAATGGCCCGGTGGAATCATGGTTGTATTATTATTCTCATTAATTATTCACTACCTTTATACTTCCAGAGTTTCAATAATTTACTTCTGGGTTTTACTGTTATTTCTTTCTCTTCAAGGATTTAGTGGCTACTTCCATCCTCAGTATCAGATTTTTCGGGAACCATCACCGTGGGTAGGCTACTTGGGGGTTTATCTATTTCAAACTTTAGCCATCCCCCTCGGAGAATGGCTTGCGTTAATTATATACTTATTATCTTCCTTGGTAATGATATTTTTGTTGTTGGTCTTCTTTAAAAAAAGACCCAAAACTATTGTAATACGGGAACCGATAGAACCAGTTTTTCCAGTAAAGCCAAAAATCAGGAAAGTTCACGACCTGCAGAACAGGATAACAACGGGTGAATATATTATGCCTACTATCGACCTGTTGAAAACTCATCCTATTAAAATTGATACTATAAACAAGGAAAGATTAAGTTCAGTATTACAGGATACCATGCAAAGTTTTGGGATTGTAGGTTCTGTGGAGAAAGTAATTTCTGGTCCTACGATTTTGCATGTTGAAGTAAAATTGGAAAAAGGAACACGCGTGAAAGAAATAAAATCTATCTCAGACGAATTATCTATGGCCCTGGGGGTATCTCGTATAAGGATTGATGCCCCTCTTCCAGGTAAACCTGATATGCTGGCGATTGAAGTCCCCCGTGAAAGAAGAAGCCTGGTTACAGTGAAAGAGGTATTACAGAGTAGTGATTTCCAGAACAGTTCATTACAGATTCCCCTGGTTCTGGGTAGAGAAGTTACCGGGCAGATAATAATAGATGATCTTCGGAATGCCCCCCATCTACTTATTGGTGGTGCTACAGGTACAGGTAAAACTATCTGTTTGCATAGTATTATTACAGGAATACTTTACCGATTCTCCCCTGCAAAAATGAAACTGGTTCTTATTGACCCCAAAAGGGTTGAGTTTAGTATTTACTCTGAGCTACCTCATTTACTTACACCGGTAGTTACTGAGATTGGAACAGCTATTAAAATTTTGAAATTAATGACCCGGGAAATGGATAATAGATTTCGTCTACTTGGAGAAAAAAGGGTAAGAGATATTACAGGTTATAATAAAGTTTGTTCACCAGAAGAAAAAATGCCCTTCATTGTAATAGTGGTTGATGAACTGGCTGACCTTATGATGCAGATGCCCAGGGAAGCAGAAAAATATATTGTTAGGTTAGCTCAAAAGGCACGGGCTACGGGTATTCATCTGGTAATAGCCACCCAGAGGCCCTCAGCGGAAGTGGTAACTGGTTTAATTAAGACTAATTTTCCCAACCGAATTGCCCTGGCGGTTCCCTCTCAAATAGATTCACGGGTGATTATTGACCGACCAGGTGCTGAAAAATTATTAGGTAAAGGAGATTTGCTTTATCTTACTCAGGATGGTATCCGCCCCAGAAGGATTCAAGGCGCTTATATGGATGAAGAAGAAGTGGCTGCAGTAGTTAATAACTGGAGCAAACAGGTTAAAGAGCCACCAGAATACCTGATACCTGAAGATGATGATTTACTTGAAGAAAGCAACCGTAATGAATTTGACGAAGAAGACCCTCTTCTGGAAGAAATTACCGGGTTTGTGTTAACCCTTGACTCTATTTCTGTTTCACTTCTGCAGAGAAGATTTAGATTAGGTTATGGAAGAGCAGCCAGGATAGTAGATGAACTTGAAGCCCGGGGTTTAGTGGGTCCCCTGGAGGGTAATAAAAAAAGAAAGGTACTTGTGGGAAAGCGAAAGGAAGGTCACCCCTTCCGTCTGTAATTTTCTTTGAATTTAATTAAAATATTGATAAATACTAAGACACTCCGTTATTAATTTCTCACCCTCAATACTTGGAGAGGTGAAACCCCTGATAATCTTATCTTCTTATGTCCTGATAATTTAATAATTAATTTTTGATGACTATTCTTAACTGAGTTATTAATATTCATCTGCAATTAATTCTTTGTTACTGCCATAAATATTATAATAATTGACAATATTATTTATATAAACTAATATTATGGATAACGAATTATATTTACGAGGTTAAAGATTAATATGAAAATATGGGCTTTGAATCATAAAACACCTGGTGGGAACATGGTCATCCCTAACGACCAATTACATTTAAGAAAAAGATTATTGACCATAGCCCTACCGGTAATAGCTGAAAACTTATTACAGGTTGTTTTTCACTTTGCCGATATGATTTTTGTAGGAAAATTAGGTGCCATTGCCCTGGCTGGAATAGGGGTAGCCCATCAATTTATTATGCTGGTAATAGCTGTTCTCATCTCTTTTAATATAGGTATAGTAGTCTTGACTTCCCAGAATATTGGCGCTAAAAAAATTGAAGCTGCTCAAAAAGTTGTGTTTCAAGCTCTTTATTTAGGGTTAGCGGTTTCCCTGGTTCTCTCTACCGTTGCTATACTATTCTCCTATGATCTTCCTCGTATTTTTGGAGTGTCTGAACAATTAAGAAAATTTAGTGGAGATTACCTTTATTATTTATTTACTCCTTCTATCGTTTTTATATGGATGTTTGGTTTAACTGCTGCTTTTCGTGGGTCTGGAGATACCAGGACTCCGCTGTATGTAGCAATTCTTGCCAATGGCTTAAATATTTTTCTTGATTATGTGCTTATCTTTGGTGTTTGGGGATTTCCCAGGTTGGGGGTCAGTGGAGCAGCTATTGCTACTTCTATCTCACGGGGTGTAGGCTGTCTGTTACTATTTATTATTATATTTAACCGGAAAAGACCTTTTCATCTTCCTTTTAAGTTACCAGGAATAGATTTTTCAATTATTAAAAGGATATTGACCATCGGAATTCCCACTGTTATAGAAAGACTAGCATTTTCCTTTGGAGGATTCATATATGCGCGGATAGTACTTTCAATTAGCGAAAAAGCCTTCGCAGCTCATAGAATTGCTTTAAATGTAGAATCTCTATCTTTTAACCCGGGAATGGGTTTTGCTGTGGCTACCACAGCTTTAGTAGGAATGATTGTGGGAGCGGGAGATTCCCTCAAAGCCAAAAGGGCAGCTATAGAATCTTTGAAAATAGCTACGACTATCATGGGCATCCTTGGTATATTCTTCTTTTTCTTCCCTGACTTGTTAGTAAAACTTTTTACTTCAGATGAGGAAGTTATTAACCAGTCAAGAGATGTAATAAAAATTATCGCTTTAGTTCAACCTTTCTTAGCTACAGTATTTGTTTTAGAAGGAGCTTTAAGGGGTGGGGGCGATACCAGGACTCCTATGTATATTACAGCTTCAGGTATGTGGCTGGTAAGACTACCCCTGGCTTATTTGTTGGTGGTTCGGGGAGAAATGGGTCTTATTGGAGCCTGGTTAGCCATGAGTGCTGACATTTTTTATAAAGGTGTTATGGTATTTACTATGTTTATCAGGAAAAAAGCATTCAAATCTCATGTGGAAAAAATAAAGCAAGAAGAAGCAATTCTGGAAGATACCACAGAAATAGGGGAATAATTTCTCTAGGTAATGTTTTCATTTTATTATTAGGCTGTTTTTATCGCAAGGAACTCTTAAAGATTGTAATGCGTCAAATTATTAGTATTATAATTAAAAGGAGGTTTTAGCAATGAAAATAACCAAGATAAATATATTCCTAGGGCTCCTGTTAGTTGGTTTTATCATATTATCGGGATATTATGTTTTACCTCATCTAAGGAGTGAAAAAATAGCACCGAATATTGTCGTATTTCAACGTCCAGATTATAACAATTTGCCCTGGGAGGTCAAAAACTGGATAGAGGACTCTAAAGAATTATTCTTATCTCAAAAAAGGGTTTTTGGGAGCAAAACATATATACTGGTTACCTGGGGCCTGAAACCCACAGCCGGGTATTCAGTAAAGATTGATGAAGTATTTAATGAAAATGGCAAATTGGTGGTAAGTGTTCTCCTGAAAGATCCACCTGCTGATAGTATGGTAGCCCAGGTTCTCACTTTTCCTTACGATTTAATAGTTATCAACTATGAAGTTGGGGATGTAGAGTTTCGTGGGAAGGGAGCAGAAGAGTATCTTCCAACCTTGGTAGGTGTTCCTTACTTGAAACCCTTCTACGCTCAATCAGAAAATATAAAGCTTTTTGAACTGAGTTATTCAGGCTCTAAAAAAAGAAACATCTATATGGAAGGAATTGCCCGAGTATTTGAGGCAACTTATCTGTACAGGATAGTAGATTTTAATGGTACTGAAGTAGTATCAGGCTTTTCCATGGCTAAAGCTGGAGGCCCCGATTGGGGGTATTTTGACTTATTCCTTACTCTTTCGGAAACGGCTTCTCCAGGTGAATATTTACTGGAAATATACACCGCCAGCCCTAAAGATGGTTCTAAACAAGATACAGTTAGGGTTATTTTTAATATTGAATAAATAATATGACCAAGGTAGCTCTGCTTTTATCTGGAGGATTAGACTCTTCTTTTGCTCTCTACCTGCTGAGAGAAAAAGGTTTTGAGGTCAAAGGTTTTTCGCTATTATTTCATCCCCAGTCAAGGTGCTGTTCCATTGATGGTTTAAAAAGGGCTGAATGGCTTTGTAAAACCCTCGGAGTTGATTACGAATTACTGGATATGTCTGAGGAGTTTGAGAAGTCAGTGATTAACCCTTTTGTTGAAGGTTATCTCGCTGGAGCTACTCCCAATCCCTGCCTTGCGTGCAATCGCCATATCAAATTCGGGTCATTTTTAGATTTAATGTTGAAATATGGTTTTGATTGCATTGCATCAGGTCACTATGCCATAATTGAAGAAAATACAAAAAATCAGGAGTTCTTTTTAAAAAAAGGGATAGATACAACTAAAGACCAATCATATATGCTTTTTTATTTAAGAAAACAATATCTGGAAAAATTACTGTTCCCCCTGGGTTCAATGTTCAAGGAAGAAGTTATCAAAATTTCAAAGCAAATAGGTATCTGGGCTGGTGAAGTAAAGGAAAGCCAGGATATCTGTTTCATTAAAGGAAACCTCGGTTCCTTTTTCCAGGAGAAGGGTGTAATACCAGATAAAGGGCTGATTATTAATGATAAAGGCCAATCACTTGGATACCACAAAGGTTTGTTTCTTTATACTATTGGTCAGCGTGAAGGGTTAGGGATATCTTATCGTGAACCATTATATGTAATTGATAAAGACCTGGAAAAGAACTGCTTGATAGTTGGAAGAAGAGACGATGCCTTGAAGAAAAATCTTTTAGTTTCAGATTTAAATTTTCTTATTGATGACTATAAAAATACAGAAATGATAGTTAAGGCACGTATTCGTTATGGCATGAAAGAAAAGGAAGCAACGATAAAACCTATATCCAACGATAAAATAGAATTAGTTTTTTCTGAACCACAATTTGCTCCCACTAAAGGACAAGGGGCAGTATTTTATAAGGATGATATAGTAATCGGTGGGGGAATAATTCAAGAAACTTTATAAATAATTGTTGAAAGTTTCAAATATTTTTATCACCATTTGGTTTGTAATTAATATAAAATAGTATTCATATGAATCCATACGATGATTATGACCAGTCATATAGAGAAAATTTTAATTCTTATCCTTTTTATGGAACTGACCGCTTTCAAGCTTACCGAATATTAGAGAGAGAACTCAAGCATTATGAAGGCGTAAGCTTGGAAACTGCTTTAGAAGGAAAATTCATAGAAAATCAAGGGGGAGTTTGTTTTAAGGTAGGAAAGTCTGAGCCTATCAAATTACCTGAATTTAATCAAAGTAGAGTAAAGTTAGACATTGCTTCTAATCTGACGCTATTATATGGCGTGGGCGTAAACGAAGAAATCAAACTCAGAACAGAAGGTTTTGAGAATCTTTATGACTTATGTGACCACCCGAGATGGTCCGAAGAAGCCCAACAAATGTTGAAATTAATTGAGCAAGCAGACTTAAACAACCTCTTTCATTCTATAAACAGGTGGTACTCGCAGAATCACCCCTTGAATCTTACCCTGGGTAAATTATTAAAGCCCGAAGAATTTATCTATTTTGATATAGAAACCCTGGGATTGTCTTATAAACCGGTGATTGTAATAGGACTTGCTGAATATAATAACTTTCAATTAAATACCTACCAGTATGTAGTAACCAATATCAATGAAGAATCTTCAGTTCTTCATTGTTTCCAGGAACATCTGAAAGGAAAAAGAGCCATGGTTACTTATAATGGTAAAAATTTTGATGTTCCCTATGTAAAAGAAAGATTTAATCATTATGGTATTGAATCATTTCAGGAAATACCCAATTTTGATTTACTTTTTTTCACCCGAAAAGCCTGGAGAAATGCCATGCCCAACTGTAAGCTAGGTACTGTTGAAAAATATCAACTGGATATTGATAGAAAAGAAGATATCCCTGGAGCCCTGGTACCTGATTTTTATTATACCTATTACACAAGAGGAAACCCTGGTCCTTTAAAGACTATTGTTGAACATAATCGGCAAGACATCATTTCTATGGTTTATATTTTATATAAACTATGGCGTGAATGGTGCTGATAAAAAAAGCAAAACGGAAAACGAAAACGGGGTCAGCCCTTGACAAGGGACATAGTTAAAGATACCCTTTCGGCAATTAAGTGTAATTTGTCTATAGTCAAGGGCTGACCCCAAATAAGTTTGAGATAATGTTATACTATAATTTATAGATAAAATAATTATTGCCTGGAGGTGTAATAAATTGGCAAAAGGAATTGCAGAGGAAAGATTAGCCTTCACGCCAGGTAAAACCAGGGTGCCTGCTGGCATAAAAATCAGTGCTAAGGGTTGGCCTCAGGAAGCTGCCTTGAGAATGTTTTTGAATGTTCTTGACCCTGAGGTAGCAGAAAAACCTGAAGACCTGGTAGTATATGGAGGAAGAGGAAAAGCCGCAAGGAATCTTGAAGCCTACCAGAAAATAATAAAATCCCTGTTAGAATTAGAATCAGAAGAAACTCTACTTATTCAATCAGGGAAACCAGTGGGTATTTTTAAGACTCATTCATTTGCTCCACGAGTGCTGATAGCTAACTCCTTACTGGTACCCGCCTGGGCTACTCTTGATAAATTCTGGGAGTTAGAAGCTAAAGGTTTAACTATGTATGGCCAGATGACCGCTGGGTCCTGGATATATATTGGTACTCAGGGAATATTGCAGGGTACTTATGAAACTTTCTCTCAAGCAGCCCGTACCCACTATAACGGTTCTCTCAAAGGTAAATGGGTGTTAACTGCTGGATTGGGAGGTATGGGTGGAGCTCAGCCATTGGCAGTAACCATGAATGAGGGTGTGGTTTTAGTGGTAGAGGTTGATGAAGCTCGGGTAAAAAGAAGGCTGGATACCGGTTATGTAGAGATGATCACTCATAGTCTTGATGAAGCCCTTATTCTGGTGGATGAAGCTGTAAAGAAAAATATACCCCGTTCAATTGCTTTGATAGCCAATTCGTCAGATACCCACCCTGAACTGGTAAAAAGGAAAATATTTCCCGATTTAGTAACTGATCAGACTTCAGCCCACGACCCCCTGAATGGCTATATTCCATCTGGATTATCTCTGGAGGAATCTTCTAATCTAAGGCTTAGAAATCCTAACGAATACCTGAAATTATCCTTTGATTCCATGGCTAAACAGGTAAGGGCCATGCTGGAGATGAAAAAAAATGGTTCTATTGTCTTTGATTATGGCAATAACTTGAGAACACAGGCCTTTAAAGAAGGAGTTAAAGATGCTTATAGTTATCCAGGTTTTGTTCCTGCTTATATCAGGCCTTTGTTTTGTGAGGGAAAAGGACCATTCAGGTGGGTGGCTTTATCAGGTGACCCTAAAGATATTTATGAAACCGATAAAGCAATCTTAAAGCTTTTTCCTGATAATGAGAACCTTAAACGCTGGATCAATATGGCTGAAAAGCAGGTGCATTTCCAGGGACTTCCTGCTCGTGTGTGCTGGTTAGGATATGGAGAAAGAGATAAGGCAGGAATGGAATTCAATAATCTGGTTAAAAAAGGAGTGGTCAAAGCTCCAATTGTGATTGGCAGAGACCATCTCGACTCTGGTTCTGTGGCGAGCCCTTATAGAGAAACTGAAGGAATGAAAGATGGTTCAGATGCTATTGCTGATTGGCCAATATTGAATGCCTTACTCAACAGTTCTTCAGGGGCTCACTGGGTGTCAGTACACCATGGTGGGGGCGTAGGTATTGGCTATTCCCTACATGCTGGAGTGGTTGTAGTAGCTGAGGGAACGCTGGAAAGTGAAAAAAGGCTCCAATTAACCCTGACCAATGACCCGGGTACTGGGGTAATGAGACATGTTGATGCTGGTTATGATGAAGCTATAAACATGGCAAAAAGATTTAATATTAAAATACCTTATTTAAAAAAGGAGGATTTATAAAATGTGGTTATTGTATGTTGCTTTTGGAGTAGCACTCTTGGGTGTTTACCTTTATAACCGTCTTATTGTTTTGAAAATGAGGGTGAATAACAGCTGGAGGCAGATAGATGTTCAGTTAAAACGGAGAGTAGACCTTATTCCTAACCTGATAGAAACAGTGAAGGGATATGCTTCACACGAAAGGGAGCTTTTTGCCAAGGTAACCGAACTAAGATCTATAATAGCAGGTGGTGGTTCGGTTAAGGAAATCAGTGAAGCCAACAATATGCTAACCGGGGCTCTAAAATCCCTGTTTGCTGTAGCTGAAGCTTATCCTGATTTGAAAGCCAACCAGAATTTCCTTATGCTTCAGGAGGAATTATCAGGAACAGAGAATAAAATTGCTTTCGCCAGACAGTTTTATAATGACACAGTGATGAATTTAAATACTGCGATTCATGTATTTCCTACAAATATTGTAGCTACAATTATAAACTTAAAAGATGCTGATTATTTTACAATACCTGAAGAAGAAAGAGAGGTACCTAGAGTTAGCTTCTAATGAGCCTGACCGGTCAGATTAAGCAAAACATCAGCATCAGCCTTATATTAATCATATTGATGTCAGGCATCATTGTAGGTATTGGGTATATATTTGATGTTCACTATGCTTATCATGGTTTTCTAACCGGAATGGCAATTATTTTTGCCACTTTTACCAGCATTGGTAGTTACTGGTATTCGGATAGATTAATTCTGTCTCTTACAGAAGCCAGAGAAGCATCCTTTTCTGAATATACTTACCTTCATAATATAACCGAGGGACTATCAATTGCTGCTGGAATACCCAAACCTAAACTATTTATTATAGATGACCCGGCTGCTAATGCTTTTGCTACCGGGAGAAATCCAGCTAACGGGATAATAGTAGTTTCTACTGGTTTGCTAAATTTATTGAATCGTCAGGAAATTGAGGGTGTTATTGCTCATGAAATTGGCCACATTAAAAATTACGATGTTTTACTCGGCACTATTGCAGCAGTGTTGGTGGGCTCCGTAGTTATTTTAAGAGATGTGATACTTCGTTTTGGATTTAGAAGAGGAGCAAGGAGGGGAAGAGGTGGTAATCCTATGCTGCTTATTATAGGTGTTTTGCTTTTGATTTTAGCACCATTTTTTATGACACTTATCAAGTTTGCAATTTCCAGACAAAGGGAATTCCTGGCTGATACCACTAGCGCTTTTCTTACCAGGTACCCTGATGGACTGATATCAGCCCTGGAAAAACTTGAAATTAATAAGAAAATACCACTCTTTTCCTCAGAGGCTATGGCGCATCTTTATATTATTAACCCCTTTTCTCAATCTTTTAATCAGATTTATCTTCTTAGTACTCATCCTCCTATAGAAGCAAGAATTTTAAGGTTAAAAAGTATCAGAGGTTTGTAAATGCAGGCTGGTATTGTTGGATTACCTAATGCGGGGAAAACTACCCTTTTTAATGCCTTAACTTCTCAACAGGCAGAAGTAGCTTCCTATCCTTTTACCACGATTGAACCTAATGTGGCTGAAGTAAGTATTCCCGATGAAAGGTTATTAACCCTAACCAACCTTCTACACCCTCAGGAAATAAGACCTGCCCGCTTGAGGTTTCTGGATATCGCTGGATTGGTTAAAGGCGCACATAGGGGGGAAGGTTTAGGAAATGAGTTTTTAAATCATATTAGAGCAGTTGATGTAGTCGTTAATGTTTTAAGGTGTTTTCCAATTATCAATGTGTCTCATGTGGAAGGTTCCATAAACCCCGTTAGAGACTTAGAAATTGTCAAATTGGAATTAACTTTGAGTGACTTAGCTTTATTGGAAAGAGCTATACTTAAACTTAAAAAGATTTCTAAGATAGCTCGTAAAGAAGACCTGGAAGAGCTTAATTTCCTGGAGACCATTTATTTACAAATTAACGAAGGAAAGAAGGTAGAGGAAAGCGATTTACCCAGGCTCAGGAAATATAACTTATTAAGCATTAAACCATCTTTGTTGGTGATAAATGTTTCTGAAGATGAGATCGGGAATCCCTCTAAAGAGCTTGTAGAAGTAAAAAGCTACCTGGAGAATCAAGGTGTTGATTTTTTAATATCTCCAGCTCTTCTTGAACAGGAATTATCAGATTTATCTCCTGAAGACAGGTTAGAATATCTTGAGGGAATTGGAGTACAGGGAACCTCGCTTAATCAGTTGATTTTTAAAACTAATAAACTTCTTCAGAGAATATTTTTTTATACTACAGCCTCTAGAATTCTACAAGCCTGGCCGGTTAAAAAAAGAACAGTTATTAAGGAAGCTGCCAGGATGATACACACTGATATAGGAGAAGGATTCATTAAAGCAGAAGTAATTCCTTTTAAGGATTTACTTCGTGTGGGTTCTTTAAATAAAGCCCGGGAAAACGGTTTAGTAAAAATAGAAGGTAAAGATACAATTGTTGAGGACGGAGATGTCATCTACTTCCATTTCAGGTAGCGATATCAGTATCCGTTTATTCAAAAGAAAAGATATCAATTGTTTACTTTCTCTATATAAAATTGTCTGGCCTAATAGAGAGATTGATGAAGAATATTGGAACTGGAAGTACCGGGATAATCCGTTTGGAAAGCCTCTTATTCTAGTTGCGCTTAAAGAAGACAAAATAGTAGGTCATGAAGCTCTCTGGCCCATGCCCCTATCAGTTAACGGTATAAATCAACTCAGCTATCAGTCTGTAGACAGTATGGTTCATCCTGATTTCAGGGGGAGAGGTATATTTAACAACCTGATTGCCAGATCTATGGAAGAGTGTTCAACCTTAACCTGTCCAATTATTTTTGGTTTTCCCAACAGGAGTTCTTATAAAATCTACACTAAATTTGGTTGGATATCGGATAGTTCATTTCATAGGTTCATTAAAATTCTTAATTGGCAGGATGTGTTTAATAGTAGAATATCAATTAAATACCTAAAATGGGCTTCTAATCTGGCAGGATTTGCTGTAAATACCGTTAACAGACGTTTTTCAGAAAAGAAAAAAATAAAAGGGTTAGAAGTACAGGAAGAACTTGAACCGATGAAAATATTTGAAGAAATTTGGTTGGAGTACTACCAACAATTGGGAAAATCTCTGACCATAATTAAAAATCTGGAATATCAGAATTGGAGGTATAAAAGCAAGCCAGGTTCTAAATATATCTTTCTTTCCTTGAAGTACAAAAGTAATATTTTGGGTTTTGGAGTTATTAAAAAAGATACTTATGGGGTGATGAAAAGAGCTCGCCTCGGTGAATTCGTATTACTTGATAAAGCTTTTACTTCAGGGTTTCTATACGAAATATTTGAATTATTAAAAGGAAAAGAATGCTCTACCATTGAATATAATGTTTGGAATAGCCTGGAATTAGAGGAGATATTAAAATCAATGGGTTTTATTAGAAGGTCTGATGAGCCGCCTTTAATTTACAAAGTATTTAAAGATATACCAGCTGATAAAATCAACTGGGATATAAGTGGTGGAGACAACGAGTCGTTTTAGAAAGGAGCTGAAGGTATGTCCAGGGTAATGATAAAAGATTTAGGAAGTTTTATGGGGAAAAAGGTAAGGGTGAGTGGTTGGCTTTATAGCAGGACTTCCAAGGGTAAACTTATTTTCCTTCTGATTAGAGATGGAACAGCCTTAGTTCAAGCAATAGTTTCCAGACAGATGTTATCAGAAGAACAGTTCAATTTAGCTGATAAACTAACTCAAGAAAGTTCCCTGGAAATAATGGGGGTAGTTAGAGAAGATAAAAGAGCTATTGGTGGTTATGAAATTGAAGTTGAATCTCTTAAAGTATTCCAAATAGGCGATAATTACCCTATTTCACCTAAAGAGCACGGGATTGAATTTTTAATGTCCCATCAGCATTTATGGATAAGGTCGCAACATATTTCTTCAGTTCTTAAAATCCGGGCTGAAATAATTTCTGCTGCTCGTAATTATCTTAATTCTCAGGGTTTTTATCTGGTTGATACACCGATACTCACCCCTTCTGCTTGTGAAGGCACATCAACTTTGTTTAAAATTGATTATTTTGGCGAGCCAGCTTATCTAACACAGAGCGGACAATTGTATAACGAAGCTACCTGTATAGCCCTGGGAAAAGTTTATACTTTTGGTCCCACTTTCAGAGCTGAAAAATCACGTACCAGGAGACACTTGATGGAATTCTGGATGTTAGAACCCGAGATGGCTTTTGTAGAGCAGGAAGAAAATATGGTTATACAGGAAGAGTTGATTTATTACATTGTATCTTCGGTTTTAAGGAATTGCCCTAACGAACTTTCTATCCTGAAAAGAGATGAATCTTTCCTGAAGAAGGTACAAACTCCCTTCCCCCGCTTGACTTATTCCCGGGCTGTCGAAATACTGAAAGAAAAAGGATTTACTATTAAATGGGGAGATGATTTCGGAGCTCCACACGAGACTGCTATTTCCAGTCTTTATGAAAAACCCGTATTTATAACTCACTATCCGGCCTCCATCAAGGCTTTTTATATGCAACCTGATTATAATAACCCGGAATTAGTTCTTTGCGCTGATTTAATTGCGCCTGAAGGTTACGGGGAGATTATCGGTGGTTCGCAAAGAATACATGACTATGATTTACTCAAGAATAAAATTAATGAGCATAATTTACCTATGGAAGCTTATCAGTGGTATCTTGATCTTAGAAAATATGGTTCTGTTCCGCATTCTGGTTTTGGGTTAGGGTTAGAAAGAACTGTTTGCTGGATCTGTGGTCTTTCCCATATTAGAGAAACTATCGCTTTCCCAAGGATGTTAGACAAGATTTATCCTTGATAATATCCTCTTTTTGCCTTATAATTAATAGCTACACTGGGGAGTGGCCAAGCGGTAAGGCAGTGGACTTTGGATCCACTATTCGGGGGTTCGAATCCTCCCTCCCCAGCCAGATAAATACGAATTTAATTAAATAATCTATAAGCATATTCTGTACTTTCAGTTAAATAGCGAGGTTAATAAATGAGCATTGATTATGAAAAAACACATAGCCTATTTAATGGGCTCATGGTTAATTTATGCCATTCTTGTGGGGGTATTTGTGAACAAAATCAACTGGCTGTACTATTACCCGAAGAAGATGACTATATCGCTTTAAAAGTTGGGGTACAAAAAGATGATTTTTTAAAAAAATATTGCACTACCGTGGATTTTGGAGAGCACAAAGTTAATGTATTAAAAGTTGGGGTTTGTCCCTTTTTGAATAACCAATTCAGATGCGAACTGGAACGGTTTAATTGTAAAGTTATTCAGTGCTTACTTTACCCGGTACTGATAAATTCCTCTATAGCCCAGGGTAAAGCGATAGTTGATGTTTTATTTTGTCCAATGGCTCATTCTGTTTCTGAGGAGTTTAAACATGAAGCCTGGAAATTGCTTGATGAAATTAAAGGTGACCTACCGCAATGGTGGTTAGATTGTTCGGGAATTATTGACAGCTATGTTTATGATTATGATAAATTGTTAGATATAAAAAATAAACCAATGATTACTATTGAGGAATTAAATAACTGCATATTTAGATAAATAGATGATATAATAAATAAGGTTATGACAAAATTGATTGGTGTTATTATGGCAGCAGGATTGGGGAAAAGAATGAAATCAAAAACCCCTAAAGTTCTGCATACTTTAATGGGTAAACCTCTCATTGAGTTCCCCTTGAAAGCTCTTCGGGAACTTAATCCTGATCGTATTTTGGTAATCTTAGGAAATCAGACTGAACTGATAAAAGAACAGTTGGGAGAGAGGTACACTTATATACTTCAAGACCCACCTTTGGGTACAGGAGATGCGCTTAAACAAATTTTGCCCTATATAAAGGAATATCAGGAAACTGATGTTTTAGTAGTACCGGGTGATGCTCCTTTTATTAATAGCTGTCTATTAGAGGAGTTTGCCTATTCACACCAAAATTCCGGATGTCAGGCGTCTATTTTAACGACAATTATGGAAAATCCACATGGATATGGAAGGATTATAAGGGATGAAAACGGTTCTTTTGTACGAATTATCGAAGATTCTGACCTTACATCCAAGCAAAGGACTATTAATGAAGTAAATGCTTCAGTATATATTTTCCAGTCCTCAGCGCTTTTAAAGTACTTACCTCAGATAAAAAACCAAAACCAACAAGGAGAATATTATCTCACCGATATCTTTGAAAAAATGAAATTAGATAATCTGGGAATTTCTGTATTTTGTCAGGAAAAAAACCCTGAGATATTTATGGGAATAAATAATCGTAAAGACCTGATTAAAGCTGCTAAGCTGTTGAAAGAAAAAATAATTGATGGATTATTGGAATCCGGAGTAACTATTATTGACCCACAATCTACCTATATAGAAGAAAATGTTTCCATTGAACAGGATGTAATTATCTACCCATTTTCCTTTTTAACGGGAAATACTGTAATAAAAAGTGATGCTATTATTGGTCCCGGTGCGTTGATTAAAAACTCGGTTATAGGTAATGGATGTAAAATCTATTATTCTGAAATTGAAGAAACGACCCTGGAACAAGGGGTTAAGGTGGGACCTTTTTCTCATCTCAGGCCAGGCACCCATGTTAAAAAAGGAGCTAAAATAGGTAATTACGCAGAGTTAAAAAATTCAGTAATTGGTGAAAATACCAAAGTATCTCATGTATCCTACCTTGGCGATTCTATTGTAGGAGAGGATGTTAATATAGGAGCTGGCACTATTGTATGTAATTACGATGGTGAAAAAAAACACCCCACAATTATTGAAGATGAGGTTTTTGTGGGGAGCAATTCAACCTTAATTGCTCCTTTACGAATCGGAAAAGGAGCTTACATAGCCGGGGGTTCTGTAATAAACAATGATGTTCCACCTGAAGCATTAGCTTTGGGCAGAGGAAGACAAATTATTAAAGAAGGTTGGGCGAAAAAGAGGAAAGAAAGGAGGAAAAATCATGGCTAACTTTGATGAAGTGAAGATTTTTTCAGGTAGCGGTAACCTGGAGTTGTCCAGAAAGGTGGCTAACTATATCGGCTTACCCCTGGGTGATATTGCCTTGAGTAAATTTGCTGACGGCGAAATTAATGTGCAGATAAAAGAAAGCGTCAGAGGACTGGATATTTTTCTTATTCAATCAACCTGCAGGCCAGTAAACGAAAATTATATGGAACTGTTAATTATTGTTGATGCTTTAAGACGAGCTTCTGCGAGATCTATAAATGTTATAACCCCTTATTTTGGCTATGCTCGTCAGGATAGAAAAGCCAAAGGAAGAGAGCCTATAACAGCCAAATTAATGGCTAATCTATTAACCGCTGCAGGGACTAGCCGAATGGTGGCAGTTGATTTACATAGTGGTCAAATTCAGGGATTTTTTGATATTCCCCTGGATAACTTAAGTTCGCTTTATATTTTTTATAATTATTTAAGAAAGAAAAACCTTTCTGAGGTGGTTATTGCCAGTCCTGATCCCGGAAGTATTGCTCGTTCCAGATCTTTAGCTGAAGAGTTTCAAGCTCCACTGGCAGTGGTAGATAAAAGAAGACATATGCCCAATGCTTCTGAGGTTATGAATGTAATAGGAGAAGTAGAGGGAAAAACAGTTATTATGCTTGATGATATAATTGATACTGGAGGGACAGCCGCTCAGGCAGCTATAGAATTGAGAAATAGAGGTGCCAAAGATATGTACATTTGTGCTACCCATGCTGTTTTTTCTGATGAAGCCACCAAAAAGCTTCAAAATTGCGGGGTTACCGAAGTTATAGTAACTGATACCATTCCTCTTTTAGAAAACTGCTTATTCCCCAACCTTACCGTGTTGAGCGTAGCTCCTCTAATCGGGGAAGGGATTGTAAGGATAGTATCCCATAGTTCTATAAGTGAATTATTTGAGAAAAAGGTTGGAAAAGAAGATATTCCTTCGCTTTTTGACCATGATTGATAGATAAGTGCACCTTTTAATAGGTTTAGGCAATCCCGGAAGGGAATATATTTTTACCAAGCACAATGCAGGATTTAGAACCCTGGACCTGTTAGCCAGAGAATTTAAACTCAGTTGGATAAAAAAATATCGCGGGTTTTATAGTTCTTTTATATATAATAGTAAAACTGTAGAAATGATTAAACCTCATACTTATATGAATTTAAGCGGACTTTCTCTGGTTTCATATTTAAAATCACAAAAAAAGGATTTTTCAGAAATTTCTAATAATATACTGGTCATTCATGATGATTTAGATTTACCTTTAGGGGTAATCAGGTTTAAAAAGGATGGTAGTTCTGGAGGTCAAAAAGGAGTAGAATCAATAGTTGCAATGATGGGAACTAAATCATTTCCAAGACTAAAAATAGGTATAGGTAGACCGCCTGGAGGAATGAGCGGAGAAGAATTCGTATTACTACCTTTTAAGGGAGACTCTGTCATATTATTTGAAGAAACGATAGATAGGGCAGTGGTAGCTATAAAGTGCTATCTTGATGAAGGGATTTCCTACGCCCAGTCTTTATTTAATTAATTTTGGATTTAAATCCTTTAACCTCTTTTATTGATTCAATTTTTTTTCAAGAACTTTCTACTCATTTAAAAAAAGAAAAAGGTGTTAACCTCTTAGCTTCCAAACCTCAGTCCTGGTCATTGCTATTTACCGCTTTAAGCCAGATTAAACCATTGTTAATAATCATCCCTTTTAAAGAGGCTTATATTCTTTCACTGGAAATGGTCTCCTGGGGTAACGAGGTAAAACTCCTTTCCCCCGAAAGCGAAGACCTGGAAAAAGACCTTCTGGATTTTTATCAACCTGATAACGTTAGTAAAACTATTTATTTAGCTACCACCGATATTCTCAATTTATCCATAGTTTCCCGGGATACTAAAGAATGGGCAGTTTATAAAGGGGAAGTAATACCTCGTGATAATTTCGTTAACCTTTTACATTCCCGGGGTTTTCATAGAACTAATATTGTTATGCAACCTAAAGAATATGCTGTACGGGGTTATATCCTGGATATCTATGAACCAGTAGATAATCAGATTTATAGAATTGAGTTTGATGAAACTGATGAAATAAAGGATATCAGAACGGTTGATTTACAAACTCAAATATCCCAGGAACATATATCTTCCTTTTCTATCAAAGGTAGTAAGATTATTTCCAATGAACATTCTCTCCCTTTTTCTAAAACCATTCCTGAAAAATATTCATTGATTGCTCTGCAAAAACCCTATCTAGAAGCAGAAGTTGAAGATAACTCCTGTTTAAGAGAACTAAATTGGGATTTGATAATAAGTACCGAAGAGAAAAAAGAAAATCAATTAAAATTTGAGGTATTAGAGCCTTACCACTTTGATAGTTTTAGTGGACAACAAATCATAATTACAGAGTATGTAAACCGTGTTAGTAAAATTGTAAAAGATTCAGTTTCAGTATTCAGGGGAAAGATCAGGGCTGGATTCAGTTTACCCTGTAATGAACTTAATGTTATCAGCGATAAGGAACTGTTTGGCGTAAAAACCAGCACCTATCCGCCTCCAGCAATTCAAAAGCAGGTACCTGTAGAAATTTTAGAGGGTTTTGAAAGAAACTCTCCCATTGTGCATTTAAACTATGGTATAGGATTATTTAAAGGTCTTAAACCAGTAGAAATAGCTGGGGAGATCGGGGAATTCCTGGAACTGGAGTTTGCTGGAGGTGATAAATTGTATGTACCTTTTGACCAACTTTTTCAGATCAGGAAATATTCAGGTTCTTCTGATTACTCGCTTTCCTCACTTGATAGCAAAGAGTGGTTCAAGGTTAAAAAAAGCGCTGAAGATAAAGCTAATATTATAGCCAGTAGACTATTGGAAATTTATGCGGAGAGAAAGCTGCAAAAAGGTTACACCTTTCAATTAGATGAAGAAGGAGAAGAAGAATTTAAAAAAGGGTTTCTTTATGAAGAGACCCCCGACCAGCTTAAAACTATTCAGGAAGTTAAAGCAGATATGGGTTCATCTATTATTATGGACCGCCTTATTTGTGGTGATGTGGGGTATGGAAAAACCGAAGTTGCTCTGAGAGCATCTTTCCATGCAGTTTTTAATTATAAACAGGTTGCTCTGCTAGCTCCCACCACCATTCTGGCTCATCAGCATTATTTACTCTTTAAGGAAAGATTTTCTCCCTTCCCTGTAAATGTCGGAGTTCTCTCCAGTTTTATCTCCCGCGAGGAAATTAAAAAAACTTTAACTGGAATGAAAGATGGTTTGGTGGATATCGTTATTGGTACCCATAGTTTGTTGCAAAAAGATATATTATTCAAGAATCTCGGTTTATTGATAATTGATGAAGAACACAAGTTTGGTGTTTTGCAGAAAGAAAAGATAAAAGATCTTAAAATGAATGTTGACACCCTTTCTCTGAGCGCTACCCCTATACCCCGAACTTTGAAAATGTCTCTGGAAGGTATCAAAGAAATTAGTCTGCTTTATACACCTCCTCTGGGTAGATTGGAGGTGAAAGTGATAAATAAACCCTATGATTTAATGATGATTAAAGAAGCTATAGAAAGGGAAGTAAAAAGGGGAGGACAGGTGTTTTATGTTCATAATAGAATTAAAACCCTATTTACAGTGGAAGAGAAATTAAAGAAAGTGGTTCCTCATGTTTCAATCGGAGTTGCTCATGGTCAAATGGACAAAAGAAAGCTTGAAAATATTATGTGGAAGTTTTATAGTGGAGATATAAAGGTGCTTTTATCTACAACTATTATTGAATCAGGATTGGACATTCCCCAGGCAAATACTCTTATTGTGGAAGATGCACAAAATCTTGGTCTGTCGGAATTGTACCAACTCAGGGGAAGGGTAGGGCGGTCCAATGTCAGAGGATATGTGTACTTATTTTATTCTCCCAAAAGCTTAACCAGAGAAGCCGAAGAAAGACTTAATGCTATTACTGAAAACTCTGGTTTAGGCTCGGGCTTCCGTATAGCAGTTAGAGACATGGAAATAAGAGGTACCGGTAATTTCTTTGGTCCTGAGCAACATGGAAATATTGTAAAAGTAGGGCTTGATCTTTTTACGGAAATGGTAGTGAAGAAATTGAAAGGTACTTCTGAAAGTAATCAACAATCAGTCCCTATAATCAATGTAACTACTGACTGTCAGGCGTATTTACCGGTGTATTACATAGCAGATGAAGCCTTAAGGTTATATTTTTATAAAAAACTGAGTGGTTGTTCTTCCAGTGAGGAAATTTTGATTCTTAAAGAAGAATTAATTGATAGGTTTGGAAATATCCCTGAAGAAGCCGATAACTTATTTAAGATAGTACTATTTAAAAGAAAAGCAGAGGAGTTCAAAGCTAAAGAGTTAGTGATAAAAAAAGGTGAAGTTTTCCTTATTTTTGATAAAATAATTCCCAAAGAAGATTATCATCTTTTTAAAGAAAGTAAGGTAATTAAAAAGTTTATGGCGGTATATGATTTTTAAGATTTGGTATAATAATTAATGAGTTACGATAAAACATTAAATTTACCCAAAACCAATTTTTCTATGAAAGCTAATCTTACTCAGAAAGAGCCAATGTGGTTGGAATTCTGGGAAAAAACTGATATTTACAATAAATTGTTAGCTATCAATGAAGGCAGTAAAAATTTTATTTTACACGATGGACCGCCTTATGCTAATGGAGATATTCATATTGGTCATGCGCTTAATAAAATACTGAAAGATACTATTGTACGCTATAAATCTATGAAAGGATATTATTCTCCCTATGTTCCCGGGTGGGATTGCCACGGACTTCCAACCGAGCAGGAAGTGGCTAAAAGACTGAAAATTGATAGAAAAACAGTTTCTATTACTGAATGGAGACAAAAATGCCGAGAAACAGCCTGGTTGTATATTAACCGACAGAGGGAGCAATTTAAAAGGTTAGGTATTTTTGGAGAGTGGGATAATCCGTATATAACCCTGGATAATGCCTACGAAGCTACCCAGATTAATGTTTTTTCGGAAATGTATTTTAAAGGATACCTTTATCGCGATTTTAAAACTGTTCTCTGGTGTCCTCATTGCGAAACCTCGTTGGCTGATGCCGAAATTGAATACGAAGATAAGTACTCTCATTCAATCTATGTAAAATTTCCCTTGATAGACGAACCCGGAACTTTTTTCCTCATCTGGACCACAACACCCTGGACATTACCGGGAAACCGAGCTGTAGCTGTTCATCCTGAGGGGAAATATATAGTTGCTGAGTTTGGAAATGAAAAAATAATTCTTCTTGTAGAAAGACTTTCTGATATTCAAAGCCAAACTGGACTCAAAAACGGTTTAATAAGCAAAACTGTGTTAGGAAAAGAGTTAGCAGGGTTAGGCTATTACCATCCATTGTTGGGAACTTCCCAAAAAGTTCTTGTAGAAGATTGGGTATCACTTGAGGAAGGGTCAGGCATTGTACATATTGCGCCTGGTCATGGAGAAATAGACCATTTAACTGGGAAAAAGCATGGTTTAGACCTGCAATCACCCGTAGATGAGAGAGGTATATTAACTGTTGAAGCAGGACAATTTTCTGGTTTATCTTATAAAGATGCTGAAAAGGAAATATTACAATATTTAACCAACCATAATTTACTTTTTTGGTCGGGAAAGTTACAACATAGTTATCCGCACTGCTGGAGATGTCATAAACCGGTTATTTACAGGGCAGCTTTGCAATGGTTTGTAGATGTAGATAAATACCGGACCCGGGCATTAGAGAGTATTGACGAGGTTAAATGGTTGCCTGAAGGAACGGTAAACCGCATTAAATCTATGGTAGAAAGTCGTCCAGATTGGTGCCTATCTCGCCAGAGAGCCTGGGGAGTTCCTATACCGGTTTTTTATTGCAAAAACTGCCATGAAGTAGTTTTGAATAAAGAAATTGTCCAACATCTTACTGCTTTGTTTTTACAACACAGTTCCGATATCTGGTTTGAAAATGATGAAAAACAGCTTTTACCACCTGATACCAGGTGTTTTAACTGCCAGAGCGATAATTTTGATAAAGAAAAAGATATTATGGATGTGTGGTTTGATTCTGGAATTTCGCATTATGCAGTTCTGGAAAAAAGGAAGGAATTAGGCTGGCCAGCTGACCTTTATCTGGAAGGTTCAGACCAGCATAGAGGTTGGTTCCAGACCTCGCTTTTAACCTCTATCCCTCTTAAACATTACGCACCCTATAAAATAGTGTTCACCAGTGGATGGATAGTAGATGAAAAAGGAAGAACTATGCATAAATCACTGGGGAATGTCATCAGTCCTTTAGAAGTAATTAATAAACATGGTGCTGATGTTCTCAGATTGGCCCTTACCGGATCCGATTTCAGCAGAGATGTATCGGTTTCTAAAGATATTTTGGAACAGTTTTCCAATATCTATCGTAAGATAAGAAATACGATAAGATTTATGTTGGGTAATCTTCAGGATTATAAAGAAACAGAAGAGGTATCTTACGCTGAATTAGGCGAATTAAATCAATGGATTCTACACAGGTTAAACAACCTGGTAAGTGATGTTAGTGAAGCAATGGATGAATATAAATTCTATAGGTTTCATCATCTTTTACATGATTTCTGCGAAAAAGATTTGAGTGCTTTTTATTTGGATGTTTTAAAAGATAGGTTATATGTTTTACATCCAGAGCATCCAAGAAGGAAATCCGCCCAAACCACTCTTTATCATATTTTAAACACTATAACCTCAATGATGTCGCCAATATTACCCTTCACTTCGGAAGAAGTTTTTGCAGAACTCAGGCAAATTTCAAACTACCTTCCAATTAGCGTCCATTTAACAGTTTTTCCCACCAGAAAAGAAGATTATTTCAGGGCTGACTTGGAAGAGAAGTATAGTAAGATATTGTATTTTAGAGAAGAAGTCAATAGAGAATTAGAAATAGCCAGGAGAAATAATCTGATTGGGAGCTCACTGGAAGCAAAAGTGACAATTTATGCTGATAAAGAGAATATTTCTTTTCTGGAACAGGTTGGTGTTAAAGAACTGGAGGATATTTTTATAATATCCAAGTTGGATTTACAGATTAATGATAATCCTGTTGAGAATATACATATTTCGCACTCTGAAGGACAAAAATGTGAAAGGTGTTGGAAATGGAGTGTAAGTGTGGGGAAAAATGAAGAACATCCTACAATTTGCCGTAGATGTGTGCAAGAAGTCTCTGGTATTAAAGTATGATTCTAATCTCCAACGATGACGGTATTCATTCTGAAGGCATATATAACTTAGCTGATGCTGTAAAAGATCTGGACCAAGTTACAATTTTTGCTCCTGATAGCGAGCGAAGTGCTGTTTCTCATGGCTTGACTTTACATAAACCATTAAGGATGAAAAAAACTAATTTCAGAATTAATGACATTGAAGCTTATGCAGTAAATGGCACACCAGCTGATTGTGTGGTTCTTGGACTGTATAAACTAAAAGATAATAAACCTAAATTGATTCTTTCAGGTATAAACAGGGGTCCCAACATCGGAGTTGATGTTTTTTATTCAGGAACCCTGGCTGGAGCGGTAGAAGGTTATATAGCTGGGTTACCGGCTGTGGCTTTTTCTCTGGCCAGTTTTACCAATCTTCATTGGGAAACTGCTAATCGCGTTGCTTCATATATCTCCTCCCTGGTTATTGAATATGGGCTACCTTCAAAAATGGTTCTTAATGTTAATATTCCTAATTTACCTTACGAGAAAATAAAGGGATATAAGTGTACATATTTAGGGGGGTGGGAGTATCGTAATCAGCTTGAGGAAAAAATTGACCCCAGAAAAGAAAGTTATTTCTGGCTTTCCGAACACATAGCCCATGTACCGACCGGAGATAATAGTGATGTTAAAGCCATAAGGGATGGCTTTGTATCCGTAACTCCACTCAGTTATATTTTTGATTCTCCTGAATGCTTTTCAACTATTTCTCAATGGTTTGTAAATCAGGAGGTGTGATTAATTTTTCTTGATAGAGTGAAGTTAAACATTAAAGGTGGAAGAGGTGGTAAAGGGTCTCTTAGCTTTGAAAAAAAGAAGTTTTTTCCCCGAGGAGGTCCTGACGGAGGAGATGGGGGGCAGGGGGGAAATGTGATTCTGAAAGTATCCGAAAAACTTTACGACTTATCTGGTTTTTCCAACAAGATATCATTCGTGGCTGAAGATGGATTACCAGGTCAAAAAAGAAAGAAAGCTGGAAGGTCGGGAAAAAACCTGATTATTGAGGTGCCTCCAGGAACCCGGGTAATTGATGTTCTCCAGAATTATCTGATCATTGATATGATTAGTCCTCATCAGGAGTATCTTCTTGTTAGAGGTGGTAAAGGGGGTAGAGGAAATGTCCACTATAAATCATCTGTCAATAGGTCTCCGAGATATGCTGAGTGGGGTGAAATAGGTGATGAAAAATCAATATTTTTAGACTTATCTCTGGTATTAGATGTGGCTATTCTGGGAGCTCCCAATAGCGGGAAATCTTTGCTTTTAAATAAAATTACTAATGCCCAGATTGATACAGGTATTTATCCTTATACTACTAAAGTACCTGTACTGGGAGTCCTCAAAGGCGATCCTCCACTGGTATTAGGAGAAATTCCTGCTTTTAAGGATGCTCAGGAAAATTTGAAGTATGCCAAACATATAGAGAGGGCCAGGGTTTTTGTTTTAGTATTGGATGTGTCTTCCGTTGAATCTGCACAATGGATATTGGACATTATTATCCGGTATTCTTTAAAAAACATACTAATAGTATTTAATAAAGTGGATTTAGATGACAGCGAGGGGTTAATTAACGAATTTCTAAGCAAACTTACTGATTTAACAGGCCAACAAACCAGATATGTAAAGGCATCTGCTGATAGTGGCGAAGGAATTGTGGAGCTTAAGCAGGCTATTTATAGTTTATATACGGAGCCTATTAATTACGATTCTGATATTTCTAAAGAAAAAATAGTTCCAGATGAATTTCCCTTACCCTTAGTAATTAAGTTAGAATCTGGTGATTTTGAGATAAAATGCCATGAAATTGAAAAATCTCTCTCCTCTATTAATATTGATACCCGTGAAGGATTAAAACGGTTACAGAAAAAGGTAAGAGATGCTGGTTTGGAAAAACTTCTGATTAAAGAAGGAATAAAGCCTTTTGACCGGGTTAAAATAGGTGACACCTGGTTTACTTACTTAGCCGATGAGTAATAAGAAATATGGTTTAATTGGAGGAACCTTTGACCCTGTGCATATCGGTCATTTATTAAATGCCCAGTATGCTGTTGAGTTTCTGAATCTAACGCATTTTTATTTCATTCCGGCTTTTATTCCACCCCATAAACAGAATATTTTCATAACACCCTACCAACACCGATTGATGATGCTTGAATTAGCCTGCAGGAATAATGAAAAATTTGCTATTCTCAATTTAGAAATAGAAAGAGGTGGAATTTCTTATACTGTGGAAACTTTAAAGGAGTTAAGAAAACTCTGGGGAGAGAAAGATGAGATATATTATCTTTTAGGTACTGACTCATTTTTGGAACTTCCAACCTGGAATAACCCCAGAGAAATTTCTTCTTTAGCAAAATTGGTGGTACTGATGAAAAATCAAAAACAATACACCCCTGATGAGTTTAAAAAAGTATGTGACCTCCTTGCTCCATCATCAATTATGGAAATACCAGGTAGGGTTATTGATATTAGAGCTTCAGAAATTAGAAAACGAGTAAAACATGGTCTATCCATAAAGTATATGGTGACTAAGGAAGTTGAAGATTACATATATACCAATAAACTTTATATATAAAGGAGGAAAGAAAACTGGAGCAGACAGAAAATGATTTATATAACAAGGTAGTAACATTATTATGTAATTTACAGGTTGAACAACTGGTGTCCATTGATGTGAGAAGCAACACTGCTCTTTTTGACTACCTCATGGTAGGAACTGTCACTTCTTCGGCTCATGCTGGGGGTGTAGTTAAAACTTTATTAGAGGACCGTGATTTAAAGAAGAACATTATTGGTGTTGAAGGTGCTGATCAAAGCGGATGGATTCTAATTGATTTTGACCATTTTCTATTAAATTTAATGGACGACCAGACCCGAGATTATTATCGTCTGGAAGATAAGTGGTATAAATCTTCTATGGTAAAATTATGTGAAACGCCTGAGTGAGTGTTTGCAACCGCATGGTTTGCTTTCAGCAACCCATGAGGAAAGTCCGGGCTCCATAGGGCAAAAGGCTGGGTAACACCCAGCGAGGGCGACCTCGGGAAAGTGCCACAGAGATAAAACCGCCTGTTTATGACAGGTAAGGGTGCAAAGGTGGGGTAAGAGCTCACCGTGCGGAGGGCGACTGAAGCAGCAGGGTAAACCCCCTTTGGAGCAAGGCCGAATAGGAAGGCGACGACGGTGCCCCTTGAGCCTTCGGGTAGGCCGCTTGAGATATTGAGTAATCAATATCCTTAGATAAATGGTTGCACCAGGACAGAACCCGGCTTATGGTTCACTCAGGCGTTAATCTTATTTACATTAGGAAATAGAGGTAGAGTATGTTTTACATAACAACACCTATATATTATGTTAATGCTCGTCCCCACCTGGGTACTACTTATACTACGGTAATTGCCGATGTTATGTCTCGTTACCATAGGTTGATGGGTGAAGATACTTTTTTTTTAACGGGAACTGATGAGCATGGTATTAATATTCAGAGACTTGCAGAAAATAAAAATATTACTCCTCAACAGCATTGCGATGAGTTGGCATCTGCTTTTCAAGAAACCTGGAAAAAATTGCACATTCGATATGATGGTTTTATCAGGACTTCTGAAAATAGACATATTGAAGTAGTACAGCAGGTATTTGAATATTTATTTAATAAAGGCGTGTTGTATAAAGGGGTCTATAAAGGATGGTATTGCCCTCGCTGTGAATCCTATTATAATGTTGAAGAATTGGAAGAAAATAACTGCCCAGTCCATCAAAGCAAGGTTGATTATTTGGAAGAAGAAACTTATTTTTTCTCCTGGAGTAATTACCAGGGAAAGCTTTTGGAATACTATACTAATCATCCAAATTTTGTGGTTCCCGAAAACCGATACCGCGAGATTATATCCTTTGTTGAAAGAGGATTGAAAGATATATCAGTTAGCAGGACCAGCGTTAGCTGGGGAATCCCGGTAATTAGCACTCCTGAACATACTGTATATGTTTGGCTGGATGCCTTGCTTAATTACCTCAGCGCAGTGGGTTTTAACAGTAATAACCGTCTTTTCTCCTCCCTATGGCCTCCAAAGGCACAGGTGATGGCTAAAGACATTCTAAGGCAACATGCTGCCTTCTGGCCAGCAGTGCTTATGGCTCTTGACCTGCCTTTACCTGAACACCTGATGGTACACGAATATTTTTTGGTAACCGGTTCAAAAATGTCAAAATCAGGAGGAAATGTTTTTGATCCATTAGTTTTAATTGACGAATTGAGTAAATTATCCGGCATAGACCCGCAAATTAGTGCGGATGCCTTAAGATATTTTTTAATAAAAGATGGACCAGAAAAGAGTGATTCAGATTTTAATTTTGAGTCTTTCATTAACAGGTTCAAAGTTGATCTGGCTAATGATTGGGGTAACCTCGTTAACAGAACTTTCGGTTTGATGCTTAGGGTAGGATTAAATAGAGTACCCAACCCGGTTGGGATTTATGATAATGAATTTAAAACTGAAGTTCAGAAATATATTAAATTATATCATCAGTCCTTTTCTGAACTTAGCCCCAAGGAGGCTCTAAATCAAATTTGTGCAATTCTAAGGTATTTAAATACTTATATTGATACTAAAAGACCCTGGAGCGCAGAAGTGAAAGATAGAGATAATTGTCTTTATCATATTCTTGAAGGCATCAGGATAGTTTCCCTTCTTATGTTACCTTTCATGCCCGTAAGCTCGGAAACAATACTCAGGTCCCTGAACTATTGTATTGATAAAATAGATATGACAACAGATACTTCCTTATTTAAAATTATTCCCGAAGCACCTATTTTTCTTAACTTGCCTCCTCTCTTTCCCAGACCGAAATGATCAAACTCATAGATAGTCACACTCATCTTAACTCCCATAAATTATTGCCATATTTAGATGATGTCATAAGAGAAAGCAATAAAGTTGGTCTGATATCTATGTTAAATGTGGGATTTGATTTTTCTACCAGCCTCAAGGGAATAGAGATAGCCTCTAAATACCAGAATATTTATACTTCAGTAGGCCTACACCCTAACGATATTAAGGGATTTGAGCTTAAAACTTTAGAAGATTATAAGTGTTTGTTAGAAAAACCCCGGGTGATGGCTGTTGGAGAAGTAGGTCTTGATTATTTTAGAAACCCTGAATATAAAAACGGTCAAAAAAAAGTGATGGAATTTTTTATTGACCTGGCATTACAGTCTCGATTACCCGTTATATTGCATATCAGAGATGCTTATAACGAGTGTTTTGATGTGCTAAATTCATTTAATGAATTACCCAGGATTATTTTTCATTGTTTTTCTGGAGATAGTGATGATGCTAAATTGGCTCTGGATTATGACAGTTACATTTCCTTTGCTGGCAATATTACCTACCCCAAAGCAAATCTGTTGAGAGAAGCCCTTTCTTTCATACCTTTAAACAGATTACTCTTAGAAACGGATGCTCCTTATTTACCTCCTCAATCTTTCAGAGGTAAAATATGTCAACCCTCATATATTATGGAAACTTATCTAACAGTAGCAAAATTAAGAAAGGTTAGCCTGGAAAATTTGAGCCAAACAATATTTAATAACTATAATAGTTTGTTTAGAGGTGTTGTATGACAGAAAAAATTGCCGAAAGAATTAGTATTCTTATCAATCAAAAATGGTGTAAAAAATGTGGAATATGTGTTTCTTTTTGCCCTACCAGCGTTCTGGAACTTGATCCTAAAAATGGTGTAATAGTTAAAGATTTATCAGCCTGTATTAAATGCAAACTTTGCGAACTGAGATGCCCGGATTTTGCTATTGAAGTAACTGTAGAAGGCGATGAGAGAGAAAATACTGGTAGTTGAAAGAGAAGTGTTTTTTGAACCTGGATTTTTTGAAGGTTTTCTTTTCTTTGATAAATGCTCTAAATATCTAAATGTCATTGAAAATTATGCATATTCTGCTGAGAGAACTATAGTAGAGACAAATATAAATTTAAAGCAATTAATTTCTTATGCCATTGTAAAATCTGGTAATGAAGTATTTGCTTACCAGAGGGTTACCGGTAACGAAAAGAGATTAAGAGATTTATGGTCTATCGGAGTTGGAGGGCATATTAGAAGTCGGGATGGTGATTCCCCTTTGAAAGCGGTAGAAAAAGGAACTTTACGGGAGTTTAAGGAAGAATTGGGGTTTTTACCTGTCAACATCAAACTCCTGGGACTATTAAATCTTGAAGAAAGAGAAGTTGACATGGTTCACTTAGGCATAGTTTATACCTGTGAAGCTAAACCACCAGTTAAAGGGGGAAAGTTTCTTCCACTCCAGGAAATCTCACGGTTGAATCTGGAGAATTGGTCTAAAAACCTTTTAAATAACCTGATAGAATTAAGAGTAATATAAACTGTTAGCCGCTTATTCTTTTACAGCTAATGGTATCATCCTTGGGGATTGGCTGTTATATAAAGAGCCATCGTAATCTCCATATACTTTATTTATTTTAAAACCAACACTCTCCATACTATTTTTTAACTCAGCCAGCGTATAAAGCCTTATAGAAATATATCCCTCTTTTCTCAGTCCATTACTCAATATGATTCTTCTGGTGATAGCCCTTCCTTTTAAATGGTTAAAATTATATGCTTCCAGAACAAATAATCCCTCTCTTTCTTCCCAGTTTTTAGTAGGCTGGAGGGACATTATTTTTTCCCGGTTAACCAGGTCTAAGAGAAACTTACCGCCAGGTTTTAACATATTATATGATTTTTCAATAAGGGTGAAGTTTTGTTCATCGTTCTCATAAAAGCCAAAACTGGTGTACATATTTATCACAGCATCAAATTCATTAGAAAAATTAATTTCAGCAGGGTTTAGTTTTAGAAATGATATGTTCTCTTTTAATTTAGCTTCTTCTATCTTCTTTAAGCCCACATCCAGTAAATATTGTGAGGTTTCCACACCTACCACCCGGTAATTTAATTTACCTAACAGAATTGCGTGTCTTCCATATCCACAAAATAAGTCAAGAACTTTTGCTCCTGGTTTAAGGTTTAGAGTAGAATCAATAAATTCAACTTCTGCTTGCGTTCTTCTTTCTAAATCCTCTCCGTATATTTTTAGGTAATCTTCTCCATAGAAATTATCAAAATCAATTTGCATTTATCCTCCATTTTTTTAAATAAAAATAACATAGATTTGAATATTCTGTCAACCTCTAAAGATATATTTTTTATTTATTTTTTACCTATTCTACGATACACCTGAAAAAAGAAAATATTGAATTGTAATTAAAAAATATATATAATGTAAAATAGAAAGAAGTGTTAGCTAATATTTATTTATAGGAGGATATATGTCTTTAGAAGGATCATTAAAAAGTTTTGGTTTAGAAGAACTTATCGGTATGCTATCTTGGGGTAAAAAAACGGGTAAACTTTTATTGAAGACTGATAATGAGGTAGGAGAGATATTTCTTAAAGGGGGGATACCAATTCACGCCCAGGTTGGTCAAATAAAAGGAGAAGATGCCCTGTTTCATGTTTTTCTCTGGATGGATGGGAATTTTTCTTTTGATACAGATATTTCTTCTCCGGTTGAATCAATTGATATGCCGATTGAGATGGTCATTAAAGAAGCAGGGGAGAGAAAAAGGAGATGGGAAGAAGTTCAAACTCAAATTCCAAATTTTGATGTTACCCTGGAACCCATCCCCGCCTTAGAAAAAGACCATATCATTCTTTCAGCAGATGAGTGGATTATACTACCAATGATTTTCAATCGCAAGACCATCAAAAATATTAACTTAACCTCTCCCCTGGGAAGCTATCGCTCTGTAATGGCTATACATTCCCTTATTGAGCAAGGGGTATTTAGTTTAGGACAGAGATCAGCAGTACGGGAAGGTTTTTACGAATTAATAACCGAACTTAAACCTGAAGGAATAATTAGTACTTCTTCCACAGAAGAATCGGCTTTCGTTTCTTTGCCTTTAATTAAGGAATTACAGGATAAAAGTTGGTTTTTATCTGAGAATTTCAAAGTTGAAATAGAAGCCACCCCTGGAAAAACTGTGTCTATGTTGATGAGAGGAAGAGTTGGGCTGAAAGATGATAGGATTCAACTTCCAGCCGCAGTTCTTTCCAGGCTAGGCATCAAACCTGGTGATAAAGTTAAAATAAGTCCATCTACTTAATTTATTGTTTTAAACTTTAAGTCGGGGATCAAGGGCATCCCTCAGTCCATCTCCTATAAAATTAAAGGAAAGAACGGTAAAGAAGAGAGCGAATCCAGGTAGCAATATTAGATACCAATAAGAGGGTAATAAAGCCCATATGGTAGCTCCCTGGAGCATTTGACCCCAGGAAGTGGCAGGTGGCGAAACTCCTAATCCGAGGAAAGATAAAGAAGCTTCCCAGACCATGTTTCCGCCTATGGATAAGGTAGCTGAAACTATTATAGGTGCCATAACATTAGGCAACAGATGTCCCCACATAACCTTACTATCCCGAGCTCCAATAGCTTTGGAAGCTTCAATAAATTGCTGTTCCCGAAGAGAAAGTACCTGACCTCTCACCAACCGGGCAGTGACCATCCATCCCAAGAAAGCCATAACCATAACAATGGGTAAAATACCGGCAAAAATACCTAATCTAAATTCAGTTTCCAGAACAGGGGTGATTCTTCTAAAAACAACTGCTAAACTCATTAGTAACGGCAAAGTTGGTATAGTTAGAAAAACATCTGTAAATCGCATCAAGAGACTATCAACAATTTTGCCATAATATCCTGCTGCTAAACCTATCATTACACCCAGAAAAATTGAGACAGCAGTACTTAAGAATCCTACAAACATGCTCACCTTACCACCGAACATCAATCTGGCGAGAATATCTCTCCCCAGAGAATCTGTTCCCAGAGGATACCCCGGAGAACCAGGTGGAAGGAAAACAGAAGGATTAAGGGGTATATATGATGGGCTTACCTTCCAGATAAGTGGTCCTGCAAAAGAAAAAGCTGTCATCAAAATTACCATTACTAAACCCGCGATGGCTAATTTGTGTCTTTTGAACCTTCTCCAGGTAATTTGCCAGAAGGAAAACTGTTCTAATAATTTTAGTTCTTCACTCATAACTCACCCTCGGGTCAACCACGGCATAAAGGATGTCAGCTAATAAATTACCCAAAACCACCAGTATAGCAAACATCATTAAAACAGCCATAACTACCATATAATCATGGCCCATGATGGCTTGATAAAGAAGTCTTCCTATACCCGGAATGGAAAAAACTGTTTCTGTGATGGTAGCCCCACCTATCAAAGCTGGTAAAGAAAGTGCAAGGAGGGTTACTACTGGAATCATAGCGTTTCTCAATGCATGTTTATATATAACAACCTTTTCACTTAAACCTTTGGCGCGAGCAGTTCTAATATAATCCTGGTTGATTACTTCTAAAAAAGAGGTTCTTACATATCTGAGTACACCCCCGGCGCTTACCAGGGCAAGCACTACCACAGGAAGAAAAAGATGTCTTATCCTGTCAACTAATTGGGTTAGAAAAGGTTCGGTTTCTATACCGGGAGTCATAAATCCGCCGGGAGGAAACCAGCCCAGAGCTGCAGAAAAAGTCATAAGCATCACCACTCCAAAGAAAAAGGTAGGCATAGAAAGACCGAAAAACACAAGGCCGGTGGCTATATTGTCACCCAGAGAATATTTTCTTAATGCTGAATATATACCTAAAGGAAGGGCTATCAGGAGTTCTAAAATTAATGAAGCAGTACCATACTGGATAGAGACAGGTAGTTTAAAAGAAACCACTTGTAAAGCATTTTTTCCGGGGGTAGTTAAGGATAATCCCCACTCTCCAATTATCATAGACCTTAACCAGAAAAAATACCTCATATACCATGGTTTATCAAAGCCCCACAGTTTCTGTATTCTTAGTATATCTCCGGGGGAAATTCTGGGATTGGTTCTTAATTGTTCAAAAGGATCACCCATCAGACTGATGATGCCAAAAATAATAAACGAAATTAATAGTAATAGGGGAATCAGGGTCAGGATTCTCCGGATTAAAAAATTCTTCATTCACTACTCCTTGTCAAGAAGAGGAGGGGAGGATTCTCCCCTCCTCAAAAACTTTAAATATATTATTCCCGATACCAGTACATAATGTTCCAGGTGTGTGTGCCAACATCAATTCCTACGTCATATCCCTTTAAGTTCTCCTGTAGTGCAGTATGGGCAGACCACCACAATAATGGAAGTTCAGGAACATCCCGATTCCAAAATACCTGGTGTTTGAAGTAAGCATCATTACGATTTTTAGCATTCAAATCTTCGTTAAATATTTCAGCAAGCTTATCGGCTTCAGCGTTTCTCCAGCCGGAATAGTTCTGTCCTTGCCAGCCATTTGCTTTGGAGGGGATTGCAGAAGAGTGGTATAGAGTATAACCGCCTGGTTCTACGATAGTGTTTTGACCCCAGGCAAAGTGAGCAATATCAAACTGCCTGGAAGGAGTCAATGTCCCGAATAAAATAGCACCACTTACCTGTTCAAAACGCATAATTATTCCAACTTTAGCGAGTTGCTCTTTAATAACTTCTAATTGGGTTCTTCTATCTGCTCTTACTGTGGTAGTAACAGTGAAGTCAACTTTAACACCTTCGGGGGTGTGCCAGATACCACCAGTTTTCTTGAAACCAGCATCAGCCAGAGTTTTTTCTGCTTTTACCGGGTCATATAAGGTGGCATCTTTTATTACCTCAGCGTTTTTGGCAGCTGTAGAAAATAGAGCATACCCTCCACAGGGTTCTCTTCCACCATAAAACACCAGATTAGAAACAGCTTTTCTATCTATAGCATAGGATAAGGCTTTTCTCAAAGCGATGTATTTAAAAAGCGGGTGATTATAGGGAGTTCCTGGTTTTGGATCATCAGGTAGTTTTTTAGGGTCATCGTAGTTTATTGTCCAGTGTTCCCAATATACAGAAGGCATGCTGACAACTTTAACACCTTTAACCGGTCTTTCTCTCAGAACTTTGGCATGGTCATCGCTAAAACCAATTAAGGACATATCCAGAGTTTTACTGATAATACCGACTAGAGCCCCTTCAGTTTCTAAAAATCTATAAATAACTTTATCAAACAGGCCTCTACCCATAAAGTAATTAGGGTCTGGTACTAATTCAATATGAGAACCGCGAACCCATTTAGAAAACTTGTAAGGTCCAATATTCATCGGGGCATCGTTATAAGCGCTGGTTTGAATAGCGTTACCCTGACCGTTCAGGTAATCAAAGAGTGCTTTATTTCCTATCACGCTTTTTTCAGCCAGATAGGAACCATCACTGTCAATAAATAAATCAAAGTCGGTAGTTACAGGTATATCCACGGTTCTTTTAAAGACATTGGTTTCAAACCAGTGTTTGGGATAAAGTGGAAGACCAAATTGTGGCCAGTAAGTATTTTTTCTCCAATATGTAGATATTTTATAATCTCCAACTAATTCAATTCTGAGTAGTTTATCATAAGGGTCAGTAGAAGCCACGGGCATATCTTTAATTAAATACAGGATAGTTCCAAAAACAACATCTTTATTGGTCACTAATTTACCATCAGCCCATTTCAGGTTAGGTCTAAGTTCATAGTCAATCTTCATAGTAGGTTTGGCTTTTTTTCCAGTAACCAGCGTAATTTCGGGTTCTTTTCCACTGGGATATACAACCCACTTACCATTTTCCAGAGTAGGCCTTACTTTATCCATCTGAGGCCACATTTCCCCCCGCCAGTCGCTGGGGATAGTAGTATCGTATATACTGCCTAGAACTTGATACATAGCTGACATACTATCAAGCATTCCAAATAAGGTAGCGGGTTCCTGGTGAATATCAATGGTTAAAGTTCCACCCATTTTTGGAGGGTATCTCAGGCGAAAGATAATTAAAGCTGCTTCAGCTCTGTTAGCTAAGGCATTGGCTGCCACCATTCTTCCTGTACGATAATTTAAAAACTGGTATAGTGGACGATAAGCAACAGTGATAATTCCTTTTGCCCAGGCAGGGACAGCTTCTTCATCGTTGGCTAAGGCAATTAGATCTTTTACTCCTTCAGCTTCTTTCTCTATACCCCTGGCTTTTACAGCTACAGCTGCCATTTCCGCGCGAGTTATCGGATTATTGGGTTTAAAGGACTTATCTGGATAACCTTTCAGGTAGCCTGATTTAACAGCAGCCTCCACAAATCCATAAGCCCAGTGGGTAGGGGGAACATCAGCGAAAGTTGGGGTTGCCGGTTTAATAATAGTTAATTTTTTTGCTCCGCTTATCAGGGTCGCATATTCTGCTCTGGTAAGGTTTCTTTCTGGACCGTAAGTGGTAGGAGTCAACCCCTTGATAATCCCGTCTGCCACAAGCTTACTTATATACTCGTAAGCCCAATGAGTAACTGGTACATCAGTGAATTTGACCTGTGCGTTGACAGGCATTAATAGAATACCAATACTCATAACTGCTACTAACATACATACAAACAATCTTTTACTCATCATAACCTCCTTTTCTTGAAAATAATCTTACAATACCTGCAAACAATTTTGCTTTTTCTATCCTTTCACATCCTTAATATTAAAAAAATATTATGTATAGTTATAATTTTTTATAGTGGAAGGCGGTTAATGATAAGGTCCAGATTAGCATCTTTTCTATCCTGGGTTACATATTCTGTTGGTTGTAAATATTTCGTTGATGAGTCTGATAATACAGGTTTAGGTTTTTTAAGAATCTGGGAAATATAAGAAGGACTGATTTTTAAAAGATAATATTCCAGGAGAAAGCTGGATAGTTTGCGAGGGCCAAACCCTGTTTCTTCCCTTATTTTAAAAACGAGAGTAATATTTTCTGGGGAAAATTTTCTATGCTTCCTTTTGGGTATAGGAGGAAGGTTATTCAAACCTTCTTTACCTTCTAAAACAAATCTTTTATGCCATTTGTAATAAGTTTTACGGCTGATTTTATACTTTTGGGTAATCTCACTTATCGGGGTTCCTTTTTTTACTTGTTGGAACCATTGAAGCTTTTCTTCAATAGTATACACTTTTTTTGATGATTCTTTGAGCATAGTAATGTAATATAGCATGAGTAAAATTAGATGTCAATAGAAAAATAATAGTGTAACCAAAGAGTGCGTATTTGTTACTAGAGATAATACGCAAACTAACCAGAGATTATAAACATATTCATTTTATGTATTGACAAGAAAAAATAGGTGTGTTATATTAGCATTGAGTTATTATGAATACTGTATTATTTATTATTATGGAGGTGATGCACAAGCTCATATTAAAAAACTGCTTGAGCAGCAGTACACTTTTTTAACACATTTAAGGAGGTTTTGAGATTAAGTGAAAAGATTAATTGGTTTAACAGTAGCAGGTTTGCTGGTAATTTCTATCTTCAGCTCATTAGGATTTGCCAATGCTCAGGTAACACTTAAAGATATTAGCGGACACTTGTTTGAGTATGAAGTAAAAAAGTTGGTAGAAGCTAATGTAATCAAAGGCTTTCCGGATGGAACCTTTAAACCTGAGGGATTAGTCACCAGGGCTGATATTGCTATTATGATAGTATTAGGTAAGAAATTAGCCCTGGCAAAGCCTGCGGTAAGCCCCTTTAAAGATGTTCCTACCACTCATTATGCTTATGGACATATCGCTGCTGCTCAAAAAGCAGGTTATCTGAAAGGTTATCCAGATGGTACCTTTCGTCCCTCAGGAAATGTCAACCGCGCAGAATTAGCAGCTATCCTTGGTCAAGCCAAAGGTTTGGCTGCACAGGCAGCAAAAATCACTACACCCATCGCTTTCTCTCAGGATGAGTCAGCTATTCCTGCCTGGGCAGTAGGTTTTATAGCCCTTGGAATTAATCCTTCTCATCAATATATTACTCATAGAGCCGCTTCTGGCTTTAGACTGATTGCTCCTTTAGCCGCAGCTACTCGGGTTGAAGTCGCCTATGGTGTACACCAGGTTATTTACCCACCCAAATTTGAATCTGTGGTTAATGTAGCTATGGCTCAGGAGCCCGATACCCTGCATAGCTGGATTGGTACTATGGCTGCCATGCAGGTTGTCTGGAATACTATGGGATTGCCAACTATTGGAAGAGACCAAGCCTGGGCTCTTTATCCTGGCTCTATGAAAGAAACCCCCACCGTGGAAAATGGTTTATGGAAAGTTGCAGCAGATACCATGGAAATCACTTACCGTATTCGCGAAGGACTTAAATTCCACGATGGCAAACCAGTAACCATGGATGACTGGGCTTATAGCTTCATGGTTTTTATGGACCCCCTGACCCCTATCGTTTCCCGTATTATTGAGAACAAAGTTGATTTTACCAAGGGTACCGGAGCTTTTGGAATTAAGGGTTTTGATATGCTCAATCCTTATACTGTAAAAGTATATTACAAATCGCTGGATTGGAGAGCTAACCTTGGACTAATTGGTATGGGCTTATATCCCAAACATATCGTAGAAGGGCCTTTCACTGAAATGAAGAAGGCCAATAATGCGGACCTCTTTAGAAAAGATGAAACCATGGCCCGGAGACCTATTGGATTAGGAGCTTATAAGCTGGTTGAATGGAGATCTGGTTCGCATATGACCCTGGAAAGATTTGATGACTATGTATTAGGAACTCCATTATTTAAGAATATAGTATTCCGTTTTATTCCAGATACTACAGCATTATTGGCTCGTATTGTTTCTGGTAAAGATATTGATGTTACCGCTATTGGTCTTACTTTTGACCAGGGAATGCAGCTCAGTGCCCGGCAATCTGCTCATACCAGGGTTAACTTTGTTAATGGTTTAACCTGGGAACACATTGGTATTAACAATGATGATGCGGTTCTGAAAGACATTCGGGTTAGAAAAGCTTTCATACAGGGAATTAACAGAGAAGAAGTAACAAGAACTTTATTTGCTGGTAGGCAACCGGTAGCTCATGGTTTTTATGCTCCTTTGCACTGGGCGTACGATGACGCAACTGTAACCAAATATTCATACAATCCAGCTGCTTCCCGCGCTTTACTGGAAGAAGCTGGCTGGAGAGTGGGAGCTGATGGTATCCGCACCAAAGACGGCAGAAGGCTTACCATAATTCTGGAAACCACTGCCGGAAATGCTGTTCGTGAACAAGTACAATCAATCCTTAAAGCTCAATTAAGAGATGTAGGCATAGACCTGGATATTTCAAAGAACAAACCTGCCACAGCCTTTTTTGCCACCGCATATTTTTATGGTCGTCAATGGCCTAATATGGTTATGTTTGCCTGGTTATCGTCGTTGACTTCTATTGGTGACACTATTTTTCACAAAGACTGGATTCCCTCAGTTGAAAACGGCTATCAGGGTCAGAACATTTATGGTTGGAGAAACGATGAAGCCTCCAGAATGTTAGATTTGGCTGGAAAAGAAATGAGCGATACCAAGAGAAAAGAGTATTGTGCTCGCGTGCAACAGCTGATTACCGAAGAACTACCGGTTATTCCGCTTTACTATCGCGTTGATATTAATACAAATAAAATCAACCTGGCCACAGTCAGACCTATCTCTTTAGCCGGTCAATATATTACCTGGAACGCTTACAACTGGTATTGGCGTTAATTTAAATTACTTGGTGGGGGTAGAATGTTTCTACCCCCACATTTTTGGAAAGAGGTGAATTATATTTGAGAGATTATATAATTAGAAGGCTTATTCAGCTCGTTCCCCTGGTAATTGCCGTAAGTATATTAATATATGCAATTATAGATATAGCTCCAGGTGACCCCTTGGAACAACTGCTCTTAAATCCTGATGTCAAGATGGAAGATATAGAGAGATTAAAAGAAATTTACGGAGTTGGGGGTCCTTTCCTGGAAAGATGGGGTAAATGGTTCTGGAGGTTGGTTAGATACCAAGATTTAGGGGTTGCTCGTTTCCATCCCTATGCTGTCTGGGACTTGATTGCATCCAGAGTACCCGTTACTCTCAGGCTAAGTCTGTTGGCTATGTCTGTGAGTTTGATGGTAGCACTGCCAGTGGGTATATTTTCTGCCCGAAAGCAGTATTCCAGGTGGGATAATATTTTTACCGGTTTAGCTTTTATGGGTCGTTCTATGCCCACTTTCTGGTTTGGAATAATGCTTATTTTAACTTTTGGTATCTACCTCGGCGGAACACCACTGGAATTACCCATGGGGAATCTTACCAGTATAATATTCACAGAAGGTGTTCCCTGGATAACCCTGCAGTTAGATGCCGCTAAACATCTTATCTTACCAGTTTTAGTGCTTGGTCTTGCTGGAATGACCGGATGGACCCGTTATGTAAGGTCCACCCTACTTGAAGTATTAAGACAGGATTATATTAGAACTGCCCGGGCAAAAGGGCTTTCTGAAAGAGTCGTTATCTGGAAACATGCTATTAGAAATGTGTTAATACCTATTATTACTCTTGTAGCATTATCTCTTCCAGGATTGTTTTCAGGTGCTATCATAACTGAATCAGTTTTTGCACTTCCAGGCATGGGGCGATTAATTTTTACTGCAGTTATAAGTAAAGATTTTAACCTGGCTGTAGGTTGCCTGACCTTCCTTTGCATCCTTACTATTGTGTCTAACTTATTAGCGGACATAATGTATGCTGTTGTTGACCCACGGGTAAGATTCCGTTAAATGAGGATAGATAAATATGGCTATAGTTACCAACATTAAAGAAAGTAATGAATTTGATTTATCTGAAAAAGAATACAGTTATTGGGGTGCTGTTTGGAGAAGATTCAGAAGACACAAGATGGCTACTATTGGTTTGATTATACTAACCTGTATAGTTTTATTTTCAATAATAACTCCAATAATAAGCCCCTTTACTATAGATAAAATTTCCTTAGCAGACAGGTTTTCTTCACCATCAAGCAAATTCATCCTGGGAACGGATGAATTAGGAAGAGATGTTTTAGTAAGATTGGCCTATGGAGGGAGAGTCTCTCTTTTCGTAGCGGTAGTAGCTTCACTTTCCTCGTTGTTATTGGGTGCTACTATTGGCAGTATAGCAGGTTTTTTTGGTGGATGGTTGGATAATGTTTTAATGAGATTGGTAGATGTGCTTTTATCGATTCCTACCTTTCCCTTATTAATGTTATTAGCTATGTATTTTGGAGGAAGCCTTTGGAACCTGATTCTCATAATAGCTGTCCTCGGTTGGATGGGCGAGTCCAGGCTTATCCGGGGCTACTTCCTTTCTTTAAAAGAGTCCGAGTTTGTAGAAGCAGCATTTGCTATAGGCGCTTCTTCCAGAAGAATTATTTTTAGACATATCATGCCAAACGCTTTAGCTGTGTTACTGGTTTCTGTAACCTTAAGCGTTGGTGGAATTATTCTTTATGAAGCGGCCTTGAGTTATCTTGGTTTGGGTATTCAACCGCCTACTCCTTCGTGGGGTAATATGCTTCAAAGATCAATGGAATACATCCTGGGAGCACCTACCAAAAGTGGAGGACCTCCTTGGTGGTTAACCTTTTATCCGGGGTTAATGATCTTTTTAACTGCCCTATCTGTTAATTTTATGGGTGATGGTTTAAGAGATGCCCTTGACCCCAGACTAAAAATGTAGTGGTGGAGGTTCTTAATGCCTGAATTCGATTACCTTATAGATGTAAGAAATTTGAAGACCTACTTTTATACCGAAGATGGTGTAGTCCCAGCTGTAGATAATGTTAGCATGAGAATCAAAGCTGGTGAAACCCTGGGGGTGGTGGGGGAATCAGGATGTGGAAAATCTGTTACCTCTTTGAGTATAATGAGATTAATACAACAACCACCAGGCAAAATCCTGGAGGGAGAAATCTATTTTAAAGGAGAAAATCTCCTGCTTAAACCTGAAGAGGAGATGAGGAAAGTTAGGGGTGGAGATATAGCTATGATTTTCCAGGAACCCATGACCTCCTTAAACCCTGTTTATACTGTCGGAGACCAGGTTTCAGAAGCAATAATATTACATCAGGGAGTATCTAAAAAAGATGCTATAGATAAAGTTGTGCAAATGTTTAAATTAGTTGGTATATCCGATGCTGAAAGAAGAGTAGATAGCTATCCTCACCAGTTGTCCGGAGGAATGAGGCAAAGAGTTATGATAGCCATGGCGCTTTCCTGTAACCCTGATTTATTAATTGCCGATGAACCAACGACAGCCCTTGATGTTACTATTCAAGCTCAAATACTTGAACTTATGAAGGAGCTTAAAGGTAGATTAGGGATGGCTATTATGCTGGTTACTCATAACTTAGGTGTAGTTGCTGAAATGGCTCAAAATATAATGGTTATGTACGCTGGAAAGGTGGTTGAATACGCTACAGCTCGAGAAGTATTTAAAACCCCTCAACACCCTTACAGCTACGGGCTGCTATATTCTGTCCCTCGTCTGGATAGGGGAAAGAGCAAAGATCCACTGCCTACCATAGAAGGCGTTGTTCCAAACCCTTATAATATGCCTCCAGGTTGCAGATTTTATCCCCGATGCAAATTCAGAATGGATATTTGCGATAAGGAAGAACCGCCATTAATCAACATAGACGACAGTGAACGATTAGTTGCTTGTTGGTTATTCCTTCATAAAGGAAAGCAAGATTTCTTGTCGGAAGGAGGCGTAGAAAATGGCTAACGATAATGTTTTAGTTGAAGTAAAAAATTTATATAAGCATTTCCCCATTACCGGAGGAGTTTTTGGAAGGACAGTAGCTACTGTTAAAGCTGTTGATGGTGTTTCTTTTTCCATTAGAAAAGGAGAAGCTCTGGGTTTGGTGGGAGAATCTGGAAGTGGTAAAACTACAGTAGGCCGAACCATCCTTCGGTTAATTGAACCTACCAAAGGCAAGATTATTTATAATGGGATTGATATATCTACTCTTTCTCGCGGTAAGCTGAGACCCATGCGTAAACATATGCAGATTATCTTCCAGGATCCTTTTGGCTCACTTAACCCCCGTATGACCGTGGGAGAAATGTTAGGAGAACCGATGGAAATACATGCAGTGGCCCGGGGAAAAGAAAGGGATCACAAGGTTCAAGAACTATTGGAATTAGTAGGTTTAAGAGGAGAGCACGCTCGTAGATATCCTCATGAATTTTCAGGAGGGCAAAGGCAGAGAGTAGGTATTGCCAGAGCCTTAGCTTTAAATCCAGCGTTTATTGTGGCTGATGAACCTGTTTCAGCGCTGGATGTGTCCATTCAAGCCCAGATTATTAACCTACTTATTTACCTTCAGAGCAAATTTAACCTGACTTTCCTATTTATTGCTCATGACCTTGGTGTAGTAAAAAGAATGTGCGATTCTATTGCAGTTATGTATCTCGGTAATATTATGGAACATGCTGAAAATGATAAGCTATTCGGACAACCTATTCACCCTTACACCCAAGCGTTATTATCTGCAGTTCCTATTCCCGACCCGGATATTAAAAGAGAAAGGATAATATTAAGAGGAGACATTCCCTCTCCAGTTAATCCTCCAGCAGGGTGCAAGTTCCATACCCGCTGCCAGAACTTCACTGCAGGTGTTTGTGATGTAAAAATTCCTGAGCTTAGAGAAATCAAACCGAATCATTGGGTGGCCTGTCATTTAGTATAAGAAACTTGGTTAATATATCATAAAGGGCTATCTGTTTATCGGATAGCCCTCTGTTTTTCCAGGATTAAATTAAAAGGCAGGGGGTTGAGATTTTTATCTCTTAAAATATTAAAAGTACGATTTAAGCATTCAAGTGAATTACTTCTATTTCCTCCGACTTTCCCGAAAAGGTACCCACCATCATGAAATAGTATGATATCACGGTTTTTAATTTTACTTTTGATATGGGTTGATAAGGATTCAGGCTTTCTTCCTGTCCAATCATAACTGCTTAAAGACCAGAGAATTATTTTTGTGTTTAATTTTTTGGATAATTTTAACACCCTTCGGTCAAATAAACCTCTTGGAGGTCTAAATATATCAACTTCTTCTCCCAGTATATCTTCTAAGATGAATTTTCCCTCCGTTACCTCTCTAAATAACCTTCTGGAAGATAGTAAAGGTAAAAGGTAATGACTTTTGGTATGGTTTCCGATAATGTGCCCGCTTCTTCTGATTTCTTTGACTAATTGCTTATATTTCTGGGCTTCTTTACCGATTAGAAAGAAACAAGCCGAAGTGTTATTTTTTTCCAGGATATTTAGAATCTGGGGGGTTAGTTTTGGATTAGGTCCATCATCAAAAGAAAAATATACTCCTTTATGGTGAGCAGAACCTTTCCTAACAACCGAGCGAGGATAACTTCTATAAACATAAGTATTCAGCCCAAAGTAAGCAAAGGCTGAAAATGTTAATCCTAAACCAGTTATGCTTTCAAGATTTTCTATAATAAACAATTTATATAAACATTACAATATTCATTTAATATACATATTATATCAAATGTCTAAAAAAATAAACCCCCTCCTGAATATAGAAGGGGGTTTATGAAAACTTATAGAAAGTTTTTTAAATATTAATATTCGGGCATAGGAGGCATATGTGCTGGTTTTTCTTTTTCAGGTTTATCTACAACCAGAGCTTCGGTAGTTAAAACCATAGCTGCTATGGAGGCGGCGTTTTGAATGGCAAATCTGCTTACTTTTACCGGGTCCACAATACCTGCTTTAACCATATCTTCGTAAACCAATGTCAGAGCATTAAAACCAATTCCAAATCCTGAATTTTTAATGGTTTCAACTACTACAGCCCCTTCTTTGCCTGCATTTTCAGCAATGATTCTGCTAGGTTCTTCCAGTATCTTCTTAACTATCGCCAAACCAGTTTTTTCATCACCTTCCAGACCTAAATCATCCAGAGTTTTTTGAGCATACAGGAAAGCTATTCCACCACCTGGAACCACACCTTCTTCTACAGCTGCTTTGGTAGCAGCAACCGCATCTTCAACTCTATGTTTTCTTTCTTTCATTTCAGTTTCGGTAGCAGCTCCAACTTTAATAACAGCAACACCTCCAGAAAGTTTGGCTAACCTTTCCTGGAGTTTTTCTTTTTCATATTCAGATTCTGTTTCATCAATTTGCTTTTTAATCTGGGAGATTCTCTTGGAGATATCCTCGTGACTGCCCTTACCTCCAATAATGGTAGTGTTGTCTTTATCAACTTTTACCTGACGGGCTCTTCCTAACATTACCAGTTGAACTCCGTCAAATTTAATGCCTAATTCTTCAGAAATAACCTGACCACCGGTAAGAATAGCAATATCTTCTAACATAGCTTTCCTGCGGTCACCAAAACCAGGTGCTTTTACCGCTACTGTTGAAAAAGTACCTCTTAACTTGTTAACTACCAGGGTAGCTAAAGCTTCGCCTTCTATATCTTCAGCAAGAATAAGGAAACTTTTACTGACTTGTAGAATTTTTTCCAGAACAGGTAAAAATTCTTGAACATTACTTATTTTTTTATCAGTAATGATAATATAGGGTTCATCAAGGATTACTTCCATTCTTTCAGGGTCAGTTACAAAATAGGGAGAGATATAGCCTCTGTCAAATTGCATTCCTTCAACAAATTCCAGTTCAATACCCAGGCTTTTACCTTCTTCTACCGTAATGACACCATCTTTACCTACTTTATCCATTGCCTCGGAGATAGTTTTTCCGATTTCAGGTGATTTTGCGGAAATAGTTGCCACCTGTTCTATGGAGAATTTATCTTCTACAGGTTTACTGATACTTTTAAGGCTTTCCACAACTTTTTCCACTGCTTTTTCAATACCCCTTTTTAGCATAATGGGGTTAGCTCCAGCAGTGACATTTTTTAAACCTTCTTTTACCAGAACCTGGGCTAAAAGTGCAGCTGTAGTTGTGCCATCACCTGCTCTATCCTGTGTTTTGGTGGCCACTTCTTTGACTAACTGGGCACCAAGGTTTTCGTGGGGATCTTCTAAATCAATTTCTTTAGCTATAGTTACACCATCGTTAGTAATAGTTGGTGAACCAAATTTCCTTTCTAAAACAACATAACGCCCGCGGGGTCCTAAAGTAGGTTTGACTGCGTCAGCTAATTTATTCACTCCTCTTTCCAGGGCTTTTCGAGCTTCTTCGTTATAAAGTAATAACTTTGCTCCCATGAGTTATAATCCTCCTTTAAATACCTTAAGATTCAATTACAGCCAGAATATCACGTTCGCTAAGAATGAGGAAATCCTCACCTTCAGCTTTTATATCGGTTCCAGCATATTTGGCAAATAAAACAACATCGCCTTCTTTTACTTCCAGGGGAATTCTCTGGCCATTTTCTAACATTTTGCCGCTTCCCACAGCTAGGACTTTACCCTTTTGAGGCTTTTCCTTGGCAGTATCCGGGATAACGATACCGCTTTTAGTTACCTCTTCAGCCTCCAGAGGCTTAACAAAAACACGATCTCCAATAGGTTTAACTTTCATTAAATCAACCTCCATATTATTACTTATCTTATTCAAAAATATAATTACCCAAAAAAATAATGTATTTATACATAATCGGGTAATAAGATTTACAACTAAAAATTATACCATAAATAAATATATTACCTGGTATATCTTAAACTTTTATTTTTCGCCAAACTCGGGAATAAAACCTCAGGAAGTTTAAAGTGGCTTTGAAAAGAATATCTATACTCATAGCTATCCAGGCACCCAATAAACCCCACTCGTAAACAAAGATTAATAAATAGGCTATAGGTAATCTTATTAGCCAGGCTCCCACGCTGGCGGTGAACATGGGGAAACGAGTATCGCCAGTACCTCTTAAAGAACCAGCCATAATAAATTGAGTAGCCAGAAAAACCTGAAGGACAGCGATTATTCGTAAAACTTTTGCAGAAGCAAGAACGACCTCCATATCTTTAGAAAACAGCATAACCATTGGCTTGGAAAACAAAAATAATAATAAACCAATGAAGCCCATTACTACGGCTCCCAGCTTGAGCGTTTCCATAGCAATATCAAAAGCCCTGGTATCGTTTAATTTACCTCTGCATTGGCCTACTAGAACTGTTGCTGCCATAGCAAAACCCCATCCTATAACAAAAGAAAGGGATTCAATATTTAGGGCAATCCTGTGAGCAGCGAAAGTTTTGGTTCCCAGGGTTAAAACCATTCCACTGAATACTAATAGTCCTGAAGTGAACAAGATTTGTTCCATAGAAGCCGGAATACCCAGTTTAAATAAGGCAGCGACACTTTTCAAGTTTAAAAGACGAAAACCTATTTTTGGCTGTATCCTTCTTTTCTGGAAAAAGAGAAGAAATAAATACGATACGGCCATTAATACCCGGGTGATACCAAAAGAAAAGGCTGCGCCTTTAACTCCCAGAACTGGAAAGCCTAATTTACCGGTAATCAGGATAAAATCTAAACCAATGTTAATTATTACAAATATTAAGGAGAGAAAAAATGGCGTACGGGTATCACCGTACCCCCTGAAAATTGCTGGTACTATTAAAGCTAGCACATAAAAAATACCAGGTGCCATAGCATATTTTATATAAGTAGAGGTTTCCTTAATCAGGGCTTCTTCCATTTTAAAGAAGATGAAAAACTTTTCCGGGTAAAACCAGGCAGAAAGGCTTAAAATAGCACCAGATATAAACGCTAAAATCAACGAATTATAAATTACTTCCCTGGCACCATCAAAATCCTTTGCTCCAACTTTATGGGAAATCAAAACCGTTGTTCCCACCACCAGGAAAGCCATAATAGCGTGTATAGTCATGGTTATCTGATGGCATAACCCAACAGCTGAAAGTGAAAGGGGACCGAGAACCCCAATTATAGCTGTGTTAACCAGGACATAAATTGATAAACTGAACTGTTCGCCAACAACCGGAAGGGCTACTTTGAAAATTTCTTTCCTTAAAGATATTTTAGCTATGTTGTTGCCGTAAATGAAATTACTGAGCAAGTAGCTTGCCCTGGAGGTAAGAGAGGACTTCTTCTATATCCAAATATTTTTGTTCATCAAGATTGAGTAACGCTTTTTTTAATACTTCAACCCTGCTTGCGACGAGGTTGTTAATAAATGTTTTACCTTCAGAAGTTAAATCAAGTTTAACAACTCTTCTGTCATCATCTTCTCTTATTCTGGTAATAAACCCCTTGGATTCCAAAATATCCATATGAGCAGTCATCGTAGATGGACTGAGTTCAAATTTTCGGCTTAGCTCACCAATAGGGCTAAGTGGGAAAGAGGTTAGGAAAGTTAGAATATAAAATTGAGTTAAATTAATATCCACACGAGCAGTCTCGCGTCTTAATTCAACATTCATAATACGGTTTATGTTCCTTAGTATTTTTTCTATGCGGATAAAATAATTAATGTCCATTTCGTATATCTAAATATAAGGTATTAGAAATAAATTGTCAAGAATTATAACCAAATTCAACAGACAGCCGTATCAAAGACTGGAAATATCTAACCTGTTTCTAAAGAAAATTTCATGCAGAAAAACTGCTTGCTAAGGTATTAGTTATCAATAGATTTATTATCTGGATACGATAGCAGCTATACCCATGCCTCCTCCAGCACAAAGTGAAACTAAGCCAAGTTTTTTCTGCTGTCTTTCCATTTCATGAAGTAGTTTAACCATCAAAATGGCACCGCTGGCACCAATTGGATGTCCCAGGGCAATAGCTCCACCATTAACATTAATTTTTTCTTCGGGAATCTTAAGTTCTTTTATCACACTCAAAGCTTGAGCGGCGAAAGCTTCGTTAATTTCAAAAAGGTCAATATCATTTATAGATAGCCGGGCTTTGTCTAAAGCAGAAATAATTGCGGGAACTGGACCCATACCCATTAGATTAGGCTCAAGGCCTGCCAAAGCATAGGATACCAGTCTTCCCATCACTCTTAAGGCTGATCTTTCAGCTGTTTCCTCTGAGGAAATAAGCATCAAAGCCGCACCATCGTTAATACCCGAGGAGTTACCAGCAGTTACTGTACCATCTTTTTTAAATACCGGTTTCAGGTTAGAAAGTTTATCCAGAGCGATGTCTTTTCTTGGATGCTCATCTTCTTTAAATATGATAGGCTCTTTTTTTGAAGGTAATTCCACCGGTATTATCTGGTTAATAAACCTGCCTTCACTAATTGCTTTTAAGGCTTTTAGCTGGCTGTTATATGCAAAATTGTCTTGCTCCTCTCTGCTTATGGAATATTTTTCAGCGAGGTATTCTGCAGTTAACCCCATATGAACATTATTAAATATATCCCAGAGACCATCATATACCATACCATCAATTAATTCTTCGGAGGGAAAACTTAAGCGGTAGCCATATCGAGCTTTCTTAAGGTAGTAGGGAGCCAGGTCCATATTTTCAATACCCCCGGCTATAACTATCTTTCCATCCCCGGACTTGATTGACTGGGCAGCTGAAATAATCGACTGAAGACCTGAACCGCAAACCCGATTTATAGTGATAGCCGGTATAGAAACAGGAAGTCCGCTTTTTAATACTACCTGACGGGCAGGATTCATACCCTGTCCGGATTGCAGCACATTTCCCAGGATACAATCTGAAATTTCCGAATGGTCAATATTACTTTTAGAGATAATGTTTTTAAGAACTGTTGCTCCTAAATCTGAAGCTGATACATCCTTAAGTGTTCCTCCAAATGTACCTATAGCAGTTCTAAAAGGATGAGATATTACGATATTGGTACTCACACTAAACCTCCATAATTTTAAGCATAGGACTTACTTTAAAATTTGCTTCAGTGCATTTTTGTATATCTGTCACAGTTACTTCTGAAGAAATTTCAATAAGAGTCATGCCTTCAAGGGTAATTTCAAAAACTCCCATTTCGGTTATTATCAGGGATACTTTTTTTCTGGCGGTAAGAGGTAAGGTGCATTGTTTTAAAATCTTCGGATTTCCTTTGGCTGTGTGCTCCATAGCTACTATAACCCTGTTAGAACCAACTGCCAGATCCATAGCTCCACCTATACCTGGTACCAGTTTTCCGGGAATTATCCAGTTAGCAAGATTGCCTTCCTCATCTACCTGTAAAGCTCCTAATACAGTAGTATCCAGGTGCCCACCCCTGATCAAAGCAAAAGAGAGAAGTGAGTCAAAAAAAGAACCGCCAGGAAGGATTGTTTTATAGTTTCCCCCAGCATCGGTAATATCAGGGTCCACAGGAAGTCCAAGCAGTTCTGGAGATTCACCCATTCTGATAATTCCATTTTCTGAATGAATATGGACAGTAATTTCAGGGGATATGAATCTTGTAGACATTAATGGTATACCAAACCCCACATTTATTACTTCACCGTCTTTAAACTCTTTGGCAACTCTTCGGGCAATGAATTCACGAATATCCATTTTAACTCTCCTTATTTATCTGTTTGGACAATATAATCAACTAAAATACCCGGAGTAGCAATTAAGTTGGGATCTAATTCTCCAATTTCCACTACTTCGTCAACCTGGGCAATTACTGTTTTTCCGGAAAGAGACATCACCGGGTTAAAATTACAGGAAGTTCCATAGTATACGAGGTTTCCGAAACTATCTGCCTTTCTGGCTTTTAATATGGAAAGGTCTCCGGTCAGGGGAAGCTCAAGAATATATTCTTTTTCGTTTATCATGATTTTTTGTTTACCCTCTTCTACAGGGGTTCCTATTCCCACAGAAGTGAGTATTCCTCCCAGTCCAGAACCTCCAGCCCTTATTCTTTCTAATAAAGTACCTTGTGGACTGAATTCAATACTTAACTCCTGATTATTAAACTGTTTTTGAGTTTCCGGGTTTGTTCCTATATGGGTGGTAATCAGATTTTTTACCCTATGAGCCTCAATTAACCGGGCTATACCTTTTCCCGGGTATGAAGTATCATTTACGATTATTTTGAGATTTTTTATCCCGGATTCAAGTATAAAATCTATAAGCATTTCGGGGGTTCCATTTCCCAAAAACCCAGCAACCAGGATAGTCATTCCATCCCAGAGATTAATTTTATTTAGTAAATCTTCTTTACTCACTAATTTAGACAACTAAGCATTCCTCCTTGCGTCAGGCGGTAATAAAATTAAGATATAATACCACATATTCAGATTTATTATGTTAACATATTAGTATCCATGCTGGAAAAAGATACTCACAAATTAGTATTTTTATCTATTGTCGGAGCTGCCTATGCTGCTCTTACCTTATTATTAATTCCACTTAGTTATGGACCTTTCCAATTACGGTTAGCGGAAGCTTTAACTGTATTACCTTACCTGTTTCCTCAGGTAGTGTTTGGATTATTCATTGGTTGTATCATAGCTAATTTATTCAGTCCATTCGGGTTATTGGACATTATATTTGGAAGCATAGCTACTTTGATAGCTGCTTTTCTTACCTCAAAGGCTCCTAACATTTACCTTGCTCCGCTTCCGCCTGTGGCAGTAAATGCGTTTATAGTGTCAGTATATTTAAGCAACCTGACAGGAATTCCATATTGGTTGATGGTTATCTATATAGGTATATCTCAGTTTGTGATATGTTATGGAATAGGATTACCCCTGCTTATGGTGTTAAAAAAGAGATTAAAATAGTAATTTTAATTGAATTGGAGGTTCTAAATGGAAATCAAATTAGTCAAGATTGAAAACCCTCAAGCTTATAACTTAATCCTTGGTCAATCCCATTTCATTAAAACCGTAGAAGACATTTATGAAGTACTTATTTCTTCTTCTCCATTTATTCGTTTTGGGGTTGCTTTTGCTGAAGCCTCAGGACCCAGGTTAGTCCGTTTTGCCGGTAATGATAAAGAATTGATAGATTTAGCCAGGAATAATTTATCAAATATTGGCGCAGGACATTCCTTTATTATTTTTCTTAAAGATAGCTTCCCTATTAATGTCTTAAACTCGATCAAAATGGTTACTGAGGTTTGTACTATCTTTTCAGCAACTGCTAATCCCCTGGAGGTTGTAGTGGTTGAAACAGAGCAGGGTAGGGGTATATTGGGAGTAATTGATGGCGGTTCTCCTCTGGGCATGGAGTCTGAGGAAGACATTAAATCTCGGAAAGACCTGCTTCGTAAGTTCGGTTATAAATTATAACCAAAATTACCTGTTTATCCAAACCCGAGGAGCTTTCCAATCTGATAAATTGCTGTTCCTAATGAGGTGGCTAATACCAGGTTGTACGAAATTGCCAGAACTGTCCACCGGTATGAACCAGTTTCTCGGTATATGGTGGCGATGGTGGCAACACAAGGTACATATAACATTGTTACTATAAGATATACAAAGGCTGTCAAGGGTGAAATTTTGGAAAGTAAAACATTCATCAGCGTTTCCTCTCCGGTGCCATAAAGAACGGCCAGGGTGGATATCACAGATTCTTTGGCTACAATACCTGTAAGCAAAGAGGTAGTAAGTTCTTGATTAAAACCCATTAATCTGGTAACAGGCATGAAAATACCGCCTATGCGCCCCAAGTAAGTTTCTGCAAAGGGAGTGTTGGTGGGAAAAGATGATAATATCCAGACAATTACTGACAGAAACACAATAATTGTTCCTGCTCTATAGATGAAGGTTTTAATCCTATCAAAAGAGAAAAGAAATATAGTTTTCAAATGAGGAACATGGTAGAGGGGAAGCTCCATCAAAAAATAAGGTGAACCTTTTTTAAAGAAGATATTTTTGAAAATGAATCCAACGATACCCATTAACAACAAATCAAGCACGATTAGTGAAGTAACCACCAGGGCTGCTTTTTGTCCAAAAAAAGCGCTTGAAATCAGGGTGATTACTCCTAATCTTGCACTGCAGGGAATAATGGGATTGATTAGTAGGGAAAGAACTCTATCTTCTTCTCTTTCCAGAATACGGGTTGCCATGATCCCTGCGATATTGCAGCCATAACCCATAAGAACAGAAAAGAAAGCTTTACCCTGTAATCCGATAAGACTCATAAATCTATCCAGAATAAAAGCAACTCGTGGGAGATAACCTGAATCTTCCAATAGGGAAAATAGTACAAAAAATATGGTCATCAGTGGGAGAAAGGTCATTACTCCACCTATTCCTGCTATAATACCGTCAACAATTAAGCTGGAAATCCAGGATGGCCAAGGTGATAAAAGGAGTTTAATAAAGCTTCCAGATGCGGAGAAAAACATCTCAATAGGTTTTTGGAAAATACTGCTGATAGTAAAAGTTAAATAAAAAATAGAAAAAAGTGTAGCTAACAGAATTGGTACTCCCCAAACAGGCGAAAGAACAACTCTATCAATTTTATCAGTTATACTCTGACTCTCCCTTCGTTTAATGGTAATGTCCGAGATGAGGTTATGTATAAAGGAGTGTCTTAATTGCTTAATTCTTTCGGAATATCCCTCTGGTAGATCAACCTTTTCCTCTTTGAGATGTTTAATCACAAATTCGTCTTCTTCCATGGCTTTAACTGCAGCAAATCTTGGAGGATAGGGAGGGTGATTCCCCATTTTTCGGATTATTAAAGTTATTGTACTTTCTAAATCCTGGTAGTCAACCTGTGATGGGTTGTTATTCAAAGCAGTTACAGCAGAAATTATGTGGTTGGATAAAACCTCCATTACTCCTTTTTTGGTAGCTACCAGAGGAATAACCTTCACTCCCAGTCGTTGTTCCAGCTTCTCAACATCTATCTCATATCCTTCAGTATTGGCAATATCAATCATATTTAATACTACAATAACTTTTGGAGTAAGTTCTAAAAGTTCAGTTGTAAGCAACAGGTTTCTCTCAAGATTACTGGCATCTACAATATTAATTACTAAATCGGGTTTTTCTTTAACAATATAGTTCCTGGTAATCTGTTCTTCTGCGGAATTAGCTGAAAGCGCGTAAATTCCAGGTAAATCAACAATTTTAACTATTCGGTTTTCACACCTGGTGGTGCCCTCTTTTTTTTCAACTGTTTTACCGGGCCAGTTTCCTACATGTTGGGATAACCCACAGATTGAGTTGAAAATAGTTGATTTACCAACATTTGGGCTACCAACCAGGGCTATCCTGAGCTGCTTATCTGAATGATTTTGGTTAGAAAGGGTATTATTGTGGCATTTATTCATTTGTAGTTTTGACCATGATTTTGGAGACAACTCCCCTACCTATAGCTACTTTCGTACCGCTTATCTTTATTACTACCGGTCCATAGGAAACATTTTCTACTATAAATGAAAGCCCAGGAATGATACCCAGGGAATAAAGTCTCTGAAGAAGTCCTTTACTTCCTTTAATCTCTATGATTATCCCTTTTTCGCCTACTTTCAAATTAGTTAAATTAGTGTTATTATTCATTTTTCAATCAACCGATGTTGTTAAAATAGTTTAGCATACTTAACATTTTAATGTCAATATTGATTAGAAGTTTTTATTTATATTAATTGACGATACAGTTTCAAAAGGATATAATCAAATATATTTTTTTGATTTATTTATATGTTTTATAAGAAGTTAATTTCATACGAAACCATGTTGGATGGAGGTTTTGCATGCTGATAAGTCGGGATAAAGCAGAAAATATACTTAGAGAAAAAGTTAAAAATAAGAATATGGTGAAGCATTGTCTGGCAGTGGAAGCAGTGATGAAGGGGCTTGCCAGAACACTTAATCAGGATGAAACTGCCTGGGGATTAATAGGTTTGTTGCACGATATAGACTCGGATATCGTTGGTGATGATATGAATGCACACTCACTGGAAAGTGGAAAAATCATGAGGGAGCTTAATTTCTCCGAAGAATTAGCGCAGGCAGTGGAAGCACATAATGAAGCTCATGGATTTCCTCGAATTTCTTTGGCGGCTAAAGCACTATATGCAGCTGACCCGGTTACTGGATTGATTGTAGCCTCAGCTTTAGTTCATCCCGACCGAAAAATATCTTCACTGGATTTAGATTTTGTACTCAGACGATTTAATGAAAAATGGTTTGCTAAAGGTGCAGATAGAGAGCAAATTAAATCAATTAGCTTGTTAGATATATCACTTGAGGATTTTTTAAGTTTATCCCTTAAAGAAATGTCAGGTATTTCAGAAACTCTTGGCCTTTAAGACATCTTATTTGCTTAACCTATCTCCAAAATTTTTAATTATTTTTATGGTTATTGCGTTAATCAGCGTTTTACCGGGTAGCTTGAGAATTGTTCATGTTGAAAATAATATTGCTTTTTTGGAATTAAACTTAAAAGGCTTGTTCATACCAGAAGCTAAAGGTCAGGTTATTAATAAAGTAAAAGAATTTGAAAATGAAAAGATTTTAATTAATTATGGCAATATGAAAGAAACCTTCACCAGAAATTTATTCCTTAAAATTGATCTTGATAAAACCCTGGAAGATTTGTTTATACTGCATAAAGAGCCGGTTTTTTATTATTCCCGCCAGGACTTTGAAAAAGTGATAGCTGATTCACAACTCCCTTTAATTATATCTGATGCGGCTTTTACCGAAATATTGAAGGGAAATACAGTTATAAATGTTGATTTAATTCCTGAACAGATCCTCAAAAAAGATGTTTTTTTAATGCCTATTAAGGGAACCCATTTTCCCTATGAGAAGGCTCATCTTCCTAATGCTCCTCGTCCTTATAGGGCAGGAAAGCATCTGGGAGTAGATTTTTTTACAGGTTATACAGGAGCGACGATAACCTCTTCCACTGAAATATTCTCGGTGTTTGATGGTGAAATTATTAGAATTGATCATAACTATAAAGATATTACTTATCAAGTGTGGAAGAATCTATCACTGGAATCAATAAGAAAAGGATTTACTTCACCTGAGAATCTTGATAAATTTATGGGTAGACAGATTCACATCAAGCATGGTAATGGTATAAAAACGGTCTATGCCCATTTGTCCTGGGTTAGAAACGATCTTAATGTTGGAGATAAAGTACATCAGGGAGAAATTATTGCCCGAGCAGGTAATTCGGGCACAGGTGGTAGTTTTATTCATCTTCATTTTGAAATCTGGATTGACAATGAATATCTGGGTAAAGGATTACCCTCTAAACAACTAAGAGAGTTATATGAATACTATTTTAGGGAGTGGTAAAATGAACTGCAATAATAAAATGGGAAGCTTTGAAGTAGTTACTGGTTGTATGTTTTCTGGTAAAAGCGAAGAATTGATCAGAAGAATTAGAAGAGCAGAAATAGCCAGACAAAAAGTGCTGGTTTTTAAACCCCTTATTGATCATAGGTATAGTAGAAAGGGAGTGGTTTCCCATAGCGGTATATCCGTAGAAGCTATCCCGGTAGAAAACCCTGAAGCTATACTTGAACATGATTTATCCGAAATCCAGGTTGTAGCAATTGATGAGATTCAATTTTTTACCAAAGAAATAAGGTATGTTATTGAAAAGTTGGTTTTAAGCGGTATAAGAGTTATTGCCGCGGGTTTAGACATGGATTTTCGGGGTGAGCCATTTGGACCTATGCCTGAATTAATGTCTATGGCAAATAAAATTGATAAACTAGAAGCAGTTTGCACTGTTTGCGGAGTACCAGCTTATTACACACAAAGGATAATTGCTGGAATTCCCGCTTCCTATGATGACCCCGTGATTTTAGTTGGAGCCCAGGAAGCTTATGAAGCCAGATGCCGGGAACATCATCAAGTAGGTAATCATCCCCGTAATTTATATCTGAATATTTAGGAAAAATGAAAGAACTGATTACAAAAAAAATTGTCGATTTAAAAAGAAGAAAGGACGAATTGGAAAATTTGTTGGCTCACCCAGAAGTGGTTGAGTTTTCTTCTAAATTAATAGACTTAGGAAAAGAGTATCGTGAAATAACAGATATTATGGAAATTGCTGATAAATACCTTCTGTCATCCAGCAGATTGGAGGAAGCTAAAGATCTTTTTCAGACAGAAGATATGGAAATAAGGGAACTTGCTCGAGAGGAGATTAAGCTTCGAGAAGATGAAGAGGAATTTCTCCTGCGTGAGTTAATCAAAGCATTTATCCCCCGTGATCCACTTGATGACAGATCGGTTTTTATTGAAATAAGGGCTGCCGCAGGTGGAGAAGAGTCTGCATTATTTGCGGCTGTCCTGTTAAGAATGTATTCCCGATATGCAGAGAAAAAAGGTTATAAGTACAAATTAGTAGATTATAATTCAACGGATATTGGAGGTTTTAAAGAAGCTGTTCTGGAAATAAGGGGTAAGGGAGCTTATTCTCAGTTTAAACATGAAATTGGAGTCCATCGGGTTCAGAGAGTACCAGAAACTGAATCATCTGGAAGAGTACACACCTCTACTATAACCGTGGCAGTTATGCCCGAAGTTGAAGATGTGGAAGTAGAAATAAATGAAGATGACCTCAGGGTTGATACTTTTGGTGCTGCAGGTGCAGGTGGGCAACATGTTCAGATGACTGATTCAGCTGTCAGAATTACACATATTCCTACTAATATTGTAGTATCCTGTCAGGATGAAAGAAGCCAGATTAAGAATCGTGAAAAAGCTTTAAAAGTTCTCAGGTCACGGCTTTACTCTTTTTTTAAGATGAAACAGGAAAAAGAGATTGCCAGTAAGCGTAAATCTCAGGTAGGTAGAGGTGATAGAAGTGAGAAAATTAGAACTTATAATTTCCCCCAAAATAGGATAACTGATCACCGAATTGACTTATCTGTGTATAACTTGAGTTATATTTTAGAAGGTAATATGGAATTGATAATTGAACCTCTTCAACTCAGTTTACAGGAAGAGTATTTTAAGGAGCTTGATTGAAAAGCACAGAACTGCTTTGCAGGGGAGGAGAGAAACTAAAGAATGGCGGTATTATCTCTCCTGTTTGTGAAAGCGAATTAATACTTTCCTACCTTCTGGGAAAACCGGATGGAAGTTTGTTAATAAACCCTATTGAAGTTAATAGCGCCGTGGAAAGTGCTTTTGATAATTTAATAAATTTAAGGTTAAATGAACAACCCCTGGCTTATCTTATCGGATATCAATATTTTTATGGAAGAAAATTTTTTGTTTATCCAGGGGTTTTTATACCCCGTTATGATAGCGAAATTCTTGTTTTTGCTGTTTTAAACTATCTTAAAAGGGATAAGGTATATAATATTAATACCCGGTATAATGTCCTGGATTGGGGAATAGGTACAGGAGTTTTGATGATTACTCTTACATTGGAATGCCCTCAAATAAATGTTGTGGGGGTGGAAATTAATCCCCAGGCCTGTCAGTTAGCAGAGATAAATGCTAAATATCATGGTCTGGTTAATACCATTCCTATTTATCAGGCTGATGGGTTTACCTATAGCGAACTGGTTAAACCTGGTTCAATAGATATTCTTGTAAGTAATCCCCCCTACATAAAAAACAGCTTATGGAAAGAACTTTCACCGGAAGTACAAAAAGAACCAATATCTGCTTTGTTAGGAGGCGAACGGGGAATTGAAGTTTCACTAAATATTTTGGAATCTTATTACGATAAGATTGCTATAAATGGTAGAGTGTTTTTAGAAACTGACAATGCCGGACCTCTTATTGAGGAAGCTATAAAATCTGGCTACCAGCTTGAAAATACCTATCCAGATTTGAGTGGTCAAGAAAGAGTAGTTGTTTTTAAAAAAGAGGAGGGTAATTGATGGATAAAATATTTGATTTAATTGTGGTGGGAGGTGGACCTGCTGGCTTAACCGCCTGCTTATATGCCCGTAGGTTTGGTTTGGAAGTACTCCTTATTGAGAAACTCACACTTGGCGGAACTATAAATTTGACTGACCGGGTTGATAATTACCCTGGTTTTCCCGAAGGGATAAATGGAAAAGAATTAGGAAACTTATTGGCTGACCATTGTCAGAATTATGAAACTGAAACTGTTTACGATGAAGTGAAAAGGATTACTATAGAAAATAACTTATTTATCTTGGAAGGAGAATTCAGTAACTATCACGCGAAAAGTTTGATTTATTGCACGGGTACCAAGCCTAAAACCACAGGGATTGTTGGGGAGGATAAGTTCTATGGAAAAGGCGTTTCTTTTTGCGCAGCCTGCGATGCTTATATGTTCAAGGATAAAGAAGTAGCAGTAATTGGCGGAGGTGATTCAGCAGTAGTGGAAGCAATTTACCTTGCTTCTCTATGTAGTAAGGTATATATAATTCACCGTAGAAACCAGTTAAGAGCAGTAAAATCATTACAGGATAAATTAGTGAAAATGGAGAATATTTCAATAGTCTGGAATTCTATTCCCTTGAGAATTATCGGAGAAAAGGAAATCACCGGATTGGAGATCAAAAACGTAAAAACAGAAGAAATAGCCTCCTTAACCATAAAAGGTGTATTTGTTTATGTTGGTGAGATACCTCAGGTTGAATTAATCAAAAACCTGGTGATTCTTGATGATAATGGTTACATCCTTACCGATGAGTTCATGCAAACACCTACTCCTGGATTATTTATAGCTGGAGATGTAAGGAAAAAACCTTTTCGCCAGATCGTAACTGCTGTTAGCGATGGAGCTATCGCAGCTTTTTCTGCCTTTCATTACCTGGAAGAAATAAAAAAGTGATAGTTAAACTCTACGGTTCAACTCACCCCGGTTATCTTAGGAAAAAAAACGAAGATTTTTATTTTATTGAAGATAATCCTTATCCTCTTATGATGGTTGCTGATGGTGTGGGCGGAGAAAGAAAAGGCGAAGTAGCTTCTGAATTAGCTTCTCAAGCAATTATTGCTCACCTGTATAATTACCTAAAAAGTGATTTATCCAGAAATAAAGTGAACCTGTTATTAAAGGAAATATTTGATAAAGTCAACCTATTAGTATATAAAGCTGGTAAAGGGAGTCCAGATTTCCACGGAATGTGTACCACTCTGACTCTTTCATTGATCTATAATAAAAAACTTTTTGTCGCCCATATTGGAGATTCCCAGGCTTTCATTATCAGGAATAACCGTATTACTACTCTTACAAAACTGCATACTTTGGCCAATTCTATGAAAATTAAATCAGAAGATCATCCCTACAGTCATGTTCTAACCCAGGTTATCGGGCAAAAGAAATCTCTTTTGGTTGAATCCCGGTCTGTTGTACTCAACAAAAAAGATATCATTCTTCTGTGTACTGATGGTTTGGGAAAATATGTGTCGCCCAGAGAAATAAAAAAAATAGCCATTAGCTCTGATGTTCACGATCTTCCAGAATTGTTGATTGGGGCTGCTTTAGCCAGGGGAGGTCACGATAATATTACCGTGGCTGTTGGTATTGTTGAGGAACTTGAGAATAATGAGTGATTATATAGGTAAATATAAAATAATCAGAGAGCTGGGTTCTGGTAGTATGGGAATAGTGTTTCTGGTAGAAGATGAAGAAAAACAAGCTTTATTTGCTCTTAAAAAAATGAAACCTATCCATTTCCTTGATGGATTTAAGATTAATAGATTTGAAAATGAAGCTCAACTGATATCTCAACTTAACCATCCAAACATTGTCAAAGTATTAGATTTTGGAAAAGAAAACGGGATTCCCTTTCTTGTTATGGAGTATATGGATGGAGGGTCACTCAGTGATCTACTTACTTTTGGTGTAATGGGCATACCACATGCAGTTTATTTAATATCAACAATTATGGAGGGTTTGAAATATGCCCATTCTGTTGGTATAAGACATGCAGATTTGAAAACCAGCAATATATTATTAAAGAAAGATGGTCAGGTTAAAATTACTGATTTTGGATTAGCAACTATTGTAGTAACCTCTGATAGGATGGGAACCCCAGCTTATATGGCTCCAGAACTCATTACCAATGATAAAGTTGACCAGAGAGCAGACATTTACTCTTTAGGAGTAATTCTCTACGAAATAACCACTGGAAAATTACCTTTTCAGGGTAAAACCGCATATGAGGTTTTACAGAAACATTTAAAAGAAAGACCATTACCACCCTCAAGTATTATTCCTAACTACCCCAGGGAGTTAGAAGATATAATTTGTAAAACTCTTAAAAAAGACCCTGAAGAACGGTATTCCTCAGTTAAAGAAATGATGACTGATTTTAATAAACTCCCTACAAATATGAAATCTCCAGGTTCATCCTTTGGAATTGAGCTGTCTTTAAAAACTTTTCCCGAAAAAGCTGAAATATATTACGATAATATATATAGAGGTCTTACCCCTGTTAAATTACTGGATTTGCTTCCCGGTGAAGGTTCTTTGTTGATAAAAAAATATGGCTATCAGGACATTATTCAAAAATTTAATTTTAAATCTCCTGCCTCTATCAACTTGAATTACCGCTTGAAATCCTATAATTTGCCTCTTTATGAGATAGACCTGGGGAATATTCCTGCATGCAATTTCTGTTTAATGGATAACTCTCTATTGGTGGGAGCCAGACACGGTGAATTGATAGAAGTGGATCTGGATTCCGGGTCAATCATTTCCAGTATTTTTGTAGGTGGTGAATTTACCAAAAGCGTTACTTGTATAGATGGGTTTGTGGTTTTAAGCTTTAAAGATGGCAGGATTGCTTTTTTGAGAACATCTAATATTCCTCCTTATTTAAAGGGAAGCAGTATTTATAAATTGTTTAACCCGGGAGAAACTATAGCAGGAGAAATATTATCAAATTATTCAAGAGTTTATATTGGAACAGATAACGGTAGTTTGTACTGCCTTAAGTCTTCTTCAGGAGAAAGTGTATTCAAGCGCGTTTATGATATTCCTTTAAAAGAAATTCATTTATTTCCCCAAAACGATATTATTTATTTATCTTTTTATAATGGGTTATTTAAAGCTCTTGATAGTTTATTGGGAGAAGAAATCTGGACTCTGGAAACTACCAGTTCTTATTATTTAACTCCAATATTTCATGAGGGGAAAGTGATTCTTGTTTCTAAAGAGGGTATTATTTATTACCTTTCAGCTAAAGATGGTAAGATTATCTTCAGGCATTACCTGAACAAACAGGTGAAGTCAATAGTAGCCTTAGATGAAAACAATATATATTTATATACTTCCAATGGAACTCTGATATCTGTAAATATTATCCGTCAGCAGTTTTTATGGGAAACCCGTATGACCTCTAAAAGTTCACTTACTACTACAGTTTGCTATCCTGGGCATATTGTAGACCAGGTCATTAATCTCATACTCGGTTCCGGGTTATGGATTAAAATTGATAAAGTAAACGGTAGAGTTCTATTTGAGCATGATTTTGGTGTCGCTGTTAATACTAAACCAATTGAAAAAAACGGTATTTTTTACCTTATTGATGATTCAGGTAAGCTTTATGCTATTCCTCTTACCTGATATTTTTAAATGGAGGCATATTTTTAATGGGAATACTTATAAAAGGGACTTTCTTGGTTCAATCTTCGGGGAAATTGGAAAAAAAAGATGTTTATCTTAAAGAAGATAAAATAGAATCTATCGCCAACACGCTTCACGCTTATGAAAATGATAAGATTATTGATGGCAGCAATAAATTATTGGTACCAGGCTTAGCTAACTGCCATACTCATCTCTCTATGACTCTCTTAAGAGGTATCGCAGATGATATACCCTTGAAACAATGGTTGGAGAATGAGATCTGGCCTGTTGAAGAAAAATTAAAACCCGAAGATGTTTACTGGGGAGCCATGTTGGGTATTGCCGAAATGATTAAGGGAGGTACAACTGTTTTTGCGGATATGTATTTTCCCGAAGATGAGGTAGCTAAAGCTGTGGCAGAAACAGGCATAAGGGCTTGCCTGGCACCGGGTTTAATTTACCATAATCCTGAAAATGGTGAAAAAAAACTAAAGGAAAATATTAATTTTATCAAGAAATGGGAAGGTTGGAAGAACTTAATTACTACAGCTTTTGGACCTCATGCTCTTTATACCTGTCCTCCAGAGTATATAAGAGAGATCGTAAAGGAAGCCAGTAAATTAAATGTTTTAGTGCACTTTCATTTCCTGGAAGCCGCCTGGGAAAGAGATTATTGTATAAAAAACTATGGATTGAATCCCTTAGATTTCTTTAAACAAGCACATTTATTTGATACTCATACCTTGATCGCCCATGGGGTGCACCTCACCCTGGAAGAGTCTTGTGAGTTGTCACCATATAAAATTTATCTTGCTCATAATCCTACCAGTAACCTGAAATTGTCTTCTGGAATAGCTCCTATTTCAGGGTTTTTAAAAAATGGCTTAAAACTTGTACTGGGGACTGATGGTACAGCCTCCAATAATGATCTGGATATGTGGGAAGAAGGAAGATTAATGAGCTTTATCCAGAAAGGTGTTTCAGGTGACCCAACAGTATTAAATGCCAAGCAGTCATATAAAATAATGACAGAGAATGGGTATTATGCTTTAAAATTGAAAGGTGGAAAAATTGAAGAGGGGTATCTGGCTGATTTAATCCTCATTGATTTAAATGCGCCTCACCTTACGCCTATTTACAATGGGTTCTCCCACCTGGTTTATGTAGTACATCCCGAAGATGTAAAAACCACCATTGTTGGTGGCAAAATACTCATGCATGATAGAGAATTACTGACCATTGATGAAGAAAAAGTTTTAGGTAAAGTTAGAGATATTGCGAGGAGGTTAAAGCAATGAAAATTGGAATAATTGGTGGAACAGGGGTTTATGCCCTGGAGCATATAGAAAACCCGCTGGAGATAAAAATTGATACTCCTTTTGGTACAATTTCTCCCAGCGTAGGTATTTATGATGATATGGAGGTAGCTTTCCTTCCTAGGCACGGGTCAGCTCATTCCATACCCCCGCATAAGGTAAATTATCGGGCCAATATCTATGGTTTAACTAAATGGGGTGCTCAATATGTATTTTCTACTGCCGCTTGCGGTTCTTTAAAAAAAGATTTTGGACCCGGACACCTGGTGGTTTTGAGTGACTTTTTAGATTTTACCAAAGGCAGGACCTCTACTTTTTATGAAGGTGGGGATGATGAGGTAGTTCATATTGATGTTTCCGAACCTTATTGTCCTATCTTGAGAAAGATTGCATATCTTTCAGGTATGGAGCTTAAATTACCCATACATTCTTCTGGGATTTATGCATGTTTTGAAGGTCCCAGATTTGAAACTCCTGCAGAAATAAGAGCTTGTCAGGTTCTAGGTGCAGAGTTGGTGGGAATGACCAATGTTCCTGAAGTTGTATTAGCCCGTGAAGCAGGTTTACATTACGTAACCATTGCCATATCCACAAATTATGCTGCTGGAATCTCCTCTACTCCCTTAAGTCATGAAGAGGTTTTAGGGGTAATGAAAACTGCAGGCGATGCGGTAACTAACCTGATTTTTAGCTCTATCAAAAAGGTTAAAACAATTAAAGAGATTTGCAGTTGTGAAGAACATAAAAAAAGATTGCCAGGGTTATAGTCTTGATGGCATCAGAATATTCCCCGATAGAACAGAGATTCTAAATCAACTCCTGTTACCCTTTATTGAAGAGTGGATAATTGCTTCTAATTATCGGGAAGTGGTTAAAGCCATTAGAGATATGGTTATTAGAGGAGCTCCCATAATTGGCGCTGCTGGAGCTATAGCTATGTATCTGGCAGTTTTGGAGGGTGTAGGGAAACAGAATATTCTTCAACATCTCAACCATGCCTATCAGGAGATTATAAAGGCTAGACCTACCGCTCGTGAACTTACTTGTAGAACAGATGAAGTATATATAGCTGCTGAACAAAATATTTTATCTGGTAATGACTCTTTTTTAGCAGAAGAAGCCTATAAAGTTGTGTTAAAGATTTTTAGAGAAGGAATAGAATCTACCGAGCAAATAATTGAAAAGGGAGTATCTCTTTTTACTAAAAAAAGCAGTATTTTAACCCATTGTAATACTGGAAGCCTGGCAGTGTTAGGGCGGGGTACAGCTTTAGGAATTATTAAGGAGGCTTTTAAGAGAGGACTGGTTAATATGGTTTATACTGATGAAACCAGGCCTTTTCTTCAAGGTTCAAGGTTAACCAGTTATGAATTGAATAAAGAGGGCATACCCCATAGAATTATTGTTGATAGTTCTGCTCCTTACCTGATAAGTAAAGGGCTGACGGACATGGTAATTGTCGGAGCGGACAGGATATCCTCTAATTTTGATGTTGCTAATAAAATCGGGACTTATTCTCTAGCCTTAGCCGCTCACCATCATAAAATCCCTTTTTATGTGGCTGCACCTATAGTAACTATTGACCATCAGTTAAAATCTGGTGAAGAAATTATTGTTGAAGAAAGAAGCGGAAATGAAGTGCTTTTTTTGAACGAGACTAGAATTGCCCCTGAAGGGGCGAGTGCTTTGAACTATTCTTTTGATATAACTCCCTCTAACTTTATAACTGCTATTATTACTGAAAAGGGTATAATTTACCCAGAAAAATATTTTAAATGAGGTAAAAATTTAATGGTTATTTTTGAGTATTTGTATAATTCGTTTCTGAGGTTTTTCCCAACACTTTTAATGGTTTCCACTCTAATCATCGGGTATCAGTTTTTTCGCGTATCTTATGAAATGCACAAAAATAAAATTAATAGGGAAAGAAGCGTTTTTTATATGGGAGTAATTCTATACCTGGTCTTCTTTTATCTTTTTTTTATGGAAATAAGGTTGGATGCAATAATAAATCCCTCCTGGCTGCCATTTTTCTACCTTTTATGCTCTTTATTCTGGTGGCTTGCTTCTTTGATAACCGAAAAGTATCTACCGAGCATGTTTTGTATTGATATACCACTTCATGTGGCTAATAGTTTAATTTCCCGGATGGTGTTTTTTCTATCCTTAGTACTTATATTTATTAAAATTGTTTTTAGTATTTTTTAATCATTTTAATCAGGAGGTATACCTTGAATAAATATTTTTATGGTCAGATTTATACTCCGGAATATTATGGTTTAGGAAGGATAATTATTGATGATAGCATCATCACTTCCATAACTTTGAATAAAACACCTCCCCGCCAGGAATTTTCCGGAGGGGTTGATTGTATTATAGCACCTGGATATATAGACCTTCATATCCACGGTGCTCTAGGTCATGATGTAATTGAAGGCACACCCGAAGCCTTTAATGCTATTTCAAGGTTTGAAGCTTCCAGTGGGTGCACTGCATTTTTACCCACTCTACTATCTTATGATAGAAAAGTTATGTGCGCAATCATTAAAGATTACCCTGAACTTTCCAGTGGTACAAGTGGTGCCGTTCCCCTCGGATTGAATCTTGAGGGTCCTTTATTGAACCGTGAATATCATGGGGCAATGGATCCAAGATTTTTTTGTAACAGCTCTTATGACTTGTTGATAAACATGCTATCTACAGGAGTGGTTAAGTTCATGACTGTAGCTCCCGAGCTTGATTGCGCTTTAGAGGTTATTGAGTTTATGCACCAGAAAGGTATTGCTGTGGGTTTTGGGCATAGCGGGGCTAATCTTGAAGAGGCTTCTAAGGCTCTAGTTTTAGGGTCAGCTAATCTTACACACACCTTCAATGCTATGAAATCAATTCATCATAGAGAACCAGGTCTGGTAGGCTTAGGGTTGATGGCTTCAAATTGCAAGGTTTCTTTAATAGTGGATGGAGTACATTTGCACCCACTAATTGTAGATATGATTTATAGGTTGAAAGGTAAAGAAAATACTTATCTTATATCAGATGCGGTTTCGGGTTCGGGAATGGAACCCGGGACTTACAAATTAGGAGCTTATGAAGTAATCATTGATGAATTTTCCAGCAAGTTAGCCAAAAGCAAAACGCTTGCTGGGAGTATATTAAAAATGGATAAAGCAATTAGAAATTTTATCAGTTATACCGGAGCAAAGCTGTCTGACGCCTTCCACATAGCTTCAACTACGCCCGCATCAGTTATTAACGATACTACCAGAGGAAAACTGGAAATTGGAAAACGAGGAGACCTGGTTATTTTAAATAAAAATCTGGAAGTTTTGCATACCGTAGTTGGTGGAGAAACGGTATATTCTAATAAATAAAATAATTATTTTTTCCTGAATTCTTCATAATTAACCAACACAGTGCTGGAAACAATCAATACTGCTCCCAAGAGGGGAATCGTGGTCAACCTTTCGCCTAAGACTAAAGCTGCAAAGATGAAACCAAATACTGGTTCTAAAAGATAGATGAAACCTGCAGAAACCGGATTAATACTTCTCTGGCAATGTATCTGTAAATAAATTGTCAGTACTGAAGCTAAAGTAGCCAGGTAGAGTACTGGTCCCAGAGAGGAAATAAAATTCATCAGGGTAGGTATCTCTAATCCCCAGATATTAGGAAGAGTGGTAAAGAGAAGAAAGCCAAGAGTAATCTCCATGGTGGGAAAACCCTTGCTTAGTCTGGGTATTAGTGAAATCTGGAAAGCATAAGCCAGGGCGCAAATTAAAACTAATATATCTCCTTTGTTAATCATAACTTTCCAACCTCCAGGCATTATTAACAAATAAAGACCTGAAGCCCCTAAAACAATACCTCCTATAACGGTGATGTTTATTTTTTTCCTGAAAAAGAGCCATTCAATAAATGGTACCAACAAAACAGAAGTTGAAGTTATAAAAGCAGCATTTGTTGCAGTAGTGTACAATAAACCTACAGTTTGAGTTCTGAGAGCTATAAAATTCAATAATCCCAGCAACCCTCCTTTTATCAATGCCTGATAAAGGTTTTCTCTTTTTTGGAAAAATAAATAATAAGAAAATAATAATAATGTGGCAATACCGTATCTTAGAAATAGTAAAGATGCAGGGGATAGGTAATTTAAAGCTATCTTGCTGAAAGTAAAAGTTGTACCCCAGATAAGGGTTACCAGTAAAAGCCCAAGGGAAGCATTGGTTTTAGTCAATATTATTTAATCCTTTCCAAGTTTCCTAATATCATTTATTAATTATAAAGGCAAATGCAAACTATTTATACAAGGCATATCGGGGATTAAAATTATTTATTTAAAAAATGGGTTTAAAAGTAAAAACTTGAATATTTGAGGGTTTTGGTTTATACTTAAACAAATAAATTAATCGGGAGGAAATACTTATAATGACCTACGACCTGGAAAAAATTTCTGGTTTACCTTTACTACTTAATGAAGAAGGAAAGCTGAACAGCACTAATGATGGTTTTTGCCTTCCAACCCCAGCTTTGAGAAAAGTAGAGGATCTTTTGTCGGTTCTATCCTGCAATACCGATATGGATCCCTCACAAATAGCTTACTATATGTATCGTGGTATCTTTCTAAAAGAACATGACTGTTTATTTAAAGAAACTGGTCTTAGATATGACATAACCATTTTATTACCGGGGGTTCTTGGCAAAGAAAATGTCAAAACCTTAGGACATTACCACTCCAGGCCTGAGTTTTCCTCATATTCCTACCCCGAGGTCTATGAAGTACTTCATGGTGAAGCACTTTATGTTTTACAGAAAAAAAATGGTGAGTCCATATTAGATATAATTTTAGTCAAAGCTTCACCCGGTGAAAAACTTCTAGTTCCTCCCGACTATGGTCATGTAACTATTAATATTGGGAATACTCCGCTGGTCATGAGCAATCTTATGGCTTCTAATGCTACTTCAGTTCATCGGGAATATCTGGAAAAGAAAGGTGCAGCCTACCATGTTTTTGTTGATAATAACCATGGTTTAAAGTACGATGGTAATAATAGGTATGGTCCACTTCCCTCGATTAGAGAAGTTACCCCTAAACTGAATGAATCTCTTGGTTTATTTGCTGAGTTTTCGCTTTACCAATCTTTTGTGATTGCACCTTACAGATTTAAATACCTGGTAAGCCCTCAGGAACAAGGTGATTTATTAACCCGATTCCTTAATTCATAATCTAAATGGATACTGATAAAAAACGCCTTTTAACAGGTGATAGACCAACCGGAAGATTGCATCTGGGTAATTATTTTGGTTCAATCATAAATAGGGTCAAAATGCAGGATGAGTATGCTTGCTATTTTATGATTGCCGATCTTCACATGCTGACAACCGATTTTGATAGAACACAGGACATCAAAGAAAATATTCTAAATATTGCTATTGACTGGATATCCAGCGGTATTAACCCGGAGAAATCTGTATTTTTCATACAGAGTAAGGTGCCTGCTCATTATTTTATGCAACTGATTTTTTCTATGCTGGTTTCTGTTCCCAGGTTGGAACGAATACCCACCTTGAAAGAAAAAGTAAAGGAATCGCGATTTTCTGACGAAAGTGCTTATTCTTATGGGTTATTAGGCTATCCCGTCCTGCAAGCTGCAGATATTCTTGCTTATAAGGCTTCCGTAGTTCCTGTTGGTGAAGATCAGATGTCTCATATTGAGTTGACCCGAGAAATAGCCCGAAGATTTAATTATACTTACGGAGAAGTTTTTCCAGAACCACAAGCAATCCTGAGCGAAACCTCTCGCGTTCCAGGTATTGATGGGATAAATGTAAAAATGAGTAAAAGTTTAAACAATGAAATATCATTGTCTCACTCTTTTAAGGAAGTTAACGAGCGTGTTATGAAAATGGTCACCGATCCTTCCCGGATAAGGTTAACTGACAGAGGACACCCGCAAATTTGCACTGCCTTCTCTTTTTATAATATTCTCAATACTCCCGAGTTAATTGACCGGGTTAAATATGAATGTGAACATGCCCAAATTGGCTGTGTAGCTTGCAAGGAAAGGTTATCCGGGATGATTAACCGGTTTATTGAACCTATAAGAGAGAAAAGGTTTGCATTAGAACAAAATCCCTCAGGAGTCTGGGATATATTGCACGAAGGCACTAAAAATGCTATATCCACTTCTAATGAAACGGTTTCAGAAATGATTTCCAAAATGAATCTTACTTATTAAGTATTTTGTATCTGTAAATAAAAAAAGACCCTCAAGCGAGGGTCTTTTTTTTGATTCATACACTTCCAGTTAAGATTTAAGTCTTTTAACTTGGGTCGCTTGTGGTCCTTTATCTCCCTGAGAAATCTCGAATTCTACAGTATCCCCTGCTTCAAGAGATTTGAATCCAGATTCATTAATGGCGGAAAAATGGACGAAAACATCCCCTCCTCCATCTTTTTCAATAAAACCATAACCTTTTTGTGCATTAAACCATTTTACTTTACCAGTTGCCATAAAAAAAAGCCTCCAAAAATACTTATCGTTTAAACCTGAAAAATTGGCTTAAACATAGGTAATGTTAACCTAATTATGATAGTTTGTCAATACCTTTGATGTTAATGTATATAATCAGGTAGGGAGAAATTAAATAAATATAGATGATAACTAATAATTTTGCATAGGTATAGAGTTATCTCGTAAAGTCATTCTTTGAGAACGGGTATTCATTTCGCGGATAACTTCTTCCATATCTATATTTAATATTTTTCCACCCTCTACCACTTTACGGCCATCCACAATTACAGTATCTACATCTGCCCGGTCAAGGGAATAAAGTATATTGGCAAAAATGTTGTTCGCAGGTACCATATTTGGGCTATTCTTCTTGATTAACACTATATCAGCGATATTACCTTCCTTAATTACACCATAATTGGTTAATCCCAGAACCTTTGCCCCTCCTCCTGAAAGTAAAGGGAAAAGTTCGGAGATTTTAGCATTACTGGCGTTTCTTTCAGATAATTTAGCAAGTAAAGCCGCATCTCTTGCTGCTTCATAAACATTTATGGTGTTGTTAGAACAAGGCCCATCGCATCCTAATCCAAGATTAACTTCTTTTTGCATAGCCCTGGGAAGAAAATTATGATTATCTCCAAATTTCATATAAGTTTTAGGGCAGTGGGCGATTCCGCTGCCTGAGGCTTTAATCAAATCAAAATCAGTGTCTGTAGCATAGTAAGCATGGGCCAAGATAGTTCCTTCCTGTAATACTCCTGTTTTATCCAAAACTTCAACTGGAGTCATATCTCTTGTTTGTAGGCTTCGTTTTAATTGGTTGTGTTCCTCGGAGACGTGGATATGTAAAGGAATACCAAGCGTTTTTGATATTTCAACATTTTTTTTCAGGAACTCATCGGGACAAAGATAGGGAGAGTGCGGTGCAAGAGAAATATCTATCCTTTTCTCCTTACCCAGATACTTATTAGTAAATTCTAAAGCTCGTTTGAACTTTTCCTGACTATCTTCTCCAAATCCAAAAACTGCCCATCCGAGGTTAGCTCTGATACCAATTTCTTTATAGGCGTCAAAGGCTTTATCCATATAAAAATAATGGTCAGCTACCATAGTTACTCCTGATTGCAACATTTCGGCAGCTCCCAATAAAGAGCCAAAATACACATCTTCAGGAGTGAGATTTTTTTCATAAATCCAGATATATTGATTAAACCAATCATCAATATTGACATCTTCTGCAGCACCCCGAAGCAGGGTCATAGCCACATGGGAATGGGTGTTTACTAATCCCGGGACGCAATAAAAATTTCTACCCTCAATTACCTCTCCCTTTCCCTTCAGGTTATATCCAATAATTTTGATTTTTTCATCTTCAATAACAATGTCTCTATTTTCTTCAACAGTCAGGTCCTGATAATTTAAAATGGTGGTTCCTCTAATAATCAATTTATCCTCCTTTACAAAGCCAAGCTTTAGGCTAATTCATCATAGTGTTTTATCATATTAAAAATCATCTTCTTGAACTTTAGTAAATCAACTTCCATAGCTACCTCGGTATTAGGTTTATCGCCGGTAATATTATAAACATCAACGACAGTTCTCCCATTGGTAAACTCTCCCTTTGTTTCAATTTTAACATTCCAGTATTTTGTAGTTAAAACTGTAGGGTCAATAACATAAGCTACTGCTAAGGCATCATGCAAAGGAGCACCGGGAAAATTAAAAATTTCCAGGTTTGTCGAAGCAAAAAACTTTAATAATGGGGCAACCACAGAAGACACTTTTCCCTTAAAAGAGTCTAATAAATCTATATCTTCAAAAGTAAACAGGGCTTTATTGGTTACATCTAGACCAACCATGGTAATGGGTAATCCTGACTCAAATACAATTTTAGCTGCTTCTGGGTCTACGAAAATATTAAATTCTGCACTGGGGGTAATATTAGAATCAAAAGCTGCTCCACCCATCAAAACGATTTTTTCTATCCTTTCTTTAATCAACGGTTCTTTTAGCAATGAAAAGGCAATATTGGTAAGAGGCCCTGTGGGGATAAGCCAGACTTTCTCCTGGGAACACATTAGAGTTGAAATGATAAAATCAACAGCGTGTTCAGGTTTTGTCTTTATATATATTTCAGGAAGAGCAGCTCCATCTAATCCTGAAATACCGTGTATTTCAGGAGCAGTAACTAACTTCCTGAATAAAGGGAAGTCGTATCCTCGGGCAATTTTTATATCTTCTCTATTAATCATTTTTAAAACTTTATGAGCATTCAGAAAGGTTTTTTCACCTGTTTGGTTTCCAGCTACTGTGGTAATACCCAGAACTTCAATATCCTCTGAATAGCAGGCTAACATAATTGCTACCATATCATCATGACCCGGGTCGCAGTCAATCAGTACTTTTTTCTTCATAAATACCTCCTGTAAAATTATTCTTAAGTAAGTACTTCGCCTATATATTATACTTGCTGGCTTTGGTATAAGGTATAATATTTGTCTATGATTGATAAAATTGTTACACTTTTAGTGTTAATTGCTATAGGTTTTTTCTGTAAAAAAATCAAGCTTATATCTAATGAAGGGTCTTTGGTATTAAGGTCTATTGTATTTAATATCACCCTGCCAGCACTGGTTTTTATTAGCATAAGAAATGCCAGCTGGACCCCGGAATACCTTAAAATCCCACTAATTGTCTGGTTATCTGCTTCTTTTTTAGGGTTAATAATTTATTTATTTAGCAGATTGCTGGGATTTAAAAAAGAATTAATTGCTATCCTGGTTTTAACTGGAGTTATGGGAAATACCACCTTTCTGGGATACCCTATGGTCAGTACTCTTTTAAACGCGGAATCTTTACCCTATGGAATTGTTTATGACCAATCTTCACTTATATTTCTACTGTCTTTATGGATTCCCTTCATTTCCTACATTTACCTTAGTAGTGATGGTGCATTCAAAAAAGGAAACTACTCTATTTTAAATATCCTTATAAAAAACCCTCCTTTGTTAGCGATAATTGCAGCAATTATTTTAAAAGGCATCTTTCTGCCCGCATTTATTATTGATACGCTCAATATTGTCGCTCAATCTACCACTTTGCTGGTTATGCTGTATGTAGGAACCATGCTTAACCTGGATATTAAAAAAGAAGAAATCTTATTCATTGGCTTTATCATTCTTTTTAAACAAATATGTTTTCCAGCAGTTAATTATTTATTTTCCAGTTTTTTGGGGGTAACCCGAGAAATAATCCCGGCTATTTTGGTCCAATCAAGCATGCCAGTTATGGTGGCTACTATAATTTATGGCGGACAGATAGGACTCAATGTTTCTCTCATTTCAAAAATCGTTACCATTTCAACTATTCTTAGTCCGATATTCTTGATTATTATTTCCTCTATTATTTAAACAAAACCATTTATAATATTTTTTCCAATAATCTTCCTGAAATTGAGAATCGTTCTAAAACTACTTGACAAAGTGGTAAATAATGGTTAATATGTGGTAATTTGTGGTAGAAATAGAGATTATCCAGGGTTTTTTAACTTTTAATTATTAGGAAGGAAGGTTATGATGTTTACAGGGGAACACCGTCTTAGTTTGGATGACAAAGGAAGATTGATGATTCCAGCCCGTTTTCGTTATGAGCTGGGAGAGAACCTGTATATAACTCGCGGACCTGATAGAAACCTTCTTATTTATCCTGAAAGCGAATGGTTAAAACAGGTAGAATTTTTGGAAGCTTTACCTGATAGCAAAGCTTTCTCGCGTCACATTAAACGATTTTTTTATACAGGTATGACCTGTTCTTTTGATAATCAAGGGAGAATTCTTATCCCCTTATTATTAAGAGAACATTCGGGTTTAAACAGGGAAGTAGTAGTGGTAGGCATGTCTAAGTATCTGGAAGTTTGGTCAACTGAACAGTGGAGTGAAATAGTAAGCCAGATATTTCCCAGGGTACCTCTATATATTGAAGAGTTAGGAAATGGAAAGTAAATTTTTACATATACCGGTGATGGTAGAAGAAGTAATTTCCTTTTTGGGTTCAGTATCAGAAGGATTGATTGTAGATTGTACCGTAGGAACAGGCGGACATTCCCAGGCGATATTGGAGCGCTTTAAAGACATTCAGGTAATTGCTGTTGATAGAGATAGTGAAGCTTTAGCCATAGCTAAAGAAAGATTATTGGAATATGACTCCAGATGCAGGTTCGTTAAAAATAATTATAGTGAAATAGATTACTTCTTACCTCAGTTAAATATATCAAGGGTTGATGCTTTTTTATTGGATTTAGGCATATCTTCTCTACAAATAACTAAACCAGAGCGAGGGTTTAGCATAAGGTATGATGGTCCTCTGGATATGAGAATGGATTTTGAAACGGGCGCTCCTCTTTCAGAGATTCTTCCTCGTCTTACCAGGTCTCAGATACAAAATATAATTTCTCTGTATGGAGAAGAAAAAAAATCTGATATAATTGCCTCTTTAATTTATCTTGAGCGTCAGAAAATTAAAACTACAGGAGATTTAAAGCAGATTGTGGAGAAGGCAATTGGCTGCCAGAGGGGGAAAATACACCCTGCTACCAGAGCATTTCAAGCCTTTCGTATTTATATTAATCAAGAACTGGATAGTTTAAAAGAGTTTCTTGGTAAATCAACAGATTATATCAATAGCCACGGGAAAATCATAATAATCTCCTACCATTCCCTGGAGGATCGCATAATAAAAAATTATTTTAAGAATTTAGAACTTGAAGGACTGGGTAAAGTGCTTACCCCTAAGGTAGTTAAGCCAGATAGAAAGGAAATATTGATAAACCCGAGAGCTCGTTCTGCAAAAATGCGAGTTCTGGAGGCGGCTTGATAAATGTCCGTAGCCAATATTGCTCAAAGAAATAAAATAGTTATTCCTCTTCACCTCAGGAAAAAAAAGCCTAAAACGAAGAAATTTGCCAAAACATCTTACCAGGTTCATAGATTAATAATCCCTTTTGCTATTGCTCTGGTTTTTTTCCTATCCATCCAGTTTTTGGAAGCTCAAAAAACAGGTATCGCCTACCAATCAGCGAGGCTTGAGGACCAATTAAGCAGTATTGTCAAGGTTAAAAGAAACTACGAAATGAGCTACGAAGAAATGACTAACCCGGTTACTTTAAAAAAATTGGCTGACAAAAAAGGATTTATTGTTCCAGAGAGGGTATATACAATTAAAGAATATCTGGAACTGCCTCATCTGGTAATTAAAAATGAACCTTGAAACTCCCCGTAAAGCGATTCTCGCTCTTGGGTTGATTCTAGGTATTTGCTTGACAAGTTTAATTGCTTTTACTTTTTACACCCAGGTAATTTCTACACAGGAAAGTAATCCATTTTCTATGTCTATAAGTAAGGTGTATCCGAGAAGGGGAAATATTTACGATAGAAATGGAGTACTTCTGGCATATTCTGTGCCCGCAAACTCTATTCTGATTCACCCGTCAATTTTTAAGGGTGATGAAGATATGATTTATACTCTTTCTAAAGTTGGAGGAATAAGCTTAAGTGAATTAAAAAGCAAATTAGAAAAAGGTAGGAATTTTTACCTTAAAAGACAATTAACAGAAATTCCTGATGAAGTGAGGGGAGTCCCCGGGGTATCTATTTTAGAAGACAGTAAAAGGCAATATCCTCACAAAAAAAGTGCCAGTCATATATTGGGATATGTGGATGCTGATGGTAATGGAAAAGGAGGAATAGAAAACTATGAAAACGAGATATTGAATGGCAAAGAAGGTTTAGCTTTCATAACTATTGACGCAGCAGGTAGGGGAATACCTACTTATCCTCAAGGATCAATTAGACCGGTTCAGGGTTCTGATATTTTATTAACTATAGATATTCAATTACAGAATATGGTGGAAAAAGCTCTTATAGGGGGAATAGAAAAGCATAAAGCTTCAAGTGGGTCAGCAGTAGTGATGGATATAAACACGGGAGAAATCTGGGCTTTAGCGAATTACCCTGATTTTGACCCTAATAATTATAAGCAATCAACTGGAGAGCAAAGACGAAATAGGGCGATCAGTTTTAACTATGAACCAGGGTCGGTAATGAAGGCACTATCTCTGGCTATAGGCCTGGAGGAAGGTGTGGTTTCCTTAAAATCTGAGTTTTCCGCACCTGCAAGTTTAAAACTGAAAGGTGGAGTAATTAATAATTTTCAGAATAAATCTTTTAATGTTCAAAACCTCAAAGAAGCATTAAAAACATCTACCAATACAGTTTTTGCCCAGTTAGCTTTCAGGATAGGGAAAGAAAATTTCAACAAGTATTATAATACTTTTTTTGGGGTGGGAAAATCGTTTGAAGTAGATATGCCGGGAGTAGAAGTCGGTATTTATGTGAAGCCTGATAAGGAAATGCACCTGGCAAATATTGGGTTTGGTCAGGGAGTTGCACTTACTCCATTACAGGTTGCCAGCATTTACGCTTCTTTGGGCAATGGAGGCTATTACTTACAACCTGGTATTATTAGAAGTGTCAGGAATTATCAGGGGCAGGTAGAGTATGAACATCAACCTAGAATATTAAGAACAGTATTTCGTAAACAAACATCTGTTCTTCTTCTTGAAGCTTTGGAAGGAACTATTACCTCTCAAACCAATAGGTCGGGTTATGTTGAAGGGTATTCATCAGGGGGAAAAACCGGAACTGCTCAAAAAATTATTAATGGTGAGTATAGCAATGAGAAAATTATTACAACTTTTTCAGGTTTTGTATCTCTGAAAAACCCCAGGTTTTTAATAGTGGTAATGCTTGATGAACCTGATGCTCCAGCATATGCTACTGCAGTACCGGTATTTGGGGAAATTGCCAGATGGTTAGTTGAGTATCTGCAGTTACCCGGTGAAAATAAATGATACTGAGGGATGTTCTTCCCTATTCTATTGCGGATACACTCAAACCCGGTGAAGAATCATTGCTAATTAACAATATTGTTTTTGACAGCAGAAAAGTTACCCAGGGTTCCCTTTTCGTAGCCTTTAAGGGTATCAATTTTGATGGTCATGATTTTCTTGGAGAGGCAATTTCCCACGGCGCAGTAGCTTTAGTTGTAGAAAAGCAAAAATCAGTATCTTATGATTACCCGGTGTTTTTAGTTAAAGATACCAGAGAAACTCTTGCTTATTTAAGTCAGATATTTTATGGAAACCCCTCAAAAAAACTTAAAATAATTGGGGTTACAGGAACGAATGGAAAGACTACCACCACATTTCTAATAAGGCAAATGATATCCGGGAAATTTAAAGTAGCAGTATGTGGCACAGTGGGATTTTCGGTAGATAACTATTATGAAAAACTCAGTGAAACCACTCCTGATCCTATTACCCTGGCTAGACTTATGAATGATGCAGTAGCTCATAATTCACCCTATTTTATAATGGAAATCTCTTCTCACGGATTAGACCAAAAAAGAGTTTTCGGTATTCAACCTTCTTTGAGTGTGTTTACCAGTTTTGCCCGAGATCACCTTGACTACCATAAAACAATGGAAAACTATTTTCAAGCGAAACTATCATTATTCCAGTCACTTTCTAAAGACAGCCTCGCGCTTTTGAATTGGGATAACCCCTGGATACGGCAGGTCAAAAACCAGACCCAGGCTACAGTTCTAACTTATGGACTGGAATCTGAGGCTGACTTCCAGATAACCTCAATATCAAGTGTGGGCGAATATACTCTTCTCAACATAAACCTGATGGGGCAAACCGGGGAATTTGTAACTTCTGTCAAGGAAAAATTTAATTTTTATAACCTTCTGGCATCTATTGCTTCAGGGTTTGTTTTTGGAGTTCCGATAGATGTATTACAGGAGAGAGCTTTTAAACCATTACCGGTACCCGGAAGAATGGAAAAAATTGACCTTGGTCAACCATATCAGGTTTTTGTAGATTTTGCTCATAATCCTGAGGGTTTAAATATGGCTTTTCAATTTATTAAACAGCTGAAAGGGAGGAGAAAGATTATTATTATTTTTGGAGCAGTGGGAGAAGGAGATGTAGAAAAACGGTCTTTGATGGGAAAAATTTCAGCTCATGAAGCTGACTTCTCTATAATTACCACTGATAACCCAAAAAATGAAGATCCTGAGGTAATTGTTGAAAATATCCGTGTAGGGATGCAAAGTGCAGGTAAGATAGATGGTGAGGATTACCTGGTAATATTAAATCGCCAGGAAGCCATAGAAAAAGGTCTAACTCTTGCTCAAGAAAACGATGTAGTGTTAATTGCTGGCAGGGGTCATGAAACTGAGCAAAAATTTGGCAAAAGAACGGTTTTTCTGGATGATCGGGAAGTTGTTAAAAATTATTTACAATTTCAGGGCTTTTCTAAAAATGATTAACATTATTCTGACTTTTATAATATCATTTTGTTTGTATCCCCTTTATATATCATTTGCTAATAAAATAAAAATGGGACAAAAAATCAGGGAGCAGGGTCCAGCCCATCATCAGGTAAAAAGGGGAGTTCCTACCGGTGGAGGTATCATTTTTTCATTAGTTATACTTGCTTTTGGGTTAATTTTAAATATATTCCCCTGGCAATTCTGGCTTCTTACCATAGGATATTTGCTGATTGGTTTATTGGATGATATTACCAAAATATTCCGCAAAAATGTTCTGGGTTTAAGAGCCAGGGAAAAAATGATTTTGCAAGTCCTTTTTCTCTTACCCTTTCTTTATTATTTGTTTCAAAAGAGCAGTTCAATATCTTTACCAGGGGGTTTGCTCATAGATGCCGGATATCTGTATTTATTGTGGGGTGCTCTGGTAATTCTGGCCACAACTAATGCTTACAATTTTCTGGATGGGCTTGATGGTCTGGCAGGTGGGGTGGGAATAATTATTTTCTTCTTCCTCTGGATTAGTTATCAACTGGGATTTATATCTGGTAATTTTGCCGGTATGGAAATTATAATCGGTTCTTTATTAGCTTTTCTCTGGTTTAATACTCATCCAGCTCAGGTGATTATGGGAGATGCTGGAGCATTATTTGCTGGAGCATATTTGGCAGGTGTATTTCTTATGGCAAGAAGAGAAATTCTTCTGCCTATCTTTGGATTTATTCTGGTAATAACCCTTCTGTCAGTAGTGATTCAGGTAATATATTTTCGCTTTACCGGTGGCAAGAGAATATTTCGCATGTCTCCCTTGCATCACCATTTTGAGTTAATGGGATTTTCTGAAAAGAAAATAGTTGGCAGATATTGGATTTTTACTATTTTATTCTGCTTGATTGGTCTTCTTCTCATCAGGTTGATGTAGGGTGTTATGTTAGAGAAGAGGTTATTATTAATTTCAATCACCATCATTCTTTTTATGGGTTGCTTGAATGTTTTAAGCAGCAGCGCCGCTTGGGCTTATCTTAAAACGGGTGATGTTTTGAGTTACACTTCACGCCACATTATTTATCTTGTTCTTAGCATTTTGTTTTTTTTAATCAGTTATTGGTTAGGAACAGGTTTCCTTAAAAAGTTTGCTTGGCTAGCACTCATCTTTTCTCTGTTATTATTGATAACCATTCTCATACCAGGCATAAGAACAGAAATAAATTTTAGTAAAAGATGGATTAGTTATTCAGGTTTAAGTTTTCAACCTTCCAACTTGGCTCTTTCTGGTTTTATCATTTATTCCTCCTTCTATTTTGCTCATCTGGGGAAAAATATAAACAAGATTATCAAGATAATACCTCACCTCATCATTACTCTGGTATCTGCTTTTTTGATATACTTGGAACCAGATTTTGGAAGCGCTGTGATATTGGTAGTAGTGGGTATGATATTTTATTTTCTTGCCGGGGTTCCCTGGAAAATTATTTCGTATATTACCATCCCTGTAGTAATTGCAGTGCTGCTTCTATCTGTGGCCGAGCCTTACAGGGTCAAGAGGTTTATGTCTTTTCTTAATCCTGACGAACACGCTTCCTATCAGGTTACTCAAAGCCTGGAAGCCATCAAGGCAGGGGGGTTACTCGGACAGGGTATTGGTAAAGGGAAAGCTCGTTTACTTTATCTTCCCTATTCCTTTTCCGATTTTTCATTTTCTGTTTTTTTGGAAGAAACCGGATTTCTCGGTGGCTTGCTAATTTGTTTGATATTAGGCGCCATTCTATATTCTGGCTTGAGGTTAGCTTCATCTTCCTGGGACTTATTTACTATGTTATATGGTTCTGCGGTAGTTATCAAACTTTGTTTATATGCTCTAATAAATGCTGGTGTTTCTTTAAGCCTTTTACCAGCTAAAGGCTTGCCTTTTCCTTTCTTAAGTTACGGTGGTACTTTTCTTTTGGTTACCATGGCAGAAATGGGTTTTTTAGCCTCTATAGGGAGTAAAAGGTAATGGTTATTATTACGGGGGGAGGGACAGGCGGACACTTCTATCCAGCGATTTCTCTGGCTGAAAGTCTGAGAAAAGATGGAATTTTAGTTCATTATATAGGCTCAACCCGGGGTATTGAAAAGACACTTATTAAAGAATATGGGATTCCGTATGATTTACTGGATATCAAACCTTACAGATTGAAAAATTTGGTTAAAAATGCTTGGGAAACTATCAAAGCTTATAAGGTGATTTCCAAACTAAAACCTTCGGTGATTATAGGTTTTGGTGGGTATGTAATGGTGCCGGTTATTTTTTCATCTTTGTTAAAAAAAGTACCATTTATTTTACACGAACAAAATGTTGTGCCAGGAAGAGCCAATAAATTGTTCAGTAAATGGGCAAACATGGTAACTATGGGGTTTAAAGAATCTGGAAAGTATTTCTCTAACTCCAGGGTAATTTACACTGGAACTCCCATCAGGGAAGAATTTTATGGAATAAGTAAAGAGGAATCTTTAATAAATTTTGGTTTTACAGGTGGTAAGCCGGTTATTCTGGTGTTAGGCGGAAGCAAGGGTTCTCGGTTTCTGAATAAAATTACCGGTGAGGTTTTACCAATACTTTTAAATAATAATGATTTTTGCGCTATTCATCTTACCGGTCAGGATGATTACCAGGAAATAGTAAGAATTTGTAATAAATACAATTTATCTTCAAAATGGAAAGTTTACCCATTTTTAAAAGATATTTGGAAGGCTATCGCCTGTTCCAATGTAGCTTTAACTCGCGGAGGAGGCAGTGTTCTAACAGAATTATCCAGGTTTAAAGTGAAAGCAATTGTAGTTCCCTATCCCTATGCCATAAATGACCATCAATATTACAATGGCATGTCTTATGTTCAAGATTATGGAGGGTTCCTGTTAAGAGAAGCTGAATGCGAAGCAGAAAACTTAGAAAAAAAGATTCTAAACCTTTTAGAATTCACCGATAATTACTGCGAGCTTCCCGAAAAAGATGAAGCAACTGAAATATTAAAAGGAATTTTAAAACAATATGTATAAAGGTAGGTTATACTTATATGAGAAATAGGATGTATTTGAAAAATATGAAGTTTTATGATTATCCATTGAAGTATAATCTCGACTATCTCATTGATAGAGGAGTTAAAGTAAATTTTGGCCAGGTCATGAAAAATTATACCTCCTTTAAAATAGGCGGACCTGCTGATGTTGTTGTCACTCCCCGAAATAATGTTGAGTTAAAACATACCCTGGAATTTTTATCTGAATTGACGAATTATGGTATTAATTACTATATAATTGGCGGCGCATCCAATCTTCTGATTGCTGACGAGGGAATCAGAGGTCTGGTTATCAGGCTTTGTTATATTTCTCCCATAATCTATGATGGCGAATATATCTGGGTTTCCGGCGCAGAACCGTTATCCAGAATTATATCCTATTGTAGCGATCAAGGTTTTGGAGGGTTAGAGTATCTATCAGGGATTCCGGGTACGGTTGGAGGTTCTATAATTATGAACGCAGGAACCAACAATGAAGCTATTGGTCAAAGTGTAGGCCATGTTTATACCTGGTATTCAGGAGAAAAGGAATATTTAAATAAAGATCTGGATTTCTCTTATCGTCATTCTATCCTGCAAAAAACTAACGAAATTGTTACCAGGGTAGCACTAAAAGTTAAAAGAGTAGATTCTTTGAGAATAATTAAAAGGGTAAGGGAGTTCTTATTGAAGCGCAGGAAAGGACAACCACTTACTTTACCAAGTGCTGGTTCTGTTTTCAAAAATCCTCCTAATTACAGTGCTGGTCAACTGTTAGAAGAAGTAGGAACAAAAGGTTTAAGAGTAGGAGGTGCCCAGGTTTCCTATACCCATTCTAACTTTATCATTAATATTGATGATGCATCAGCTAATGATGTTTTGTCTCTCATTAATCTTATGCAAGCTGCTGTGCTGGAAAAAACTGATATCCTACTTGAACCAGAGATAATCTACATCGGTGGATAGGAGTGTTTATAAGATTATTAATAGTATTTTTATTACTCCCTTTCGTACTTTTATTAGTGTTACCAGCTGCTACTGCTTCAATTTTTGAGGGTCAGCAGGTAGATATAATATTTGAGGGCTCCCTGCCGCCCGATATCCATAAATACATCAGTAACCCTTTATCATTCCGTAATTACCTTTTTCTAAGTGAAAACAACATTTCCAACCAGGTACTACTTAACCATCCCTTGATTAAAGAGATTAAAATTAACCGTTATTTTCCTGCTAAACTGTATATTCGCGGTTATCCCAGAGTTATTATTGCCAGTGTCATACACCAGAAAAGAGTTTGGTTGGTGGATTCAGAGGGGCAGATTATTAACAATATGAACCTTAAGTATCCAGGTGTACCTGAAATAGAAGTTAAAAGCCCGTCTATTTTTAACGAACAGCAAATTACTAAATTTATCAATAATCTTTTTTCCATGGAAAAAGAGCAAGCTGGTTTTATCTCCAGAATAAAGCAATGTGAATTTGCTAACCTGGAAGAGTTGTTCATTACTTTCATTAATGGTTGTCAGGTAAAAGTATATTATTCAGAGCTAACGGTTAAACAGCCTTTGATAATAAAATTAGCACCACTCCATAGTGAAGGATACCTTTTAGATTTCACAGCTTCTAAGCAGGTGGTAGTTAAGAAAGTGGAGAAAAGAGATTGAAACATTTATTAAAAAGCTATATTGTGTTTAGTCTACTGGTCGGTTTACTTATAGGAATTACTGCTAAAAACTATGCTTTTACAGTTGATTTACCAGCTATGGGAGATATGGGTATTCTAATGCTCTGGAAAGATACCGAGAAAGAAGTGAAAGATTTAGAAAATAATTCAACCAACCTTAAAGATAAAATCCAACAAATGGAAGCAGAAATTGCTCTGGATCAGGAAGTTTTAAACCTGCTTAAATCCAGGGATGACTTAAAAATAGAAATAGGTTTGGGGTCTATTGCTGGTCCTGGTTTGATTGTAACTTTGGATGATAGTCCAATCAGGCTTAGAGAAGGTGATGACCCCTCTTTTTATATTATTCATGAGAGTTATTTACGCTACCTCATAAATATTCTGAAAGAAGGGCAAGCAAGAGGAATAGCAGTGAACTCCGAAAGAATACAGATTAATTCAGATATAAGTTGTGTGGGAAAAGTAATTCTGGTAAATGGTAAAAGAATTGCTCCACCCTATGATATAAAAGCCATCGGAGACCCTGAACTGATGGCTAAAGTTTTGAAACAGTCTTCTTTCTTTAGATTATTGGAAAACTATAAAACATTATTTGGATTACAGGTAAGCCTTAAAGTAAGCCCTTATCTTGAATTACCTCAGGGAACCGGAGTAATTGATTTGGAATCTTTTGGAGTAGCACCTTGAAAATAAAACCGGGTATCTGGATTGCTTTTAGTTTTTTAATAATTGTAGTATTGTTGGTACTTCAATTTAAAACCCGTGAATCATTATTACGGGAAGTAGGACCTACTTCTACGCGGGAAGCTATCACCTATTTGAGAACCCTTAATGAAAAAAAAGAATCCTTATTGAAAGAAATTGAAAAACTTGATTTAAGAATCCTTGAACTGAATGAGGTAAGTATACAGAAAGAGGATTTTGAAAAATCTCTAAATCAGGAAATTTCCAAATGGGAAGCCTTACTGGGACTAAAAGGTATTACCGGTACAGGACTGGTTATTACCATCATTCCGCAGAAAAATCAGATTCTTTCAGTAGAAACCTTTATAGATCTGGTAAATGATTTATGGGGTGGTGGGGCTCTGGCTATCAGTATAAACAAAAGCAGATTAGGCTGGAATAGTTTTCTTTACCAGAGCGGCACCCAATTATCTATAAGTGGCAGGTTGATTGACTCTCCTTATTTGATTGAAGTTATTGGTCCTGTGGAGGTGTTAGAAAGCGTTTTGAAGATACCAGGAGGTTTTGAAGAAAAAATGCTGATTCAGGGTGTAGAATTAGAGATGTCTGTTAATAATAAGTTGATAATAGCAGCAGGGGGTATTCAATAAAGTGATTTTATTTATTCTCGCTTTAACTATTGGAATAGTGGTAGGTTTCTACCTACCCTGGCAGATACCCTTAATTTATTCTAAGTATGTTTCAATTGCCATTGTTGCCGCCCTTGATTCTCTTTTTGGGGGTTTACGGGCAGATTTAGAAAACAATTTTGATAACCGGGTTTTTATTAGTGGTTTTATACTTAACGCTATAATAGCTGCTTTTTTCGCTTATTTAGGCGATAGGCTCGGTTTAGATTTGTATCTGGCTGCTGTAGTAGTGTTTGGAGTTAGGATATTTCAGAATTTAGCTATTATGAGAAGACTAATTCTTAATAATTATCTAAAAAATAAGGAAAGGAAGTAGAAAATTGAGTAATTTTCAGCCTCAGAAAGAGTTCAATGCAAAAATCAGGGTGGTTGGTATTGGAGGAGCTGGTGGTAATGCTATTAATAGGATGATTTCTCTGGGTCTAAAAGGGGTGGACTTCATTGCTATGAACACCGATGTTCAAGACTTGAAGAAAAACAAGGCTAAAGGGAAAGTGCAGTTAGGTCCCAAAACTACCGGGGGTTTGGGTGCAGGTTCTGACCCGGTTATCGGCGAAAAATCTGCTCAGGAAAGTGCTGCAGAAATCAGAGAAGTCCTTAAAGGAAGTAATCTCATATTTATCACCTGCGGAATGGGTGGAGGTACGGGTACTGGTGGAGCACCCATTGTTGCTGAAATTTCCAATGAGCTTGGTGCCCTGGTGGTAGCAGTAGTTACCCGGCCTTTTAACTTTGAAGGTTCTAAAAGGTTATTTATAGCTGAGTGTGGAATTAAAAAAATCAAAGATTTAGTGGATTCTTTAATTATCGTAATAAATGATAGAGTGCTTCGTTTTTCTGAAGAGAAATTAACTATACCTGATGCTTTTAAAAAAGTTGACGAAGTTCTTTATCATGGAGTAGCAGGTATATCCGAGATGATTACTAAACCAAGTTTGGTAAATGTCGATTTTAATGATGCTAAAAACATTCTAACCCGAAGTGGTATAGCGCATGTGGGAATAGGAATAGGTAAAGGTGAAAACGCCGCCCATGAAGCTGTGGAAAAAGCTATAAAATCCCCATTATTAGAGACCGCTATCCGGGGCTCTAATAGAATTTTATTTTATGTGAAAGGTGATGAGAATCTAAAAATGAATGATTTAGATATGATTGGCAATACCATAAGAGAAGAAGCTCATCGAGAAGCGCTAATTATATTCGGAGCAAATGTCAGTAAAAAATTTAAAGACAGAGTTCAGGTTACAGTAGTTGCTTCAGAGATGTCCAATAAAAATACTGCTCCTCTCCCAAGAAATAGACCGGCATTTCGTTTCAGCGAAATCCAGGATATAGAAGTACCTAACTTTATAAACCAGAAAGATGAATAGAGTAATTATCAATACCCTGCTCGCATCTATTTTATTACTGATTATTACCATATTTTCCATCCAAATTTTTTCTTCAGCTTTAAAGATTGGAAGTTTAATGGCTATAGCTGTATCAGGTTCTCTTACACCTTCGGTTATCAGGGTGGGAGTTTTAGTTAAAGATGGAGATCTGGTTGGCAAGAAAGAGGATTTTTTAAAAATAACTCAAGGACAGATGGTTAATGAAGATGAAGTTATAGGCATATCCTCTAAAGAAAATCTGCTGGCTTCTCGTGATGGTATAGTATATTCGCATATGAAGGAACCTCTCTTTTTTACTGTTGATGAAGCTGTTAATTTTTTGTTTGATGGGAGTTTTCCTTATGATAAGAACTTTTTAGCTTTACTTTCTTCAGAAGATTACAAAATTGTCATGGAAAACCTTCCCTGGGTTATTGATACAGGTCAAACTCTAACTATAAAAAATGTTTATGATGATAGGGTGTTTAAAGTTAAGGTGGAAAGTAGGGTAAGTTATCGGGGAAAGGAATTTCTGGTGTTTTGTGGAGAACACTACACTCAGGAGGTTCTCTCTCAACCCTGGCAGATATATTACCTTGAGCAGAAACCTATTGAGGGAATAATTACCCCGGTAGATTATGTTAAAAAAGAGAATGAAAAGTATTTCGTAAAAATTTTGGTCCGGGGTAAGATTGAAATTAGAGAGGTTGATTTGTTAGCTAAACGAGGTGATGAAGCTCTGGTTAAAGGTATCAGTGCTAATTCTTTTCTTTTACCCTGGAAAGTATATATAACACGGGAGGATATGTGATGGCCAATTTTTTAAAGTGGGTTAATAATTCCCTTCGTGCATTTATGGGGATGGAATATCAGGAAGTGCAGAAAACCGGGATGGATGAATTTGAGGAAGAACTGGTGGTAGTTAAGGAACCGAATGATTTTAATGGGTCCAAAGAAATAGTCGATGAATTGAAAAAAAATAAGGTAGTTATTTTTAATCTTGATAATCTGGAAAAAGATGAAGCTCGCAGGGTATTAGATTTTATTTCCGGTGCATCCTATGTTTCAGGGTATAAACTCAGAAACAGTGGGAAAATGGTGTTTACTTCGGAACCAAGAAACAGTATTTTTAGCAGTAGTGATAACGAATAAACAGGCCGATTCTTGGTCTATCTGTGATATACTTATATCACCCGGAGAGGTGGCTGAGCGGTTGATGGCACTCGCCTGGAAAGCGTGTAAGGGGATGACCTCTCCTTCGAGGGTTCGAATCCCTCCCTCTCCGCCAGGTATATCCCGAATTCCACGCGCCCATAGCTCAACTGGATAGAGCGATAGACTACGGATCTATAGGCTGGGGGTTCGAATCCTCCTGGGCGCACCAAAATTATAAAATGTTTAAAAAACACATCTACTACATGGAAAAAGCCCTTCAATTAGCCGAGAAAGCCTTTTATCTGGGAGAAATCCCGGTAGGAGCGATAGTAGTATTTCAAGATAGGGTTATAGGAGAAGGATTTAATCGGGTTGAATCAGATCGTAACGCTACTGCTCATGCTGAATTAATAGCTATCAGAAATGCTTCCAGTAATACAGGTAATCCAAATCTCAAGGGAGCAATATTATATACTACCATGGAACCCTGTCCCATGTGTTTGGGAGCATTGTTGTTAAGCAATATAAGTTCTATTGTTTACGGAGCATCCAACCAGAAATTAGGGGCAGTGGATACATTGATTAAAATGAGACAAATTCCTCATCCGGGAGAATACCCTGAAGTTATTGAAGGTGTTCTTCTTGAAAGGTGTCAGGAACTGCTAACTAATTTTTTTATCAATCTAAGGAGAGGTGGCTGAGCGGTTGAAAGCACTCGCCTCGAAAGCGAGCAGGGAGTTTTAACTCCCTCGAGGGTTCAAATCCCTCCCTCTCCGCCAGTTTATTAGTTTTCATATACATCATTTATTTACACAGTCAACCGAAATAATATAAAATTAAGTAATTTTATTTTTCTTTACTATGGCTTTAAGTAGTTTAGTTATTTAAAAAGTGAATTATTTAATGAGAACCTTTCGTATAATTACGAGTTAGTCTCAGAATTTAATTAGTAAAGCACGAATAAAAGGACGATTTAAACATATATAAGGAGGAAAAGCTGCGAAATCGCACTAATCATTATTTGTAAAAAGAAGGATGATTAGTACCAATATCAAAGCTAATCTCATATGAAATTAAACAGTTTTTTTTCTAAATATCAAAAGTGGCAATTAGTGATCAGAATGATTCCTATTTTAATAGTTATATTTATTATAAAACTGTTATTTCGTATATTTGGTTTAGAGTTTATGAGTATGAATGCTTTATTTACCAGTTTAATTGCTGGTACCATATTTCTAATAGGTTTTTTAATTAACGGAGTAATTTCAGATTACAAGGAAAGTGAAAAAATACCAGGGGATATAGCTTCAAGTTTGGAAACAATGTATGATGAAATTTACATTTTAAATATTAATAAAAATAATGAAATAGCCAGAGAATTCCTGAATTATTTTAAAGAATTCACAAATTCTTTGAGTTTATGGTTTTATAAAAAAGAAAGAACCAAAAACATGATTGAAAAATTACATAAGATGAATGATTATTTTGCAGATTTGGAAAGTATCATGCAGGCAGGTCCCTTATCCAGGATGAAAAATGAGCAGGGTATTCTTAGAAAAATGATTCTAAGAATTGATTATATTCGAGACACCAGCTTCATTCAATCAGCCTATGCCATAGTTGAAATATTAGCTCTTTTCCAGATTGGAGGATTATTGATCCTCAAAATAGAACCATTCTATGAGTCTATGTTTTTTACATTGTTAGTCTCATTTTTATTGTTGTATATGATATTATTAATCAAAGACCTGGATAATCCTTTTGATTATTCTGTAAATGGTGAAAATGGCACTGAAGTATCATTAAAACCAATTCACGACTTTACCAAGAGGATCATCCAAAAATAATTAAATATATTCAGGAGGTTAGTAAGTTTTATGAAAGGATTCTGTGATAATATTGAAAAAGAGACTTTGGAGAACACTAATTACCGTAAGGTGCTTTATACTGGAAAACACTGCCAACTGGTATTAATGAGCATTCAACCTGAAGAAGAAATTGGTATGGAAACTCATACTGATAATGACCAGTTCTTTCGCTTTGAATCAGGACAGGGTAAATGTATTATTGATGGCAATGAATATAAGGTGCAGGATGGTTTTGCCGTAGTTGTGCCTGCTGGAGCAAAACATAATATAATCAATACTTCTAAAAGAGAAGAACTGAAACTCTACACCATATATTCTCCAGCACATCATAAAGACCAAATCGTACGCACTACCAAAGCTGATGCTGAAGCTAATGAAGCTGAATATGACGGAGTTACTACAGAATAATCAGGTTTTTAACATACTCCACTTGATTTTCCAGGTTCTTTTTATATTTTTATATTTTTGACGAAATATTTATAACACTGTAACATAGGTGTGTTCGTCATAGTAAATATCTTTACTCAAAGAAACATCGCCCTCTACCAGGGGAATTGGTTTTTCCACTACTTCTGCCCTTACAAGACTGGAGGTGTACCAGTCGCAATCAGGTTTACTTACCGGGAATTTTAGCTCGGTTACTACTCGGTAGCCACCATTTATAATATCTTCTTTATCTAATTCGTATATATTAAAATCCCTGATTAAATCGGTTATACACAAATTCATTTTGATGAGGGATTCCTGTATATATTTCCACTTAAAAAGCGGTGATTCCTGATGGGTTATACCAAAGTAAAGGGAGCAACCTTTACCTTTCAAGCCTTCAACCGAACGGGAAAGAAAAAGCTTCATTCCTTCAGAAGTTTCCACGGGGTCAGTAAATATCACATCAAAATAACCGAGGTATTTTTCAGGCCATTTATTATTCACATCGTAAAGAACAGTGGAAAAGTTCTGGAAATATTTTGGAACAGTTTGGTCAAGGTATTCAAGAATCCGGTTATCTATATCCAGAGCGACTATCTCCTCGCAAACTCCGGTAAGCGCAGCTCCCAAACTTACCAGGTCGTCATCACCTAAGAAAGCAACTTTTTTCCCTTTAAGGTCTCCCCGGTTATGCATAAATTGAAGGCGGTAAATGGAGTAATCTGGAAGGATAAAACCCTGATTGAATTCCCCTGTGGCTAAGGGTCTGGAATTTACTAACTTCCTAAATTCCCTGGCGATTTCATTGAGAAAAAGGCTATTTACCAAACCTCTCCCTTCACAGGCAGGGCAATGAGTTGAGGAAAATAAATCTGGTGGTGTCTGATACCTAAGCTTTATGACATCGTTTTCCACGATAATTTCCCCATTCAGGTAGAGTTCATTAAGCACAGGTATAAGTTCAGAAAGAGAAAAGGGGTTACCTTTTATTAATTCCCAGTAAGTTTGAGGTTTACTTTTGAGTTTGGTAAACATATATTCTTTAATGGTATTGTTCAATTCAGGAATCCTCCCAATATGGTTAATAATCATAATTATACAACAGCACATAAGGTAAAATTATAGAGCATGATTATAGGTATTGGTATTGATATAGTTTCCATAGATAGGATAAAAAAGGTAATAAACAGTCATGGGGATAGATTTCCTTCCCGTATCCTCTCACAAAAAGAAATGGGGGAGTATAGTGAATCTGGCAGGTCAATCCTCTACATTTCTGGCAGATTTTCCTTGAAGGAAGCACTGGTTAAAGCCCTGGGAGGCTATTGGAAGGGATTCAGGTTTGATGCTATTGAAATACTGGACAACCTTAAAGGAGCTCCCACTATCAGGTTTTCTGAAGAAACGCTTTTCCTGAATCCACACTTTAAAAAATATAAAATTCATGTTAGTTTAAGCCATGATGGAAATATGGCTGTTTCTCAGGTGGTGATTGAAGATGTCTGATCTGGTACTGAGTTCAGCAGAAGTCAGGGAATGGGAAAGGACTCTATTGGAAGAACAGGGAATTACTGCTGATACTCTTATGGAAACTGCAGGTAAAGAAATCGCTTTATTTATCAGTAAAATAGAACCTGTTAAATGTAAAAAAATAACAGTTTGGTGTGGCACCGGGAATAATGGAGGGGACGGATTGGTTGCCTCTAGACACTTATTTAGTTGGGGATATGAAGATATCAAGGTTTATCTTATAGGTTCCATGGGAAAGACGACTCCTTTAACACGGAAAAATTTAGACCTGTGTTATAAAAAAGGATTGGAAGTAGAAATATTTTCTGAAAGTTTAAACAAAGAGTCTATTGAACGAACTCTAAGTTCTGAAATTATAATAGATTCACTTCTGGGCATAGGTCTTAAAGATGAGGTAAGAGCTGATTATAAACAAATCATAAAAATCATTAACCAATCTTCAGCAAGGGTGGTGTCTGTGGATATTCCAAGTGGAGTGAGCGCTGATACCGGGGATATTCATGGAGAAGCCATACGGGCAAATTATACTGTTACCATAGGGACCTTGAAGCCAGGGCTGTTGTTTTATCCTGGAAGGGGATTGGTCGGGGAAATAGTTATTGCCAATCTTGGCGTAACCCTGGACTCCTCACTCTTTCCCACGAAAATAATAACTGAAAAACAGATAAAGCGATGGGTACCATTTAGACAGGAAGATGGTCACAAAGGCTCTTTTGGAAGATTGCTGTTTGTAGGAGGGTCTTTTAATTACCAGGGTGCTCCAATCTTTGTTTCTCTCGGTTTTTTTAAAGCAGGAGGAGGATATGTTTATTCCCTGGTTCCTGAAACTGCTGTAAGTGCCCTGACTAACTGGGTTCCCGAAGTGGTTTTAGCTGGGACTTCTATTAAAGAGAATTATTTAACCATAGGTGATTTAAACAACATCACCGATTTACTGTCCGGGTGTCAGATAATGGTAGTGGGACCCGGTTTAGGCAAAGAAAAAGAAAGCTTACAATTAGTTGAAAAAATTATTGATGATTGTCCTATACCCTTGATAATTGATGGTGATGCTTTGTTGGTATTAAAAAATAATTTAGAAAAATTGAAAGAGAGAAAATATCCCACCATCATTACGCCTCATTTCGGAGAATATGCTTATATTACCGGAAAAGATAATAAATATTATGACAGGAGGACAATTATTGAGGAAGTCAGAAGTTTTTCCCGGGAAAATAACCTCGTACTTTTATTGAAGGGTAATCCTACTATCGTAGCTTTTCCCGACAATAATGTATTTATTTGTCCTGTGGGCAATGTTTCCCTGGCCACTCCGGGTTCAGGAGATGTGCTTGCTGGTATTATTGCCTGTTTTACTGCCCAATTAGATAGTTTGAAGAAAGCAGTCTTGCTGGCTGTTTATCTTCATGGAGCAGCCGGGGAATCCTTGTCGGGTGAATATGAAAAGAGAGGTTTAATGGCCCGCGATATTGCTTTCAAGATTCCAGAACTATTGAACCAACTACGAGCTAATGAATTAAATATAATCAAAAACAGATTTCTAAAGGAGGTCTTGGATGTCTAAGTTTATTGCTATTTCAGGGAGCAGTTATGAAAAAATCAGTCCTTATATGGAAGCTTTAAAAAAGATAAATAACAATTTTGAACTACTTACTTTTATTCCCGAACAGGAAGTTGACTTAAACATTTCTATTCAGGGGCTACTGCTAACCGGTGGCGGAGATGTGAATGAAGGAGCTCATTATGAAGAAGGATGTGGTGAGTTAGATGGTGTTATTAAAGCGCGAGATGAATTAGAATTCTCACTCCTTGAAATCGCCTATTCCCGTAACCTACCGATATTGGGAATATGTCGGGGTCATCAGATGATTAATGTATTCCTGGGAGGAAAACTGTTTAAAGATTTACCCTGCAGGGGATACCGGGTACATAGCGATGGAGTAAGGCACGAAGTTACTTTGAATACCCATAGCTATTTTGGGAAAAAATATGGTTTGGAAACATTTCTGGCTAACTCTTACCATCATCAGGGAATTTCTCGTTTAGCTCCAGATTTATATCCCTGGGCGCATTCTGCTGATTTCGTATTGGAAGCTTTTGAGAGTAGAGATGCTCAAATCATAGGGGTTCAATGGCATCCAGAAAGGCTTATGGAGGAAACACTGTCCCGATTGATATTTGAAGATTTCCTGGAAAAGGTTAGCGGTGTCGGAAACAGTTAAAACTATCCTGCTCGCTATAGTTCAGGGTTTAACGGAATACCTGCCCATAAGTAGCTCGGGTCATATTACCATCTTTTATCACCTTTTGAATCTGGAGGAGTCCATTCTTTCACTGCAGATTTACCTTCACCTGGGAACATCTTTAGCGGTCTTACTTTTTCTCTATCGTGAGTTAAAAGGAGTACTTACCAAAAACAATATTTTATCTATTATCAAGATTGTAATAATCGGGTCCATACCAGCTGGTATCGTAGGTATATTTTTTAAAGATTTTCTGGAAACTATTTTTTCTCGGCCAGATTTATTACCCTTATTCTTTTTAATTAATTCAATTATTTTGATAAGTTCATATTTTATTCAGGAGAAAAAAATCCTGATGGCAAATATCAAGCCTATTAAAGCTCTTTTAATAGGTATTTTTCAGGCATTGGCTATACTTCCCGGCATATCCCGTTCGGGAAGCACCATTACCGGAGGATTACTTTCGGGATTAAAGAGAAAAGAAGCACTCCTGTTTTCTCTTTTATTATCTCTGGTAGCTATCTGGGGCGGCTCTCTGTTAGAAGTATTCACTGATTCACCTGTTTTCTTTAAACCTTCAATCATGATAGGAGTGATTACCTCATTTGTTTGTGGTTATTTCAGTTTGTGGCTTATCAAAAAAGCCCTTGATAATAATTATTTTTATCTTTTTGGAGTATATACCCTCTTTCTGGCGGTATTTCTATGGATAAAGGCACTATTTATTTAGTATCCACTCCGATCGGGAATCTTGAAGATATAACCCTAAGGGCTTTAAGGGTGCTTAAAGAAGTGGATATGGTTTATGCTGAAGATACCCGAAGTGTACGCGTTTTATTGAGCCACTTTGGTATTAAAAAGAAAACCGTCAGTTTTTTTGAAGGCAATAAAGATTCAAGGATGAGACAAATTAAAGAAATTTTATTGGATGGTAAATCAATTGCGATGATAAGTGAAGCAGGAACACCGGGGATTGCCGACCCCGGTGAATCTTTAGTGCAATTAGCCATACAGGAACAATTTCCCCTGGTTTTTGTTCCCGGAGCTTCCGCAGTATTAACTTCCCTTATTCCTTCGGGATTAAGTACTGAACAGTTCATATTCCTTAACTTTCCACCCCGCAAGAAAAACCAGAGAATGGAACTTTTTAAAAGATTAAAGGGTCTGAAGATGACCTCAATATTTTTTGAATCCAAAAAAAGGGTAATTCCTTTCCTGCAAGAAGCTTTAGAAGTGTTTGGCAGCGAGCATCCTACCGTAGTGGCTCGGGAACTTACCAAGAAATTTGAAGAGTTTATCAGGGGAAGTCTGCAGGAGGTTTTTCTGGAGATTTCTCAAAGAAAAGAACTTTTGGGAGAAGTGGTTATTCTTCTCGGTGGAGCAGATAAAACCAGAGAGATACCTCAAAATATCACCGAAATTATCAATAGCCTGTTACAGGAGTATTCCCTGAAAGAAGCCTGTAAACAGGTTGCCAGTATGCGGGGGTTACGAGCTAATGAGATTTACCAGCAGTATATAAAGGATAATAAGAAATGTTAATACATACAGACTACCAGGAGATAGTGCTCCCTCAGAAAGATGAGTTGTTGATATTCTCAGGCGAAACCACTTTTTTGGAAGAATTTTCCGATGAATTTATATTTTTTATGGATAGCGGTTCGAGTGAAGTAGAGGCTGAAGAAATACATTTCATAGATGGAGCAATGAGAGTACTGCATCTTGGTCCACTGAGGGGAAAAGATGGAATTTTAAGACCCATTCTCGGTGGCCATATCGGAGCGGTTCGCCTTTGTTTAAAAAACCATCATTTAGAGAGGGAAGAGTTTAAACTTCAGCGCGTATTGGTTCTACCCCGGGAAATAAACGGTTCATCAGCAAACTTCACCTTCAAGACTTATGGAATTGAGGAAAAAAAACTTAACCATGATTATGAATCAAATAAACTTAAATTATATAACTTTATTACCGAGGAAATGAAAAAAATGGAGCTTTCCCTGGCCAACTGTAATTCCGAGCTTATTATTCTTGACGGATTGTTAAACAAAGATCTGGTAGGCTCTAAAAACCAAACTATCCTGGGAGTAATTAAAACCCTTAAAGAAATTTATTTAGATTCCACCAAACATAATCAGTTGATAACTATTAAAGAAGGCTTCAGAAGTCCTGTTTTTCTGATTTCCACCTCAGATTTTCCCAGAGCCTCCTGGTATCTGAGATTGAACGGTGATTACACCTCGGGTTATGAAGGCATAATAAGAATAGAAATTCCTTTGGAGCTTTTCAATAAATTCGGAATTATTTTTATTAACCGGATGTCAAAATTTCTTTTTAATATTCGTTATCTTTTAAAAGATTACTTCAGACAACCTTCTATTCTGCTTCCCATATTAGAAGCTGAAAGACACCTATATTCCTTGTTTGATTCACCTTTAGGTTTGCATTATTTTTTTAAAAATAAATTGAAGGAGGTTGGAATTGAATCTTTTAGGTAGATTATCTTCACCCCAAGGAAAAGAATCAACCCCTTTTGAATTTTACTTCTGGGTTGCTGAAGACAGGATGGTAGAATTGACCAACCTGGTAAAAGTTGTCTGTCGCCATCATGGCGAGGAAGTAGTTTATTACGGTATTGTAGATGAGGTATTTCGCAGTTCAACCCTGTCAAGTATTTCCGATGATGTTCTCAGGTTTGACGGTAAACCGGAAAATAATTTACCAATTCACTCCCGAGGGCATTTTTATGCTAAGGTTTTGGTTACCCGTATTGAACCGCTAATTCTCATACCACCAAGAGAGGAATCCTTCGTTTATCTGGCTGAAGATGAAGATTTAATGAAAGTCTACTCCTTTGACTCTATAAAGAAGCCCCTGAAAGCAGGTTTTTTGCAGAATGGCTTCAGGGGACCTTCCACACCGGCCATAGTCAACCTTGACTATATAGATGGTACTAATGGTGCGCATATTAATGTAAATGGTATAACCGGGGTAGCTACTAAAACCTCCTATTTATTATTTTTTATTAAAAGCTTTCTGGCTGAATGCCTGAAATATAATATAACTCATCCCTCTGGTGATAAAATGTCTATTAACCCCATTATCTTCAATTTGAAGGGTGAGGATTTAATGTGGCTGGATAAAGAAAATATCAATCTAACCCCTGAAATTGTCAAGGAGTACGAGGCTCTTGATATATTACCTCAACCTTTTGAAAAAGTCAGTTTTTATGTACCTCGCAGGGTAGTAAACAATAAAGAGTCAATCACTCCTTTTAGCAGTAGATTGGATAGCGAAGTCATGCTCTGGAGTTTAAAAGAGATTAAAGAAAAGGATTTATTGGAACATCTATATGCAGAGGATGACCTGCAGGATGAAAATTTTAGAGCTTCCCTGTATGCTGTAAATAAAATAATAGAAGAAGAGGAAAATATTACCAATTTCAACTCTCTTATGAGTATGCTGAAAGAAAAGGGAAATGACCCACAACCTTTCGGTTTATATAAATCTTCTTTCCAGAGGTTTTTAAGGAGAACAGAAACTGCCCTGGAAGAGTGTCGCTTCATAATATCCCGACGAATGGATAGCGGCTTTTCTATACCCTTTAAAGATTTGGAACCCGGTAAAACCCTGGTTATTGACCTTCATAATTTAAAAGACAGGCCGGCCAGATTTGTGGTCGCTTCCCTTATTAAAGAAATACTGTATTTGAAGGAAATGGATCCTAAGTTTGAAAATCGGAAGTTCATAATTATGGTGGACGAACTGAACAAATTTGCTCCTAAAGTTGGGTATCATAATAATCCGGTAGCTGAATTGATCATTGACCTATCTCAGAGAGGGAGGTCCTTGGGGGTGTTTCTTTTTGGAGCACAACAGATGGCTTCCCAGGTCCACGATTCAGTGATTGGCAACTCAGCTTTGAGGGTGCTGGGTAATACCGACCCGGTAGAATTATCCGGTGATGCTTATAGATTTTTAACTCATTCACAGAAAGAGCAGGTAATGAACCTGACCATTGGCAGTATGATGTTAAAACAGGTTGGTTTTAAGCAACCGATGGTTATAAAGTTTCCTTTTCCCTGTTTTGCTACCAGGCGCGAAGAAATAAAAGGGGAGATTACCGATTTATGGTAAGATTCGTTCATATAGCAGATTTGCATTTAGGAAAGGAATGGTATGGCATTGATAGGACTCCTGGTATTATCAATTGTTTTGATCAGGTTACGGATTTTATAAAACAGGAAAAAGTCCCTCTTTTATTAATAGCAGGCGATATTTTTGACAAGAAACTACCTTCCGGAGAAGCCTTAGAGTCCTTTTTTTCCCGTATCAAAACCCTATTAGAGCAAAAAGTGAAGATAGTTATGATTACCGGTAATCACGACTGGAACAAACTTCACGAGGTTTTTTCAATAATTGCCATATCCAATCCTTACTTGAAGATTCTAACTCGGGTTAATAAAGAATATCCCGTTATGGTTCTCAATGAACCTGAAGTGCAGATAATTCCCTTTCCTTACCCTGATAGAGGGAGATTGGAAGGGGAAATTTACCAAGCACAGGGCTCTCTGAATATCAGTGCTAAAGTATCAACCTTGTTTGGCAATTACTTGATAAGAGCAAAAAGTTATCTCAATAATAAATTACCTTCAATTCTGTTAGCTCATATTGGAGTAGAAAATGGATTGTTAAGCAGTGAAAGAATGTTATCCCTGGAAGATGAACCGCTTTTAGCCCAGAGGGATATGCCATCCTGGACCACCTATAACGCTTTCGGTCATTTACACAGGAAACAGGAGATCAGGTGCGATACTCCTTCTTTTTATGCTGGTAGTCTGGAGAGATTGGATTTCAGCGAAACTGATCATGAAAAAGGGTTCTTTTATGTAGAGATGGAAAATAGCCGCGTAAAACCGGAATACATTAAAATCAAGTCTAGCCTTATGTATGACATAGAATTGAAGTCTCCCGATAAAATTGACAGTTTGTTAATCAGCCACCCCAACATTAAAAATGCCTATCTAAAACTTTCAGTTTTATTGAAGGATTCCGATTCTCTACAGGAGGTCAGGGAAAAAGTATTCTCAATGTTTCCCAAACTGGTTAATTTTGAGCCTATAAGGTTAGAAACTGAATATCAAGGTTTATGGGAACCCGTTTTAACTTATTCTAACCCCTTGCTGGCTTTTGAAAATTACCTTCAGGAAAAGAACCTGGATGAAGAATTTAAAAACACACTCGTGGTTACCCTTAAAGAAATCATAAAGGAAATAGAGGAAAAATGATTCCCCGGAAGTTAGAAATTGAAGGGTTTTTAGCTTATAGAAACAAGGTATCGCTTGACTTTACCACTTTTCAATACGGGGTAATCGTGGGTGAGAATGGGGCAGGCAAGTCGTCTCTACTGGATGCCATCCTGTTTGCCTTATATGGAAAAGCCCGGGACGCAGAAAAGATGGACGATTTAATTAATGAAAGGTCTGAAAAGGCTACAGTTTCCTATGAATTCAAAGTGGGAGATGACGCTTACAAGGTGGTCAGGGAGAAGGAAAGAAACGGGGATTCTCGAATCTTTTTTTATAAATATGACTCTGATTTCCGAATGTTTAAGCCAACCGGACACCGGGGGATTAAACCTAATGAAGAAGCGATTATAAAAGTCGTTGGTCTGGATTATGAAACTTTTACTTCCTCAGCACTGTTGATTCAGGGTAAAAGCGATAAATTTCTTTCAGCAAAACCTTCGGAAAGAAAAAATGTATTATCTGAAATTCTTGGGTTAAATATTTATGAAAATATTCGCGCGAAAGCAGCAGAATATCTTAGACAGTTAATAAAAGAGCTCTCAACTGTAAATATTGACCTTTCCGGGTTGCAAGGTATTAACGAGGAATTCCTGAAGGAAATACAGGTTTCTCTGGATGGGAAAAATAATGATTTAACTGACACCAGGGATGTCCTTGAACAGATAAAACATAATCTGAAACATCTTGAAAATAAAGAAAGGGTTGAAAACGAATTAAAAGAGAATACTGCAAAATTGGAAAATTGTAACCTTATACTGAATCGTAAAGAAGAGATAATTAAAGACTACAATTTATTTCAAGATTCAGTTAAAATATACCCTCACCTATTGATGGTAAAAAACCTGAAAGAGGATGTGCAGAAGTTAGAAGATAATCTTGCTGGGGAAATAAAAAGCCAGGAATTATCTGTTAATAATATTATTCACTGCCGACAAAAACTCTCTGCCCTGGAAGCTGACTTCCAAAAGCAAAGTGAAGAGTTAAAAAATATACGCGATGATTACTCTGAAAAAGAAGGTGCCATCAAAAAATTAAATCAGGATGAATCAAAACTTAAACAGCGGATAGATACTCTTAAAGGGAAAGATATCTGTCCTTTATGCGGTGGAGAATTGACCACTGAAAACAAAGGTCATTTACAAAATGAACTTAGCGAAATAAACCTGGAATTGTCCAGATTATCTACGGAAAAAGATGGCTTAGGCGAGAGGTTAACACTTTCTGAGAAAGGTTTCAAAGCAGTTTCAGCTGAATTGACTGGAATCAGGAATGAATATATTTCATATGAAATAAAAATTCAAACCCTGGAGAATAATATTGAGAAAATAAAACAGGATATTGAAGAAAAGAATACCAGCATTAATAAAGAGCAAGAGGTACTCGTGGTAGAAAAGAATAAGGGTAATCAGGCAATTGGTTTACCCCTAAAAGAGATAGAAAGCAAAATAAGACAAAAAGAAATTGCTAATTTATATCAAGAAGTCATAACAGCTGAAAAACAGAAACAGGATTTACAGGAAAGAATCGATAAATTAACTGTATCGCAACAGGAACTAATTCAACAGGTAACTCTTCTTAAAAATCACTCTTTTGAGGTTAAGGTGCTTGATTCCTGGTTAACTGATAAACAAAATCATTTAAATAATTTAGAAAAAGAGAAAGAAGCTCTTCTGAAGAAATTAGCAGTTAGTGAAGAATTATTAAAAAATAAAATACGTTTAACTGCTCGGAAAACAGAGCTTGACCAAAAGGAAACTATTTACTCTTTTATCAGTAAAGCATTTTCCAGTGAAAATATACAAACCATGGTAGTCAAAAAAGCTTTATACGATATAGAACATCACTCCAGCAATTTATTGAAAAGGTTATCCAATGATAGGTTGTCCCTTGATTTTAAAGCAACCGGTTCACTGGATAAACTGGACATTTCCGTTAGGGATTCATATAGTCAAAAAATAAGAAAATATGAGCTTTTAAGCGGTGGAGAGAAATTTAGAACCGATATAAGCATAGCTCTGGGAATTGGCAGGTATGTATCCAGCATTTCCAATAGAGTAATTGAGTGTATCTTTATTGATGAAGGTTTTGGTTCCCTGGATAAGTTGGGGAGAGAGTCACTGATTGAAGTGGTAAGGAGTTTGAAGAACGAAATCAAAATGATTTTAATAATAACTCACCTGGAAGATATAGCTGAGGCTTTTCCTGTTCAAATAAAGGTCAAAAGAGAATTTAACAATGATGTATCTGTGAGTTTAACAGTATAATTTGGCTATTTTTCCTTAAAATATAGTTTGTTTTTTTATAATTATTTATAATCTGGAGGTTTTATTATGTTAAGTACGGAACCAATACTTCGTGGCACCTGGGCGGAGATAAACCTGGGTAAAATTAAAACCAACCTTATCAAAGTAAAGGCGATTCTTAAACCTAAAACCAAGTTGATTGCGGTGGTTAAAGCTAATGCTTATGGACATGGGGCTCCGATAATCGCTCAAGCCATGGAAAAAGCTGGAGCAGATATGTTTGGAGTGGTTACCGTGGGTGAAGCTATGGACCTGATAAACTATGGAATTACCAAGCCTATCATCATATTTGGCTATATACCTCCAGAAGCTGCCCGGTTGGTTATACAAAATGAGCTTCGAGTTACACTTTTTGATGATAAATTACTGCAAAGCCTGGTTAAAGAATCCCTCAATATAGGAAAAAAAGCCATTGTGCATATTAAAGTGGAGACCGGTTTAACCAGATGGGGTTTAAATCCAGAATCTGTGGTTTCCTTTATAAAGAAAGCAGCAGTTTTCAAAGAAATTGAAATTGAAGGAGTATATTCTCATTTTGCTTCTGCTGATGAAGAAAATAAGGATTACACCTACCAGCAATTTGAACTGTTTAATAAAACTTTAAGTCAGATAGAAAAAGCAGGAGTTCACATACCCATGAAGCATATCGCTAATGCTTCGGCAACAGTTGACTTACCGGAAACTCATCTTGATGCGGTTAGACCGGGTATTATTCTGTACGGATACGAACCCTCAAAAGTAGTCTTGAATCCCTCAGGAGTTGAACCTGCTCTTCAACTGAAATCCCAGGTGGGAAGGGTGCTTAAAGTTGAACCAGGCACTTCAGTAAGTTACGGCAGAACCTGGATAGCAGAAAAAAGTTCAGTAATTGCTACTTTACCCATTGGTTATGCTGATGGATACCGCCGCGAGCTATCCAATAAAGGAAAAGTGTTAATCAAGGGGACTAAGTTGACTGTTGCAGGTAGGGTTAATATGGATACCTTGATGGTGGATGCTTCTCCTGTTTCATCTATAACCGAAGGAGACGAAGGGATAATAATCGGTAGTCAGGGAAAAGAAACATTATGGGCTGATGAAATAGGTGCCCTTTTAGGGACTAACGCTAATGAGGTACTGGTTAATATTGGATACAGGATACCCCGATTATACTATGACGAAGGCAAGTTGATTGGAACCTTATCCCCCATGGGAGGGTATTATTCAAAGAGATAGTACACTATTTTTTGGAATTGGGGACAGTCCCCTTGGCCACCTCACTTTGTCTTTGCGAGACTTCTGAAAGAAGTCGTGGTAATCATCTTACTTCCCCTTCTTTGTTTCTTTCACTTTTTTGTCATTTACGGAAATCTTCATCCAGAATCTCCTCTTTCCCCTGTCATTACGGAGAACTTAAGGTTCTGTGGTAATCTAATTTCCTTCTTCTACTGGAAGGGAGAGGACGAGGGGAGGGTGCTGTTATGTTGGTGGTAAAAATATCTGGTTTTCTTGATGAAATATGATATTTTGCTCAAAATCTTGACTTAAGCGGTGGTTTTGTGTAAAATTTAGTGCTTGACGGTGGGCGTAGCTCAACGGTTAGAGCATTGGACTGTGGATCCAGAGGTTGGGGGTTCGAATCCCCTCGCTCACCCCAGTTAAAGCGCCCATAGCTCAATGGATAGAGCGGTGGAGTCCTAATCCGCAGGCTGCAGGTTCAAGTCCTGCTGGGCGCACCATTTACCTATGCGCCCATAGCTCAATGGATAGAGCGTCGGACTTCGGATCCGTAGGCTGGGGGTTCAAGTCCTCCTGGGCGCACTAAAAAAAATATGGGCCGTTAGCTCAGTCGGTAGAGCACTTGCCTTTTAAGCAAGGGGTCGAAGGTCCGAGTCCTTCACGGCTCACCATGTTTTATCCTCCACTTATATTCTACCTTGTTATTCCTTGGACTCTTACTTTCACGGTTCTTGCAGTATTTCTTAAGTCTTTTCTTTTTCCACAAATCTACGTTTTCCTTGGTGACCATAGGTCCTTACTTCTTCATGTTAGACAGAGGTTTTTTCCGAATATTTCATGAATATTTTTTTTTGAATTCCTTCCTAAAATGGAATCTGCAAATTGTAAAAGTTATTGCCAATGGGAAAAGTCGTGGATGCTTGGATAAAAACCAGAAAAGTTGTATTCATATACAAATATTTTTCTCCCACTCTTTTGGAAGCATTGTTGCTACTGTTAATAATCCCAATGGTGGGTGAGTTGCCTTTTTGGAGATAAATTTTAAGGCATACTTAAAACTCCAGAAAGTATCGGGGTATTTTGGATAACGTTTCCAGCATAAAAGAAGTT
>JBBIIY010000002.1:0-144881 GCA_037446255.1 Coprothermobacterota bacterium
TTTTGGTATTTTTATTGAACCCAAATAATTATTATTTCCTTTAATTAGATTGTTTTGCTTGTTTATTATTATACGATATGAACAGACAGTATTACGCTAACTGAAAGTCGTTCTAATCCATTCTCCAACGAAATGGGTTAAGGCTATGACTAACAACGCAATAACCAGGTGTTCTATGACTACTTTCCAGGAGTTGGTTTTTTGATCTCTGGCAAGATAATAACTGAATATACAGAGCATAGATAATCCCCAAACTACGCTTATTATTATTGCTGTGGTAAGTTGGAATAATAAAATGGGAACAACAAAAGTTAGCGCGAAGAGAAACTTAAATAGAAAAGTGTATATTGTTGATGCCCAAATTTCCTTTTCATGATGGTTATTCTCTGATTCTTCCGAGATATGAATACCCAAAGCGTCAGAACTGGCGTCTGCTATAGCTATAGTTAAAATACCCCCAAGGACTGCAAGTTGGGAGTTGGTACCGGAATGCAAACCCACCATTAACCCCAGAGTGGTTATAATCCCAGAAGTTAAGCCAAAGCTTAACCCTGTTTTAAGTGAATGATTCATAATTATAATACACCTTCATATATTTTATTTTTTACTTCTAATTTGAACTATCTAAGTTCTATCAATTATAGGGATGTATGAATAAAAAATCAAGCAAGTTAAGTAAAATAAACATTTTTATATAGTAGATAGTTGTAGTAACTGAAATGGTAAAAAATAGAAAAGTAAATTGTAATTATTCATATGATGATAATCCAGGAAAATTGGTAAAATAAAGAAAATGAGAATGAATAATTATAACTGTTCACCAACCGCTATTGGTAGTATGTCTTTTATTTCTCCTTCTGAAGCGATCAAGGCTATAAGTCATTACCTCCCTGCTCTTCCCCATTGGCCTCAGCTTCCTAAAAAATCCATAAAAGAAAACATGTATATTCAGTTCAGCGAAGGGTTTCCTGGTATAAACATTAAGGGAGACGGTCTTATTGTTGAACAGAAAGAAATATTTTATGAAGAAGTAGAATGTTTAATTAACAAATATGAAAGCAATGATTTTAATTCCTACAGGGTAAGTTCAGATTATGCTTCTGGTCTTTACAGTTTTAAAAACCATCAGTTTCCGGACGCTTTAGCCTTGAAAGGACAGATTACCGGTCCCATAAGCTGGGGGTTATGCGTTAAAGATTCCCGAGGAATACCAATTATTTATGATAGCCTGTTTGCTGATTTAATAGGCAAATTCCTAAAATTGAAAGCTTCCTGGCAGGATAATTTCTTAAAAGAAGCTTCTTCAGAAACCATAATTTATATTGACGAACCTTATCTATCATCTATAGGTTCTGTCTTTATAACATTACCGCAAGATACAATAAAGAGTTTATTGGAAGAGGTGCTTTCAGGTATTAAAGGGTTTAAGGGTATTCATTGCTGTGGAAATACCGATTGGTCTTTGATATTAAATTCCTCAATAAATATACTCAGTTTTGATGCTTACAATTATGGTGACTCATTATGCTTATTTGTGAACGATTTATTAGCATTTTTTAGTAGAGGAGGAGTTATAGCCTGGGGAATAGTACCAAATGATGAAGAAATAATTGAACTGGAAAGCATTCAATCATTAAGTGAAAGGTTATTAAAGAATATTAATCCCCTTATAGAGGTTGGTTTTTCCAGAGAAGATATTTTAAAACAAAGCATACTAACTCCTTCTTGTGGTCTGGCTTCTCTTACTCCTGAGGGTGTAGTGAAGGTTTTAGCGACTTTATCTAATTTATCCAGAGAAATTCAGGATAAATATTTATAATTACGATTTTTAGGAGGGTTTATGTACAGGTGTACTTGGTGTTTGGGTGATGATTTAATGATGAGATACCACGATGAAGAATGGGGAGTTCCAGTTCATGACGATTCTAAACAATTTGAGTTTCTGGTTTTGGAATCTTCTCAAGCTGGCTTAAGCTGGAAAACAGTTTTATATAAAAGGGAGAATTATAGAAAAGCTTTTGAAGATTTTGACCCCTGGAAAGTCTCAAACTTCACCGAAGAAAACATCAGTAATTTATTAAATAACCCGGGAATAATTAGAAATCGTAGAAAGATAGAAGCTGCTATAAACAATGCTGGGAGGTTTTTGGAAGTTCAAAAGGAATATGGTAGTTTCAGTAATTACTTGTGGAAATTTGTAAAAAATAAACCAGTAGTTAATTTCTGGGAAAATGATTCACAGATTCCTCCAAAGTGTGAGTTATCAGATTTTATAAGCCAGGACTTAAAAAAACGGGGTTTTTCTTTTGTAGGTTCCACTATAATGTATGCACACCTGCAGGCGGTAGGTATTGTAAATGACCATATAGTTAGTTGTTTCAGGTATAAAGAATTAACTCGTAGTAGGTAGCTAAGAGATTTTTAATATTTTAATCAGAAGTATATTTTTTCAGACTTTCAATTAACCTATCCAGAGTTCCATTTTGAAGCTCATCTAACCTTCCCAGGGAGGCAATGACTTTTTGTCGTACCTTACCCTTCTCTCTTCTACCTTCAACTATTTGCAGGTATATTCTTTCTGTACCATCTTTTTTCTTAAATATTTTTGTTCTTACATACATACTAATATACTAACTGTCTTAATACTCAAAAGTCAAGTAAAAGTTATCAACATGTGGCACAACGTTTTATTAACATTTTTTAAGTGAGAAAATATATATGGCACAACGAGAATTAAATTAACAAACCTACTTTTACTAAATTGTGTTGAAATGGAAAAAATTATAACCATTATTTAAAAATCAGACACATTTATAAAAAATTGAGAGACAGAATAAGAAGAAAGTAGTTAATGGATTATACAAAACAGGTAAAGCAATTAGTGATAGAAAAAGGTGCTAATTTAATCGGAATTGCCGATTTAAAACATTTCTGGGGTAATTTACCAGTTATCCCTGAAAACCTGCTGAATTCATTCAAATTTGGGGTATCTTTTGCAGTAAAATTTAACTATGAAATTATTGATCGTGTTAAAGATAAACCAACTCAGAATATACCAACCTCTTTCCCTCTGATTACAAAAAAAGTCAAATATATTATGGACGACTACACCCTCTTGACAAACTCTTTAAATCAGGTTAGTATAATCTGAATAGTGATTCATATATAATACCATAAAGGAGTATAAACCTATATGAAAAGAATTACTAAAATAATAAGCACAGGCTTAAAAGTTCCTGATAAAATCTTACCAAATCAGTATTTTAACGAATTCTTCAAGGAAGATGTTGGTACCTGGTTAGAGGGTATGGTAGGTCAAAAAGAAAGGCATGTCCTCGCAGAAAGTGAATCAGTTTCAGATTTGACTATTGAAGCAGCTTTAATGGCTTTAAATGAAGCCAAAGTTACTCCGGAAGATTTGGATTTGATTATTGTGTCTTCGGATACTCATGAATATATATCTCCTCCAACTTCTTTCGTAGTTCAGGGAAAGATAGGAGCGAAAAATGCTATGAATTTTGACTTGAACGCTTCCTGTGCTTCTTTTGTTACCGCCCTTTCTACTGCTGATAGATGGTTAAAAACTGAGAAAAATGCTAAATACGCCTTAGTTATAGGTCAGTACGGCATGACTAAATATTTAGATTGGAACGATAAATATACTGCCACCTTATTTGCTGATGGAGCAGGAGCATTCTTGTTAAAAACTGAAGAAACTGACGAGGAAACAGGGATATTGGATTCAGTTTTTACCGCAGATGGTACTTACTTTGATTATATTGGAGTGTTTGGAGGTGGAACCAAGTATCCGTTAGACGAAGATACTATGAGTAAAGGTTTGAACAAATTAAGAATTCTTAAAAGATACCCTCCAGATATTAACTCTAAAAACTGGCCTATTCTTACCAGGAACCTTATGGAAAAAATTAACAAAAAACTTGATGATATAAACATGATATTTTTCACTCAGATTAATCTTACTACTATAAAAGAAGTTATGTTTAATCTAAATATTCCTCTGGAAAAGACTCACTGGGTTATGGATAAATACGGTTATACCGGTTCCGCATGTATTCCCATGGCAGTACACGATGCCAGAGTTCAGAGAAAACTAAATAAAGATGATTTAGTTATTCTGGTTGCTTCTGGGGCGGGTTATGCTATGGGTGCAATTGCATTAAAATGGAGTCTGTAAAGAGAGGAAAAATAATGTTTTCTATAAAAATTAGCGGGACTGGAATTTATACTCCATCTAAAATGATACCTACAAGCAGTATAAATGAGATGGTTGGCGAGGATATAACTCACTGGGCAATAGACAAGATGGGAATAGAGGTTAAAAAAATTTCCGATCCAGAGGAAGCTGCTTCAGATCTGGCAGTTATAGCCAGTAGGCAAGCGTTGCAGAAAGCTGGATTAAATCCCACCGATTTGGATTTAGTAATTGTAGCAACCGATACTCCTGACTACCTATCCCCTGCTACCTCTTCTGTATTGCAATGTAAATTGGGAGCGAAAAATGCAGGAACTTTCGATGTGAACTGTGCCTGTGCAGGTTTTGTAACTGCACTGGATACTGCAACTAAGTACCTGCTTACTGATAAATCATATAAAAGAGCTTTAGTAGTCGGTACCTATGCTATGACTAAATTCTTGAATTGGAAGGATAAAGTAACAGCACCAATTTTTTCTGATGGATCTGGTGCGGTAATTATAGAACAAACTGAGGAAGGCCCAGGTTATTTAGCTTCCAAAATAATTGCCGATGGTTGTTTTTACGATTACTTAGGCGTATATCTTGGTTCTGGGGCTGTCCCAACCCCTGAATACATAGAGAAAGGTCTTCACTTAGTCAGGTATAACAAGAGGTATCCTGATGTTAACACCGAAAACTGGCCAATATTAGTGAGAGATACACTAAAGAAAGCTGACCTGTATCCCGAAGATATAGACATGATACTTTACACTCAGGTAAGGAAATATACCATAGAGGAAGTTATGAAATCTCTAAATTTGCCAATGGAGAAAACTTATATGGTTATGGGAAAGTATGGCTATACAGGGTCTGCTTGCATACCTATGGCACTTAACGATGCCTTAGAGGATGGGAAGATTAATAAAGGAGATATCGTGGTTTTTTGCTCTTCCGGGGGTGGATATGCCATGGCTGCTTACGTAATGAAATGGGTTTAAAAAAGGAGGTTATTTATGCCCTATTTACCTTATAAAGAAGGAAATCTTTATTATGAAGAACAAGGTTCGGGGAACAGGATTTTTATATTTGTTCATGGCAATATAGCCTCTCTTAAATATTGGATTAAATTAAGAGAGTTTTTACCAGAGGATTATAAAAGTTATTTCCTGGACTTGCCAGGATTTGGGCAGTCAGACAACATTCCACCTTATAATATAAACGCTTTTAGTGAAGCTATTTTATATTTCCTTGACACAATGGATATTAACTCCTGTATATATGTAGGAAACTCTACTGGTGGTTTAATAGGTATGAATACCTGTCTTAAAACCAAAAAGATTGAAAAAATAATCCTTGTTTCTACAGTATCTGGAAAAGGTTATCCTTTAACTGATGATGCGCGTGCAGCCTTTAATCTATTAATGACCAACAGGGTATTTTTAGAGCAAATAATAAGAAATAATGTACTTCCACAATTTACGGATGAGATTATGATTCAGGAGTTTATTCAGGATGCTTTAAGAGCAATACCTCAAGGGTATATTGAGCTTCCAGAAAGTCTCGGTTCTACAAATATTATTGAAGATTTGAAGAAGGTTAATATTCCAGCTTTGTTCATTCATGGAGAGGAAGATAGGATTATTCCCCTATTTTGGATACAGGATACAGTTAGCGCTATCAGGGGTAAATTGTTGGTTATGAAGGGTCTGGGGCATACGCCACAACTGGTAGCTCCCCAGGAAGTAGCCCGTTTTATTATAAATTTCGTAAAGAGGTAAATAAATGAAAAAACTTGATGGAAAAGTATGCATCGTAACTGGCGGAGCCAGAGGTATTGGTAAAGAAATAAGTTGGTTATTTGCCAAGAAAGGAGCTAGAGTAGTTATTTGGGACCTGGATGTTGAAAATCTTACTGATGTTAAAAAGGAGTTTGAAAATTATAATTTTGAAATATTAACCCAGCAAGTGAATGTTACCGATAGGAATCAGGTAAAGACCGCTGTAGCAGAAGTAATAGAAAAATGGAACCAGATTGATGTTCTAATAAATAATGCCGGTATTACCAGAGATGGATATTTAACTAAAATGACCGAAGAGGACTTTGACCTGGTGATAAATGTAAATTTGAAAGGTGTCTTCAATTGTACCCAGTTGGTACTTCCTCAAATGATTGCCCAGAATAGCGGAAGCATTATCTGTCTATCTTCTATAGTGGGCAGGGATGGAAATGTCGGGCAAACTAATTATGCTGCTTCCAAAGCAGGAGTTGTGGGTATGGTTAAAACCTGGGGAAAGGAACTGGCTCGCTTTAATATCAGGGTAAATGCTATAGCCCCAGGATATACCCTTACAGAAATGGTACAGAAAGTCCCTGAAAAAATACTGGACATCATTAAAGAAAAGACTCCCCTGAAAAGGCTTGCTTCTACCGAGGATGTTGCTAAATTAGCTCTTTTCCTTGCTTCTGATGATTCTAATTTTATAACCGGACAGGTTATCAGCGTAGATGGAGGTTTAGTCCTTTAACCCCTCAAGGAATGCTTAATGAACAGAATAGACCCTAAAACCAGTAAAGGTATAAAAACCCGTGATAGTCTGATAGAAACAGCTACACACCTATTTTATAGTAATGGGTATTTCCAAACTTCCACTCATCAGATTGCTCAGGAAGCTGGAATGAGCACACCTTCTTTTTACCAGTATTTCTATAAAAAAGAGGACATTCTTTTTGAAATCATTACCACATTTGCCAGTGAGCTTTTTAGAAAATTAAAATTATCTCTTAATCCAGAAGATGGTTTGGAAATAAATATACGAAAGTTTTATACAGAATATCTATCCTATCTGAAGCTAAACAGAAAAAATTATAAAATATTCAGGGAAACTGAATTTGTCGGCTACCCGTATGTTAAACAGTACTATTTTGAATTGGGAGAAATACTAAAAAACCTATTAGGTAGTGATATTCCAGATTGGTTACCGGTTAACGAAATTATTAACAATTTAATCGGTTCTGTCTATTTTGTAGCCCTAAAAAAGATTGATTGGGAAGATTGCGAAGACATCAAATATCTCTCTGATGAATTAACCCAGTTTACCCTTAAAGGAATTAATAACAGGGCTGATTATAAACTTCGTCATAACATGCAAAAAACCTGGATGTTTTCAGATTTATCAAGTACACCCAAAAAATTATCTAAAAGTGAAGAAACCAAGCGAGGGCTATTGAGGGCAGCAGAAAAACTGATAGGGCAAAATGGTTATGATAAAACTCACATTTCTGATATAACCCGTGAAGCAGGTGTAGGTCAGGGAACATTTTACCTTTATTTTCAATCTAAATTGGATATATTGAAAGCATTGGTTCAGGATATAAATAAAGGATTGAGGTTTGCTGTCTATCAATATATTGTAGGTTTATCCCATAGAAATGATATTGAGGTAGGTGCTTTATTAGCTTTTTCTGAATACATCAAAAACCACCGTAATGCTTATCGGGTGGTTAGAGAAGCAGAATTCGTTGATAGAGAAATCGGGAAATGGTATTACAATAGGATTGCTGAACCCTACGCCATAGCCTTAAAAGAAGTAATGATTAAAGGGGAAATTAACTCACTTGACCCAGAATTATTAGGGCTAGCCATTATGGGTATGGGGCATGTTTTAGGGCTTATGTGGGTGGTCTGGAATGATAGTGATAATCCTTCTATCCCTGAAGAATCCTTGAGAAATACTTTGAAAATTATACTATTTGGAGTAAAAGGTGAAGAGAGTTAATTTTCAGGAATTATTGAATTATATTCCTTCAGAAGCCACAATTGTTACTGGAATGGTTGCAGGACAACCGGGATATTTTTTGAGCAATTTGCATAAAAAAGGTAATGCGAAAAAAATATCTGTATCCTTAGCTTTACCTTTAGAACCCTATAAATTCTTTATGAACCCGGAATATAAAAACAAGTTCCTTTTAGAGTCCTGGTATCATGGTTCTTTTGCCCGAAAAAGCCAGTATCAGGGAACGGTAACTTTCATTCCCAACCAGTTAAACCGGGCGGGCCTGGACAGGCAGGAGATAAATCCACCGGATGTGATTGTTCTTACTTCTCCCCCACCGGATAGAAATGGTTTCTTTAACCTTTCTTTATCTATCACCTATGAGAAGTTTTTAGCTCTTAATAAGAAAGATGGTGCCTTGGTGGTTATGGAAGTCAATCCCAAGCTTCCGCGAGTTATGGGAGATACTTTCCTTCACCAGAGTTATGTTGATTATTATTACGAAGTTGATACTCCCTTGTTTACTTTAGGAGAACAAAAACCTCAGGAAGAGGAACAGAAAATTGGGGAATTAATATCCAAATTGGTTGAAGACGGTTCTACTATACAACTCGGTATAGGCGGAATTCCTAATGCTGTTGCTTATTTGTTGGAAGACAAAAACGACCTGGGTGTCCATACCGAAATGATAACTGAAAGTATGCAATATCTTTATAAAAAGGGGGTGATAAATGGAAAGAAAAAAACTTTTTATCCCGCAACTATGGTAGGGACTTTCATTTATGGTTCTGATGAATTGTATAGATTTGTAAATGAAAACCCTGTGATTAACCTTTTACCCGGGCATATAACCAATGATCCTCATTATATAGGGCAGCAGTACAAGATGGTTTCAATAAATACCGCTTTAATGGTTGATTTGACCGGTCAAGTGTGTTCGGAAAGCATTGGAATTGAACAAATTTCTGGAACAGGTGGTCAGGTTAATTTTCATACTGGAGCTCAACATTCAAAAAATGGGAAAGGTATTTTAGCCCTGAGATCAACCGCTAAAGATGGTAGTATCTCAACCATAGTTCCCGGCTTGCCTCAAGGCTCAACTGTTACTTTATCGCGTAATGATGTTGACTACATTGTAACTGAGTTTGGTGTTGCCAGGTTGAAAGGGAAAAGCATAAAAGATAGAGTTGAAATCTTAATTTCGGTTGCACACCCGAAATTTAGAGAATACCTCCGTGAGGAGGCAAAAAGAATTAAAATTTATAATTGGTAAGGAGGAGTGTGAAATGAAAAAATTTGTTAGTGTGCTTTTAGTATTATCGTTACTGGCGTGGTGTCTTCCAGCATCAATTGCTCAAACAACTGCAACTGATGGTTCTTTGTTAGTGTTACAGGTTGGTTCAAAATCATACCTGAAAAATGGAGCTCACTTAACTATGGATGTGGAACCTGAAATAGTTAAAGGCAGAACATTTGTTCCTATCAGATTCGTAAGCGAAGCGTTGGGGGCTGGGGTTAATTGGAATGAAACCACTAAAACAGTGACCATTACTTCGGGATTAACAGTTATTGTTTTAAAAATCGGCAGCGTAGAAGCTACTGTCAGAGATAAGAAACTTGTTTTAGAAGCAGCTCCTTATATCAAAGCTGGTAGGACAATGACTCCTATTAGATTGGTCAGTGAAGGCTTGGGAATGTTTGTTCATTGGGGAAGCCAGGCCAGACAAGTATTTATCAGAGAGAAACCAAGTGTTAGTGTTCCAGGAGTCAGTGCAGATGAAATTAAAATAGGAAGTTTTATTGCTCTGACAGGATTTTTAGCCTTTGTGGGTGTACCTTTTTATCAGGGAATGCAGTCATATTTCAACATGGTTAATGATGCAGGCGGAGTGTATGGTAAAAAGATTAAATTAATAGTTGAAGATGACCGGTTTGATCCAGCCAGAACAGTAACAGGAGTTAAGAAGTTAGTAGAAGAGGATAAAGTATTAGCTATAGTAGGTGGTCTTGGTACCCCAGGATGTCTGGCAGTAATGGATTACCTGAACAAAGGGAAAGTTCCCTTCGTTTATCAGGGTTCTGGTGTTTCTATTTTATCTGTTCCACCCCAAAGATACGTCTTTTCAGTACAACCCAACTATTTCAACGAAGGGCAAATCTTTGTCCAGCACATTGTGAATAATATGAAACTTAAAAGAATTGCAGTAATGTATCAGGATGATGATGCTGGAAGAGAAGGCTTATTTGGTGTTAGAACTGGCATTAAGAGGTTTGGTGGAAGTATATCTTTGGAAATACCTTTCCCTGGAACTGAAACAGACTTTACTCCTTATTTATTAAGAGTAAAAGCAAGTGGTGCAGATGCTTTAATAGTATATTCTTTAAGCGTGGGTGTTGGTGCTACGGTAGTAAAAGCTACTAAATCTCTGGGAATTACCCAAAGTGTATTTTTACCTTACCCCCATTCGGGGATTATTGGAGCAGCTGGAGATGCTGCTGAGAATGTATATGTTACAGGTTGGGTAGATTTTTCTGACCCCCAAGAACCAGGAGTAAAAAAATTCTGGGATATCTGGCTCAAATACTTCCCCAAAGGAGACCCTCTATCTTTTTCATATGCAGTCGCTGGTTATGCTGCTGGAGAAGTATTTGTGGAAGCACTGATGAGATTAGGACCGAATCCTTCCAGAGAAGCACTGGTATGGGCTTTAGAATCTTATAGGAATTGGAATGGTGACTTAGTAAAAGATTTAAGTTATGGTACTAAAGAAAGATCTGGTAAGTATTCAATGTTCTTTATGCAAGTTATCAATAAAGAACTGAAGAAAGTTAGCGGTTGGGTGTCTGTTTTATAAAGCATAGAACTTAAACGAAATACTGGCAGGGGGAATTTTCTTCCCCCTGCCAAAAACTATTTATAAAAGGTGTGAAGGTGATATTAAAGGTAAAAGATTTAACAGTAAAGTTCGGCGGACTCATAGCAGTAAATAAACTATCCTTTGATGTTAATCCCTATACGATCCATGGACTGATAGGTCCTAATGGAGCAGGTAAAACAACTGTATTTAACAGTATTTTTAAGTTAGTACCCTACCATGGAAATTTAATATATAAAAATATAGATATTGGAAGATACCCTACCTACTCTTTAGTTAATTTGGGTATATCCAGAACATTTCAAAATTTAAGCATTTTTTATTCTATGACAGTAAAAGAAAATATTCTCGTGGGTCTTCATAGTAAAAAAAGTAGTAATCTTTTTAAAGACTCGTTGGGTTTTACCATAAACTCAGAAAAAGAATTATTGGAAGTGTCTGAATTATTGAATATACTTCCCTTTTTGAATATATATGCAATGTTTCTTCCTTATGGAGTGCTCAAAATGGTAGAACTTGCACGAGCCTTGATAAGTAAACCTCAGTTACTTCTTCTTGATGAACCTGGAGCAGGATTAAATCCCTCAGAAAAAGAAAGATTAAAAGAGATAATCAAACGAATTAAAGAAATGGGAACATCTGTTCTAATGGTGGAACACGATATGGGAATTATTATGGATATTTCTGATGAAATAACTGTTATGAATTTTGGTGAAAAAATCTCTACTGGCACTCCAGAAATGGTAAGTCATGACCAGAAAGTTATAGAGGCTTACTTAGGGGAGGAAATCCATGCTTAAAATAGAAGGGCTGGTATCAGGTTACGGACACTTAGAAATCCTCCACAGTATTAATTTATCTGTGGAAAAAGGAGAAATTGTGTCAGTCCTGGGTTCAAACGGTGCAGGAAAGTCAACCCTCCTGAGGACTATCTCAGGTATTTTAAAACCCTGGAAAGGAACAATTACCTTTGAAGGAAGATTATTAAACAATCTTGACCCCATACAAATCGTAAAACATGGCGTAGTGCATGTGCCAGAAGGTAGACATATCTTTCCGGGTTTAACGGTAAAAGAAAATTTATTGCTTGCTGGATATAAACTTAGGAATATTGAATTATCTGAAAGATATAATTTCGTGTACACCATGTTTCCAGTGTTGAAAGAAAGGGAAAAACAGTTAGGTGGTACTTTAAGCGGAGGAGAACAGCAAATGTTAGCATTAGCCAGAGGAATAATGCCCAAGCCAAGTCTTTTATTGCTGGATGAACCTTCATTAGGACTGGCTCCTAAACTGGTTACTTTAATATTTAAAGCTCTGAAGAGATTTAGAGACGAGGGGTTGACAATTTTACTAGTTGAGCAAAACGCTAAAAGAGCTTTGGAAATTTCCAATCGTGCCTATATTCTGGCTACTGGATATCTTGCCTTAGAAGGCAATTCCAGTGATTTAATTGCAGACCAGAATGTAAAACGACTATACCTGGGGAGGTAAAGAATATGTTTGAAATTTATCTCAACTTAATAGCCCGAGGTTTATCAACTGGAGCTATATATGGTCTGACAGCCATGGGTATCGTCCTGATATTCCAGACTAATAATATCTTAAACTGGTCACAGGGAAATGCAGGTATGCTAATAACTTACCTTGCCTTCTTTCTTCTCACTTTACAACTTCCCTACCCTTTAGTAATTCTTCTGGCAGTTATTGCTGGAGCTACCCTGGGAGGGACGATAGAAAAGTACCTCATAAGACCTGTAAGAGAAAAATCGCGCATTGGGTTACTCATGATAACTTTAGGTTTGGCAATGGTTTTTGAAGGATTAGCTGCGTTTATATTTAGACCCTTCCCCCGTAATTTCGACCCTCTTCTCAAAGGTTCGGTAACCTTTGGACCAATAACGCTCGGACAGCAGGATTTTTTGGTCATAGCACTTTCTACTTTTATTTTTACAACTCTTTTCTTAATTTTGTACCGAACTAAAATAGGTATAGGTGCCAGGGGTATTGCAGAAGATTGGTATGGAGCTAGGATTCTGGGAGTGCCTGTTTTTGCCATATACCTTTTTATCTGGTCCATAAGCTTTGCTCTCTCCGGGTTAGTAGGCATCTTAGTTGTACCCAGGTTTGCCCTTGAGCCTCATTTTATGTTGCCTATCCAGGTAAAAGCTTTTTCTGCTGCTGTGCTTGGAGGTATGAATTCTGTATTAGGTGCTATCATTGGTGGGCTGCTTTTAGGTGTTATGGAAAATATTATTGCTTTTCATTTCCCTTTTTTAAAAGAAAGTTTTTCACTTATTTTAGTAGTAATAGTACTACTTTTTCTTCCAACTGGTCTTTTGGGTAGAAAAACCCAGAGGAGGTTTTAATGAAAAAGTCAATAATAATTTCTATTTTTATACTGCTTTTATCTTTGGCTATGCCATTTATTTTTGCTGAAAAACCTTCTCAGATAGCCTATTTAAATATAATAATGATTTATGCAATATCTGCTCAAGGGTTAAACCTCCTGCTGGGTTATGCAGGCCAGGTATCACTTGGTCATGCTGCTTTTATGGCTATTGGCGGTTATACTTCGGCAATTCTGGTTATGCAATTTGGGTTTAATAATATATTTTCAATCATCTGTGCAATTCTATTAACCGGTTTTTGCGGTCTTTTTGTAGGGTTCCCTTCCTTAAGATTGTCTGGGTTCTATTTAGCAATTGCTACTATGGCATTAGGTACTGCAACCGCTGATATTATTAAACGATTGGTTATTACGGGAGGAGATCAAGGCTTAAGGAATATTCCACCAATAAATATTTTTGGTTACGAATTTCAATCAGAAATACAAAAATACTATTTATTTTTGTTTATCTTAATAATAGTGTTCATACTGGTAAAAAATCTTGTTAACAGCAGAAGCGGTAGAGCACTAAGAGCTATTCGTGATGCCGAGCTTACAGCTGAGACTATGGGGATAAACATCGCCTACTATAAAGTTGTAGCCTTTGTTGCATCATCTATGATTGCTGGGTTAAGCGGAGTTTTATATGCACATTCTATATCTTATCTACATCCGGTTAATTTCGGTCTTAGTTTTTCTATTGAACTATTAGCTATTACTATTGTTGGAGGATTAGCTACAATTTGGGGACCTCTCCTGGGTGCCTTATTCTGGGTATTATTACCAAGATTAATCGGAGTAAGGATGGAGTTTTTAGCTACTACTTTATTCGGGATAATGGTAATTTTATCAATCAGATTTTTCCCCAGAGGGCTAAGCGAGATAATTTTCAAGTTGGAAAAAAAGCTGAAACTATCTTAAAAATTAACTGAAAGAAATGTCAGCAGATTCGGGGTAAAAGCTCTCCAGCTGGTATATTAATGACTCTTTTCGCTCCATAAATAGTTTTCATCATAACTAAACCTGGATGGTGGTCAGTAACCCTGCCAATGATACTGGCATCTACACCTAACTCATTTTTCTTCATTTCAGTTAATATTTTTTCAGCGTTCTCTTCTGAAACAAAAGTTATGAATTTTCCCTCATTCGCCAGATAAAGCGGTTCAAGGCCCAACATTTCACAGGCATTAATAACTGCACTTTTTATGGGAATTGAATCTTCAAATATTTCAATACCTACGTTTGAGGCTAAGGCAACTTCATTAAGGGAAGTCCCTAAACCTCCTCTGGTAGGATCTTTTAAAACATGGATATCAGAAGATATTTTGAATATTGATTCAATAATCATATTTAACGGAGCGCAGTCACTTTGTATTAATGAAGAAAACTTCATCCCATCTCTCTGGCTGAGGATAGCTATCCCGTGGTCCCCTATCGTTCCGTTTATTAGTATCAAGTCCCCTATTTTAGCGTTGGTGGTAGACACAAATCTACCTTCGGGAATAATTCCAATACCCGAGCTGTTGATAAATATTTTATCAGCAGCTCCCTTTTCAACTACCTTAGTATCACCGGTAATAATTTTTACACTGGCTTTTTGGGAATATTGAAACATTGACTTAACAATATTTTCCAAATCATTTATTAAAAACCCCTCTTCAATGATAAAACCTACACTTAGATAAAGCGGTAGGGCTCCTCTCATAGATAGATCATTAATTGTTCCGCAAACAGCCAATTTGCCTATATCGCCACCTGGAAAAAAAATAGGTTTAACCACATAACTATCAGTGGAAAAGCATAATTTACCAGCTGGTAAATCGGGAATAGTGCTGGCATCTTCATTATTTAGTAGCTGGGGTTCAGTAAAATATTTCAGGAAAATATCTTTTATAAGACTATGACTGAGTCTTCCCCCACTTCCATGAGCTAATAGAATCCTATCTTGATTATTCATAAGAGTAAAGATAATAAGCAGAGCATGCGCCTTCAGAAGAAACCATACATGCACCCAAAGGATTATCTGGGGTGCATATATTTTTGAAGTAGCGACATTCTGGCGGTTCAATTAAACCCCGAATAACTTCGTGACACTGACAACCATCAGAGTTGAATACTTCAGACTCTGGAATTATGATATCAAATTGGTGCCTTACATCAAATTCCTTGTATGAACTCTTAATACTTAAACCACTATTTGGAATTGAACCTAAACCACGCCAGTTAGCTACATCTTCGTAAAAAATTTCATGCATGGTGCTAATTGCCCGAGTATTGCCTTCGGGTTTTACACTTCTGGAATAAGTATTGATAACCTGGGGTTTATTATCAATACATTGTCTAATCAGGCTTTCTAAACCCTTCAAAATGTCAATCGCTTCAAAACCTGATATAGCAAAAGGCATATTATACAAAGAGGGCAGAAATTCCCAGGCTAAAGAACCAATGATAGTGCTAACATGTCCGGGTCCAAGTATTCCATCAAGACTGATTTCACCAAGGTTTAGAATAGCTTTAGTTGCTGGTGGAGTTAACTTGTGCATGGAAAAAACATAATAATTAGAGATATTCTCATTAATTGCTTTTAAAATAGACGCAGCGACCAATGGTGCAGTAGTTTCAAAACCAATACCAAGAAAAATCACTTTTTTCATTTTATTCTGTTGAGCAATAAGTATAGCATCTAGAGGTGAATATACTATTCTAATATCAGCTCCCTGTGCTCTTGCTTTTTGGAGGCTTATACCATCTTTTCCGGGGACCTTCAAAAAATCTCCAAATGTAGTAACAATTACTCCTGGTAAATATGAAAGTGATATGGAGTAATCAATCTCTCTCTGGTCGGTAACACATACCGGACATCCAGGTCCTGAAAGCATTTTAATGTTTTTAGGAAGCAATTTTCTTATACCGTGTTTAAAAATTGCTTGAGTGTGCGTACCGCAGAATTCCATAAAAGTTAAGGGTTGGACCGATAAATCAAACATATTTTTAATTATAGACTTGAATAGTGAAGGGTCTTTGTATTTAGCTATTAAATTCATTATTTTTTACTCCAGTTTGTCAAGCAAAGAAATTGTTTCCAGGGCTTCTTCTTCAGTCATCAAACTGATGGCATAACCCGCATGGACAATTACATAATCTTCTACCTTAGCCTCAGGGGTAAAAAGAAGACTGATTGTTCTGTATAGATCACCAAAGTCTACCATGGCTTCTTCTCCTGAAATGGAGACTATTTTAGCAGGAACTGCTACGCACATAAGCTATCACCGCCTGTCCTAAAGAAATACCACCATCGTTAGTGGGAACATTTTTATGAATATATACTTCAAAACCCTGGTTTTGAAGTTGTAGAATTGTCTTTTTTAACAGGAGTTTGTTTTGAAAACAACCTCCACTAAGAGTAACCTTGTTTAAACCATAATTCTTTCTTATCAATTCAGAAACATTTAAAGCTATTTTTGCCAGAGTATTATGAAAACGGTTACCTATCACCCCTTTATCTATGCCTTTATGATTATCATCAAGGAGGTAACTCAGTAGCGAGTCTAACTTGATAACCAGGTGATTCCCTGTTTCTTTCAGGTTAAATGGATAATAGTCTGCGTTACTATTTGATTTTCCTTCGGATAACATTTCCAGTTCAATTGCCGCCTGACCTTCGTAAGTAACCTTCTGGCAGATGTTTAATATGCTGGATACAGCATCAAACAGTCTTCCGCAAGAGGAAGTTAGAAAAGTATTATATTTATTATCAATCTGTTGAATTATCAAGTTAATTTCCTCATTATCAGTATATTTGAAAATTTCAAGGTTTTCAGGTAATTTTCCCAGTAAAGCGTACATATAAGAAATAGCAGTCCTGTATGGTTTTTTTACAGAAATATCTCCTCCCGGTAAAGGAAGGTACTCTAAGTGAGAAACTCTCTCAAACACATGGAAATCAGCTACCAAAAATTCACCACCCCATAAATTACCATCTAACCCATAACCAACTCCATCAAAAGATATGCCAATGACTCTTTCATTCAAACCATTATCTACCATGCAGGAGGTTGTGTGAGCATAATGGTGTTGTATGGGGATAAGTCTGGATTTAGCAGAAAGACTTTGGCTGTACAAAGTGGAGAAATAATCCGGATGTAAATCGTAAGCTACGGTGTCAGGCTCAAGCCTAAAAAGCTTTTTATAAATATCTATGTTTCTCTGGTAGTTAGTATAAGTTTGATAATCCTCTAAATCACCATTATGCTGGCTTACAAAGGCATACCCATCTTTGATAAAAGTGAAACTGTTTTTTAGATCTGCACCGCAAGCTAACACTACAGAAGGTGATTTAAAATTAAGTTTTAAAGCGGTAGGTGAATATCCGCGAGCTTTTCTGATGGGGTAAGCTTTATTTTCAAACAGAGTTAAAACGCTGTCATCATAACAGGCATGGATATCCCGATTGTGCATGAGAAAGTAATCAGCCATTATATTTAACCTTTCTAGCGCTTCCTCATTAGTAAAAGCAATAGGTTCTTCAGATAAATTTCCACTGGTCATTACCAATGGGTTCTGGTATTCATTCAGAAGAAGGTGGTGTAATGGTGTATAGGGAAGCATAACTCCCAGATAGTTGTTATTTGGAGCTATAGAAGAAGCGATAGTAGTGTTATTTTTCTTTTTTAGAAGAACTATAGGAGCCTGTGGTGAGGAAAGAAGTTTAATCTCTTCATCATTTATATAACAATATTTTTTTATATCTTCCAGATTTTTCATCATCAGGGCAAAGGGTTTATATGGTCTATTCTTTCTTTTCCTGAGAAGCTCTACCACCTCATTATTTTGCGCATCACAGGTTAACTGAAATCCTCCAAGTCCTTTGATGGCTAAGATTTTTCCTTCTTTTAAATAATTAATGGTGTTTCTAAGTGGAACATCAGTTTTTATTTCTTCCCCATGTTTATCGGTAAGTATCAAGTTGGGGCCACAAATAGGGCAAGCATTTGGCTGAGCATGAAAACGACGGTGTAAGGGATTATGATATTCCTCATTACACTGTGGACACATGGTGAAAATAGACATGGTAGTTTTAGCCCGGTCGTATGGTATATCCTGGATAATAGTAAAACGGGGACCACAATTTGTACAGTTAATAAAGGGATACTGGTATCTTCTATCATCAGTGTCAAATAATTCGTCCAGGCAATCTTTACAGATAGCAATATCAGGTGAGATTAATTGATAACCATCATCATCCCTGCTTTTTCTTATTTCAAAAGTTGAATAATATTTAGTTTTCAGTTCTTGAATAGTTATTTCTTCAATTCTTGATAATGGAGGAGCTTCGGAAGTTATGGTTTTTATAAATTCATCTAAAGCTTGTTTTACAGCCTCAGCTTCAATTTCTACCCCGTTAGAAGTGTTAATTATGTATCCTTTAACCTGATATTTTTGGGCAAGCCTGTAGATGAAGGGACGAAAACCTACACCCTGCACGATTCCTTTTATCAGTATTCTTTTTAATTCAAATTGTGGTAAAGCCAATTTACCCATTCCTGCAGTCCTTCACCTGTTTTGCAGGAGGTTCTAATAATAGGTGCTCTGATATTTACTGCTCTAATACCTTTTTCAAAATATTCATAGTTATAATCATTTGGATTAATCAGGTCAATTTTATTTAATAGAATAACATCCGCTACAGAAAATATTTTTGGATATTTATATGGTTTATCATCGCCTTCAGGAACGCTAGAGATAATTATTTTATAGTTTTCTCCTAAATCATAAGGTGCTGGACATACCAGGTTACCAACATTTTCAATAAAAAGAAGCTTATAAGTATGGTCTTTAACTTCAGAGAGTATGTTTTTAATCATAGAAGCTGTAAGATGACAGCTTCCACCTGTGTTTATTTGCAGCGCATCAAATCCGTTTTCTTTTATTTTTTGAGTGTCAATAGAAGAAGCGATATCGCCTTCTATGACTAATACTTGATGTTTAATTAATTTAAGAGCACCCAGAATAAGACTGGTTTTTCCCGCTCCAGGAGAAGCCATAATATTAAAAGCTGTTATTCGCCATGCTGCTAAAAACTGCCTTACTTCCTGGGCATTTAAATTATTCTTAGATAAAATGTCTTTATTAAGTTTAATTTGCATCGGTTTCATCGATTAATTCTATGCTTTCTATCTCTAATTCTCTACCTGCTCCATATTCAGTAATAGTTTTGCCGCAAAAAGGGCATATCCAATCATCAGTTTTAAAATAAACCCCACATTTATCACATAATAGTGAAGCCTCAATAATTTCGTAATGTATTTTGGCTCCCTCCAGGCTACTATTTTGAGAAATATTATCTAAATAGAAAAGTAATGATTCTGGTGAAACACTGGAAAACTCACCTATTCGCAGGTTCAATTGTTTGATTTTTTTTCCAGTTGACTCTCTATGGCAAATTTCTATTATTTCCCTGGCTAAGGAAAGCTCATGCATAATTTAACCGGTCCAGTTCTCTACCAGGTAAGTTATTTTTTCTGTTGCTTGTTTAGTCAGTATTTGAGTCATAGGGCTTAATCCTTCTCCTAAGTCAAAATCATATCCCTTAATGGACATAATATACCCTTTGGCAGAAGAACCGTATAGCTGTTTAGCAAGAGTCAATATGGTAGAAGGGCTAAGGGTATGAGAAAAACCAGGTCCTCTTCCTTCCTGGCTTATCTCCTTCAAAAAGATATCCGAGACATCATCTTCAACTGAAGAATCAACAAAAATAACCAGCTTATAGGCACTGACAGTTTCTATCAGCTCTAAACCGAGCTCCTGTTGTATTATAAAATCTGCAGGGAGATTACCAGGGAGAGACTCAACAGCTATAATACCTGCTCCATCATCTCTCCTGGCTGTATTCCCATATCCAATTATTAAACAGTAGTTCTTTTTGTTTGGTATATTTTCTATGTTATTATCTGTCAGAACCCTTTTATCCTTCTCTCTTTACTGTATCAAGAAGTATACCGTCGGTTGATTTCAGTTCTACCAGAAGGGGCATTTTCCCTATAGCATGGGTAGAACAAGAGAAACAGGGGTCATAACACCTTATAGCCCCTTCAACCATGTTAAGCATACCTTCTTTAAGCTTTTTACCATCTACGAAATTTTTAGCAACATCATCAACTGCCTTAGAAATTGCCCAGTTATTGTGTCCGGTAGAAACTATTAAATTCGCTTTTTGCATAACACCGTCTTCATCAATCCAGTAGTGGTGAATTAAAGTGCCTCTGGGAGCTTCTACAACACCCACTCCCTGGGTTTGAAGTTCTCCAGATATAGCAATAATGTCGCTAGATAGTACATCGGGGTCATTAAGTATTTGACCAACTCTTTCAGCCGAGTAAAGTAATTCAATCAGCCTGGCATAATGATAGACGAGTGAACCTTCAAGTGGCTTACCATTACCTAACGATTTATAGGTTTTCAATTCCTCGTTAGCCAGGGGCGTGGTAATCTTTTCAGCATTATTCACCCTGGCCAAGGGTCCTACACGATAAACGCCTTCCGGATAACCCAGTTTCTTATAATAAGGGAATTTTAGATATGACCAATCTTCTACTCTTTCTTCAATATAATCAAGATAGTTAGCTGGTTTAAATCTTTCCCTAACTTTCCCTTCCGAATCTACTAATTTTAAAGTGCCATCATAAAGCTCAAGACTATCACCCTCATTTACTAATCCAAGGTATCCACTGGGAAATTTGCCAAACTTTTCTATTGTATCCATATTAGCTCCTATCCAGGTCTTAGCAATAGAAATGCCTTCCTGAATATAAGCAATCATGGTATCTAATTCTGAAAGAATGCTATCTCTAACTTCAGCAGAAAGCTGTGTATTTACCCCGCCTGGAACAGCAAAGGTGGGGTGGATTCTTCTTCCAGCAACTTTAGCAATGATTTCCTGTCCATATTTGCGTAGCTTGACCGCTTTTAAAGCTAATTCCGGGTTAGCTAAAACTAATCCTACCACATTTCTTAATGCAGGATCGCTGTCCCAACCTAATAAAAGGTCTGGACCTGCAAGATGAAAGAAATGCATGGCGTGAGATTGAACATATTGACCCATATGTACGAGTTCGCGTAATAATTTTGCTGGCTTTGGGGGTTCTACACCAATTAAAGCATCGCAAGCTTTAGCGGCTGCTAAATGGTGACTTACAGGGCATATCCCACAAATACGCGGTGTTATTTGAGGCATTTCAAAATAAGGTCTTCCCTGGGTGAATTTTTCAAAACCTCTAAATTGGTCAACATTTACAAAAGTTTTATCTACCTTCCCGTAATCATTTAGATAAATGGTAACTCTGGCATGGCCTTCTATTCTGGTAACTGGTGAAATAGTTATTTTTTCGCCCATAGGTTCCTCCTAATCATATTTTAGTAAATCACCCTTTAAAACAGGTACTCTTCCTTCCAGCAATTCTTTAAGAGCAGTATAGATAGAATCAGCTGGAGGTGGGCAACCAGGTATAAAGAAATCAACTTTTACAATATCTTTAACTGCTTTTACTTTGGGGAGTAATTTGCCAAGTTCATCTGAGGTGGGAATTTTACCATTTTTAGTACTTTCTGTATCAATATACCCTCTGGTAAGAAGTTCTTCTTTGCTAAAGTAGTTGCGCATGGTGGCAATTCCACCAAAAACAGCACAGTCTCCGATAGCGATTAATATTTTACATTTTTTTCTCAAATGTCTGGCTTCTTCTTCGTGAAGGTCTGTTCCAATAGCGCCTTCAATAATTCCAATATCTACCCCTTCTTCGGGTGGATGTTTTAAGTCAGTTACAGGAGTGGAGGTGAACTCCACGCCTGCCTGAATTAATTCAACAATTCTTTCGTCCATGTCAAGTATAGACATATGACAACCTGCACATGCTTCTAACCAGGTTGATGCAAGTTTGACTTTTGCCACTTTATCCTCCTTTAACCTAAAGCTTTAATTAGATCTTCAATAATGGCTTTGTCTGTTTTCACACCTTCGGGAGCTTCAATGATTGATGAAATAATCTGAGTTTTACCTTCTAAGTTGGTGATGGTTCCCGAGGTTTCCAGCCAGGTTGCAGAAGGAATAATTAAGTCTGCTCTTTCAGTCAGGGGTGAAACAAAATTGCTTATTACAATTAAATAACCAATATCTTTTAAGGAAGCCAGCAGGTTAGAGTCACCGCTGGAGTCAGAAGCTACTATTAAGGATACATCACTTTTACCAAAAGTACTATTTAATCCTTGCTTAACTGCTCCCATAGAGTTTGCTGACTTATAAAGTGGAAGAAAAACGGCTTTAACTTTCTCAAGAGTTTCTAAATCTGTTGATTCAACCTGGGGATTCAGAATTACGACAACTTTATTATTATTCCCGAGGGTGTTGACTAATTTACCAGCCTCGGAGGTCTTGAAGATTTCTGAAGCATAAAAGGATAAGGAATTTTCATCATCAGTAACAATATAGAGTTTAGCATCATTGGTTACTGCTCTTTTCACCCAGGAAGCAACTACTCCGTGAGAAGTTGAGGGGTCAACTTTATAAAGTACTATAGCTTCTGCAGTAAGTATGTCTTCCAGGCAGCCATCACTGGATAGTTCAATTACCTTCTCGTTGTAATTTTCCATTAAACCAGTATTTTTAGATTTGAGAGAAGTTGAGAAAAGTTGATTAAAGACTTCAAGAGCTTCATTGGTAGCTTTAGGGCTAATAAGTCCGCCCGGGTTTTTAGCTTCTTTAAGTTTTAAAGCAGCTTTTTTAATAACATCCTCGTAAGTTATTAGTTCTCTTTTACCTTCTTGCCTGATTATTGGATGAGATACTCTTTTTCTTTTTTCATATAAGGGTGTAAATCTACCAAGTTCACAGAGGATTCCATGATTAACAGAAGATTCCCAATCGCCCCAAATTTTTATCAAATGATTTGCTTTAGTAAAAGCTAAAATTCCACAACCCATACTACAGTTAGCACATACAGATTTTGTTTTTGTCATTTCTGCAGTTTTGCCTAGATAAGCACCAATCTTATCAGATAAGGAACCAGTAGGACATACTTGCACACAAACACCGCAGGAAACGCACGACGAAGCTTTAAGAGGACTTTCCATATCAGGTGAAAGCATGGTATGTGCGCCACGATTAACCATACCTAAAACATAGTGACCGGCCAAGTCTGAACAGGCACGAACGCATCTTCTACATAGAATGCAGCGGTTGTGTTCTAACAGTATATATTTGTGTCCGAAGTCGGTAGGGAATTTATTCTGGTAAGGTGAGAAGGCAAAGTGGTCTATACCATACCGATATCCCATATTTTGTAGTTCACAGTCTCCCGATACTTCGCAGTACATACAATAGTGGTTTCTTTCAGCAAATAGCAGGTTAAGAATAAACTTTCGTGTTTCTACAACCCGAGGTGATTCTGTTTCTACTTCTAAACCTTGAGTAGCTGGAAGAGTGCAAGCAGGTTGCAGTGTACCTTGCTTGGTTTCTACCACACAAAGCCTGCAGGCTCCAATAGGGTTCAATTGGTCATGATGGCATAAGGTGGGAATGTCTATACCAAAAGTCTTAGCTGCCTGCAATACTGTTAAACCTGGGTCTACTTCTATTTCATTTCCATTAATTTTTAACAATAATTTTCCCATTTTTATAACCTCCCACATTTATTTGCTGGGCAATATCCAGTTTCTATGTGATTTATAAATTCACTTTTAAAGTATTTTAAAGATTCAAGTATCTGGTTGGCAGCTGCCTGACCTAATCCACAAAATGAGGTATTTTTCATAACATTAGCTAAGTTTTCCATGAAATCAAGCTCATTAATTTCAACATTTCCAGAAGTAACCCTGTTAAGTAGATCTAAAGCTTTTGGTAAACCTACTCTACAGGGAACGCACTTACCGCAGGATTCGTGATTGAAAAATGCGAGTAGATTTTTTAGGAAATCTATTACACACCTGGTTTCGTCTAAAACAAGAATTGCTCCAGAGCCCTGCCCTGCTCCGATTTTCCTTACAGAATTCCAATCAATTGGAACATCCAGGTGGTCGGGTGTGATAAAGCTTCCTGAGCTACCGCCAAGTTGAACTAATTTAAGGTTTTTACCACCTTTGATGCCGTAACCGATTTCGTATATAAGTTCTTTCAAAGTAAATCCAAAAGGTACCTCTATTACTCCTTTAGCATTTACATCTCCAAAAAGGGTGAACACTTTAGTTCCTCTTGAGCCTTCAACACCCAGACTTCTATACCATTCAGCACCTTTTAAAATAATAAGCGGTATGTTTGCGAGAGTTTCCACATTATTTATAACTGTTGGTTTTGCCCATAAACCTTCAGTGGAAGGATAAGGTGGTTTTGAACGAGGTTCTCCTCTCTTGCCTTCCAAAGATTCCATTAAAGCAGTTTCTTCACCACATACATAAGAACCTGCACCTATTCTTACTTCTACATCAAAATCAAAATTAGTCCCTAATATATTATTCCCCAATAATCCAATTTCTTTTGATTGTTTAATGGCCAAGTTTAATCTGTCAATAGAGAGATCGTATTCTCCGCGTACATAAATAAACCCTTTATTAGCCCCAACAGCATAGCCTGCAATACTCATAGATTCAATGATAGAATGAGGATCACCTTCCATAATCACTCTATCTTTAAAAGTACCCGGCTCTCCTTCATCTGCGTTACAAATAATATATTTTGGTTTTGCCAGGGCTTTAGCTGTTAATTCCCACTTAAAACCTGTAGGAAATCCCGCACCACCACGGCCTAATAGTTCTGAAGCTTTCACTTCGGCAATTACCTGCTCTGGTGTCATTGTTGATAAAACATGAGCTAAAGCTTGATAACCATCGTGGGCAATATACTCTTTAATATCTTCAGGGTTAATGAGTCCAACATTTCTTAGAATAATACGAGTTTGTTTCTTCATTATTTCTTCTTCAATTGGAACATCCATTTTCACTTTTGCTGGTAAGTCAATTTCATACATTAATTTTTTTACAGGTCTTCCTTTGAGGAAATGCTCTTCAACCAAATAAGGTATATCATCTATATTATTTATTACATAGACAAGTCCACCTGGATAAACAGTTAATTGCACTCCTTCTTCAATTCCCCAGCCACCGGTTCTAAGAATTTGCACCTCGTTTTCTAATCCTTTTTTGATGATTTCTTCCTTAAGTTTTGTTTCAACTTCAAAAGCTCCTCTAAGTATGCTTCTGGAATCGGTACTTAACAAAACATGAAGTCTATAAATTTTCATCTTTTATTCCTCCATATAAGCATCAAGAATCTCAGGTAACTGTGTAACAGTAACATTTTTATAAATATCACTATCTACCATCATGACCGAAGCTAAGCTACATAATCCAAGGCAGGATTGTTCTTCAAGAGTGAACTGACCATCACAAGTTGTTTCTCCAATACCTAAATTTAATTTCTCACTTATAGCTTCAACTAATGAATCATACTCTTCAAGTTTACAGGGAGGGCTAGAACATATTTTGATAATATGTTTTCCTCTGGGTTTTAGCGAGAACATAGAGTAAAAGCTTGCTGTAGAGTAAAGTGAACTAACTGGTATTTTAAGTTCCTTACTTACAGTTTTTAAAACTTCAGCAGGTAAATAATTATCAGAGAATAAATTTTGAATTTTATGTAATAAAGTTAGCAAAGGTTCCCCGGTCTCTTTATATTCCCTGATCAATTGTCCTACTTCTTCATTCTTCATCTGTAACCTCCTTTACATCACATCTTAAACATCTACCACATTCAGTTATAACCTGTTTAGAGTTAAAAGATTTAACAACTTCTTTAAAATTACTTATTCTTTTAGCAGAAGAAAGCATTTCGGGTTCTTGCCTTTTAACCGGAACTTCTTCCTCGGGTGGAATTGCAAAAGCAAAGTCGTAAACTGTTTTAAGTTGAGAAAGCCGATCTTCACCACCATTAAAGAAAGCATCAATAGTTTTAGCAAACCTCTTTCCTTGAGACATAGAACCACTGACTGTGGCTGGACCGGTTACTACATCTCCTCCAGCATAAACCATAGGAATAGAACTTTCCAAAGTGTGGTGGTTAACAATAACCTGCCCATTCTTGGCTAATTGAATTCCAATTTCCATGAGTAAGCCTTCGGTTTCTATGGATTGTCCAACAGCAAGAATGACAGTATCACAATACTTCAATATTTCCTCGTTAGTAGCAATAGGGACTCTTCTTCCGTTGTCGTCAAAATAACCGAGTGTCATTTTTGCGTATTTGATAGCTGTTACTTTACCATTTTCACCGACTATGGAGGTGGGCGCACCTAATAAAATAAAATTAATGCCTTCATGTTCAGCTTCTTCAATTTCTCTGTGGTCAGCAGGCATATCTTCTTTTTCTCTGCGATAAAGAATGGTTACTTCCTTTGCTCCCAATCTTAGAGAAGACCTAGCTGCATCTATTGCCACATTACCTCCACCAATTACTACTACTCTTTCTCCTATAACTATGGTTTCATTGCTATTCACCTTATCTAAAAATTCCAAACCTGACCAGACTCCATTAAGGTTACTTCCATCAATCTTCAGTGTTTGCCCCTTAGAGGCTCCTATGGCAACCAAAACTGCTGCGTATCCTTCGCGTTTTAGTTCTTCAAGGCTGATATCAATACCTATTTTGGTGTTTAGTTTAATATCTACTCCTAAATCGGTAATATTTTTTATTTCTTTCCTGAGTATTTCTTTAGGAAGTCTATATTCAGGTATAGCATACCTTAACATACCCCCAGCTTCACTTTTTGCCTCAAAAATAGTTACCTTATATCCAAGTTTAGCTAAGAAATAACCGGCTGTTAAACCTGCAGGTCCTGACCCTACGATAGCAACTCGGTGATTATTAGATGCGAGTTTCTTTACCCCTCTCTCTTTTAAATACAGCTGATACTCGTCCCAATGGCTGTAAACATAATCAACAATATATCTTTTAACATCATCAATAGCTACAGGAGTATCAACTTGATTTCTTCTACATACATGTTCACATGGACGATGACATACCCTTCCACAAATTGCTGGAAGAGGGTTCTCTTCTATTATCACACTGTAAGCATCAAATATTTTACCTTCAAGACAGAGCTGTAAATAAGCAGGAACATTCAAGTTGATAGGACATTCGTTTTCACAGGGAGATATCATTAGAGAATCACAAACACCAGCAGGGCAACGCTTATCAATGATATGAGTTTCATATTCTTTTCGGAAATGTTTCAAAGTTGATAAAACTGGATTAGGAGCAGTTTGGCCTAATCCACATAGAGATGTCTGCTTTATCATTAAGCCAATAGATTCAATTAAATCAAGGTCTTCCAGTTTTCCTTGCCCACGTGTTATTCTATTTAATATTTTTAATAATTCACGTGTACCCACCCGACAGGGAGGGCATTTACCGCAAGATTCATCAGCCGTAAAGGTTAGGAAAAATTTTGCTAAATCTACCATGCAACTTGAATTGTCAACGACTATTAACCCCCCTGATCCCATAATAGCCCCTATAGCTGCAAGAGATTCAAAGTCTAAGGGGGTATTTATCATATGAGAAGGAATGACACCGCCAGATGGACCCCCAGTTAAAGCTGCTTTAAATTTTTCTCCTTTGGGGATACCTCCACCGATTTCATAAATAACATCTTTTAAGGGAAGTCCCATCGGAATTTCTACCAATCCAGAGTTATTTACTTTTCCCGCAAGTGCGAAAACCTTGGTACCCGGCGATTTTTCCGTACCCATGCTCCTAAACCATTGAAACCCGTGAAATATAATCAAGGGTATATTAGCTAAGGTCTCCACATTATTTATTACGGTTGGTTTATCCCATAGTCCTTTTTGAGCAGGATAAGGTGGTCTTGGTCTAGGCTCTCCTCTTTTACCTTCAATTGAAGCTAATAGAGCTGTTTCCTCTCCACATACAAAAGCTCCAGCTCCGATTCTAATCTCAATATCAAAGTTAAATCCACTGTTTAATATATTGCTGCCTAAAAGACCTTTATTTTTTGCTTCCTTTATAGCCCATTCCATCCTTTCTATAGCCAGAGGATATTCAGCTCTTACATATACATATCCTTTGGTAGCACCAATAGCATAGGCGGCAATAGTCATTCCTTCAATTACGGAATAAGAACTACCTTCAAGTATACTCCTATCCATAAATGCTCCTGGATCTCCTTCGTCAGCATTACAAATTATGTATTTCGGTGAGCCTTCAGCTTTACTGCAGAATTCCCATTTTAACCCGGTGGGAAATCCTGCTCCACCACGACCTCTAAGCCCTGAAGTTTTAATTTCTTCAATGACCTGTTGAGGAGACATCTCGTAAAGAGCTTTTGCTAAAGCGAAGTAGCCATCACGAGCGATGTATTCTTCTATCTTATAAGGGTCAATAGTTCCGCAGTTTTGAAGAACAAACCTTGCCTGTTTTTTAAAGAAAGGAACCTCATCTATTGTTGGAATAACCTGGTCTTTTCCTGGTTCCGTAAAAAGCAATCTTTCAACTAATCTACCTTTCAAGAAATGCTCTTCAACGATATCTTTTATATCTTCAGTACCGACTTTTCTATAGATAACGCCTTCGGGATAAATAAGTATCAAAGGTCCCTGTTCACAAGCTCCGCGACATCCTGTTTCAATTACCTGAACTTCATCGCTGAGGTTATAGTTTTGTAATTGTTCATTCAAAGCCTCTTCTAATGTCTTTGAGCCTGAACTGATACAACCCGTACCAGCGCAAACCAAAGCATGTATTCTAAATAATTTCATAATTACACTCCTTAAACTAAAACTAAGAAGATCTGATTACCCAATCTCCGATTATCTGGCTGTTAATTACATGTTCAACAACAATTCTTTTTGCCATTTCCATAGTTACCAGTCCATAAGTAACTTTAGGAAGACCAGGTTTTTCAACCGTTAAAAGAGGCTCTTTAGCATCAAGCCCAATAGAACCGGTTTGTAAAATTTCAACATCGCTGAAGTTTCTTGTTTCTAATTCATTAACTATTGTTTTGAGAACTTCTCGAGCTCCAGAAGCAATACCAGTTGTTCCCATGCCAATGGTTATCTTCACTCTTTCTCCTTTATCTCTGATTTTCATATCATCTCTGATCTGGTCTCTTAATTTCTTTAAATCTTCTAATGACTTCATTTCAATTACCTCCATACAGATTTTTAAGATTATTTTCAAGATAACTTTCTAACATTTTTAACACTTCAGGATGGTTAATTGGAACATCTTCAAGCAAGGCCTTATATTCTTGAGAGTCAAATACAAATAACTTTTCTTCACAAATATGCTCATATTTAAGATTAATTTCAGGGTGAAGCGTGATAAAAGTAATAATAGTAGATACGATATTCCCTAACGGTGGAAGGTCAATGCAACCTTTAGGTAGTTTAAAAGATATTTTTGTGCCTGAATCTGGCTTGCTTTGAATGTCCATATTACCCTGACAAAGAGTTACGATTTCATTAATAAAAGGTAAGCCTAAACCGATTTTTTTATTTTTTGAAGAATAAAAAGGGTCAAGTAATCTGTTTGGATTACCACTAATTCCTGATCCGTCATCCTTTAATTCAACATGAATTTTATTAATATTTTCATTAATTACCAGCAAAACATTATTCGCTCTGGCAGCAGCAGAGTTTTCTAATAAGTCTAGAATATTCAGAGAAAGTTCTTTCAAGAATAGGTTTCTATAATTGCTTTAACTTTTACAGGTGTCAGACGTCCGTAAACTTCTTTTCCAATGGTCATTACCGGAGCCAAACCACAAGCCCCCAGGCACCTAAGCAGTTCTAAAGAAAATTTACGGTCTTCTGTGGTATCACCCTCTTGAATACCTAAAGATTTCTTGATAGTATCTAGAACTAATCTGCCACCCCTCACATAACATGCGGTTCCCAGGCAGACAGCGACAGGGTATTTTCCTCTAGGCTTCATGGTAAAAAAATTATAAAAAGTTACTATGCCATAAACTTCTTTTACAGGAATATGCATTTTGTCTGATATAAATTTTATTACTTCTCTGGGTAAAAAACCAATTAAATTTTGAGTTTCATAAAGAACAGCAATTAAAGCACCCTTTCGTACTGCATATTTGTCAACAATTATCTCAATCTGGTCTTTGTATTCATCAAGCTCAGTAGTTTTTGTATCAGCTTCATTCACTTCATGTGTCCTCCTATAATTAAATTCCTTAAAATTGTAAAGATGTTATTCAAAAATGTCAATATTTTAAGAGATATTCAATATCTCTCTAACAGATACCAGGTCTTTATCTCTGTCAACATCAAGAACTATCTCTGGATGTTGGAAAAATAAAACCCGGCAATTTAGATTTGTGAGTTGCTTTATCTTATTTTCAACCTCCTTAATGGTGAGAGTTTTTATTAAATACTTATAGGTAATTATGGGTCCGCCAATCTTTAAATATGAAATTGGCAATGAAGCCTTTCTGCTTTTTATCAAAGGAATTACCAATTTGTTAATATTATTGTATGAATTTCTATTAAAGAAAATTAGGTTGCCATTTTTACATTCCTGCCTATCCAGGAAAAAATAACTCTTTTTAAAACGAGGAAATTTCTTTTCTACTAAATCTTTAGATACAACAAAGAGAAGGATATCAGGATGGTGTTCACGATATAGAGATAAAGCCTCTTCTAATATATGTTTTTTTATTAGGGGTATATCACCAGAAATAATCATAAACTCATCTGAGTCGGTTACTTTCATTACTGCATCAATTTTTTCCCAGATTTCATTTCCAGTTATAAACAAATCAGCCATATTTCTGATATTTACAGGTAAAGTTGAATCACCAGTTAAAATTACCTTATTAAAATTAATCTCTTTCAGGGTAACCAGTATTTTTTCTATGATCGTTTGAGAACCAATTTTTAAAAGGGTTTTATTGTCAACACCCTCTTTGGACCAATAAGCTTCTTTACTTCCCCCTAAAACTATAACATCCAAATTAATAAGATAAAACCCAGATTTCATCTGAAATGTTTTTCAGGTAATCTGAAGTTATGCTAAATTCAAGTTGGTTAAGGTATTTGACTTTGTTAGAATCAAAATATTTTAGAAAGTTATCAACCTGTTCAATATTAAGTTTCACATAATCTGTTTTATAATGCATAGGAACAGTAATTTTAGGTTGAATTGCTTCTATTATTTGAAAGGCAGTTTCAGATCCTATGGTATAAACTCCACCTACTGGAATCAAAAGGATATCCAGTCCATATAATATTTCTACTACATCTACGGGAAGGGGATGCCCGAGGTCTCCGCAGTGAGCTATTTTTAGCCCTTCACCTTCGAGTACAAAAATTATATTATTCCCTCTTTGACTGCCCTGCGTCATATCATGATAAACTGGAATCCCGTAACAGGTTATGCCATTTACTAAAACTTTTTCGGGACCAGTTAAAACCCTGGGATTACCTTTGATTACCTGATGATTATTATGGTCAAAATGATTATGACTTATAGTTACTATGTCTGCAATGGTATCTAAATCAGGATAACCCATACCCTCTTTATAGGGGTCCAGTACAAATCTAACTTTACTATATTCTAAATAAAAGCAGGCATGACCAAGCCATTTTAAAAGCATCTTAGTCTCCTTTACTCGAAATTCCTGGGACTCAAAGTTAAGGGTTCAGAATCACTTATAATTCTACCTTCTGTTTCAATTAAGGAGCGTAATGTTTTGTCAATGCTAAAAATATGCTGGTGAGCTTCACCATCATAGAATTTCAGAATTCCCTTTACCTTTTCAGAAATATGCTCATTTACCTTGTTAACGGTTAATAATAAGGGGTCTTTTTTATTGGTGGCTAAAATAAATCCCCAATTGGTATCAAAAGATGGTACATATGCTCCAAATGAATTTACAATAGGAAAGATGGTTTTAAGAGTTTTACTTATACTGCTATGCAGGTAATAATCAGTAATCCTGAGATGGGAAGCTTGTAAAGAAAAAACCCCTTCTTCACCTAAGGCTTTTTGAATCATATAGTAAAATTCCTTAGTAAATAGATAAGAGGCTGGACCAAGTGTGTATGGCTCAACAATGTCAGAAATTAGCACATCAAAGTAACCTTCAGGAACTTTTTCTATGTATTTTCGGGCATCCATAATAATCAGTTTAACCTTATTATCATCATATGCTCCACGGTGAAATTCACTAAGATATTTTTTGCAGGTTTTTACAATCTCGTCATCAATATCCACCATCACAATTTCTTCTACCGATTTATGCTTCAATACTTCCCTGAGGGTTGACCCTTCACCTCCGCCAATAATTCCTACACGCTGGGGATGAGGATGGAGAATCATCGCTGGATGGACAAGTGATTCGTGATAAATATATTCGTCTATTTGAGAAGATTGAACTTCTCCATCTATAACTAACATTTTACCAAAAACAGGACTTAAATAAATTTCAATTTTTTGATACTGTGTTTGCCCTGAATAAATTATCTCTTTATAGTAATGTCTGTGAACTTCAAAGGGATTGAATATCTCATCAAACCATTTTTGTTCAGACATCTATAATGTCCTCTAATTCTTCAAGACCAAATGAGCCAGAATGAGTATAGCTACCTCTCCCCGAAGGAATGCCTCTATTTAATATAGATATAACTATTTTGCCTCCGAATTTTTCAGTAATATACTCAAGAGCTTTTAAGGGTTCAGCTTCTTGTCCGCAAGTATAAATATCCACAGCAGCATAGCCATACTCTGGCCAGGTGTGGATTGCCACATGCGATTCGGAAATGACCACTACCCCGGAAATACCAAATGGACTAAATCGGTGAAATATTGCTTCTTTTACTTCAGCATTTGCTTTTAGCGCTGCTTCTAACATTATAGTTTTAATTTTTTCCATGTCATCAAGGACATGGGGGGCACACCCAGAAACTTCAATTAAATAATGCTTACCAAGTGGTTGCATCGCCCACACCCCTTTCATCTTAGTCTATAAATAATAAAGTGCTTTTGAAAACGAAGATAAAAACCGTTTACAAAAAGCGATTAAATATATATTATTTTATACTAAAAGTCAAATATTTGCAAACTGACTTTTAAGTCAGATCAAGTAAAAATGAAAATTATTTTCAACAACTCTATTCTGAAATATTTCCTAAAAATATATTTCTATTTAACATTTAATGGCTAATTTTATAAGGTTTTGGTATGACCGCTTCTATGATTACGCCCTTCTCTTGGCAAGTGTTAACTTTATTTTTACTAAATCATCCCCTGTTTTATAAACTTCTAATTCAATTTCTTCGCCTACCCTGTAACTTCTTATAATTGATGTCAGAGTGTTCATATTAGTAACTCTTCTTTCATTTATAGCAATGATGACATCTCCAACTTTTAAACCCACCTGTGAAGCAGGAGTATTATTTTCAATCTGTCTTATAATAACTCCATAATTAACTTTAAGATTCTCACTTTTAGATATAGCGTCATCTACTGTTTGCCCGAAAATCCCTAACCAGGGCCAAACAGCTTCACCAAAAGTTAAAATATCTTCGGTCACTTTCTGGGCAACATTGGAGGAAACTGAAAAACCTATTCCCTGTGCTCCCTCAATAATTGCAGTATTTATACCGAGCACATTACCGTTAAGGTCTATCAAAGGCCCACCGCTATTTCCCGGATTAATTGCAGCATCTGTTTGTATTAACCCCACTATTAATCTTCCACTGTTAACCTCAATTGAGCGGTCTATAGCGCTTACTACACCAGTTGTCACTGTGTGAGAAAGTCCGTATGGGTTTCCAATTGCTATAACCCTTTGACCAACTTTTATGGAATTGGAATCAGCCCACTTAACATAAGGAAAGGATTTAACGTCTGTAGATTTTATTTTGAGGACCGCGATATCCGAAATAGCATCTTTTCCTAACACCTCAACTTCATATTTTTCTCCATCAAGGGTTACCACTTCAATTAAAGTAGCTCCATCAACTACATGATTATTGGTGATCACTAAACCCTGAGGACTAATTAACACGCCTGAACCAGTCCCTCTTGTAGGTATAGCCCTGAAGAAAAAGCCTTCCTCTAACCTTACAGTTTGCACGCTCAATATAGCTTCCTTGGTTTTAGAAATAGCATCAATAATTGCTGAGTTTTCCTCATATACTGCTCCTTCAAACTTATAAGTCGGTTGTTGGAAAACGAATGCTGGTTGGTATTTTATTAGGTAATACCCGGTTAAAGATGTTCCAGCCAAGACTCCGCACAAGCTTGCAATAAAAAAGTATAGAATTAATCTTTTCATCGGATCAGTTATAGTTTTTGTTGGAACAGATTTCTGGGCAACCTCAAAATTTGTTTCTTCATTGACACTAAGATTTTCATTATTTTCGTTTATAACATTATCAGTTTCATTTTCAGTCATTTTAATACCTCCTTAAGTTTATCTAATTTATAATACGATTATTAATCTGAATTATTTCGGTTTCAGAACCTAAGACTACCATATCCTGATTATGAACAAGAGAAATAAATTTTACTTTGTAATTTTTAATGTTAATTTTTTTATTTTTAGAAATAGATAAAACCACTGATTTATTTACCAGAGAATTAGTGAATAATATTTTAATTGTTTCTCCATCAAAAGATTTATCATAATTCAGGTATTGATTATCTGGAGTATAAACAGGTTTGCAATTTCCTTGAAGATCCAATAAATATACTTTATTGCCTATTAACACTATCTCTTCAGGGGTAGACAGAATGTCATTAATGTTATCCTTAATACTAATAGTAGTTAGCTGGTTTGCTAAATTGTAATATAGGTTAGTTAATCTCTGGCTGCTTATGGCGAATCCCTCATGAGGATTCATGGTTAATATGTAGTTCTTTTCATCCCGGTTAATAAGAATTCCCATTTCCCTGGTAATATTAAATTCTCTATCAGTAAAATACAGGGTCTGTTTATTATCAAAAAAAACCATCTCTTCCTTATTAATATTAATAAGGCTGAAATCTTCTGGAATAGCGATATCTTTACTTGTGTCTTCATGATAAAACCATATTTTTTGGGAAAACTGGGCAACTAAAGTATTGTTTTCCATCAATACTATGCTGGGAGTACCTTCAGGGCATGTTAAATTAAAAACTTGTCTATTGTTCAAATTAATTCTGAGGTTATCACCAAAAATAAAGAGGTTTTCCTTTATTAAAATGGGAAATTGAGGAGGGTTTTTTAAGACAACTAACTCAAGAAAACCATCATTAATCATTTCCGTTAGTGTCCAGGTTAGGTCTCCAGACTTGTTTTCACCAATTGCAAATATTTTACCATTGTATATATACAGATAATAAGGAACTGTATTGGTTTTATAAACTTTTCTTTCCAATTTTTCGCTACAACCGCTTAGAAATAGAAAAGAAATCAGAAACAATAATATAATTTTCTTCATTCTATATAATTATAATAATAAACACTATTTTATCAAAGGAGATTTAATAATAAGTGAAAGAAATTACGCTTGGAATTATCAAACCAGATGCAGTAGAAAAAAAATTGATAGGAAAAATCATAAGTAAGATTGAAAATTATCCATTAACCATTACTCATTTAAAAATGGTGTATTTACGGAGACACATTCTTGATGAACTTTATAAGGAGCATATAGGAAAATCTTTTTTAGCTGGATTGATTGAGTTTATGTCTTCCGGTCCGGTTGTTTTATTTATACTTGAAGGTGAAGACGCAGTCAAAACTTTAAGGTCTATTTGCGGAGATACCAATCCTGAAAAGGCTTTACCTGGTACCATAAGGGGGGACTTTGGAGAAGGATTACCAAACAACGCTATTCATGCCTCTGACTCTCAGGAAAGTGCAAAAAGAGAAATACAGCTTATATTTCCAGAAAACGAGTTAAATTAATATAAGTTAAGGGTTATATTTTTACAGGTTGAAGTACATTTCAAACAGCGGATGCATTCAGGGGAGTTAGCTTCTTTATGGATATCAATATGTGCGGGGCAAATTTTAATACACACTCCACAATCATTACAATTTTGTTGGTTTACTTTCATTTTAACAAGGCTGGTAGAGTTAAATAAACCAAAAATAGCTCCAAGTGGGCATATTACCCGACACCAAAATCTTTCAATTACTATACCCGCTACAACTACAGCAACGAGTATTATAATTTTTAAATAAAAAAGCGGTCCAATTAAACTTTGTAAACTTTGGTCAAAAATTGTCAAAGGGATACCAGCCTGGATCATTCCTAAGGGACATAGTTTAGAAAACCAGGGTTCACCAGTAATGTAGGGAATAATTATTACTAAAATTAGCAGAGAAAGATATTTTATATAAGTTAGAAAATGCTTATGTGGAAGAAAAAGCTTTTTGGATTTAATTTTATATATCCAGTCTTGAAAATATCCAAAGGGACAAAGAAATCCACAACTAAACCTTCCTGAAAGAGCTCCAATAAAGCCTAATACTCCGATTGTATAAACAGGAAGAATCTTTAAAACAAAAAAATGTTGAATAGTTCCAATAGGACAAGCACCAGAGGCCAGGGGACAAGCATAACAATTAAAAACTGGAACAGGAACCTGCCTTAAACAAGGAGCTAAAAAAGGAAGGTTAAAAAATATTGCGCTAATTGGTTGTATGAGATATCTGAAACGGAACAATATATTCAATTTCAAGTTACTTTAAACCCATACAGGATAAGCATACTAAAATGGCATTTTTAAAAACAATGACTACTTCTTCTCTACTAATACCCCAAATAATACAATAAGAAAAAGCAACTAATAGCACTACGGTTATTATTCTATATTTCCTTTTAAATATTTTTCTATCTCCTCTCTGAACTCTTGAGCCCATTGGATTCTGAAACCTAACCAGATTTTTCTTATATAACCCTGGCGGTCAATTAAGAAAGTTACAGGTATGCCTTTAACATTATATTTTTTGGCAACCTTAAGGTCGTGGTCATAAAGTGATATAAAATTAATATTTCTGATTCGTTTGAATTCTTCCATATCCGCGATTGCTTTATTGGTATCAGGGGTATCTAAATTAATTCCGATTACCTCAAAATTCAAATCTTTATATTCTTCATAAAGGGTGGAAAAGAAGGCACCGCCTTCTATGCAGGGCCTTCAATAACTTGCCCAAAACTCTAATAAAATTACTTTTCCAAGGTAATCCTTAAGGTTATGTCTTAACCCTTCTCCATCTTTAAGTGAAAAACTTGGAGCAGAGTTCCCTTCAATAGGTGATTCTTTATCTGGCAATATAACTTTACATCCGGATAGTGTTATGGTAGTTAGAATAATTATGAAGATTAAAATATTTATTGCTTTTAATTGTTTCAAAAAATCTCTCTCCTAAAATATAATTAAAAAAACTTAAATAATGTTATTATATCTTAAATATGATTAGCAAAAAGATTAAATTCATCATAATTTTACTGATATTTGCATCTTTAGTGTTAATATCCTCATTTTTTGTTATTTATTCATTCATCATAGATAAAGATACTTATATGATTATAGGAGATCAAATTGTTTCTAAAAATGAAGTTGAAGAGCAGGTTATTTTTTATAAGAAAAGATTTGAAAGTATAGGCATGACTTTTCAAGGTGAAGAAGGAGCAAGTAATCTTGAAAAAATAAAATCGATGGCCCTGAATAAAGTTATAGAAGATAAATTGATAATTCTCAAAGCAAAAGAATTAGGCATTTCCATTGACTTAAATGAAATTGATGAATCTATAAATAAATTTATATTGGAACTTTCTTCTCGAGAAAAGTACCTACAGAGTCTTCGCAACCTTGGATTAACCGAGATTGGGCATAAAAAAATGTTAACCAGTGCTTTTCTCAGGAAAAAGGTTTTAGAAACAGAAATTGGGGTGATTACTGCTACTCCTGAGGAGGTTAAGGAATACTATTTTGAAAAAAATAATATTCAGGGTCCTCCTATTACGGAGTTTGAAAAATGGAAAACAGAATTAGAACAGAAGTTAAAAATGGAAAAAGAACATGAACTAATTAAATTACTATCAGATAAATATCCAGTTTTTTATGGAAAAAGATGGGTAAAATATTTTAAAGATGTTATAGAATCACTGTTTTAGCTTCTTGAGAGCATCTAAATATTTTTCAGGCAATCTAACCATTCCTAATTGAATATCAGGGGAATACTTTCCATGGAAGTCAGAACCTCCGGTAATAGCCAGGTTTAATATATTTGCTTGATGCAAATATCTTTTTATATCTTCCAGAGTGTGCTTGGGTTGGAATACTTCCAGGCCATCTAATCCAGCATCTTTTAACATAGTTAATTCCTGTATTCCAACTCCCCCGATTCTTCCAGGTGTATTTCCTGGGTGTGCTAATATAGCTATCCCTCCTGCGAGATGAATCGTGTTAATTACCATTGCAGGAGAAACAGGATATCCCTTCATATATGATCTGCTGGTATTTCCGATAAAGTCAGCAGTGAATGCTTCGGGTATTGACTTTATATACCCCTTATCTAAAAAGATTTCAGCAATGAGGTTTCGTGATAAAAAACCCTTTTTGGCTTTTTTTTGAACATCATCAAATTTAAGTTCAAAACCTTGTTTTGTTAAATTCCGAACCATTATCCTTATTCTTTCATCTCTAAAAGTTGATAAACTTTGTATTAAATTTTTTAGGGCTTTATTCTCAGGAGAAAGGAAGTAACCAATTATGTGGTATTCTATCTCATTATCCATAGTTGAAATCTCTACACCCTTTATTACTTCAATACTATCTGAAGATGAGATAAATTCATCAGCAAAATGTATTAAAGTATCATGGTCAGTTATAGCAATAAAAGATAAGCCTGTCTGGAGTGAAAGATCATAAAGTGATTTTATTGAATGTTCTCCGTCAGAATAAAAAGAATGAAGATGGAGGTCTCCAACTCTTGACATTTATTTTAATTTATTTAAAACAGAAGGAGGAGTTACTCCTTTTTGACCCATATAATGAGACTCCCTGTTCACCCCATAGGGTTTATCAACAATTCCGAGTAGAGTTTCAAAAGAAATCTGACAGATTCTCATCCCTGGATATAGATTTATGGGCATCACATTAGCATTAGATAACTCAAGGGTTATATTTCCTTCAAATCCTGGGTCAACATACCCTGCTGTGGCATGTATGAGTACTCCCAATCTTCCGAGGGTAGAACGACCGTCTACCCTGGCTACTAAATCAGCAGGAACTCTTATCCATTCCAGAGTAGTACCTAAAACAAATGAGTGGGGCATTAACAAAAAAGATTCATTATCAGTAATTTCTAAAATATCGTAGTATTGGGAGAAATCACTACTTTTTAAATCTAAAATATTGGTAGTGTATTTATAAACTATAAAGCTGTTTCCTAATCTTAGATCAACTGATGAAGGTTGAATCTGGATATCCCAATCGATAATGGGTTCAATTGTGATATCTCCTGCTTTAAGCCTTTTCTTAATTTCATAATCGCTAAGGACCATATGTTTAATATTATATAATATCTGGTATGAATAAAGATGATTTAACAGGAGTTTTAGACACACTAAAAAAACACCTTTCCGGGTTCAACCAAACGATGATTTCTTCAATTATTAAAAAAACAGATGATCCTTTTTGGGTATTAATCTCCTGTCTTCTAAGTTTAAGAACTAAAGATGCAGTTACACATGTAGCTACCAATAGTTTATATGCACTGGCGAAAAATGCTGAAGAAATAATTCAATTGCCGGTTAAAGTGATTGAGGATGCTATTTATCCAGTTGGTTTTTATCGTAAAAAATCATTGATAATAAAAGAAGTAACCTGGATAATTATTACGAAATATCAAGGAAAAGTACCTGATAATATTGATGAATTGCTAACAATTCCAGGTGTTGGGAGAAAAACAGCTAATATAGTGTTATCCAGAGCATACAAAATACCTGCCATAGCTGTGGATACTCATGTTCACAAAATCACTAACAGATTAGGTTTGGTTAATACTAAAAATCCCCATGATACTGAAGTTGAATTGATGAAGGTAATTCCTGAATCTTGCTGGATAGAAATTAATGATTTACTGGTTATTTTTGGTCAAAATATATGTTTGCCTGTTAGTCCAAAATGTTCTAATTGCCCCATTTCACAATTTTGTTTAAGGGTAGGAGTAGCCTATTCAAGATAGTTAATTTATAATTCTCCAGAATAAATATCTACCAAATATGGGCATTATTTAAGATATAATATATAGGTTTTATATCTCAACTATAAGTTAATTGCGAGGATGAAATATGGATGGAGAAGTAAAAACAATTTCTGATGATTACTCTGAAAGAAGCGAATTAATACCAATTCTTCAAGAAGTTCAGGAGAAAGAAGGTTTTTTATCAGAAAAGTCGTTGGAAAAAATATCTAAAACACTTAATATATCTCAAACTGAAATTTATGCGGTAGCTACCTTTTACTCTCAATTTAAGTTTACTCCCCCTGCCCTTCATAAAATAAAAGTATGTTTGGGAACTGCCTGTCATGTTAAAGGTGGTGAAAAAGTACTGGAAGCAGTAAAAAGGTCATTGAAGTTGGAAAATGGGGATACTACACCTGGTCTGGAATATAGCGTTGAAAGAGTTGCTTGTATCGGATGTTGTGCTTTAGCTCCCTGCGCTACCATTGATGACAATGTCTATGCCAAACTTACCCCTAACAAAATCCAGCATATTATTGCAGAAATGGAAGGATGATCTTATGAACCTTGATTATTTAAGAGAAAAAGCCTTACAAGAATGGAAAGAAATTGAGGATCCCAAAATTCCAATAATTACTGTAGGTTCGGCAACCTGTGGCAGAGCTGCAGGAGCTCTAGAAGTTTTATCAGCCATAAAAACTAAATTGGTGGAGAATAATATTGAAGCTCGAGTGTTTGAGGTAGGGTGTATTGGAATGTGCTACGGAGAGGTTATTGTTGATGTAACCCTCCCTTCAGCCTCATCTATCCTATATCACGAAGTAAATTCTGATATTGCCCAAAAGATTGTAGAAGAGCATATTTCAAATAATAAAATCCTATTTAACCATGCCCTGGGTACACGAAGCAATTTAAAGTATGAAGGTATAAATCCTTTTTCAGAACACCCCTTTTTTAAAGAGCAGGTTCGTATAGCTTTAAGAAACTGTGGAATTATAGACCCGGAAAATATAAACCACTATTTAGCTAACGATGGTTATAAGGGATTAGAAAGAACTTTATCTCTTAAGCCACCAGAAGTTATAGAAGAATTAAAAAAATCAGGTCTTAGAGGTAGAGGTGGTGGAGGATTCCCCACTGGCATGAAATGGGATTTCTGTTACAAATCTAATGGAGATAAAAAATACATTGTATGCAATGCTGATGAAGGTGACCCCGGTGCTTTTATGGATAGATCTCTCCTGGAAGGTGACCCTCATTCAGTTCTTGAAGGTATGCTGATTGGAGCTTATGCCATAGGTGCCACTGAAGGTTATATTTATGTACGAGCCGAGTATCCCCTGGCTATCAAGCGTTTGATGATTGCAATTAAACAGATGGAAGCAATGGGGTTATTAGGAAGTTCTATATTAAATAGTAATTTTTCTTTTAAGATAAAAATTAAAGAAGGCGCAGGAGCGTTTGTTTGTGGAGAAGAAACTGCCCTTATAGCCTCTATAGAAGGTAAAAGGGGTATGCCACGCTCACGGCCACCATTTCCAGCTCAAAAAGGTCTATGGGGAAAACCTACTATAATTAATAATGTTGAAACTTTTGCTAATGTGTCTGCCATAATGAGTAAAGGTGCAGACTGGTATTCTTCTTACGGTACCGAAAATAGTAAGGGTACAAAAACATTTGCTTTGGCAGGTAAAGTAAACCATACCGGATTAATTGAAGTTCCTATGGGGATAACTCTTAATGATATTATTTTTAAAGTTGGAGGAGGTATTCCTAATGAGAAAATATTTAAAGCTGTACAAACCGGAGGACCTTCTGGAGGTTGTATACCCTCAACCAAGCTTGATTTACCTGTTGATTATGATTCCCTAGCCAGCGTAGGTTCAATCATGGGATCCGGTGGTATGGTAGTTATGGATGAAGAAACATGTATGGTAGATATCGCACGCTACTTTCTCGATTTTACTCAAAAAGAATCCTGCGGAAAATGTGTTCCCTGTAGATTAGGTACAAAACAACTTTTGATGCTGTTGGAAAAAATAACTCAGGGTAATAGTGAAATACAAGATTTAACTCTACTTCATAACCTGGCAGAAAAAGTTAAATCAGGATCTTTATGCGGTCTTGGTCAAACAGCACCTAACCCCATTATAACAACTTTAAAATACTTCAAGGACGAATATATAGCTCATATACAGGATAAGGTTTGCCCGGCAAAGGTCTGTAAAAACCTTATATATTTTAAGATTGATGCAGATAAATGCAAAGCCTGCACTATTTGCCTTAAAGCATGCCCTGTAACTGCTATTAAAGGAGCTGTAAAACAGGTACATGTTATAGAACAGGATAAGTGTATTAAATGCGGTGTATGTTTGGAGGTCTGTCCTCCAAAATTCAGTGCAGTTATAAAGCTTTCTGGAAAAGAGGAATCAAAGAATGAATAATGTAAATATAACTATAAATAACAAAAAAATAATTACCAGAGACGAAGATACTATACTGAAAGCTGCTTTACGAGAAGGAATCTATATACCTAATCTATGTTACCACCCTACTCTTTCTCCTTTTGGGGCTTGTCGGCTTTGCGTTGTAGAAGTAGAAAATATGAGAGGTTACCCGACATCCTGTACGACTCCTGTTCAAGAAGGCATGAAAATTAAAACCAACACTAAAACTTTAAACGAAATTAGAAAAACTGCTATGGAGCTTATACTTTCTGAACATCCACAGGACTGTCTTACCTGTGTAAAAAACCAAAAATGTGAATTACAATCATTATCAGCTTATTTAGGTATTAACAATTTAAGTTTCTCCAGAGTACAAAAAGACCTTCCCAAAGATTTAGATACACCTTTATTTTTTAGAGACCTGGACAAGTGTATTTTATGCGGTAGATGTGTCAGGGCTTGTCAGGAGCTCAGGGGTGTAGGAGCCATTGATTTTATTTATCGTGGATACGATTCTATTGTTGGAACAAAGTTTTCCAAACCATTGCGAGAGTCTGAGTGCCGATTCTGTACTGCCTGTGTAGAGGTGTGCCCTACTGCAGCTCTATTTGACAAAAATACCCTATGGCTTCCCAAAGAAGAAAAAGAAAAGTATGTGGTACCCTGCACTCACAACTGTCCAGCAAATATAGATGTTCCAAAATATGTAAGATTAGTAGGAGAAGGTAATTACACTGAAGCTTTAGCTGTAATCAGAGAAAAAGTTCCTTTTCCTGCAACTCTGGGGAGAGTATGTTTCCATCCCTGTGAAACAACTTGTAGAAGACAGGAAATCAACACTCCTATTTCTATTAAAAACCTAAAAAGGGTTGCTGCAGATAAAGGAGATTGGGGTTACTGGAGGTCTAAGCTAACCAAAAAACCTGCAACAAATAAATCTGTAGGAATAATTGGATCAGGACCGGCAGGATTGACGGCAGCCTATCATCTTCTAAGACTCGGTTATAATGTAACTATCTTTGAAGCACTGCCAGAACTGGGTGGTATGATGAGATATGGAATCCCTGCGTATAGACTACCCAGGGAGGTATTAGATAGCGAAATACAGGAAATAATAAACCTGGGATTACAGGTGAAAACTAATTTTAAGGTAGATAACCTTGATTCGCTGATCAATGAATATTTAGCTATTCTTATAGCTGGCGGTGCACATTTAGGTATTAAGTTAGGTATTGATGGAGAAAATCTACCAGGAGTTTACGATTGTGTTAACTTCCTCAGAGATGTTGCCTCAGGAAAAAAGTTACTCCTGGGTAATAAGGTTGGAGTAATTGGTGGAGGTAATGCAGCTATGGATACAGCTCGTACAGCTCTCAGGTCAGGTGCGAAATCAGTAACTGTATTATACAGAAGAAGCCAGGCTGAAATGCCAGCTAACCCTGAAGAAATTGTTGAGACGGAAGAAGAAGGCATCAAAATAGAGTGTCTTACTTCTCCAGTTAAAATAGTTTCTAATGGACAGCGCCTTATAATAACCTGCGCTCAAATGATGTTAGGAGAACCCGATGAATCTGGAAGAAAAAGACCGATCCCCATAAAAGGGTGTGATATAGATAGAGAGTTTGATTCCATTATATTAGCTATAGGACAATCTTCAGAAATTCCCGAAGGTTGGGGTGTTTCACAAAATAGAGGGGTTATACAGGTTAATCAGAGTACTCTTGAAACAACCAGAAAAGGAGTTTTTGCAGCAGGAGATATAGTGCTTGGACCTGCCTCGGTTATTGAAGCAATCGCTCAGGGAAGAAAGTCTGCCTCAAACATTGACCGGTTCCTGGGAGGAACTGGAATGATAGACGAGATTTTTACTATTAGCGAGGCACCTCCCTGTCAGATTGGAAGAATAGATAATTTTTCAGATTTAGACAGGGTTTACCCTGAATATGAAGACGAACACAGCAGAATTAATAGTTTTATTGAAGTCCAAAAATGCCTGGTTGATGATTTAGCTCATTTTGAAGGAAATAGATGCTTGAAATGCGATGCAAGGTTGCTGATTGAAGAGAATATTTTTCCACCAGAAAGTGAGCGAAGTTACCTGAACGAAGTTAAATAATTATCAGTTTAGCAGTTAAACAGCCTGGTTTCTTACGATTCCAGGCTGTTTCTTCTCTAAAAATTTATATCTTTCTTGGCGTATTCAATAAGACCTTTACTATATGAAGAAAATAGGTTCAAAGCTGTTAAAACGGTTCGGTCAAGTTTTACCCGGGATTCTTGTTTAGCTGGATCACTTAATAAATTCTGCAATTCATCCTGGGTTATTTTAAATCTCTTTTTAGCAGACAGCTCCGAACCAAAGAAATTCTCCATCTCTTTCCATAAATTACCTACCAGTTTGCGAGACCTGGTAGTAGCAACTAAAGCAGATTTATATGGGTTATTGATTTTTGCTGGTTTAGCCTCTCTCAAGGTTTTTATGTATTCCTCACTACTGTTTTTAATCTGAGTCGCTTGATAGTAATCTTCTAATATCGTGTGGTGATTCAGGCACATTATGGTAAAACTCCTGATATCCTTAATCTCTTTCATTACTATATTTTGGGGAGCAGGTAAGGTATGTTGGGGTTGAGTCAAATCTTGTATAAAATGAATAGAGCGTGCTAAAAATCTGAAACCCCAGTATATATCGTTATTTTTGAATGCAATACGACTTAAATTGTAAAAATGCTGAACGCGCTTATGGCCAACACCTGCTCTTAGCAGTCCTCCGAAAGCTACATATCTTTGATGCCGATAACCCTGAGAATCTCCTGTTAATAGTTGAAATTTTGATAGGTTTAAATCAGTATCCATATCCCAGTCGGGTTCATCTGAATAAATACTTAATATGGTCAGGGCATCAGTTTTTTCTCCAATAGAACCTTCCAGATATTTAATAATAAACTTTTCGTTGTAAACTGATTTATCAAATTTCTGGTAAGTATAGGGTGTAATAGTAATATTTTTGTAATCTTTTACCCAGGATAAAGATTCCATTACCTGTGCTGTCATTAACCCATGTTCACTCCATCCAAATACATTGGAAGGCAGAAGTATCATTATACCTAAAACAAATACAATTAATTTCTTTTTCATTTTCAACTCCCTATAGCAGTTTTAATCAGAGCATACCAACCCTGACTGATGTTATTAAGATTATAACCTCCCCCACCAAGAAATAGAACCTTTCCTTTACCATAATGAAGTGACCATTCCTTAACCTTATGGATAACTCCTAAATAACCTTTCAAGGTGTATTTTAAGTGTGTTATTGGATCTCCTTCCAGACCATCTACTCCAACCTGGCATATCACGAATTCAGGCTTACTTTTGTTGAAAATACCCTCTAAAGAGGATAAATATCCTAAGAGCTCTTTATCTCCAGAGCCCGGAGGAAGGTTAATATTTACTTTTGTACCTTCGCCAGGACCTTTTCCAATTTCATTATTTTTGCCAGTTCCGGGGTACAAGTATCTGCCATCTTCATGAATATCCCATATAAACAAACGGTTATCCATTTCAAAAGAATAGTAAACACCGTCTCCATGATGAGCATCTATATCAATATACAGTATTTTTGTATATCCCTTTTGAAATAAATATTCAATTGCAACTCCGATATCATTAAAGATGCAAAATCCACCAGCTCTATCTCGCATAGAATGATGAAGGCCTCCAATAGGATTAAAAGCATATTTTTCTTTAGTATTTATCAATTGCTTAAGCAAATAAAGAGTAGTTCCAACTACAAACGCTGAAGCTTCGTATGCTCCCTTAAATGCTGGTGTATCTCCATGGTCCAGGTATCCTATTCCTTTAGAAGAGGCGTTAAAAACAAATTCTATATAGTCTGGAGTATGGAATAGACCTATTTCATCCCTGTTAGCCTGAATAGGTTTTATATATATAATTCCAGGAATATCTACTGTATTTTCAAAGAATACTTCTGCTCTTTTAGAATTAAAAGGATGATGTTCTCCAAAAGAATAAAACAGCAATTCAGAACCCCGGGCTACAATCATTTTGAACCTCCTTATCATAAAGATTTATTATTAAGGTAAATATATAAATTATATATTGATGATAATAAATAAAACAAGAATAGTATAATGATATACTAAACCCGTAAAATAATTTTATTCTTTTCTGCTATGTAAAGAAAATTTCATTCTTAAATAAAAAAGTGATTTGTGAAGTTACATACTTAAAAAAGGAATACCTTATTAAATTGATTAATCTAAGGAGGTAATTGTTAGATGGGTGATGAAGCAGTAGAAGCTTTTATGTTAGCTATTGAAAGTGAAAAGATATCGTTGTTGAAATATCTGGATTTTTCTATTAAAAATGATGATATCAGAGGAAAAAATGTTTTCATTATGCTTGCACGAGATGAATTTAACCACTACGAATATCTCAATCAACTGCTAAAAAATTTTATTACTGGTGATAACCACAATTTAGTAATTACTTTTCCCTCTTCTGAAGTAGAAAAACTGATTCCAACTCTTAGAAAATATGAAGCTTCAAATAAGGTTACCTTATCTATAAAAGAAGAACAGGCAATTAATATTGCTTTAAACTTAGAGGATGAAGCAAAAACATTTTATTTAGAACAATTCCATAAAGCAAAAGATACTCAAACAAAAAATATATGGAAAAGACTGGCAGATGTTGAAGATTCGCATTATCAATTATTGATGTCTCAGACTTTTTATTTAAAAGAACTGTCTTATTGGCAGAACATAAAAGAATTTTCTTTAGAGATTAGTGAAGAATAAGCCTTTAACAACTGCTCTTCTCATAAATCCTCCTACAGGTAAATACATAAGAGGTGAGGATCGTTGTCAGGTTCCAGTGGAGGATTTAACTGCTACTGTTTCCAGAATGCCTCTTGACCTTGCTTATATTGCTGCTGGGTTGGTAAAAGAAGGGTTTAGAACCTATATAAGAGATTATCCTGCAGAAGAAAAGGATGTGACAGATTTTTATTTTGATCTACTAACTTTAAAACCAGATTTACTTTTGGTAAGTGCAACTATGTTTACTCTATATTCAGATTTATCATTTTTAAAATTGGCAAAAATTAATTTACCCGAATTGCAAACTATAATTAAAGGTGTGAGCGCTCAGCACTGGAAAGAACAACTTCTATCTACTCATCCAGAAGTTGATATGGTACTTTCTGGAGAGTATGAATTAACCATTCCCTGGCTCTATAAAGATATTTCGTGGAATAAAATCCCAGGTCTTTCCTTTAGACTGGGAAACGAAATTTATTTAAGCGAAAACGAACCTATAATTTCTGATCTTGATTCTTTGCCTTTTCCTGCAAGAAGTCTCCTTAACAATAAACTTTATATAAGACCTGACACTGGTGAGCCCATGACAACTATACAAACCAGCAGGGGGTGTCCTTACCAATGTATTTACTGCCTGGCATCAATCGTATCGGGAAATAAAGTTAGATATAGATCCCCTGCAAATATTGTTGATGAAATTGAAATCTGCGTTAGGGAACACCATATATCCAACTTTTTTTTCCGGGCTGACACCTTTACCTTAAATAAAAAGTGGGTTAACGAGATAATCACCGAGCTTAATAAGCGCCAGCTAAAAATTAACTATGCTACCAACTCCAGGGTGGACACTATAAATGAAGAGCTTATTCAATTACTTAAGGCATCTGGGTGTTTTCTTGTATCATTAGGTATTGAAAGCGGATGTGAAAAATCACTGGAATTAATGAAGAAAGGAACAACTTTAAACCAGGGCATAGAAGCAGTGAGGCTTTTAAAAAAATATGGAATTAAAACCTATCTTTTTTTTATGATTGGATTCCCCTGGGAAAAAAAAGAAGATATTGACAGTACCATAAAATATTCTCTCGTTCTGGATGGAGATTTTGTTGAATTTCATATACCGGTTCCCTTTGAAAAAACTCAGTTAAGGGAAATGATGGAAAAGGAGAATCTTTTAGTAAATAATGATTCTCTTCCCTCTTCTTCTTATGCTTCCAGTCATGCAATTCCGGCTATTGCGACCAAATTCCTCTCTACCAATGAATTATTGAGAATGAGAAAAAAAGCCATCATTAAATTTTATCTAAGACCAAAATATATCTTAAGAACTTTATTTAAGTCCCGAAGTTTAAAAGAAATTATTAATTATGTAAAATATGGTTACCGTAGAATTATCATGCTATTGGTAAAATAACCTTACAATATGCATATTATGAATTTTAGTGATATTATATATAAATTAGTTTATGGATTTAACAAGCAAAGTTAAAAGTAGTCTAAAACCTTACCAATTGGTTGTATTGAGTTACCTGGCTATTATTTTAGCTGGATCTCTTCTTCTTTACCTACCCATTTCCAGCCTAAAACCAACCACCTATATTACAGCACTATGGACAGCAACTTCTGCAACCTGCGTTACAGGACTTGTTGTCGTAGACACCGGCACACACTATAGTACTTTTGGCCAAACCATCATCCTCTTGCTTATTCAAATTGGCGGATTAGGTTATATGACAGCTATGACTATGATAGCACTGCTTTTAGGAAGAAAAATTTCTATTTTTGATAGAACCATGCTATCTGATACTTTAAATTTGTACTCTATTCAGGGTGCAGTTAAATTAGTTAAGTTAATTGCATTCTTTGTTTTAGGATTTGAAATAGCCGGTGCACTTTTATTATCTATAAGATTTATCCCCAGGTTTGGATATATTAATGGTTTATGGAAAAGCTTATTTCACTCAGTTTCAGCCTTTAATAATGCTGGTTTTGACATAATGGGAAACTTTAAGAGCCTTACTGAGTTTGTTTCAGACCCTTTTGTAACTTTAGTGATATCTATCCTGATAATAATTGGTGGAATAGGTTTTATTACTATATCTGAAATCATTCTCCATAGAAAAAATGGTGTTATGAGCCTTCACACTAAAATGGTAATACGAACAACGGCATTGTTGCTAATTTTGGCTACTTTGTTAGTCTTGCTATTGGAATTCAATAACCCTAAAACACTGGGAAACTTAAATATATTTGATAAAATATTAGCTTCTTTTTTTCAGGCGGTAACTCCGAGAACTGCTGGTTTTAACACTATTGATACTACGAGTTTATTACCTGCAACCTCTTTTTTAATAATTTTTTTGATGTTCATTGGTGCTTCGCCGGGAGGGACTGGTGGTGGGGTAAAAACAACTACTTTTGCTATAATGATAGCTTATATTCTGTCCATTGTAAAAAGAGAAGAAAAGACAGTAATTATGAACAGGAGCATCCCCTCTTCCACAATTAGAAAAACAATAGCAATTATATTAATTGCTTTTATTTTAGTATATATTTCTACCTTTGCCCTGCTCTCCACTTTAGAAGCCTCACTTTTAGATATAATATTTGAAACAACTTCAGCTTTTGGAACCGTAGGTCTATCTAGGGGGTTAACTACGAATCTTGATTTTACTGGTAAAATAATTCTAATGTTTACTATGATTGCTGGTAGAGTAGGTCCCTTAGCTCTTTTACTTTCTCTGGTAGTTAAAGTAAAACAAACAGTAATATCTTATCCTGAAGAAAAGGTTAGTGTAGGATAAAGGAGGATTAATGAGTCGTTTACAATGTGGAGTGATCGGTCTGGGAAGATTTGGTACAGCAGTAGCTACAACTTTATTAAACCTTGGTGCAGATGTAATAGTACTTGATAAAACAGAAGAAAGAGCTGAAAACTTTAGAACTACCCCTGCTATAGCTATCGCTGGAGATGCAACCAATGAATTTGCTCTTAGGGAAGCTGGTATACCAAATTGCGATACAGTTATTGTAGCTATAGGAAAAGATATTGAAGCAAGCATTCTTATCACCGCTCTTTTGAAGGAGATCGGTATTCCCCTGATTATTGCCAAAGCTAATGATGAGCTTCATGGAAGAGTTTTAGCAAAAATTGGAGCTCATAAAATCATATTTCCTGAAAGAGATATGGGCATAAGAACTGCTTATTCTTTAATTACATCAAACATATTGGATGTTCTGGAGTTGTCTAAAGATTTAAGTATCGCTGAGATTAAAACACCTAACAACATTAAAGGAAAAACCTTAAAAGATAGTAAGTTGAGAGAAAGAGATAAGGTTAATTTATTAGCTATAAAACGGAATGGCAAAATAATCGTCAATCCTGAACCAGAAGAAACAATTCAAACGGATGATACTCTGATAATTGTCGGTAAAGTTGGAAATATTCAGAGAATTCAAAAGTAAGAAGGCTGAGATGTTGCTTGTTAATTTTGATTTATCAGGGCTCGGGGATACTTTCCTTTTCCCAGATTTTACCCTCTAATCTGTTAATTATCATTAACCAAGGGCTGGGAAGCGACATTACCGGTGTCAATATCCAGGTTAATCCGACATCTCCTTTAAAATACTTTTCATTACCAAAAAAAGCCCTTTTAATTTCTTGATAAGAAAGTTTCTCTTTATCATCAATAATCTCATAGAGATATTCAATCCTTTTTAATATATCAGGATCCTGCCAGCGCACTAAAGATGCTAAATATTGAATAAAATTTTCTAGCCATATTTGAAAGAATTCACTATTCTCTTCATTTTCCAATAATTTCTTTAGAGTTTCAAAAACATCTCTGGGGTTTTTGTCAAAAAAGGATTTGATCATTCCTATGGACCATAATGGCAACTCTTTTATTTTAGGATTAAGTATTTTCCAAATACCTTCCTGGATATGTATAGAAGATTCTTCATCATTTTCAGTTAATAAATAATTTATAATATCCTGTATTTCTTTGGTGGATACAGAGAAAAAAGTCCTCAAAAAACGGATCACATTAAATATTGAATTTATATTTTCATCAAACTCTGTTTTCACAATCATTTTAGCCTCGTTTATTTATATTTATGATTAATAGCATTTTCTATAAATCCAGAAAACAAGGGGTGTGGTTGAGTAGGTCTTGAAGCAAATTCAGGGTGAAATTGAGTTGCCATAAAGAAAGGATGATCACTAATTTCTAAAATTTCAGCTAAATTATTATGCCATCCGGAAAAAATTAAGCCATTATTTTCTAGAATATTTACAAAATCAGGATTTACCTCATACCTATGCCTATGTCTTTCTAAAACAAACTGTTTCTGGTAAAGCTGTATTGCCCGGGTATTATTTTTTAAATCAGCTCTGTAAGCACCTAATCTCATACTTCCACCTGTTCCAACTACTGTTTCCTGTCCGGGTACCAGGTCAACAACTTTGTAACTGCTATTTTCATCAAACTCGCTACTATGTGCTCCTACTAGTCCGCAGCAGGCACGAGCAAACTCAATAACAGCTAACTGCATCCCCAGACATAAGCCAAGAAAAGGTATTCGGTTTTTTCTAGCATAACTTATAGCATTAATTTTTCCTTCAATACCTCTTGCTCCAAATCCACCAGGAACAATTATTCCGTCTGAGTTTTTCAAAATAATTTCATAATCAGGTGTATCCAGAATTTCTGAAGGAACATATTTTATTTTTAGATTGTTTGAGAGGTGTATAGAAGCATGTTTTAAAGCTTCAACAACACTTAAATAAGCATCTTTTATCGTAACATATTTTCCAACAAGTACAATTTCTATTTCACTTGAGGTATTCTGGGATTTATCAACAATATCTTTCCAAATTTTTAAATCAGCTGACCCGTTTGGACAGTTTAATCTTTCCTGAATTATTGCTCCGAGTCCGGTATCTTCAAGACAGATCGGCGCTCTATATATAGTGTCTAAATCAGGCACATCTATAACAGCTTCTATGGGTACATCGCAAAAAAGCGACATTTTTTCTTTATGTTCTGCTGGTATAGGTCTTTCTGAGCGAGCTATCAACACTTCAGGTTGAATCCCTATGCTCCTGAGTTCTTTCACGCTATGTTGAGTAGGCTTTGTTTTAAATTCCTGAGCTGCTTTTAAATATGGAATATAGGTTACATGAACATTAAGGCTATTACCGTGACCCATTTCTCTTTTTAATTGCCTGATAGCTTCAAGAAACGGAAGCCCTTCAATATCACCAACAGTACCGCCAATTTCAACCAAGACTATTTGAGCATTATCCTTTTCCGCTACCATGGTAATCCGTTTCTTAATTTCGTCTGTAATATGGGGAACAACCTGAACGGTTCCACCGAGATACTCTCCCCTTCTCTCGCGGGATATTACAGTTTCGTAAACCGTTCCTGTAGTAACATTATTATACTTATGAAGATTTATATCAATAAATCTTTCATAGTGACCTAAATCCAGGTCGGTTTCTGCTCCATCCACAGTGACAAAAACTTCACCATGCTGATAGGGGTTCATAGTTCCAGCATCAACATTTATATAGGGATCAAACTTCACTGCAGTTACATTCAAACCACGGCTCTTTAAAATTCTACCTATTGCTGATGTAGTAATACCTTTACCTAATGATGAGGCTACTCCTCCGGTAATGAAAATATACTTAGGCATTTTACATTTCCTCTACTTTAGTGATTCCCATAAGGTTTAGTACTAATTCTAAAGCATATCTGGTACCAATAACCAAATGGAGTCTTGATTGTTCTAATTCTGCATTTTCTCCGATTACTTTATGCAGTTGATAAAATTCATGAAAAGCTTCAGCCAACTTTCTGGAAGTTGTAGCTAAACGATGTGGAGTTCTCTTTATTCCAGCGAGTAAAATCTCATCTTGTAAAATTGACAATAATCTCAACAACCTGAGCTCAGTATTAGAAGATAACAAATCATAATTAACATCATCTGCTTTTCTTATTCTTATGCCTTTGATAAGGGCTTGTTTTAAAATACTACCTGCTCTGACATATGCATATTGAATATAAAAAACCGGGTTATCCATTGACTCTTTAAGGGCAAGGTCAAGGTCAAAATCCAGAGGACTATTACTGCTCCTGGTAAGATAAATATATCGTGCGACATCTTTACCTACCTCTTCTATAAGTTCTCTTAAGGTTATAAATTCGCCCGACCTCTTAGACATAAGAATTTCTTTGCCTTTAGATATTAACCTTACTAGCTGAATTAAAATAACCTCAAATCTATCCGGATCTATATTTAGACTTTTCAGAGAATTTTTAATCCTCGTAACATGATTATGATGATCTGCGCCCCATACATCAATTACAATATCAAACCCCCTTTTAACAAATTTTTCGTAGTGGTAGGCGATATCTTTAATAAAATAAGTAAGAGACTTATCTGACTTAACCAGAACTCGATCTTTATCATCACCGAGATCAGTTGAGGTAAACCAGATAGCACCATCTTTCTCTTCAAGATAGCCATTTTTCTTAAGCATAATTAAAACCTCATCAACCAACCCAGAATCCACCAGATATTTTTCTTTGAAATAATTATCATGGTTAATATTAAGGAGAGAGAGGACTTCTTTATGATCCCTAATCATTTCTCCTACTGCATAATCCATTAAAAAGCCAACCCGTTTATTTTTAATTTGATAATCTAAAGAATGATTGTTCATAATATTTCGAGCCAAATCAATGACATAAGTACCATGATAACCATCTAAAGGAAATTCAATTTTCTTCCCCATAAGTTCATCATATCTGGCTTCTATGGATTCAGCAAACTTTTCAATTTGCCCTCCGGTATCATTAACATAGTATTCTTTTTGTACTTCATAACCAAGATGTTCCAGTATTCTCGCAGTGACATCTCCGATTACTGCGCCTCTTCCATGCGCTATATGCAAAGGACCGGTGGGGTTGGCAGAAACAAACTCCAACTGCACTTTCTTCCCTTCCCCTATCTTTAATCTGGCAAAGTAATCATTTTCTATGATTTGTTTTAAAACTTCAAAGTAGTAACTTTTTTTTAGATAGAAGTTGATAAAACCAGGTTGAGCAACTTTAATATCCTTAAATTGCTTGGAAAATTCAGATTTAATTATAAATTCCTTGAGCATGTTTGCTAATTCTAAAGAAGAATAAGATAAAAGAGAAGATAATTTTAAGGGGGTAGGTGTAGAAAAATCTCCATGTTCTTCTCTCAAAGGTATTTCCACCTCTATTTGCCCGGGTTCTATAGAAAAATGATTGATAAAGCAATATTTAATAAATTCTTCTATCTGTTTTCGCAATATCAACTCCTGGTTATTTTAAATAAATTGTCTAAAAACAACTGTTCTGAAACAGCTCCTTCAATTTCAACTTTATCATTAATTACAGTTTTAGGTACACCAAACACACTATACTTATCGGCTAGATAGGGAAATTCGGTAGCTTCAATAATGTGTGCTGAAATTTGAGGGAACTCCATAGCAAATTGATAGGCTAAAGACACCATACGGGTGCAATAAGGGCAGGTAGGCGTTACAAAAACTTGTATCAGTATTTGTTCTTTTATCGTACCCAGAAACTCAGATAATTTCATCTTAGTTGTTTCTTGTAGCCGGGTTTTTTCTTGAGAAACCATTACTAAGGTTTCCACAAAAGCAGAGAATTCATAACCTGAGGGTATTCCGAAAAATCTTAAACCTAAATCTTTCTCGTTTTTGATTATAGTTGCTGGGATTTTATCTATGTTATAACTCTGGGCAATATCTGCATTTCCTAATAAATCATATATTTCTAATTGAATTTTGTCAGATAAAGAAGATATTTCTTTTAATATTTCTTCGGTTTCTCTACAATACATGCATTCAGGTCTTCCAGGTACGATAATATTTCCCTTCCCCTGTGTGAAATATATCAGGTGAACTTTTTGTTTTAACTCTTTTTCAAATAATGTTTTTAACTGTTTTTTATCTCTTTCAGACAAAAGTTCCATAGCAACTCTCCTCTATAAATTTTAAACTATTCCACTAAATTGAGGGTTTGTGATACCTTTAAAAGAAGGTATTGGTCCAAAACTTGACTCATATTGTTTGATGTTTTCTTCTAATACAATCAGAAAAGCTTTAGCATGGGCCGGACTCATAATGACTCTAGAAAATATTTCCATTTCGGGGTCCTCGGGTAAGGCCTGCCCAAAATCAACTAAAAAATCAAATGGAGTATGTGAAACTCTAACAAAATTTGAGTATTTACCATTTTTAATTTCGGGATTTATTTTCATTCCTGGCATTTTGTTTTTTTCCATAGAAGGGATTCCTCCATATAGTTTTAATAATATTTGTATATTACCATAAAAGGAGGGTAAAAGTTATACGTGTCTGATAGAATAATTGGAGGTTAATTAAATTAATGACAGGGAAGAAAACTGAAATTACTAAACTAGAAAATGAAAAAATTGAATGCTTTAAAGAACTTAAAGACCTTAAAGATAAGTTGGTTGTTTTAGAAAAAGATTTAGAAGAACTCACATCTAAACATCATAAGGCAATTGAAGATTGGCAGTATACTTTTCAAGTTTTAAAGAGGGATTCTTCAAGGCAAAAATCTCTAGCTATAGAACAATTAATACATGATTTAATACCCTTTATAGATTCTTTAGAAGAGGCTATTAAAACTAACAAGGAAGATCATGTCAGCGTTATTGAAGGAATGACTATGATGCACAAAAACCTTCAAAATACTCTGGAAAAACACGGTCTTATCCGTTATGGTGAAATCGGAGATACTTTTAACCCTGAAAAACATGAAGTTCTGTCAATTGACACGCAAAGTGAATACCACCCTAATTCAATTATTAAAATATATAGAAAAGGGTATATATTAGGAAGTACTATATTAAAACCTGCACTGGTTTCAGTATCAGGAGAATACAAAAAGAATGAAAATAAGGAGGAATTATAAATGGCTAAAATAATTGGAATTGATTTAGGAACTTCAAACTCCTGCGCAGCAGTGATGCTTGGTGGAAAACCTATGGTTATCCCCAGCGCAGAAGGTGCTACCCTTTATGGAAAGACCGTACCTTCGGTGATTGCTGTTACTAAAGATGGTCAGATGTTAGTTGGAGAAGCTGCTAAAAGGCAATCTGCCTTAAATCCTGAAGGAACAGCAACAGCAGTTAAAAGAAAAATGGGTACTCGGGATAAGATTATGCTGGCTGGTAAAGAATATTCTCCAGAACAACTATCATCATTTATACTGCAAAAAATTAAAAGAGATGCTGAAGCATATTTGGGAGAACCTGTAAGTAAAGCAGTCATTACTGTACCAGCATATTTTAATGATGCTCAAAGACAGGCAACTAAAGATGCCGGTATGATCGCGGGATTAGAAGTGGTAAGATTAATCAACGAACCTACAGCTGCAGCTTTTGCCTATGGAATGGATAGAGTTGAAAAAGAACAAAAAATATTAGTTTATGACTTTGGCGGCGGAACTCTGGATGTAACCATCATGGATTTTGGCGGTGGAGTATTTCAAGTTATTTCTACCTCAGGAGACACCAAGCTTGGTGGAAGCGATATGGATAATCTTCTTTTGCAATATGTAATGGAAGAATTCAAAAATGAAACAGGAATTGATGTATCTCGTGATGACATATCTATAATCAGGCTTAAAGAAATGGTAGAAAAAGCAAAAATAGAATTATCTACCACTTTATCTACTTCTATTTCACTTCCCTTCTTTACTCAGGATAAACAGGGCAATCCGGTTCATTTAGAGAAGTCCCTTACCCGCACAAAACTGGAACAGTTGATTAGACCCATAATAGAAAAAACCAGAATTTCCATTGAGCAAGCACTTAAAGATGCAAATCTTGTACCTCAAGATATAGATAAAGTAATTTTAATTGGTGGTCCAACCAGAATGCCAGCTGTACAAAAATTCGTCGTAGACTACCTGAACAAACCCGTAGAAAGGGGTGTTGATCCCATGGAGGCAGTAGCTTTAGGTGCAGCCATTCAAGCAGGTATTCTTGAAGGCACAGTTAAAGACATTGTATTGGTTGATGTAACGCCTCTTTCCTTAGGATTAGAAACACTTGGAGGAATTAGAACGGTACTTATAACACGAAACACAGCTGTCCCCTTTAGCAAATCGGAAATTTTTACTACAGCTGCAGACTTTCAAACCCAGGTAGATATTCATATTTTACAAGGAGAAAGACCTTTAGCTAAAGATAATCTTTCTTTAGGAAAATTCATACTTGATGGAATTGCTCCAGCGCCACGAGGTATCCCTCAAATTGAAGTTACTTTTTCCATTGATGCCAATGGTATATTGAACGTAACAGCTAAAGACAAGGGAACTCAAAAAGAACAGCATATTACGATCTCTCATGCAACTAAACTATCTGATGAAGAAATAAAAAAATTACGTGAAGAAGCTGAGAAATATTCTGAGGAAGACCGTATCATGAAAGAAGAAATTGAAACTAGAAATCAAGCTGATAATATCGTATACACCTCAAAGAAAGCCCTTGAAGATAATAAAGATAAATTACCAGCAGATCTTATTGACGAAGTAAAAATTAAAATTGATGAATTGGAAAAAGCTCTTAAAGAGAATGCACCTCAAGTAGAATTAAAATCTAAAATAGATGAGCTTCTTAAAACTGTTAGTAAAATTGGCGAGTCAGTGTACCAGCAATCATCCCAAAATCAGGATCAGCCCCAAAATGGTGAAACAGGCCCTACTGTCGAAGGGGAAGGAAAAGTAGAATAACTTTTGAAAGATTATTATGCAATATTAAATACACCCCCAGATGCATCTGAAGAGATAATTAAGAAAAATTATCGTGAATTAGTAAAACAATATCATCCGGATTTAAATAAAAATAATCCTGAAAATGCTAAGAAGATGACCGAAGTCAACGAAGCTTATGAAACTCTCTCCGATCCGGAAAAAAGACGTCGTTATGATGCCTTAAGACAGGGAGGGGTAAGTTACGGAGATGGTATTGGTATGCCCGACTTTGGGGGATTTGACTTTGGAGAAGGTATGGGGTCTATTTTTGAAGACTTTTTTGATGCATTTCGTGGCCAAACTACAACCAGAAAAAATAGACCCACTCAAAATCGTGGAGCAGACATTGAGGTACCAGTAGAGGTTAATCTTAAAGATGTTCTAATAGGAGTAAATAAGCAAATTAATGTTGATAGGTTAGAGAACTGTGATTCCTGCAAGGGTAAGGGAACTAATTCAGACTCAGGTGTATCAACCTGCTCTAACTGCAAGGGTACGGGTTATGCTCAAAGCGAAACCCGTACACCTTTCGGAGTGATGTTCAGAACTACCTCCTGCCCTATTTGTCAGGGGGAAGGTAAACAGGTAAAAGATCCCTGTTCAAATTGCAAAGGCACTGGAACTGAATATAAAAGAAGACAGGTAAATGTGGAAATACCAGCTGGAATAGAAGATGGTATGAGAATCCGCTTAAGCGATGAAGGACATAAAGGCAAAAGAGGGGGCACAAAAGGTGACCTCTATATCAGGGTTAATATAAAAAGTGACCCTTTATTTGTAAGGCAGGGAAAGGACCTGATAAATATAATTCAAATACCATATTTTACTGCCATTCTTGGGGGAGAAATCAGTGTAAATTCTCTGGAAGGTCCAAAAAAATTAAAAATTCGGCGAGGAACTCAACACAAAGAAGTATATATTATAAAAGGAAATGGACTTCCAGACATAAAATCCTCCAAGAGAGGCGATTTAAAAATAGTTATTGAGGTGGAAATACCGAAAAATATAAGTTTAGACGAGGAAAAACTTCTCAAAGAGATTTCTCATCAGAAGAAAGAGGCAAACTCAGGTCCTTGGTGGAAGGTTTAATTAAGGGTTTTTCAGTCAAAATATCTTGAATACTTTGAGAAACCGGGTCTATATATCTTGTTAACAAGGATAAATTTCCTTCATGTCCTTGTTTTTCCATTATTATAGCAGCACCCTTAGATACTAAAATTGTTAGTAAAAACCTGTTATTATTAGTTTTTTTCAATAGCTCTTCAATAGGAATTTTAATCATTAAAAAAATCTCCTTTTATTCTTTTTATTTTATGCCTTTCAGCATTAATTATTTGGCAAATACAGGAAACTGTTTCATCGGGGGTTTTATTAATAATCCAGTAGTCATAATTTTTGATGTAGTAAAATTCTTCTTTTGCTCTACTAAGCCGTTCATTAATTTGACAATTATTTTCAGTGCCTCTCAATTTAAGCCTGGTTTCTAATTCATACCAGGATGGAGGCAATAAAAATATTGATACTGAATCAGGTATCAATATTTTTATTTTTTCAGCACCCTGGACATCTATATCCAATAAAACATCAAGTTGGCAATTTAAGAAATGCAGGACTTTAGACTTTAAAGTACCATAATAATTTCCATGAACAATAGCCCACTCCATAAATTCATCATTATCTATTTTTTTTTGAAATTCATCCTGGGAAAAGAAAAAGTAGTCCTTACCTTCAACCTCATTATTTCTTTTTTTCCTGGTAGTAGCGGAAATGGAAAAAACTAGATTACTTTCTATTTTTAAAAGTTCTTTTACGATTACACCTTTTCCAACACCGGAAGGACCTGAAATAATTATCAATATCGGTTGGTGTTCAAAGTGTGTTTTAAACTCAGGGCTTATATTCAATTTAAGATTTTAACCAATTTATATTCTTTAGCGCCTTTCCTTAAAATCAACAGACACCCTTCTACTAAATCATTTTCGGTAATTTTATAAAATTCATTGTTAATTTTATTATTATTTAAATATAAACCATTATTTCTAATGAGTCGTTTTGCTTCATTTTTACTAATTGTAATACCAGAGTATACGCAAAAATCAACCAGAAGAGAAAGTTCGTTAAGTAATTTTTCTTTACTAACTTCTAATGAGGGTACATCTACAAAAATTTCCATCATTTCCTTAGCTTTAAAGCCTTGAATATTTCCCCCAAACAAAACTTCGGTTGCTTTTTCGGCTTTTTCTAATTCCTTTGGTCCATGAACCAAATTAGTAATTTCTCTGGCCAATCTTTTTTGAGCTTCTCTCTTTTCAGGGTATTTTTCCAGAGATTCTTGATAACTATTTATTTCATCAGCATTAAGATAAGTAAAATATTTGAGATATTTAATAACATCAACATCTTCAACATTTATCCAACACTGGTAAAATTGAAATGTGGAGGTTAAATTAGGTGATAACCAAATAGTTCCCAACCCGGTTTTTCCAAATTTTACTCCACTTGCTGTAGTCAATAGTGGTAAAACCAAACCAAAGACCCTTTCATTTTTCTTCTTTCTTATAAGGTCAATACCAGCAGTTATATTCCCCCATTGATCGCTTCCTCCAATTTGGAGTTTACAGCCAAATTGCTCATAAAGAACTAAATAATCGTAGGATTGGGCTAACATATAACTAAATTCTGTATAGGATATGCCATCATCTAAATCTAAACGTCTTTTTACTGATTCTTTGGCTAACATATAGTTAACAGTAAAGTATTTTCCAACTGTTCTCAGGAAATCCAGCATACCTATTTTTCCAAGCCAATCAGCATTATTGAATATGGTAGCCGGATTTGTTTTAGAATTAAAATCAAGAAAACGAGAAATTTGTTTTTTTATACTTTCGAGATTCTGCTCAATAATTTCTTTAGTTAAAAATGGCCTTTCTTCACTTTTACCGCTTGGATCACCTATGAGTCCTGTACCACCACCAACAACTATAATTGGTTTATGTCCAAATTTCTGCATTCTGGACATAACAAGTATGGGTAATAAATGACCAACATGGAGACTGTCAGCAGTTGGGTCAATGCCAACATAGATAGTAAATGTGTCGGATGTAATAGATTCTTTAAATCCTTCGGTTGAATCATAAATAAGTTCTCTCCACTTTAATTCGTCAAAAACATTCATGATATTCCTCATCTAAATATAATTAATAATTTTAACATAGTTTTTAAAATATACCTATAATTATTTAGAAGAAAAACTGGTGGTCATTAACATCATCCCTGATATAACTCCGATTATAGAAATGTGTTCTTGATTATATGATTTATCATACTCCAACTTAACTTAAATAGAAGTTAACGTATCTTCATTTATGAAAAGGTTGAATCAACATAAATATTTTATTAGCTATAAAACAAATTGTATCAAGGTAGGATATAATTATTTAATAATATTTAATAATATAAATTAAAGGAGTTTTTAATTATATGTTTAGCCTGGACAACATAAGCATAGATAATTTTTTAAAATTATTTGAAAATATCGTTAAAATTAAAAAAGAAGCAGGAATTATACCTATACAGGATAATCCTTCAGACCTTTTAACCCGAGCAAAATCATATGGAACAGCTTTCAAAAATGGAAGCTATGGTTGGAGTTCCAACATATGGCATAGGTCAGCTGCTGGAAGCGTGATAATTGAAGATGAGCAATCATTAACCAACGAGCATAAAAAATTAATGCTTAGAGTCTTAGAGCATATACTTGCGAGACCTATGATTGCTGTAGATGCCATAGTGGGATCTCCTGGAACTCCGTCAGCCCTACATTGCCGACTCTTTTGCGACCCCCAGTTCCCTGATATTGCTCATCGTTGGAAAAGCTTGAACTTCCCTGCTCCTCAGGATACTAAACCTGATGCTACCCTGTTTTGTATTCCTCATTACCTGGATAACCCCAATATCCCTGGTACAGGAGAAATGCTCAAAGTTTTACGATTTCCCAACCACAACTATACTATTGTAACGGTTAGTTCCTATCAGGGAGAATGTAAAAAAGGATTTTTGACCCATTGGGTAAATCATGTTTACCAGCAAGGAGGAACTGGAGAACACGCTTCCCTTAAAGAGTTCACTATTAAAAAAATTGATGGTACATATAAAAGAATAGTTATGAGTGTTTGGGGTCTTACCGGCAGCGGAAAATCTACCCATGGATTGTATGTATTTGATGAAAACAACATTAATTCTTATATTGACAACTATGGAGTTAACCCCCTGGATTTTGTTTCTGACCAGGTGTTGAAAAATGATGATATCGTTGCCGTCTTTAGTGATAGAGTTTATTGTTCAGAATCTGGAAGCTGGACAAAAACTGAAGATGTTGATGATAGGCAATCTGGGATTTTTAAAGCTGCTATGTCTTCAGAAGCATTGCACGAAAATACCGAGTGGGACAATCAGGGAAATGTTAGTTTTGCTGGTAAAATCCTTCAGTATCATAGTAAACCCAACCAGAACGCGAGAACTGTGTTAAAACTAAGCGATACTGGATATTATGACAACATTCCCCACTCTAGCGAACCCCTTAACATGGCTATTTTGATTAGTCCGGGTTACAATTCCGATTATGCCTGGCTTAAAATAAATGATATGTCATTTGCAGCAAAAGTGTTAGCTGATGGTCGCACTACTGGCCATCCTGCTCAAAGCTTAAAGGGTGTTGGTGAGGAAAAATATGAAAGTCGTTATTGTCTTCCCTTCACAATGGGTACAAGTAATTCCTCTCATCTGAATAGATTCTATAATTTTCTATTAGAGAGGGTTGATACCAACAATCCGATTGAAGTATATCAAATAAACACTACCGGTAGAGTTGGAACTAAATTCAATTGGGTGACAATTACCCTCGGAAATGATAATCTGGAAGTTCCTAAAACAGTTTTTGAAGAAATACATGGCAAAGTAAAACCTGTTGGCGGTACAGGTCCCAGTATTGAGGAAACTGAGCTTTTCCTGCTTCAAGCTGCAAGAGGCGCTGTCAAATATGAACCACACCCTATCTGGGGTAATAAAGTTTTAGTACCAATAGAAGTTCCAGGCATATCTTTAGAAAGATTAAATGAACTTAATCCATTCAGTTACCATTCGCTGGAAGTAATGGAAAAAATGTTGAAAGCACAAATTATAATGAGTAAATACTATTTATCTATTCAATGTCCTGGTCTTGACCCTGTTATTGAAACAGCTATGGATTTTTAGAGAGTAAACCAAGTTTTGATTAGTTATTTCAAAGTGGATCTATTTGTTAGACTATCCTCCTAATAAATTATTTTCTTCAAATTTAAATAAAACGGGTTTATTTCACCTTTTTGTTATTTATCTTGTTTGGAGTACAACCTATCTGGCAATTAGAATTGCAGTAAGAGAGGGCGGTGGTTTTCCTCCTTTTACCTTCGGGGCTATGCGAGTTCTTGCTGCGGGAACTATTCTATTTTTTTGGAGCTGGATAAAGGGAAAAAAATTAAGTATATCCATACACGATTTTATAACACTCTCAATATCGGGTTTACTGCTCTGGGTTAGTGGTAATGGTATGGTTTTATGGGCTGAACAAAGAGCTCACTCAGGTTATGCAGCTTTAATAATCGGGTCAACACCTATTTGGGTAGCCATTATGGAATCTTTTATTAATAAGAAACTTCCTAAGGTAATATTAATCTTATTAATTATTTTGGGTTTCGGAGGTATTATCATATTATCATTTCCCTCCTTTGTATCTGGAGATAAACTTGACTACTATTCAATCATCGCCCTATTAATAGGTTCTATCAGCTGGGGTTTAGGTTCTGTATTTCAGAAATACCGACAGGTTAAAACCGATCCAATTATTAGTTCTGCCTATCAACACTTATTTGGTGGTATAGGTTTCTCTTTTTTGATATTTATTTTAAGAGAGCCGATTCCTACTCCCACTACCGAAGCCTGGATTGCCTGGTTTTATCTGGTTACCATTGGTTCAATTTTGGCTTTTACTTCCTTTATCTTAGCTCTAAAACTGCTTCCCATCAGCCTAGTTATGACTTATGCTTATGTTAACCCTGTTTTAGCTCTGACTCTCGGTTGGTTAATTTTAAAAGAACCTATCACTCTTTTTACTTTAATTGGAGCTTTTCTTATCATTCTTTCGGTAATAGGAATATATAGATATCAATACAAAACCAGTTAATAATTTATCAATAATATTGACTTACTTTTAAAATGATGATAAAATCATATCCACAAGGGAAAGTAGAGGCTTAAAATAAAACTGCTAACAGCTTCTCACCCCGAAGTATCTAACTGAAAGGGTAGCGAAAGCAGTATCTATGCTTTTATTTCCCATTAATAATTGGAGGTGAGGTACATCTCAAAAGGCATAGGTTTAAATGAAAGTATTAAAGCACCAGTAGTCAGAGTGATTGATGAACATGGCCAGCAAGTAGGAATAATTCCCACTCGAGAGGCCATAGAGATAGCCAGGCAAAGAGGTTTAGACCTGGTGGAAGTGTCTCCCAACAGCGATCCTCCCGTATGTAAAATTCTTGATTATGGACGATATAGATACGAACTCCATAAGAAAGAAAAAGAAGCAAAGAAAAAACAGAAGGTTATTGAAGTTAAGGAAATTAGATTTAGAAATTTCAACATTAATAACCATGACCTTGAAGTTAAGTTGCGACATATTGAAGGTTTTTTATCAGATGGAGATAAAGTAAAGGTATCTCTGATGTTAAGAGGAAGAGCTTCAGCGCATTCAGATTTAGGGTTTGCTCTTTTAAATAACATAACCCTCAAATTACAGGATAAGTGTTTATTGGAAAGAACCCCTCAATTAGATGGTAAGAGATTAATTATGGTGCTAAGCCCTAAAAGTCAAAGGAGTTAAAATAATGAAAATTAAAACTAAAAAAAGTGCCTCAAAAAGGTTCAAAGTAACTGGTACAGGTAAATTGCTTAGAAAACGCCAGGGTGGTGCGCACCTTTTAAGGAAAAAATCAAAAGATCAAAAAGCAAGATTATCCTCCAAAGCTGTGGTGGATGAAACCTACAAGGAGCATATCAAGAAGCTTTTACCTAATATTTAAAAATTATTCTGTGTTAATACTGGAGGTGTTAATATGAGAGTTAAAGGTGGTTTTACTACCCGCCGTCGGCATAAAAAAGTATTGAAATTGGCAAAAGGATATCAACATGGATTACACAAAAGATTCAGGTTGGCCAAAGAAGCCTTACTTAAAGCGCTTTCTTATTCTTATGTTCATCGGAAAGATAGAAAAGGTGATTTTCGCTCACTCTGGATCACCAGGATAAATGCTGCTGTGAGAGAATATGGAATATCTTACAGTCAATTCATAGCCGGTCTAAAAAAATGTGAAATAGACATTAATAGAAAATTGTTATCGGATATAGCTTTAAATGATAAAGAGTCCTTCAATATATTAATTGAAAAATCCAAACAGGCTCTCGGCATTAAGGTTTAAGTTTTGATTGATATCAAAAAGATAAAAATTCAAGTTGAACAATCTAACACCCTGGGTGAGTTAGAAGCATTAAGAATTAATCTGCTCGGTCGCCAGGGTGTTTTAAATAGCTATCTTAAAGATATAAAAAACCTCCCTTTAGATGAAAGGAAAAAACAAGGGGAAGAGCTTAACTGCCTTAAAGAAGAGTTAGAATGTATTATCAATAAGAAAATTGAATCCATTAATTATTCATTAATCTTAGAAAAACTTAAAAAAGATTCTATTGACCCTTACCTTCCTCCCTTTCCTATTAATATCGGTAGAATGCATATTTTAAATCGGATAATCAACAAGATAATACAGGTACTTGAGCGTTTAGGATACGAGACTGTAGAGGGTCCTGAGGTTGAAACTGAATATTATAACTTTGAAGCCTTAAACATGCCCATACATCACCCAGCAAGAGATATGTGGGACACTTTTTACCTTAACAATGGCAGACTTTTAAGAACTCACACCTCTCCTGTACAAATTAGAACAATGGAATCACATAAACCTCCTATCAAAATAATTGCTCCAGGAAGGTGTTTTAGAAAAGATAACCCTGATGCTTCTCACTATCCTATTTTTCATCAAATTGAAGTTTTATATATAGATAAAGGAGTTAGTTTCGCACATTTAAAAGGAACTCTGGAGTATTTTGCCCGTTCTATGTTTGGGAGAGAACAAGAGGTAAAATTTATACTTTCATATTTCCCTTTTGTAGAACCAGGGGCAGAAGTTGCTGTAAAATGCGTTATATGTAAAGGTAGAGGCTGTATTACCTGCAAACAGACCGGTTGGTTGGAAATACTTGGTGCGGGAATGGTTCATCCAGAAGTATTGGAAAGGCAAAATATAGATTCTAAAATATACTCAGGTTTTGCTTTTGGAATGGGATCTGAACGAATAGCTATGCTTATGTATGGTATTAACCACATCCGTCATTTTTTAGATAACGATTTGAGATTTTTAAATCAATTTAAATTTAGTTTAGAGGATTGATATGCGATTTTCTATAAACTGGTTAAAAGAGTTCATACCTGACTTTAACTACAATGATAAAACAAAAGAGACCCTTGAACTTTGTGGTTTAGAAATTGAGAATGAAATCAAACTTGATCTATCATTTAAAGATGTAGTAATCGGTGAAATTCATAAAATTGCTCCTCACCCTAAAAAGAAAAACCTACTATTAACTTCTGTTAAAATTTTAGGTTCAGATACTTCACTAAAACAGATAGTATGTGGAGCTCACAATATAAAGGAAGGTGATAAGGTTCCCGTTGCCTTACCCGGTTCTATTATCAACCAAGTAAAATTAGAAGTAAAAGAGATTGCTGGGATAATATCTGAAGGGATGCTTCTTTCTTTAAAAGAACTTGGTTTTCCTGAAGAATATTTTCCTAAGTCCCACGAGGGAATAGTCATACTCAAAGATGTTTCAGATGAAGATAAAATTGAAAAAATATTATCATTACCTGATGTAATTCTGGAGATAAAAATATTTCCCAACAGGAGCGACTTATTAAGTATATATGGTATGGCAAGAGAGTTAGCTACAATTTTGGATTTAACTTTATCTAAATCATATCTATGCTTTGAACCTTCAGAATCTCACGGTCCAGTTAAATTAGAAATTGAAAACTTTAATGACTGCCCTTATTATTCTGCATCAGTAATTGAGGATTTAAAGGTTACAGATTCTCCTTCAATAATTCAGATTAAACTGCTTAAATCAGGTTCCAGACCAATAAATAATCTTGTTGATATAACTAATTATGTTATGTTAGAACTTGGACAGCCTCTTCATGTTTTTGATTATAGAAGTTTACAGGAAGATATTGTACGGGTAAGAAGAGGTAAATTTTCGGGTGAAAATCTTATGTGTCTTGATAATTCAATGAAACTTCTTGATGATTCTATATTAGTAATTGCTACAGCAAATGAGTCTATTGGGGTTGCTGGTATCATCGGGGGCCTTGATAGTGGAATGCAAAAAAATACCTCTAAAATGCTATTAGAATCGGCTAATTTTTCTCCAGAAATAATCAGGAGTGGGAGAAGAAAACTGGGTATTTCAACTGATGCTTCTTACAGGTTTGAAAGAGACCTTGACCCCTACCTTGCAGAATTAGCAAGAAACAGAGCTCTCGAATTAATTCAAGAATTAGGCTATGGAGTTATAACTGGCACTACCACTTCATTCAAAAAACTATTACATATAGAAAAGATTATAAACTTTTCAGCTACCGAAGTAAACAACTTTCTGGGTACTGATCTTACTATCTCTGAAATAGAAAGTTCTCTCAAGAATATAAATTATGAGTTAATAAATGACAATTTTATTGTTAAACCTCCTTCTCATAGAAGAGACCTGGAAATTCCTCAGGACATTTATGAGGAAATTGGTAGGATTATAGGTTACAACAAAATTCCTGGTATATTACCTCCTATAACTAATATGGCTTTTACTCATAAAATCAATTTAGAAACTAACTTGAGATCTTTATTGGTGAATTTAGGATTTACTGAAGTGATAAACACTTCTTTAGTTTCTGAGGATGAAATATCTCTATTTGAGCAACCTTTGAAACTCATTAACCCTCTTAGTAAGGATATGTCTTTATTCAGGTCTTCTCTACTACCCAAAATCTTAACAACTGCTATTAATAACCTTAAATTTGGGGTTAAAAATTTAACCATTTTTGAAATTGGTAAGATATATCGCGAAACTGAGAAGAGTTCTTTAGCGTTATTAATTACCGGTGAACTTTTTTCTAATAACTGGTTAAAAACAAATATTAAACATGACTTTTACCACCTGAGCGGTGTACTTAATCGTATTTCAGAAGAATTAAATCTCAATCTACAGATATATAATAATGTACCCAGCCAAATAAACATGAAGTCCTATAATTTTTTTCACCCTTTCTGCAGAGCACTTATTGTAAAAGATGGTAATGAAATTGGATATTTCGGAGAAATAAACCCCTTCCTCATAGCTGAGCTTAAGCCTCAAGTAGGAAAGATATTTTTAGCAGAATTGTTTTTTGATTTTCCAGTTAAACCAGACAACCATAAATTCACTTCCTTTTATGATCTCTCTCGCTTTCCTTCTGTGGAACGGCACCTTTCGCTTACTTTTCCACCAGAAGTAAACTTTAGAAATATACGAGAAAAAATTGATTCTATAAAAATAAAGTACCTTGAAAATATTAATCTTATAGACCTATTCACTAACTTTGATGACGAAAATAAAACCTCTTATACCTTTTCCTTCACTTTTAGAAGCAAAGAAAACAGTTTAAATGAGGCTCAGGTAAAAGAAGAGATAGAAAAAATTATTAAAGGTCTTAAAACCATTGGCGGAGAACTCAGAGGAAATATTTGACAACGGGCTTTGAAGTTTCCAGAATATTAGAGAAAATAGCCCTATACCTGGAAATGAAGGGAGAAAATCCCTTTAAAATAAGAGCATATCAAAAAGCTGCGGGTGTTATTGATAATGATTTTTCACATTACGAAAGCGATGAGCTTCTATATCAAATCAAATCTACTGCAGGTATTGGCGAAAAAATATATCTCTTAATATCCGAAATAATCCAAACAGGCAAATCTCAATTGCTTGAGAAATTAGAAGAAGAAATAAACCCGGGTGTGTTATCTTTTTTAAAAATCCCCGGGGTTGGTCCTCGAACAGCCTATAATTTATACAAAAACCTATATTGTTATGACCTAAAAAATCTCAAACACATACTTTTAACCTTTTCTGAACCCCTTCCCGGTATTTCTGAGAATCTCAGGAAAAAATTATTATCAGGGATTGAATTTGTGTTGAACAATGAACACTTACTTTTGCCATTAGAAATTGAAAATACTGTTTATAATTACATTCAGAAAATGAATCTGAATTCTATTAGATATGAAATAACCGGAGATTTTCGTCGGGGAGATTTAATTAGTAAGTCTGCCACGGTTGTAATTAAAGATTCAATTCGTTCTGAGCCTGAGTACTTAGAGATTGAAAACCCCATACCACTAAAAATTGTATTAACTCCCTCATTTATTCCATCACTTTTTTATCATACAGGTCCAGAAAGTGAATTTAAAAGATTAAAAGAAAAATTACTAACAAAAGGATTTAATCTTACCCAAAATGATCTCTATTCGGTATCAGGGGATAAAATACCATTAGAATCAGAAGAAGAACTATACAACCTGGCAGAAACAAGCTACTACCCACCAGAATTGAGAGATGTGACATGGAGAAATGAGTACCAAAAAGATTTATTAATTGATTTAAACGACATTAAGGGGGATTTTCAAACTCATTCTACCTGGAGCGATGGTACTCAGTCTTTACAAGAAATTCACAAAATAGCCTCTGTTCTTGGATACGAGTATATAGCCATAACTGACCATAGTAAATCATTAAAGATTGCTGGTGGTTTAGATGAAGATGAATATTTAGAGTTGAAAAAAGAAATTGATTCTATAAACTCTAAAAACCAGGGAACTTACCTGTTATGGGGTGGTGAAATAGATATACTTAAAGATGGCACGCTTGATATAGAAGAGCATATATTAAAACATATGGATTGGGCGATCGGAGCAATTCATTCTAACTTTTCACTGGATAAAGATAAAATGACCGAACGAATTGTCAGAGCAATTAGAAACCCCTATATTAAGGGTATTGCTCACCCTACAGGAAGAATTTTAAAAGAAAGATTACCTTACCAGCTGGATATTGATTTTATAATTAAAGAAGCTGCTAAACATAACAAATACCTGGAAGTTAACTCACAACCTTTTCGCTTAGACCTGGATGTGGACAACATCCGTAAAGTTAAGGCTGTAGAAGGCAAGGTATTCATAGGGACTGATGCTCATAGCCTTGCAGAACTTAACTATATTAAATACGGAGTTGCCATTCTTAAAAGGTCCTGTATGCCAAAACATGATATTTTAAACACCTATAATTTAAAAGAACTTAAGGCCATTATCCATGAACCAACACACACTTAAAACCTTTGAATATTATTCTATTTTAGAGAAAGTTAAGGAATACTCACTCACCGAAGAAGGTAAAACTTTTATTCTGAACATCAAACCTTACACAGATTTTGCGGATGTTGAAAAGCTTCTCCTGGAAACAGGTGAGGCTATGACTTTCCTTAACAATAACAGTCATCCTTTAAGAGGGTTAAAAAGCATCAAAGAGCCTTTGGCAATTCTTGCACATAACGGGATTATATCTCCGATTGAATTATGGAATATTGCTAACAACATGCAAATAATCAGTAATTTCCAACAAACTATGAAAGATCGCGTTAGTTATCCTTACTTAAATAAAATTATAAAATCAATTGCTGAATTTCCAGATTTGTCCAGAAACATAATGGATTCTATTTCAGAAGATGGAACTGTACTGGATAAGGCTTCATTAGAGTTAAAAACCATAAGGAAAAAAATAGTTATACTTAAAGAAAGGTTAAGGTCAGCCATTGAAGGAATTGTAAATAGTTCTAATTACAAAACTTACCTCCAGGATTCTTACATTACTGAGAGAAATGGCCGCTGGGTAGTTCCTGTAAAAAGCGATTTAAAAAATAATTTTCCCGGAATTGTTCATGACATCTCTTCCAGCGGGTCAACTGTATTCATGGAACCTTTAACTACTATACCTCTTAGTAATGAAATTGTAACTTTAGAAAAAAAAGAAATAGAAGAAATAAGGCGTATATTAAAAGATTTTTCAGAAAAATTAAAATCTCATTTATCCGAACTGGAAAATCTACTTCAAAGCACTATATACCTGGAATCCTTATTTGCACGCGCACTTTTTGGAGCATCGTTTCGGGGAGTTATACCAGAACTGGTAAAAGATAAAAAGATTGAAATAATTGGAGGAAAACACCCTCTTTTAAATGTGGAAGCAGTACCTGTTGATATTGAGATAGGTTCTTCTTATCGCACTCTGATTATTACCGGACCAAACACCGGAGGTAAAACAGTTACTTTAAAAATGGTAGGGCTTTTTACGCTTCTCGTTCAAAGTGGTTTTCCCATCCCGGCTTTTAAAGCTACTTTCGGGGTATTTCCAAAAGTATTCGCTGATATAGGTGATGAACAATCAATCACCCAAAATATGAGCACTTTTTCTTCTCACATAGGTAATATTAGCTCCTTTATAAATGATGTTGATGAGAATTCACTGGTGATACTTGATGAATTAGGCGCTGGAACAGATCCTCAAGAAGGTTCGGTCTTAGCCTATTCCATAACTTCCTATATTCATTCTTTAAAACCTTTGTTAATAATTTCCACGCACCATGGAAACCTGAAAACATTCCCCTACAGCTTTCCTCAATCAGCTAATGGTTCTATGGAGTTTAACCTGGAATCATTAAAACCCACTTACAGATTAATAATAGGCGTTCCTGGCAGAAGTTATGCACTTTTTATTGCTTCTAACCTGGGAATTCCTGAAACTATAATCGTCCAAGCGAACTCATATTTACCAGAAAGCCAAAAAGAGTTTTCTGAATTAGTAAAAAACCTGGAGGAAGCTAGGTTATCTTACGAAGCAAAGCGAAAGGAATATGACCGTTTATCAATTGAATCAGAGAATATTATTACTTATTATAATAACCAAACAAAAGAGCTTAAATTAAAAAAACAAAAGATTCTCTCAGAAATCAGGTCAGAAAATAAAAATGAAATTGACAAAATATTAATCTCCATGAAAGAAGGTCTAAAAAGCTTAATTGACCAGAATGTATCTTTAAAAGTCGCTCAAAAAATATACCAGGAACAAAAAGAACAAGCTGAATCTTTTTTAAATACGCTCCAAACCAAAGAGCAAGAAACAGTTAAACCTCAGGATTTGAAAACTCCTGAAGAGATAATTCCTGGAAATGAAGTTTTTGTAGAAACATTGGGTAAATTTGGTTCAGTTTTAAAAATATTTTCAACTAGAAATACCGCTTTGGTACAAATTGGAGCACTTAACACTGAGATTCCTTTCAAATCAATTAAAGTAAGGACTAATCCCTTAAAGAATCAGGAAAGATTGGCAGATAAAAATTATACACCCATGGTTACTTATCAAAATATACCTCCTACAATAGATCTGCATGGCATGAGAGGTGAAGAAGCCATGATTTTGCTTGATCAGTATATTGAACAATCTTATCTTTCAAATTATTTACAGGTAAGGATAATTCATGGTATCGGTAAAGGTATATTAAAAAGATTAGTTAGAAATTATTTGAAAAAACATCCTTATATTTCTCATTTCTCCACCGATCCTGATGAAGGCGAAGGAGTTACCCTGGTTTTTTTCAATCGTTAAAATCAATGCATATTACAATATTCTTTTGGTGAGGATGAAGGAAAAAATACTTCTCTTCTAATAATGTTTGCAGGACAGGAGGGAGTTGCAATCATCCTTGAGATATTACAGATAAATAATTCTTCCACTCCTGGTGGTTTGGGAAAATCTAACACTTCCCTACCTGATAAATACGGTACTACGGCATGCTGCCATATCTTTTGAGCAAACAATCCAGAATTGTAGACCATATTGGCTTCAGCTATCTCATTATCCATACCAGTCCATACTCCTACTAATAAGTTAGGGGAGTAACCGATAAACCAGGCATCTCTATGTTTATCACTGGTTCCTGTCTTACCCGCTGAAGGGAATTTTACCTTCATTCCACCTCGCAACTCTTTTTTTGCTATATCTTTAAAAATATCTGTAAGAATATAAGCAGCTTCTTCGCTTAATACTTTTGATTTAACTGTGGTAAATTCCTTAATTTTAACCCCTTTGGCAGTAGTAACCAGCTTAACAGGTAGGGGCTCAACCTTATACCCGGCATTCGCTAATACCGAATAGGCAAAAGATAAATCAAATAAAGTAACCTCATTGCTACCTATAGGAAGAGAATATATTTCTTCTAATTTTGAGTTAACCCCCATTCTTTGGGCATAAGAGATTATATCTGCTAATCCTCTGGCTAAAGCAACTTTTATGGCTACTATGTTAGATGAGCGAACTAAGGCATCCCTGATATCCATAGGTCCATAAAAATTTTTTCCTTCAATTCTCACATATTCCGTTGGTGTCCAGGTACCTGCTGGTGTTTCCAGAGTTATTGGCTCAGAATCAAGGATGGTAAGAGGAGTTACTAATTTTGATTCTATCGCTGCAGCATATACAAAAGCCTTAAAAGTTGACCCGGGCTGTCTTAAGGAAAAAACACGGTTTAAAGGTGTTTCTTTATAATTCCTACCTCCAACCATACCTAATATTTCTCCTGTTTTCGGGTTTATAGCCATTAAAGCTCCTTGAGGCTGTCGTACATCTTTTTCATCCTTATATTCTTTTATTGTTTTTTCTTTAACAAGATTTTCTAACTGACTGTTTAATGCTTTTTCCAGATTAACCTGCACTTCATGGTTAAGATTGGTGTAAATTTTTAATCCTCCTCCAAATAAAATATCCCGGGGTAATATTTTTTGCAAATATTCTTTTACATAGTCAGTAAAATATTGAACAGAGGAGGTAAATGTTTCCTCTAATGATTTAACTATGGGAGGATTTTCTTTAGCTTGAGTATATTCTTCGTCTGATATTGCCATATTTTTAAGCATCATATTAAGTACGACCATCATTCTATTTTTTGCTCCTTCATAATTAGCTTTTGGATTTAACTTGGAAGGAGCGGTAAAAATACCAGCTATCATAGCTGATTCAGCTAAAGTTAAATCTTTACTTGATTTTCCAAAATAATAGCGGGAAGCGGCCTCCACACCATAATTGCCTTCTCCAAGAAAATAAATATTTAAATACATTTCCAGAATTTCATCTTTAGAATATTCTTTTTCCAATTGAAGAGCAATAATAATTTCTTTAGTTTTCCTTTCCCAGGTTTTTTCCAGGGTAAGATTAAACAGATCTCGAGCTAACTGCTGAGTTATAGTTGATCCCCCTTCAGCAATCTTGCCTGTTCGTAAATTCACCCATAAAGCTCTAACAATACCTCTTAAATCTATACCATAATGATTATAAAAACGAACATCTTCGGTAGTGACAATAGACTTGATTAAAAAAGGAGAAATATCTTTCAACTGAGTGTAGAAACGCCTTTCTCCAAGGTGGATAATAGCTATTAGATTTCCTTCAGAATCAAAAATCTGGGAAGCTTCAGGTACATTCATAGACAATTCTTCCATGATTAAGGGGATTTTTTGAACATTTTTAGATAGAGACCTTGCATAACTAAAAACAAAAAAGGAAACTATTGTTAATAATCCAATTAAAATAAAGATAGAAATTATTAAAAATGTTCTTTTATTTTTGTTAATTTTTTTTCTTTTTTTTATTTTAATATTAGACATTTCTCAAGATTATACCATAGTTAATATGATTTAATTTTTAACATCTCCTTGACAAAACAGGTATAATAATTATGAACTCTTTGGGGTTAGGTGTAATTCCTTACCGGCGGTAAAAGCCCGCGAGCCAATTATTGGTTGAACCGATGTGATTTCGGTGCCGACGGTTAAAGTCCGGATGGGAAAAGGGTCAAGCATATACATTCATGCCTTTTCCCCCTTGAACAAATATGAACATTGACAATTATTATATGAAAAAAGCTATAAACCTGGCAAAATACGGTAAGGGAAGGGTAAGTCCAAATCCTCTGGTTGGTGCTTTAGTTATAAAAAATAATGAAATCATTGGAAGAGGATATCATCATAAAGCAGGAGAACCTCATGCCGAAGTCCTGGCTTTGAAAGAAGCTGGTTCAACTGCAAAAGGAGCAACTTTAGTAGTAAATTTAGAACCCTGCTGTCATTATGCTAAAACACCACCATGTACTAAAGTGATAATTGAATCAGGTATCATAAAAGTCGTTTCAGGAATGGAAGATCCCAACCCACTAGTTTCGGGCAAAGGTTTTGCTGAATTACGAAACGCTGGGATAGAAGTTAAAACCGATGTCCTTAAAAAGCAATGTACCAAGCTTAATGAAGTATTTATAAAATACATTACCTCAAAAAAACCTTTTGTAACTTTAAAGGGTGCAATAAGCCTTGATGGAAAGGTTTCCTCTGCAACTGGTGAATCTAAATGGATAAGTAATGAAAAATCAAGAAAGATAACTCATAAACTTAGAAGTTTACACGATGCCATTTTAGTTGGAGTTGATACTATTATTAAAGACAACCCTCAGTTAACCTGCAGGCTGGATAAAAATAGTAAAAATCCAATTAGAATAATTCTGGATAGCACTTTAAGGATTCCCCTTTCCAGCCAGGTAATACAATTATCCAGAAAATCATCATCACCAACTATTATTGTCACTACTGAACAATCTACACCAGATAAAATAAAAATTATGGAAAAGGAAGGAGTACAGGTATTAGTTACCAGAAGTAATTCCGATTTACAAATTGACCTTAATAATTTGTTAATGATCCTCGGCGAACAAAATATTACCAGTATATTAATTGAAGGTGGTCCAACAGTAAATGCCAGCTTTCTTCAGGCAGGTATTGTAGATAAACTCATTTTATTTATTGCTCCTATTTTAATAGGCGGTAAAACTACTCCTTCTTTGATTGGAGGAACTGGTATTAAAAAACTTGCAGATGCTATTAACCTTACAGATTTTACAATCAGGAAAATTGATAACAATTTTCTTTTTGAAGGTTATATAAGAAAACAAAAATTATGTTTACAGGACTAATTGAAGAACTTGGTACAGTAAAAAATATCCAGTTTGTTAACCAGGGTTCAAAAATAACTTTTTTGGCTTCATTGTCCGAATTTCTGAAAGTGGGCGATAGCGTTTCAGTCAACGGGGTCTGTCTAACAGTTACCCATTGTACCCAAAATATTTTTACAGTTGAGGTTATGGGTGAAACCTTATCCAGAACAAACCTGGTATTATTAACTCCAAATCAAAAAGTAAATCTTGAAAGAGCTTTATTATTAAAGGATAGAATAGCAGGACACCTGGTATCAGGACATGTAGATGAGATAGGTACGATTATTAAAAAAATGAGCACTGGCTTGTCAATGGTAATAGAAATCAGTGCTTCAGGAAACCTCTTAAGCATGGTGGTCAGTAAAGGGTCAATAACTGTTGATGGGATAAGCCTAACTGTAGTTGAAGTAAAGGATTCAAGCTTTTCAGTTCACCTGATTTCTCATACTCTGGAAAATACGACCCTGGGTTTTAAGGGTGTTGGTTCAAAAGTAAACCTGGAAAGTGACATTCTGGCGAAATATGTAAATAAATTGTCAGGCTTTCACAGAATTAGTAGTGATAACTATAAAACTATTACCGAAGAATTTCTCAAGGAAAATGGGTTTTGATAATTTCAAAACGGAGGTTAATATATATTAATTTATGAGTATTATTTTCAATTCAATACCAGAAGTTCTTGATGATTTAAGTCAAGGTAAAATGATAATCGTGGTGGATGATGAACATCGTGAAAATGAAGGCGATTTGATAATGGTAGCAGAATTAGTGACCCCAGAAGCTATAAATTTTATGGCAACTTATGGTAAAGGGCTAATTTGTGTGCCACTGTCTGAAACCCGACTCAAAGAATTAGACCTTCCAATGATGGTACCTGGGGGAAATTATATATGCGATACTGCCTTCACCATTTCAGTAGATGCAATAAATACTACCACCGGTATTTCAGCTTTTGAGCGTGCTCAAACCGTTAAAATTCTTACAGATCCAAAATCTAAAAGCGAAGATTTCAAAAAACCAGGCCACATTTTTCCTTTAAAAGCTAAAAAGGGAGGTGTACTTAAAAGACCCGGACACACAGAAGCGGCTGTTGATTTAGCTTCTTTAGCTGGTCTTTATCCTGCAGGAGTTATCTGTGAAATTATGAACGATGATGGGACCATGTCCCGATTACCACAACTCCTTGAATTTTCCAAAAAGCATAGTTTAAAAATAATTACCATTGCAGAATTAATTAAATTTAGATTTAAGCAGGAAAAATTGGTAACTAAAATAACCACTGCTAATTTACCGACAAAGTATGGAACATTTAAATTATTGACCTATGAAGATGACCTGGAAAATAATTATCATATCGCCCTCCAAAAAGGAAATTTCAAGCCTGACGAACCCATCCTAGTAAGAATCCACTCAGAATGTTTAACTGGAGATGTATTTGGTTCAATAAGATGTGATTGTGGAGAGCAGCTTTCAGCTGCCCTAACCATGATTGAAAAAAATCAAAATGGTTTGCTTCTTTATATGAGGCAGGAAGGCAGAGGAATTGGTCTCATGAATAAAATAAAAGCTTATAAACTTCAGGATGAGGGTAAGGATACCGTAGAAGCAAACCTTGCTCTGGGTTTTTCAGCTGACTTAAGGGACTATGGGTTTGGTGCCCAAATACTAAAAGATTTAGGGATTAATAAAGTCAGGCTGATAACTAATAATCCTCAAAAAATTTCGGACTTAAATGAATATGGGATTGAAGTCGTAGAAAGAATACCTCTATCCGTTTGTCCTCAACCTGCAAATTTAAAATATTTAAAGACTAAAAAAGAAAAATTAGGTCATTTTTTAGATTTATAAGATTTACACTTAAAGGAGGAAACAACAATGAGTAAAGTATTTGAAGGAAATCTGTTAGGAGAAGGTTTAAAATTTGCGATAGTAGTCAGCAGGTTCAATGAGTTCATAACTTCTAAATTATTAGATGGGGCTAAGGACTGTTTAGTAAGACATGGAGTAAAAGAAAGCGATATTGATATTTTCTGGACACCTGGTTCATATGAAATACCCTTGATTGCCAAAGAAATTGCCAGAAGAAAAAAACACCAAGCTATTATTTGTCTTGGTACAGTTATTAGAGGTAGTACTCCTCATTTTGAGTATGTGGCTAATGAAGCTGCCAAAGGAATTGCACAAGTTAATCTGGAAATGGGGATACCTGCTATTTTCGGGATTATCACTGCTGATAATTTAGAACAAGCCATAGAGAGGGCAGGAACAAAAGCTGGCAATAAAGGATGGAGTTCAGCTTTAAATGCTATTGAAATGGTAAATCTTATTAAAACTCTGGATTGAAAGTTATAGTTGTTTTTGGTCAGCATAAAACGGGTAAAACTACTGTAGTAGAGTCTCTTATCAGAGGGCTGTCCGATAATGGTTTTTCGGTAGCTACCATTAAAGATATTCACTCACCTGACTTTACGCCAGACACTCAGGGTACGGATACTTTTAGACATATTTCCGCAGGAGCTAAGATAACTGTGGGTTTAGGTCTAAATAAGACCGCTATTTTCACTCCCCGGAGAATTAAAATAGATAAGTTATTGGAATTTATTGATTGCGATTACTTGATTATTGAAGGGAATTTACCTGTTAAAGGAGTAAAAATTTTTTGTGCCCATTCTCCAGAAGAATTACCCTCAACAGATCCAGCTGTAATTGCTATATCTGGATTGGTTTCTAATTTAAATACTGATTCTTCTAAAATCCCTATCCTCCATCCAATATTACAAAGAAGTGAATTGGTCAATCTGGTTTTAAAAAATAGTAAAGAAATAAAATAAATACTTAAATATGTTGAATAATTACTGATAAATCATTCAGACTGTTTAAGATTACTTAAAGTAAGCGATACTTGCGACCCTAATTTAGCGTTATTAAGTAATAGACTTTTATTAGACTTTAAAGATATACCTTTAGAATAGTAATTAATCTTTTTAAGAAGATAGGGTGTCAGATCCTTACCTTTAATACCAGCAGATTTTGCATCATCTACTGCTTTATTTATGTATATTTGCATTTCATTAAAAGGAATATTTGATGTTTCCGGAGGTGGATTAAGAACTAAAATGGATTTCTTCTGGTCAAGCACAGATTGTATCACCAGGTAATCAATAAGACTGTTAATATCCATAAAAAATGAGTTTAATTCGTAAGGAGTATCATATGAATAGAAGGCAGGAAAGTATTTTGTCTGATAACCAACCACCGGTATTCCTAAAGTTTCTAAAAGTTCAATCGTTTTTGGTATATCCAGTATAGCTTTTACACCCGTAGAAATGATAGTGGCTTCATATTGAGACATCATCATCAAATCTTGAGATATATCTATAATCCCCTCTTCCCAACCCCTATGAACTCCGCCAATCCCGCCTGTGGAAAATACTTTTAAACCGCTTTGGTAAGAAATAAATAAGGTAGCGGAAACAGTAGTTCCTCCGGATAGTTTTTTAGCCATAGCATAAGAAAGGTCTCCTGCAGATAGTTTAACAACATCTTTTTCTTTACCTAAAAATTCAATTTCATCTAATGCAAGACCTACCTTTATTTGGCCTTTAATAACCCCGATGGTAGCCGGGATTACACCAGTTGATTTTACGACACTTTCTAAAGCCAGAGATAATTCCACATTGTCAGGAAAAGGTAAACCATGTGTTAACACTGCAGTTTCCAGAGCTAAAACTGGTTTATTATTTAATAGGGCATATTTTATTTCTGGAGATATATAAATAAGATCTTTTAAAATTTTAAACTCTCTTTTTTTCAGAAAGAAAAATATCTATGGGAAAGGATTTTTCTGATCCATCATTTAATTTTATCAATAAAGTTGACTTAACCAGATTTTTCCCTGATACTATACCTTCACCTGTAGGTGTTTTAACTTTATCTCCTACTTTAGGTAGTTTTGCATCTAACTCTTCATAATAATCCAACTCATAGCGCAAGCAACACATTAAGCGGCCACATATACCCGATATTTTTTCTGGACTGACTAACAATCCTTGTATCTTAGCCATATTTACCCCAATAGAACTAAACTCGGTAATAAATCTATTACAACAGGCAACCTGCCCGCAAGGACCTATACCACCTAATAGCTTAGATCTTTCTCTCTGATTTATCTGCCAGAGTTCAACCCTTTTTTTTAATTTCTTCGCTAAGTCTTTAACCATATCTCTGAAATCTACCCTTTCTTCGGAAAAAAAATAAAATACAATTTTATTTTCACCAAATGAGGGGATTGTTTTTATCAATTTAATAGGTAAATGGTGTTCTTTCAATAATTCCTGGAAAATATTGGTTGCTTCTTCTTTAGTTTCCTCAATTTTAGCAATTTTATCCTGATCAGATTCAGTAGGAAACCTTAAAATTCTGACCATATTTTTTTCAATAATTGAGGGTATTAAAAAATGAGTTCTGATGATTTTTCCTACTTCCTCTTTATTCTCTTTATCCACTATCACCTGATCACCAGGGTGAATTTCCAGGTCAGTATGTTTAGAGAAAACTAATTCCATACCCTGATTTATTCTGATTACTACTAATTCATACATGTATATAATCCTTTATTTTTATAGTGATTTTATCCCAAAAAAGAGAGGGATTTACATTATAGTCTGTTGTTAATTTAATGGATTTATTAATAAAGCACAGACACTCCTGAATTAATTCAAAATTTAATCCTTCGCACATTTCTTTAATATCTCTCTCCAGATCAATATTTATTATAAGATGCTTGAGTCCAGCAGAATACATTAATAGATCTCTTACTAACAGACTTAAAATCTCTAATTTTTTTAACGATTCTTCCCTGCTATCCTTATCCTGGATTCCAAGGTTAGCAAAAGCATCAACTAACCTGTTGCTTTTTAAAAAATACAGATAATTCATTATTGATTTTCTTGTAATTATAAATGAGTCTCCGATTAGATATTTTACTCCTTTCTCCAGGCTCCCCAGTGATAAACCTGACAAAAGGTGAGCGCGACCCTCTGTAATTTCATAATTTTTTAATAGAAATGATTCTATTTGCTCCTGAGAAAGAGAAAAAAATTGAATTTTTACTGCCCGAGAAAGAATAGTTGGTAACAATAAATGTGGTTGTGGAGAAGTAAGTATGACAGTAAGATATTCAGGTAAATCCTCAAGAATCTTTAATAGATTGTTAGCAGCTTCTGTAGTGAAATTGTGGGCATCTTTAATAATAACTATTTTAAACCTACCTTCAAAGGGTACTGTACGAGCAAAATCATGTACTTTAAAGCTGTCCTCAATTTTGATGTTACCATTGGAGCTGCCATCAATAATTAATAAATCCGGGTGTTTTAAATTAAGTGTCAATACACAGATTCTACAAGTTAAACAAGGGTTATTATCAGTTTTATCCATACAATTAATCCCCTGTGAAAAAACCAGGGCAGTAGTAAACTTTCCCGTTCCCTGAGGGCCATAAAAAAGAAAAGTCCTGTTGAATATTTTCCTTTTCAGAAAACCTTGTAAAATCATCTTGGCTGTTTCTTGTCCTATAATATTATCGAAACTCATTTCAGCCTATTAATAAAATCCAGAGCAACTCTCAAAATTGAAATATGAACTTCTTCTATAGGTTTTTCTCCATCTATAATTTTGATTCTCTCTGGGAATTTTCTTAAAAGCCAATTATACCCTTCTTCAACTTTTGCATAATAACTGTCAGGTCTACTTTCTATCCTATCTTTTCCTCTCCTTTTCATACTCAATTCCAAACTAATATTAATATATAAAGTTAGCTGAGGCCAAAAAGCTGAAGTGTATCTTTCGTTAATACTGAGAATTTCTTCTCCTCCCAAACCTAAACCAAAACCCTGATAGGCAATACTTGAATCAATGTATCTTGATGATATAACTATTTTTCCTTTTTCAAAAGCTGGTTTTATCACTTCCTCTAAATGAGAAACTCTTGCAGCCAAAAAAAGTAAAGCTTCAACTTTAGAGTTTATTCGTTGGTTTAGAATCATCTCTCTGATTTTTTCAGCAACCTGAGTTCCACCTGGTTCTCGGGTCATGACAACTGGAAAACCAAGTTCATGAAGTCTTTTTGCCAGAAGATTAGCCTGTAATGACTTACCTGCTCCATCTAATCCTTCAATAGTGATAAAAATACCTTTACTCATTTTGGGTATATAACTACTCTCCGAAAAGGTTCTTCTCCTTTGCTCTCAGATTTTAATCCATATTTATCAATTAGTGTATGCTGTATTTTCCTGATCTGGGATCCCTGTGGCGATAATTCTTGAGGTTTATTTGTTCTAATCGTATCCAGTATTTTACTTTTAGCTTCAGTCACCACATCTGAATTTTCACTATTATGCATGCAAATTAATTTTAAAAAAAGAACCATTTCTGGTACTGTATTGTTTTTAATAGTATATACTGGTATTTTTAAATTATAAGCCATCTTCAAGGTTGTTGATTTACGCTTTAAATTTGATTTCAAGATAAAGAGAATATCGGCATTTTTAACATCTTTAGCAAGTGTTATGGGAAATGAATTCTCTTGTATTGCTTTTTCAAGTTTGTGCTTATTAACACCAAAAGGAAACAGTTTAATTATAGAAGCCTCTACTGGTTCACTTTCTTCAGGGATATTTGGTAATTCTTCTGAATATATTTGAATAATTCCCTTTTCAGTTCTCTTCCTAATTTCCGGTTTTGGTTCATAACCTCTTAAAAAAGCATCCACCACTTTACTAACATCATGGTGAACAGCAATTGTGTCGCGATCTTGAATCTCTATAAGAATATCAAAAGTAGGTGGAGCTTTTCTTTCCAGGACAGTTTTTTGAGTCCTCCTACGCTTGGCTTCTTCATCACCCAGAGTTACCGCGTGCACTCCCCCAACTAAATCTGATAATGTTGGATTTTGCAATAAATTCCCTAAAGTATTTCCATGAGCAGTAGCTATTAATACTACTCCCCTTTCAGCAATAGTTCTTGCTGCAGCGGTTTCTTCTTCTCTTCCAATTTCATCGATTATGATAACTTCGGGCATGTGGTTTTCAACAGCTTCAATCATAATATCGTGTTGTTGATTGGGTTTAGGTACCTGCATTCGCCTTGAGTTTCCAATCGCTGGATGAGGAATATCACCATCACCACCAATTTCATTAGAGGTGTCCACAACAATAACTCTTTTACCTAACTCATCAGACAACACTCTAGCGCCTTCTCGTAAAAGGGTAGTTTTTCCTACTCCAGGTTTCCCCAGAAGTAGAATACTTTTTCCCAGAGACAGCTCTTCTCTGATAATAGCAATAGTTCCATAGAGTGCCCTACCTACCCTTAAGGTTAATCCAACAATATCACCTTTCCTGTTCCTGATAGCTGAAATTCGGTGCAAAGTTCTTTCAATACCTGCCCTATTATCGTCCCCAAACTCTCCGATAAGACCTGTTATATAAGATATATCTTTTTTATCAACAATTTTATCTTTTAAAACCACAGTACGGTATAGCAGCCTAACCTCGACCGGTCTACCTAAATCAAAAATTATTTCCAACAAATCATTTAAGTCATTAAATGAGTAAACAATTTCAATTATCTCGGGAGGTAAGACTTCCAAAAGAATCTTAATATCATCAAGTGAATCTTGCATCTTCAAGCAATTACCATTCTATACGATCTTTAAAAGCTATGCTCAGACTAACTTCATCTGCATACTCCAGGTCACTTCCTACTGATAACCCTTGAGCAATTCTGGTTACTTTATAGTTTAGCGGTTTAAGTAGTTTCATAAGGTAAATGGCAGTAGCTTCTCCTTCAACATTGGGGTCGGTGGCTATGATAACTTCTTTGAAAAAGGAATTTGCAAATCTGTTAATCAATTCTTTCATTTTGAGATTATCGGGTCCTATTCCATCCATCGGAGAAAGAGCTCCCTGAAGTACATGATAAAGACCTTTATACTCCCCAGTCCTTTCTACGGTAATAATGTCCTGTGGTTGCTCAACTACACAAAGTATCGTTCTATCGCGGGAGTAGTCATTGCAGATAAAGCAAGGATCACTATCTGATAAGTTAAAACAAATAGAACATAGTTTTAAGTTTCGTTTAGCATCTACCAGGGCAGTAGATAATTCTTCAACCTTGCTGATAGGTAATTTAATTATGTGAAAGGCAAGCCTTCTGGCACTCTTATAACCAATACCCGGTAGTGATTGCAGTTGAGTAATTAACTTCCTTAAAGAAGGAGACTCACTTTTCATCTTCATCAACCTTTCTTACAATCAGTGAACTTCCTTCAAATAGCTCCAGGGCTTTCTTTACCAAAGGGTCCTGTCGTAAATCAAAATCCGAATTCTGCTCGGGTATATATTTCAGGGATATCGTAGAAGGAGTTTTAACAAATTCTGATAACATCTTTTCCAGATTGGACTTTTCTTTACTCAAAAATTCCAGCTGAGCTTTTTCTTTTACCCGAAAATATAGAGTTAAATCATTATTTATAAAGGAAAATTCTATTGCTAAACTCATCATAGATCCAAAAATAAAATGTTTTTTGGTTTCCTTTATGAAATTAATAAAATTATCAAGAGAAAAAGTGTTTTCAGTAATAGCAGATATGCTAATAGCTTTGGTATCAGTAATAATTTCATCATGTTTTGGAGTTACTACCCCTTCTTTAATAGGTAGTTTAATAGCTGCCGGGGAAGTTTCTTTCAAAGTAAACAATTCCAGGGTAAGCCTGGGGTCAAGGCTGAACCTAAGCTCATTTTCCAGTGAAATCAATCTATCCAGAACAATAATCATTTCTTCAATGGAAACATTAGATGTGTTGGTTAGTAGTTCTTCGTCAACGAAAATCTTTTTGCTGTCCTCACCCATTCTTATAATAATCAGATTTCTTAGTTGGATTATTACCTGCCTGATACTCTGACGAAAATCCCTTCCCAAACTTACCAGTTCCTCTACTCTGTTAATTCCATTTTCTCTTCGCTTTAACAACAAATCTTGAAGGTAATCCTTCACCCAGGCAGGAGACGGAATTCCCAACACTACATAGACATCTTCATCCTTCATTTCTTTACCCGCAAATGATTCAACCTGCTCAAGATATGTTAGTGCATCTCTAAGTGAACCCTGCGAAGCTTCAATAAGTATGGAAAGAGATTTCTCTTCGATGGAAAACCTTTCATGTTCGCATACTTTTTTTAATAGACTAACCATGTCTTCTTCGCTGAGATTCCTAAAATCAAACCTCAAACATCTTGAGGCAATAGTTGGGGGGACCTTATGCGGTTCGGTTGTGGCTAAAACAAACACTACAAAATTAGGTGGTTCTTCAAGCGTTTTTAATAAAGCATTAAATGCTTCTGCAGTAAGCATATGAACTTCATCAATGATGTACACTTTAAATTTAAAAAGAACAGGAGCAAAATTAATTTTACTTCTTAAATCTTTTATTTCATCAATACCTCTATTAGAAGCAGCATCAATTTCTAATATATCCATACTGATACCACTTAACACGTTATTGCAGGGAAGACATTTGCCACAGGGATTTCCCTCTAAAGGGTCCAGGCAGTTTATTGCTCGAGCTAATATTCTGGCAACACTGGTTTTACCAGTACCTCGTGGTCCAGTAAATAAGTAGGCATGATTTATTTTTCCACCTGCAACCATATTTTTTAATGTTTTAACTACATGTACCTGCCCTGCAACTTCATTAAAATATTGAGGTCTCCATCTTCTATATAAGGATATTTCGGTGTCCAAAACTAATCCTCCACTTTTATATGCAAGTTTTTAAGCTGTTGGCACTCAACCTCAGAGGGGGCATCTGTTAAAGGATCATAAGTTGAAGTCATTTTAGGAAAAGCAATAACCTCTCTAATTGATTCTTCTCCCATTAAAATAGCTACCAGCCTATCAAATCCCAAAGCTATTCCCCCGTGTGGAGGTGCTCCAAAAGAAAGAGCTTTCAAAAGAAACCCAAATTTTTCTTCTATATCTTTATCACTAAGGCCCAGAGTTTTGAACACTTCTTGTTGAATATTATTAGAAATAATTCTTGTGCTGCCGCCGCCTAATTCCACACCATTTACCACTATATCATAAGCTTGAGCTCTCATCATTAGAGGGTTGGTTAAAAATAACGGAATATCTTCATCCAGCGGTGAAGTAAAAGGATGATGTTTGGAAGTAATATTACCTTCTTTGCTTAATTCAAAGAGAGGAAAGTCCACCACCCATACAAACTCAAATTCCTTATCAGGCTTGATTTTTTCCACTTCAATAATATTCTTTCTTAAAAGCCCGAGTAATTCCAGAGAGTCTAATTTTTCACCACCTATTACCAACAAAAGATCACCAGATTGCAAATCATATTTATTTCTAAGGATAGTAAATACTTCCAGGTCTTTTTCTTCCTCCTCAAATTTAAAAACTTTAACGCCTTTTCCTCCATGACTCTTTATGAATTCATCATAATTATGAAGGTATTTTCTACTGGTTTTAGAAGCTTTTCGGCAAATAATTCCTCCCACGAAGGATGCTTCTCGCAAATACTGAAAGGTGCTATATTGGAAAATAGAGGTTAGGTCTTCTATCTCTAAGCCAAACCTTAAATCAGGTTTATCGGTTCCATATCTACAAATAGACTCATCATAGGTCAATATTTTAAAGGGCTGGGGAAGATCAATATCCAGGATTTCTTTCCATAATATACCCAGAAGATTTTCTATTAAACTCATGATATCAAACTTATCAACAAAAGACATTTCTACATCTATTTGGGTAAATTCAATCTGACGATCCGACCTGGGGTCTTCATCTCTAAAACACTTAGACAATTGAAAATATTTATCAAAATTGGCAATCATCAACAATTGTTTGTAAATTTGGGGTGATTCAGCCAGAGCAAAGAATTTCCCGGTAAATGAGCGACTGGGTACCAAAAAGTTTCTTGCTCCACCAGGCGTATATTTTACAATTAAAGGGGTTTCCACCTCTATAAAATCATTTTTATGGAAATAATCTCTAACTAATTTAGAAATCTTTGACCTGTATAATATATTCTTATTAAGTGATTCTCTTCTTAAATCCAGATATCTGTATTTTAACCTCAAAGCTTCATTTATCTGAGTTTCTTTGGATATTTCAAAAGGTAAGGGGAGAGTTGAACTTATCAGATTAATTCCACTTCCAAGAATTTCTACCTCTCCTGTTTTCATTTGGTGATTAATGGATTCTTCAGGTCTTCTTCTTACAAACCCAGATATTTCTACTATCTCTTCTGGTTTTATAGTTATTAAAAGATCGGCATGGATACTGTTAAAATATTCAGGCCAAACAGTCTGTATAACCCCTTCCCTATCCCTGACATCCACAAAAAGGACACCACCATGATTTCTGATTTTTTGAACCCACCCTTTAATAATAATATGTTCACCTACATGCTTAATTGATACATTTCCAGCATATGTAGTTCTGTTCAACTCAGTCCTCCTTTATCTGAAAAGAATGTCAGGACCTTTTCTTCTTCTTCATTTTCATATACTTTTTCTTCGCCAGTAGTAAGATTTTTCAAAACCATATCTTTCTCAAAAATTGTTAAAAAGAACTCAAAATTATCTTTATCTGCTGTTTTAACCTGGGATTTAAGACTTCGGTTTTGATAGTTACATTCTGCTTTTAACCCCTTGTTGCGCAAATTAAAAGTCATTTTAAACACTCTATCCCAAAGATCAGTTTCTGGGGACGATATATATACACCTTTTCTTACGATATTCAAAAACTCAGGATTACATAAAGTAACAACCTGATAAAGCCTATCAAACCCTAAGGCAAAACCCACTCCAGGGGTTTCTTTACCGCCAAGACAGGAAATTAGCAGGTCATATCTTCCTCCGCCAAGAATGCTGGTGCTCTCTCCTAAATGAGATGTAACTAATTCAAAGACTGTTCTGTTGTAATAATCAAGACCTCTTACCAGGTTGGGATTTTCCTGCCAGTTAATATTAAGGGTTTGTAATCCCTTTTTAACCTCATTATAATGCTGACTGCACGAAGGACAGAGATTTTCAGCCAATATTGGTAATTTATCAATTTGGTGTCTATCAATTTTACAATCCAACACTCTTAAGGTATTAGTATTTAACCTTCTTTGACAGTCCTCACAATAAGAGGTAATTTCGTGTTTAAGCAAGTCGCGAAGTTTTACAATATAGTGATTTCTACACTTGGAGCATCCTATGGAATTAATATATATCAGGTAATCCTTGATAGAAAAAGATTCTGCAGTATCTTTGCAAAGTGAAATCAGTTCCACATCCAGGAAAGGTGAATCTGACCCCAAAGCTTCCGCTCCGAATTGGTAAAACTCACGATACCTTCCCGATTGAGGCCTTTCATAGCGAAACATTGACCCAAAATAATAATATTTAGATACTCCATTAAATTTATCAATGCCTTTCTCTACAAATAGCCTGGCTAAAGAAGCAGTTCCTTCCGGTCTTAAGGTTAACCACCTGCCTTTTCTGTCTTGAAAAGTGTACATCTCTTTTTGAACAATGTCAGTATCTTCTCCAATACCCCTCCTGAAAAGTTCTGTATGTTCAAAAGTTGGAAAGATAACTTTTTTATAGCCGTATTTTTCAGCTCTATCATTTAGTTTACTTAAAATAACATCCCACCCCTCAGATTCCGGGGGTAAAATATCTCGTGTGCCTCGGGGTGCTCTGTATTCCATAATTAAACCATCCTTAATAAGTATGTAAAAATCTTATAATATTCATCATTAAATGTCAACCTTGTTCTATATTACCTGATTATTAATTTAGTTTAAAGGAAAAGAGCATTACATAAATACTTATTTGTTTATCAGGAAAATAACTCCTGACGGGCCATCGCAGGAGCGATTGTTCCCAAAGAAAGTAGTTTATTATGAAAATCTTTCAAATTAAATTTTTCACCTTTTTTAATTTTATAGTCATTTACTAAACTGATAATCTCCCGCTTTCCGGTAAGATAAGAAAGAGGCTGTGCGGGATTATAAGTATATCTTTTAACTTCGGCTTCAGCCTCACTCCTTTCCAGATAAGCTTGTTCTATAAGAAAATTAATACCTTCTTCAACTGTCATGCTCTGAGTGTGTAATTTAATATCAATAATTACCCGGGCGGCTCTCCAGAGTTGGTCTTTAAAGCGAATTAAACGAAAAACCGGGTCTGAAAGGTAACCCATATTGTCCATCAACTCCTCGCAGTAAAAAGCCCAACCTTCACTAAAAAGAGGTGAGTAAGATACTTTTCTAATCAAAGACTCATTTGCACCGGAGGAAGATATCTGTAAATGATGTCCTGGGTAAGCTTCGTGCACTGCAGTAATAGGTATACTTTTTCGATAGTGGGTTTTCAATCTTTTATCATCAGTGGGAGTTACCCAAAATCTTCCAGTTTGATTTTTCTGCAATAGAGGAGGTGAAACATAACCTACATAGGGAAAAATTGTTCGTGCAAACAGAGGGGTTTCTTCAATAATTAAACTCTCACTAAAAGGAAAGTCAACCAGATCTTTGTCCAGAACAAACTTCCTCACCCTGGAGGTCTCTTCTCTATACTCATTTAATAGGCTATCGGTTGAGGGGAAGTCATCTCTTAATTTCTCAAATATTTCCTGTGGAGAAAGTCCCGGCTCAAAAGAGTTACATAATCGCTCTAACTGAACCTTGGTTTCTTTAAGCACCATTTCCCCCCAGGATAAAAGTTCTTCAGGGGTATAATAGATAAAATGGTCCTCTAACAATATCTTTCTAAACATCTCCTTTCCTACTGCGAAATCATCTTTAGTGGTTGGCAGTGTCTCCAAATAAGATAAAAAATTCCGTAGGGATTCACTTGCTTTTTCTATTAATCTATCTACCTCTAACCTCTGGTCATATTTTTCAAAGAGAGGAGGGATAACGAATTTTAAAAACACTAATCCACTTTGACCAATCTCCTGAGCAATTTTTATGAATGTTGCCGGTGGATCTACAAGGTTCATTTTTCCCTCACTTAAAACCCTGTTAATCTCTACCAGTCGATTCTTTATGTTTTTCAATCTTTCTTCTTTTGGCAAATAATCCCTGGCAATCAACAAATATAAACCATATAAAAAAGAATATATGTAAATTACTGGCAGTTTATTGGGTAATTTAAAATCTACAAGATTTCTTAATTTGGTGTTTAAGAAAGAATTAAATATTTTATAATCTACTCTTTCACTGATAGATAATTCTTCTATTTTAATTTCCTTAAGTTTATCCTGATAATCTTCAAGAAATGAGATTTGAGAAGCGATACTAACTTTATCATACCGAGCTAAAAGATGGTCATAATGATGATTACCTTGCTGAGTTGATAAAACAGGGTTATAGTAAAAATAATTTTCTAATCCCTCTTCAATTATTTTTTCCAGTTTCATATCATGTATTTATAATGCTCCATTAAATAAATCTTCCTCCGGGGTAAGTGATATTTCACTCATTCCAACTTCGCTATCTTCCCAGGTTAGATTTTTGACTATAGAAACGGGAATTGCTTCTGTGGATTGACCGATTACTAATTCTGTGGCGGAAGCAATTTCATCAATAATAGCGGTGTTTTTGACTCTTAATTCTTTTCCATAAAGATCCCCTGTATGCCGATAATCTCTAAAAGGAAAAATACCCGAAAAGCCGATTGCTAAATCCACCTGACCTCTTCTGAAGGGTCGACTATAAGTATCGGTAATAATTACCGCTATTCTTTTATTAATTAATTTTTGTAAGCCTATTTTAATTAGTTTAGAAGATTCATCAGGATTTACCGGCAATAAAGAGTAAAGAGTATCGCCAGGTACATTAGATCTGTCTGCGCCTGCATTTAAACATACATTACCTTGAATATTTCTAACAATCAGCCCTTCCGGTGTTGCTTTAACCACTTCAACAGTATCTGATAAAACCAACTCAATCAGTCTTGGATCACGTAAAGTTGCCTCACCTAATTCCAGAGCTTTTTTAGAAGGAATAATATTTTCCAGGTCATATACCCTTCCTTCAGCTTTAGACACTATCTTTTGGGTTACCACTATAATGTCGCCATCTTCAATATTTACACTTTCTCTTTTACATGCCTCAACTATTATAGCTGGTATATCATCTCCTTCTTTAATTATAGGTATAGTTTGTAACCCGGTGATTGTTAATGTTTTTGCCATTCTCGCCTCCGTTTTATTTCCTGATTATTATAACTTCTTACCAAAAATAAAGAACTTCTTATAAGGTACTCCCCCAGCATTTTTAATTACATTATTTATTCCCCAGTTATCTTCAAGAGTCATTGAGGCTTCTCCCCAAGTATAACCTTTTTTACTAACTTCTAAAGCAGTTTTGGTATATAATAGCGCACTTAAACCCCGGTTTCTATATTCTTCCAATACACCAAGAATAAATACTCTCATTGATTTCATTTTTCTAAACTTTAATCTATAAAGCAATTTGGCCAGGTTCCAGGGAGAAATATTACCATTAAAATCGCTTATAAATTCATTTATATTGGGTAAAGTTACTGATACTCCCACTGGCTGTCCATCAATATAAGCGAATAAGATTAAGTTCGGGTCAATAATACTCTTAAGTTTTGAGCCTACATATTTTACATCATCGTCAGTAATTGGAGTAAAGCCCCAGTTATTTTTCCAGCATTCATTATAAAGATATTTGATTATTTGCAATTCCTCGTCAAATTTCTTCATATTCACATTTCTAATTTCTACCTGAAATCTCTTTTCCAGGTTATTAGTTACACTCTTTAACCAGCCTTCTTTTTCAGTAAAAGCTTTTATTTCTACTTGCCAGGCATACCAGGTTTTAACTATTTCAAATTCGCAGTTAACTAATAAATCTGGATAATATGGAGGATTATATCCCGTTAGTATAACCGGCGCTGAAAAACCTTCTGCTAAAACTCCTATTTCATCGCTCATGGTTGGACTTATTGGCCCTATTACATCGGTCATTCCTTTTTCTTTTATCCAGTTACAAGAATTCTCTAAAAGAAGTTTACTCGCATCTAAATCATTAACGCATTCAAAAAAACCAAAATATCCAGTTTTAGACTGATGATAATCCACATATTGAAAATCTATATGAGCAGAGACCCTACCAATTATTTTACCTTTAAACTCAACCATGAATAAATGCATTTGACCATGCTTAAAAAAGGGATTTAAAGAAGGAGAAAAACTTTGTGATAATTCTACCCTAAGAGGGTGTATATAATTCCTGTCACCTTTATATATTTCATTTTTGTAAGTGAAATCAATAAATTTATTTAAATTATTTTTATCATTTACTGGAAAGTCAATAATTCTATAATTATTCATATATTTCACCTTATAGTACTTAGGATATAATCAATCAAAATCACTTTATTCTATTTATATTTCTAATAAACAAAACATAGAATTGTACCATCTTAACCAGATCTACAATCGGTATCCTTTCATTAATGCCATGAACACGCTTCATATCCTCCAAAGAAATAATAAGCGGGCGAAACCGATAAATATTATCACTAACAGATAAAAAATGTCTTGAGTCTGTAGCTCCAAGCACTAAATTGGGAATGACGGGTACTCCAGGAAATAATTGATTTATCGTTTTAGATAAAATTGCATATCCTTCATTATCTATACCTGATATTTTTGAAGGATCCCAGCTTTGACCATATTTTTCAACTTTAATGCCTGTATTCTTAACAATTTTTCTTGAATGATTTAACACTCCTTCAACAGTATTTCCAGGGATAATGCGAAAGTTTACTATTGCTTTAGCAGTGGTTGGTAAAATATTATCTTTAACTCCTGCTTCCGCCATAGTAACCGCAGTTGTGGTTCTAATCATTGCTTTAATAAGAGGCGTAGAAACATAAGAACTCAAAAGTGGCCAAAACAGCCATAGGTTAGACATAACAATCTTATACGAGTAGGAAATATAAGGTATTAAACTTTCCAGAAATAATTTAGTCACCCTACTAAGTGTCGGTGAGCATTGCTTATTTTCTAAATTGACAATTGCCTGGCTTAACATTCCGATACTGGAATTTTTGGTAGGCATTGATGAATGACCTCCACTACTTTCTGAAGTTAATTCAATACTAATATAACCTTTTTCTGCAATACCTACTGTGGCTAATGGTTTCTTAATAAATTTGTTAAAACCACTAACAATTGCTCCACCCTCATCAAGAACATAATCAATTTTAATATTCTTTTCTTTGAGCATTTGAGATATCTGGTAAGCTCCCTCCCTTCCACCTATTTCCTCATCATGACCAAACGCCAGATATATAGTATCATCAGGTTCAAACCCCTTTTTTAACAGGCACTCTACAGCATATAAAGTAGAGATAACACCAGCTTTATCGTCTATTGCTCCTCTACCCCAGATGAATCCATCCGCAACTGTTCCCTCAAAAGGGTTGTAAATCCACTCTCCTTCGGTGATACCCTCAACCGGAACTACATCATAATGCCCCATCAGTAATATAGTCTTATTTTTTACTTTACCTTCCCAGGTATAAAATAGGCTATAGTTGTTTATTATTTCTTTTTTCAACTTGCTATGCACCAGGGGGAAAGTTAATTCAAGGTAATTAAGAAAGTTATGAAAGTGTGTTTTATTAACTTCAAAGTAATCTTTTTGAGATATAGTAGTGTATTGAAGAGATTGGCTAAATATCAAAGTAATATCGTCAACATCAAGGTTTTCTATCTCACAATCATATTTAACATCCTTTTTGAAATTGAGCTTGTTAGTGCGAAACATAAGGATAGCAACTAAAATAAAAATTATTGTTAATATAAAATACAAACCTATAATCATAATTTATCTCCTTAAGCTATAAATAAGATTAACATTCTATATTATAAAATGTATTTATACATTTTGTTCTTATAAAGAATAGTGTTAAAATTTAAATAATAATTGGATAGGGAGGAATTATGGTTAAGTTAGTTTCTACACAAGTAACCTGTAAATGCTTATCTGAAGAATTTACTTTTACTACCACCAATGATGTTTCACCCCTGGAAGTAACTATAGGACAGGACAGGGCTATAAAAGCTATTGAGGTGGCTTTGAATATGAAAACCAAGGGATTCAACCTGTATATTGCTGGTCCTCGCGGAGTAGGTAAAACTTCAGCTATTAAATCTCTCTTAACTAAAAGGGCACCCAAAGAACCGGTTCCTCCTGATATTGTTTATGTTTTCAACTTTAAATTCCCCGAATCTCCCAAGCCCTTAATATTGAAAGCGGGTTTAGGGAAAATTCTTTCTCAAGAAATGGTCAATTTTACTAATGAACTTAAAAACGATATTTCCCAGATTTTTGAAAGTGATGATTACGAAAAAAGAAAATCAAAAATTATTAATAAAACCCAATCTGAAAAAGAAAAATTTATTAACCATGTCCAAAATCTGGCTAAAGATGAAGGTTTCACTCTCCAAATAACACCTCAGGGTATTTTTACCATGCCTATGAAAAATGGCACTCCACTCTCCCCCGAAGAATATCAATCACTATCCGAGGAAGATAAAAAAGCCCTGGAAACAAAAAACAAAAAAGTCATAGAAGAAATAAACCGTACTCTGCGTAATATAAAAAAAATTGAAAGAGATGCTCTGATTGAGTTGAACAAACTGGATATTGAATTAGTAAAGTTTCTCTTAACCAATTTGAGTGCAGAAATTAAATCGTTATTCAATAATGAACCAAATATTCTAAGTTATATAAATGAGGTAGAAGAAGAAATTTTGTCTAAAATCAACGAATTAAAAACTCCCAAAGAAACTTCATCTCTAACTCCTTCACCCTTTCCCCTTATAGTAACTGACCCCTTTGCAAAATACCAGATTAATGTAATTGTTGACAATTCAAACACTGAAGGAGCACCAATTGTTTTTGAAAATAATCCTACTTATTCCAACCTGATTGGTAGAATCGAGTTTAAATCACAGTATGGTGTCACAACTACCAGTTTTGACCTTATAAAATCGGGATCATTATTAAAAGCTAATGGTGGTTACCTCGTTATTCAAATATTGGATATATTAAAAAATCCTTATGCCTGGGAAGCCTTAAAAAAATCTTTACAGAATAATGAGGTCAAAATTGAAAATATCGGTGATCAGTTGAGAATGGATCCGGTAGTAACACTTAAGCCAGAATCCATCCCGTTGATTAACTGTGAGGTTATTCTCATAGGAAGCTTGCAACACTATTATCTTCTTTATAATTACGACGAGGATTTCAGAAAACTTTTCAAAATAAGGGCAGATTTTGATACAGAAATGGATAGAAACTATAACTCAATTTCTAAGTATGCGTCATTTATCAGTTCCAGGGTTAAAGAAGAAGGTTTAAATCCTTTTAACAGAGAAGCTGTAGGAACGGTTATTGACTATGGTACAAGATTAGCTGGCAACCAGAAGAAACTTTCTACCAGGTTTAGCGATATATCGGACCTGATCTCTGAAGCTAATTACTGGTCAATGCAGGAGAACAAACAGATAGTTGAACAAGCACATGTCTTTAAAGCTCTCCAGGAAAAAATATATCGTTCTAATTTAATTGAAGAAAAAATTATGGAACTAATCAAAGAAGGTACAATACTACTTGACATTTCAGGAAGTAAAATTGGCCAAGTTAATGGCCTTTCCATTTTAGGCCTGTCAGACTATTCTTTTGGAAAACCTTCCAGAATTACCGCCTCGGTATCTTTAGGAAACCAGGGAATTATAAACTTAGAGAGAGAAGTTGCGATGAGTGGTCCTATCCATAGCAAAGGAGTTCTAATTCTTACGGGCTTTCTCAGGGATAAATTTGCCCGCACCCACCCCTTATCTCTTAATGCCAGTTTGGTATTTGAGCAACTTTATGAGGAAATAGAGGGGGATAGCGCTTCCAGTGCTGAACTATATGCTTTATTATCTGCCATTGCATCTGTTCCCTTAAAGCAAAACCTGGCTGTTACCGGTTCAGTAAATCAAAAAGGTGAGGTCCAACCTGTAGGGGGTGTAACCAGAAAAATAGAGGGCTTTTACGATATATGTAAAGTAAAAGGATTAACCGGTGATCAGGGAGTTATTATCCCTATTCAGAACATAAACAACCTGATACTTAGAGAAGATGTGGTTAAAGCTATTGAAGAAAACAGATTCCATCTTTATGCTATTGAGAGCATAGATGAAGGAATAGAACTCCTTACTTCAATGAAAGCAGGTGTGAAAGACGATAAGGGAAATTATGAAGAATGTTCTTTTTATCACATACTTGAAAAACAATTATATCAAATGGCATTAAGCCTGAAAGAGTATGATAAAGAAAAGAAAAGCCGGGTTAATACCTCCAGAAAGCTCCAACGCCCCCATAAGCCATAAGTTTTTTACCTGCATCACTTCCTACAACTTCCAATTTTGCTCCAAAACTGAGTACTAAGGGTGGTAGAAAGCTCTTAGATGAGCCTTCAGTAAAATCAGTTGAATTGCAATTAGAACAGGGTTTCTCACCTGCAATTTCATGGTAATTACATTTATGGCATTTCTTTAGGTTTTGATTGAAAACTCTGGAAATTATTACCTTATCAACCCTGCCAGTCTGTATTGATTTTAAAGTGGAATCAAATCCAACACAGGCAAGAATTCCCGAAGATGACCGTTCTAAAAGATTTTCCACCAAAGTTTTTTCTCTAGCTCTTTCATAGCTCCAAAATACCGAAAGTGCTTGAACCATTATATCCTTAGGATTGGTATCTACAGGAATGGGTATGTTTCCTACAAACATACCCATCTGTTCTTTACTGAAAAGTTTAAAGTATTTCTCATAAATAACTTCTGACCCGCTTAAAACAAATTCTCTGATAGAATGTTCTTTGGCTATAGAATTGAAATGGCTGATAGTATTTTTAAAAAATCGTAATTGATTGGCTTCAATCCTATCTTCATAAGCCTCTACCCTATCACCTCCACCTATACTTCCCCGGATAGATCCCTCTCTTGGAGAGGAAGGGGGCATAATTGTTTGTTTCCTCCAATCAGAAGTATCCAGATCCAGGTTAAAAGATTTAATCTTTTCTATTTTGTTGAGATATACTTTGTATATTTCTACCATATTAGAATCAACCATAAATACACCAAAAGGTCTATATTCCTCAATTATCCAGATAAGCTGGCCTAAATTTGGTTTACCAAAATATATTTCATTCTCCACATTAACTTGAGATGGCAATAATTCTGTAATTTCCTTACTTAAAAATAGAATTATAGATTTATGTTTAAACAAAGTGCCTTCAATCAAAGATTTTGCTTCATCTTCAATAGTTTCCAGATAATCTTTTTTAAAAGGCTCTATTTTCTCTTTCAGGTCTTTAAAAGCAGTTTTTAACCAGATTAAAGAAGGAGCTCTACCGCCATCGCTGGAAGATGGGTCAATATTTAAATAAATGCTTAGAACATCGTTATATTCAGATTTTAAGAGTTCTTCAATCTTTATTGCATCAATCATTGGTTCACCTCCAGAAGTTCTTTTTATAAGATTACCACATTTTAGAGTATTTAAAAAAGAGTATAATTATTCTTATGTATTTAATTTTATTAAAATTCGTAAAGAAACAATTCTTTATTTACCTATCAGGAATCTTGCTATTAATTTCTGTAGATTTAGTGCAACTCTTAATTCCACAAATTTTAAGACAGGTAACTGATGAATTTAGTAAAATGACTGCCAGCATATCCAGTATTTCTAAGTATGCTCTGACCATTGCTATCCTGGCAATTTTTATGATAATTCTCAGGTATGGCTGGAGAATGCTTATCTGGGGAACTTCCAGAAAAGTGGAAAAACTGATTAGAGAAGAATTTTATAAAAAATTACAAACTCTTGATGCTAATTATTATAACTACCATAAAACCGGAGACCTGATGGCTCTGGCAACCAACGATATCAATGCAGTCAGAATGGCTATGGGCGAAGGTTTGCTTCTTATAACTGACTCTTTATTCATGACTATTCTCGGCATCTATTACCTCATCAATATCAACTTTAACCTCTTTTTGGCTGTTTTTATCCCACTTCCTATTATAACTATGGTGGTTCTTTTTTTTGGCAGACTTATACACCATCGATTTAAACGAGCCCAGGAAGGCTTTGCTCAACTAACTTCCCGTGTTCAAGAATCAATATCGGGTATCAGGGTTATTAAAGCCTATGGACAGGAAGAAGGAGAGTTAGAAATATTTAAAGAAACTGCCGGTGATTTAGTTAATCGTAACCTGGATTTAGTCAGAATATGGGGGGTATTTACTCCCTTAGTTCAGTTCTTATCTTCTATCAGCCTTTTCATAACCCTTATTTACGGGGGTAGATTGGTTATTTTAGGGGTGGTTACTCTCGGTGATTTTATCGCTTTTCATGCTTACTTAGGACTCTTAACCTGGCCGATGATGGCTCTGGGATGGGTTGCCAATATTTTACAGCGTGGAAAAGCATCTATGCAGCGGATTAATGAGGTTTTCAACCAGGTACCGGATATCAAGGACTTACCCGAAGTTAATTTTGCAATTGTAAATTTAGAAGGTAAAATTGAGTTCAAAGAAGTAACTTTTCAATATCCCGGAAGAGAAAGCCCCGCTTTAGAAAATCTTTCATTTACCATAAAACCTGGTGAAACTCTGGGGATAATTGGAAAGTTGGGAAGTGGTAAATCAACTTTATTAAACTTAATTCCCAGGTTGTATGACCCCAAAGAGGGAGAAATATTTATTGATGATTATAATATTAAGAGCATTCCTCTTCGGGTTTTGCGTAAAAGTATTGGTTTTGTTCCGCAAGAAACCTTCCTCTTCTCGGACAGCATAAGAGAAAATATTGCTTTCAGTCACCCATATAGTTCTCTGGACTCTATAGAAGAAGTATTGAAAAAGGCACAATTTTACGATGATATTATGTCCTTTCCGGAAAATCTAGAAACTGAAATTGGAGAAAGAGGAGTTACTCTGTCAGGGGGACAAAAACAAAGAGCTACCATTGCCCGAGCCTTACACATAAATCCCAAAATACTGATACTGGATGATTCCTTCTCTTCTCTGGATATTCAAACAGAAGAGAAGTTAATTAAAGCAATTATTGAATACAACAGGCAGATATGTTGCACAACCCTGATATCCTCTCATCGGGTTTCTTGTCTAAAACATTCAGATTACATAATCGTTATTGACAATGGCAGGATTATTGAATCAGGCACACACGAAACCTTAGTTAAGCAGTCTGGTTTATATTCCCATCTTTTTGAGCTTCAACAGCTGGAAAAGGAGGATAACAGTCTTTATGAAAAACCTTAGAGAATATGACCCTGAAAGTAAGGCTCCTGACTTAATTCTTTTAAAACGACTTTCCTCTTTCGCCAGACCTTATTCTAAAACAATGCTGATTGCGCTACTACTTATCATCATGTCCACCTTAACTGACCTGGCCATTCCCTATATAACCAAAATAGGCATTGATACATATATAAACCCTTACAAAAATATTGAAGGAGTTCCTTACTATCTTATTAGTAAGGAGCACCTGGAAGAGGTCAAACAAAATTACCCTGTGCTATACCATTCTCTGAAAAATGAATTAAAAATAGAAAACAATACCTATCTATTAGAACAGAAATTTATTCATTCACTGAATACTGACGACCTATCCAGGTTAAGAAATTATGACTTATCTAATATTACCAAAATTTCTCTTCTGTTTCTAATTATGATAATTACTAATTTCCTACTCAACTACGGACATGTAATTTTATTAAGCATCGCCAGCCAAAAAATAATATACGATTTGAGGATAACCATTTTTTCCCATCTCCAGGCATTACCTTTTTCCTTTTTTGATAAAAATCCTGTAGGGAGATTGGTTACCAGGGTCACTAACGATACAGACGCTATACAAGAAATGTTCAGCAATGTCATAATCACAATTATTAAAGATCTCTTGCTGGTTGTGGGTATCATTACCATTATGTTCATACTTAATACAACTTTAGCGATTGTTTCTATTTCACTTTTTCCCATATTAATAATTCTTACCATCGCTTTTAGACTTAAAGCACGGGAAATATACCGTAATGTAAGAACCCTGTTGGCTCGAATAAATGCTTACCTCGCTGAAAACATATCTGGTATGAAAATTATTCAACTATTTCTCAGGGAAGAAGAAAACCTTGAAAGATTCAAAAATATTAATAACCTCTATTTCCAATCAACCATAAGAAATCTCAAATTAAATTCTGTTTACAGACCAGCAATAAATGCTTTAAGCTCATTTGCTTTAGCCCTTATTGTCTATTATGGGGGTAGAGAATTTCTTAAAAATAAAATAGAGATCGGGATGTTATTTCTTTTCTTCTCCTATGTGCAAACTCTTTTCCGCCCTATTCAGGATATTGCTGAAAAATATGACTTATTACAAAGTGCTATGGCTTCAACCGAGAGAGTTGTAGGTTTGCTTAATGAGCCTATTTCTATAACCAACTCCGGCAATCCCATTGGTCTTGACTCAGCCAAGGGAACGATAGAATTTAAGAATGTATGGTTTTCTTACAATAACGATGAATGGGTTCTTAAAAATGTCTCTTTTAAGATTCATCCAGGCGAAAGCGTGGGTTTTGTGGGAGCTACCGGAGCTGGCAAAACCTCAATTATCAACCTGCTTTGCCGTTTTTATGAAGCACAGAAAGGCGAAATACTTATAGATGGGATTAACATAAAGAACCTTACTTTGAAAGACCTGAGGAAAAACATCGCTGTTATCTTTCAGGACGTGTTTCTTTTTGCTACAGATATTAAAGAAAACATCCGTCTTAATAACCGTGATATTTCTGATGAAGAAGTGCAAGAAGCTGCCCGAAAAGTTCAAGCACACCTGTTCATTGAAGAGTTACCTTATAAATATGATGAAAGAATGGAAGAAAGAGGCATCACCCTTTCTTCGGGTCAAAGACAACTCATTTCTTTTGCCAGGGCGCTGGTTTTTAACCCAAGAATTCTTGTTCTTGATGAAGCAACTTCCAATGTTGATTCTGCTACAGAAGCACTTATCAACGATGCTATGAAAGTTGTAATTAAAGGAAGAACCAGTATTTTAATTGCTCATAGGCTTTCAACTCTGGAAAGTGTAAATAAAATCATCATTTTAAGCAATGGGAAAGTTGTTGAGATGGGAACTCATGCAGAATTAATAGCGAAAAAAGGTTTTTACTACCACTTTTACAATGTTCAAAAACTTGATTAATTACCACGATAAAAATATAATTAGTATCATAATTATTTAGTAATTTAAACGTATAGGAGGTTTATCATGAAATTTTATATATCTGTGGACTGGGAAGGAATATCAGGCGTTGTATCCTGGGAGATTCAGGATGACATTAAATCACCTTCCTACATGGAAACTCGTCATAGAATGACCAAAGAGGTTAATGCTGTAGTGGAAGGCTTATTTGATGGTGGAGCAACTTATGTGTTAGTCAATGATTCCCATGGAAATATGACTAATCTTTTAATAGATGACCTGGATCCTCGAGTAGAGTTGATAATGGGAAGCCCAAAGCCTTTTTCTATGGTTGAAGGGTTAACCTCTGATTTTAATGGGGCATTGTTGCTTGGTTACCACCCTAGCGCTGGAACTTATCGTGGAATCATGGACCACACTTATTCAGGTTCATCCATCTACGAAATTAGAGTTAATGGAGAGCCTTTTTCGGAAGGTGATATAAATGGTAGTTTTGCTGGCTCCCTGGGTGTTCCAGTTGTTCTGGTATCTGGAGATAAATCAGTAGTTGAATCCTTGATGCTCAGGTTTAAGGGTTCCCTTGGTGTTATAAGTAAGATCGCCTTGGGAAGATCCACCGCTCGTTTGTACCATCCCACAAAAGTTTATGAGGAATTAAAGAAAAAAGCCAGGGAAGCTGCCAAATACACAACTAACTTAAAACCATATTGCCCGGACTTTCCCATAACTATGGAAATTGATTTTACAACTACTCAAAAGACTGATGTAGCCTCTATTCTTCCCGAAGCGGAAAGAATTGGACCAAGAACGGTAAAAATAATTTCCCCGGATATGCAAACCGCCTTTAGAAGATTGCTGGTGCTACTAAGATAAATTTTTTGAAGTTTAGCGGTGGTTATTTTTAGAGTTATTTATATAAGCTTCGGAAATGTACCGGTTAAGCATCCGGTGGCTATTGAAGTAATGAGATATCTTACCAATAGAATTTTTCATAACTTTAACCCAATCATTATGCTTATAGTAAAACATAGGTAAAATTATATATTCCAATTTAGAATAAAGGTCGTCTATTTCTTTTCTGAAAGACTCATCAGCAGAAACTATCGCATCGGGATGATAACCGATGCACCAACCGGTGATACCCTCTATCCACCCTTCAATCCACCAGCCATCAAGAACGCTGAAGTTTACAACACCGTTGTGAGCCGCTTTCATACCACTTGTCCCGGAAGCCTCTAAAGGTCTTTGTGGTGTGTTTAACCATAAATCAACACCAGCAACCATTTTTGTTGCTATATTTATATTGTAATCTTCAAGATATACAACTTTAATTTCCTCTTTCAAATATTTAATTTTATTTATTATTTCATTTATTATTGTCTTACCTGAATCATCCATTTTATGAGCTTTCCCAGAGAAAATAATTTGAATTTTATTCTGTTTATTTATCTTTTTTAATCTTTCTAAATCGGTAAAAATAAGATTAGCACGCTTATAAGCTGTGGCGCGCCTGGCAAAACCTATGGTGAAAGTTTCATAATCCATTTGAACCTGGTGATTTTGATTTACATAATCAATCAGTTCTTTTTTTGCATCTTGGTGAGCTTTCCAGATTTCCCAATCAGGAATTAAATCAGCTTTGAAAAGTAAATCGGGTTCTCCAATCCACCCTGGTATATATTTATCAAACAGGTTCCTGAAGCTCTTTGCCGACCAGCTATGGGAATGGACACCATTAGTTATAGAATGGATATTATATCCAGGAAACATAATTTTAGTAACTTCTCTGTGCTTTCTGGCAACTCCATTTATATAATTACTCAGGTTTAAAGCCAGTAAGGTCATGTTAAGATGTTCATTACCACCAAATTTTTTTATATCATCAAGAGACATGTAGTCTCCAAGGTTTTTTTGTATCATCTGGTAATCAAATATATCGTGACCTGCCTCTATAGGGGTATGAGTGGTAAAAACACACAAATCTCTTACCTTATCTATATTCATATCATTCATCTTTAAAAGTTCAAGGGCTAAAAAACTGGAGTGTCCTTCGTTCATATGATATTTTTCAATATTTAAATTGAATGCTTTAAGTATTCTTACTCCCCCTATTCCCAGAACTATTTCCTGTTTCAACCGGTAATTCTTATCTCTATCATATAAATAGGAAGTTATTTCCCTGTCTTCGGCATGATTATCTAAAACATCTGTATCCAGAAATAATATGGGCACTTCATGACCAAGGATACTTCTTGTAGAATACAGCCAGGTTTTAATCTTGACTTCCCTTCCTTCAATTGCAACCGAGGTACTAATTGGCAATAACTCCATTTTTTCAACGGGGTTCCATTCTTGAGGCAATTCATACTGGTTTCCCTCTGCATCAATATACTGTTTGAAGTAACCTTTGCTACTTATCAATGTCACGGCAATAAGTGGAAGGCCTAAATCAGCAGCTGTTTTAACAGTATCTCCAGCGAGAACACCAAGTCCGCCTGCATAGGTTGAAATAGAACTTTCAATGCCTATTTCCATTGAAAAGTAGGCAATTTTTGACTTGTTTAATATCATATTATGTTTATCAATCACGATTATTTTTCATAATTTCTTAATAAAAAGACCCTAATAGTATATCAAATAATTGTTTTAACGCATCCTCAAACAGATGCCCACTCTTCTTTAAGTATCTCTCCTTGAATACCTACTACGATAAATTTAAGGGGAATTTTCCTTTTTGATTGTGTAATAGCAAGTTTTGCAAGTTGCAATAATCCCATACAACAGGGTACTTGCATAATCATTACTGTAAGAGTGTTAATTTTAGCTGTTTCGATCAAATCTTTTAACTTTTCCAGGTAAACATCCTGCCCCTCATCAAGTTTAGGGCAGGCTATAGTTAAAGATTTACCTTTCAAATAATCAGAATGGAAATTTCCCAGTGCATAAGCTACGCAATCAGCTGCTAAAAGTAAGTCAGCATTCTCAAAATAAGGGGCCCGTGGTGACACCAGATGTAATTGTACTGGCCACTGTCTTAATTGAGATTTAATTTTTACTGTTGACTCAATTTCATCAATTTGCTCTCTAAAATCCATAGCTTTAGACCCCGGGCAACCCGATTGTTCATAAGTATGCAAACAAGGCGATTCGCTCTCTATATCCTGGGGAATTTTGTAATCATGTTCTCTAAGGTAATCTAATGCTTGATTAAACAGTTCTTTTTCTCCATGCTCTTTAAGATGAAGCAGGTGGGCTTTAATTACATTATCTCCCTGTTTGACAATATTTTCCATTACCTGGTATTCATCATAAGGCTCTGCTTCCCTTTCTATAATTTCAATAGCACCTTCAGGACAATACCCCAGGCAAGCTCCCAGGCCATCACAGAATAAATCACTGATTAACCTCGCTTTACCATCAATTACCTGTAAAGCTCCTTCAGGACAGTTGGGAATGCATAATCCACAACCATTGCACTTTTCTTCCTTAATCTTGATAATACTTCTTACAGACATTTTAACTCTCCTATTTATTCTAATAGTGAAGCCAGAGTTATGGCTTTTAATTCATTTAATATTTTTTCTTCTAATAACAACATTTTTATGCGTAATATACATTTATTCCTGTCAGGGCAAATATTTTTTCTAAATACACATTCACTAACTCCTATTGGTCCTTGAAATAACTCTAACAATTCTATTAAAAATATTTTTTCTGCTTCTCTAACAGTAATAAAACCACCGCCCTTTCCTTTCTGAGAATGTAAAATTCCTCCTTTATTTAACTTCTGTAATATTTTCCTCAAAAAAGGTCGGGGTATTGAAAGGTTTTTTTCAATATCTTCAGCAGTATAAATATTTTTGACTGCCCTGTACATAAAACCAAGGACTCTAATAGCATAATCAGTTTCTCTATTTATTAACCTGTTTCTCATAATAACTATATGATACTATAATAGTATCATTATTGTCAAGTATTTTTTGCTATCAGTTTTTATTTCGATTAATTTTGTATCAAAACTATCTCTTATGGTATAAACTAAATATTATAAAAATGACAGAATTTGAATTTGAGAAAGTATTTGATTTAGAAGATTATTTTTTTATTTATGGTCCCTTGCTTACACAAGAAGTAAATGAAACACAATCAAACTTTATTGATGAAGTACTGGGGTTAGAAAAGGGTTCTAAAATCCTTGATTTATGCTGTGGTTTCGGAAGAATCACCAACATCCTGGCTGAAAAAGGGTACTCCATGTCAGGATTAGATAACTCAGCAGAGTTTTTGCAAATAGCACGACAGGAAGCTGAGAAAAAACAGTTAAGGGTCAATTACTACCAGAATGACATGCGAAATCTTGAATTTTTTGAAGAATTTGATGCAGTTATTAATATTTTTACAAGTTTTGGCTATTTTTGCGATGAAGATAACTTCAAAGTTTTGCAGGGTATTTCAAACTCTCTAAAAAAAGGTGGTAAATTTCTTCTGGAAATGTTCAATCGTGAATATATCTTAAAAAATTACCTGCCCTATATTGTCACCAAAAGAGAAGAGGGTTATGTTGCTGATATTAATTCTTTTGACATTATAAACTCAAGAAATTGCACAGAAAGGATTCTATTTAGAGATGGCAAAATTAAAAAAGCCAACTTTTTCGTGAGAGCCTACACTTTTACAGAAATTAAATGTCTCTTAAGCAAAGTAGGATTAAAAGTAACCTCAACTTTTGGGAACTTTAAAATTGATGAGCCTTACACCCTGAACTCCAGGCGAATGATAGTGTTGGTTATTAAAGTTTAATCAGCTAAAATTCTCTGTAAATTTTCCCGGCTAATTATTATATCGTTAATAGAGTCTTTAAAAGAAAATATTTCCATTATGGCTGTTCCCTGAAAACCCTTAAGAAAGCTCTTGTAATTATTGTAGGGTAAGGAGCCGGTCCCTACCGGAAGATGTTCATCAGCAAATCCATAATTATCATGTAGATGAAGATGTTTAATATACGGTTTAAGAGTGTCAATGAATTCCTGGGTTAATTTAGCTATATGAGCATGTCCGAAATCCAGGGTAACTTTTAATTCCGAGTTAAAAGTATTCATTAATTTGAGCATCTTATCAGGTTTATTTACCATCCAGGTATCTTCAATTCCCAGGTTCTCTACAGCTATGGTAATGTCAAGAGAATTTGCTATTATCAATAAATCACCAAGTAGTTTTTCCATCCGTTCTTCCACAACTTCCAGAACAGGTTGAAAACAAATAGGAGCAAAGGCTGGATGAAAAACAGATAGTTTAACCCCTACTTCAGCAGCAAAATTTAAAGCAATGATATTTTCTTCTCTGGTTAATTTATAAATACCAGCATTCAAACTACCGGTGTTAAAGTCTAACGCTGGAAGATGTAATGTTAATTCCACCCCTTCCTCTCTTGCCACTTTACCAATTTCTTTTGATGTTTCCTTAAAGGGGAAGTTATCAATAAACAAAAAATCTCCAAATATCTCCACCAGTTCAAAATCCAATTCACGGGCTTTTTTAATAGCTTCAGTTATTTTAAGATGACCTGTGGATAGAGCAGAAATACCTATTTTCATAATATTCCTCCTGAATTTAAATGCAAAAAATGGTGCCGGGGAAGGGAATCGAACCCCCACGAGGTTTACCCTCAGCGGATTTTAAGTCCGCTGCGTCTGCCTGTTCCGCCACCCCGGCATTGTCTTCTGGAGGCGAGGGCCGGATTTGAACCGGCGGATAGCGATTTTGCAGACCGCCGCCTTAGGCCACTTGGCTACCTCGCCATAAATACTTTATAATTATATAATAAAGATGCAATATTATTACCAACCTTAAGCAATTGATTCGCAAAAATAAGGGTAAAATAGATTACCTTACTAAATTTAAAGGGGTAAATAATGAAAAGAGTGGAATTTACCATTAATTCTAAAACAAATATTGAATCAATTGATATAACTGCAAAAATTAACAATTTCTTGAGAAATAATGATTTTTCCGCAAATGTGTGTAATATTTTTATACCTCACACCACTGCTGGAGTTTCCATCAATGAAAACACTGACCCTGAGGTTATGAATGATTTTTTAAATAAAATCAATCAGTTAATCCCGGTAAATGATCAATACCACCATTTAGAAGGCAATTCACCGGCTCATATAAAGACAGTGCTCTGTGGTAACAGCCTGATGGTACCAGTTAAAGAAAACAGATTATTATTAGGAACATGGCAGGGTATATTCCTGCTGGAATTTGATGGTCCGCGAGAAAGAAAAATCGTTTTAACTTTTTTATAACTAGTCTGGAAAAATTATACACAACTCACTTAGTCTCTCTGGTTTTTTTGTATTAAATTTATTAATTATAAGATATACCTTGTTATCTGACACATTACCTTGATAAGCTAAAGAGATGGAGCGGGAAACGGGATTCGAACCCGCGACCCTCAGCTTGGGAAGCTGATGCTCTACCGGCTGAGCTACTCCCGCATAAGAGGATGGTGCCGAGAGACGGAATTGAACCGCCGACGCAGGGATTTTCAGTCCCTCGCTCTACCAACTGAGCTATCTCGGCACAACAGATGTATTATATCATTAATAGGTTTAAAATTTGATTTATATAGCCCTATTATTATCTATTACTTTAAAAACTACATCTCCCCTTTTTACAGGTTCAAGAACTTTTAAACCAATATTCTCTCCTAAGAGAGCTTCTTCAACATTTTTATGTTCTACTTGCATACTGCTTACTTTTTGAAACAAATCTGATTCTTTTCCTTCAATTCGTAAATCATCGCCAATTTTTAGGGTAGCCCCTTCTATTTTGAGGACAGCAACACCAATCTTTTTGAAATAATTTGTGATAATTCCTACTTTAATATCCAAGGCATTTACCTCCTGTTTTTTATTATATCAGGATTCAAGAAAGTTAAAAAGCTTTTTTGGCGACTCTTCTTATGCCAGGGCGAAACTGATTTAGTACGGCCCCACCTTTACCATTAACTGCTTCTCCGTTAATTAGTTTTACATGCCAATCCCTTAATACCTCCTTAACCTTAGAACCAATTGCTTCTACCTTTTCCATAGCATTTATCCATGATAAATCAAAAGGTAGTTCTATGACCAACTTCAAGTTTCCGTTAACTGAGACTTCTATATCTACGAAATCATCAAATTCAGTTCTCAGAGCCTCGGTATAAATTCCACATAGATTCTTATTAATTTTTTGGAAAAGGACATCATTAAAAATTCCTACCCTGCTTTCTTTTTTTTCACGAGTTAATATTGTTACCCTTTTTAATATCTTCTCGTCTAAAGTAGGATGGTAACCATTTTCTACTACATAATTAATGCCCAATATATCAACCTTTTTCATCTCCATTGTAATTTCCTGTATAAATTAATGACTTCTTCTTTCTCGGGTGTTTTTGGTGCAGACATCATAAATCTCTTGTTATTAATCACTTCCTCTGCATAGTTATCAATAATTTCCTCAGAAATATTGGAAAACCCGGATATGAAAGGTTCTATCTCAGATATTTTATTTAAAGCTATCAATCCTTCGCATAAATCATCATAACCAAGAATATCAGAAGCTTCTTTATATTTCTTTATTATCTCAGACTTCTGCCAGAAAAATAAATGAGGCATTATCATAGCATTTGCTCTACCGTGTGGAACCTCAAAATTAGAAGTCAAAGGATATCCTATGGCGTGAGCCAGACCTGAACCAGCAGTATTGATAGTAAGTCCGCCTAATAATGAAGCCATAGATAAACCTTCGCGGTATTTATAATCTCCTGTTGCTAATAAACCCTCGTAATTATACTTGAACCATCTTAACCCTTCCCTGGCATAGGCATCGCTAATCGACGAAGATGACCGAGAAAAAAATCCTTCCAGTAAATGAGATAGAGCATCTAATCCGGTATCAATAGTTATATTACGCGGTAAATCCAGGGTTAATTCAGGGTCAACTATTGCCAATAAAGGGATTATATGGGTAGATACCAGGGATATTTTTTTATGATTCATTGTCAGAACTGAATATTTAGTTACTTCTGAGCCAGTACCGGAAGTCGTAGGGATAGCAATTATGGGTAAGGCATTTTTTACTTTATCAATACCCAATAGTTCTTCTATAATAGTGTCCGAACCTATGGAAGCAGCGATAGCTTTTGCAGCATCCAGAGGAGAGCCACCACCAACAGCAATTACCATATCTACCTGTTCCTGAAGGGCTAATAAAATACCCGCCCTGACAGTTTCTATGCTTGGATTGGGCTCTACCTGAAAAAAGGGCACAACCTGAAAACCATCTGTTTCTAAAGTTTTCACAATTTCCTTTCCCAGGATAGAAGTTTTACCTTTACCAGAGACGAGGAGAACTTTTTCACCATATTTTGTAATCTCCTGGGGTAATAAAGAAAGGCTGCCTTTTCCAAAAATTATTTTAGCTGGCATCTGATAGGTAATCAGCATCTTTTATCCTCCTGAAAATAACATTATTTGTTTTATATCAAGACTTTAAGGATTAATTTTATTTAATAATTTTACCATGTGCTATAATCGTATTTATGGTAAACATTTACGACCTCAAAACGAATAAAGTTGAATCAGTAATATTTGAAATCTTGAAACCTTTTGAACCATCCGTTAATAAAAAAGAAGTACTTATTAAACCTAATCTTCTGGGTGCCTATGATCCCGAACATGGTGCTACCACCCATCCCGAAGTAGTGAAACATATATATCAACAATTAAAGGTGCTAGGAGCTAACCCCATTGGAGGTGATTCCCCCGGAGGAACTGTAACTGATTTTGATTTTGCCGCTTCAATTTCAGGCTTAAAACAAGCCTGCGAGGGGAATTTTATCTCATTAACCCGTGAGGTAACTGAAGTTAACCTGCCTGCTAATAAAAAAATTCCTTCAATTTTTATATCTGATTTTTTTAAAAATGCTCCCTTTGTAATAAATGTTCCCAAAATGAAAACTCATACTTTAACCACAATTACCGGAGCAATCAAAAACCTTTATGGAATAATCCCGGGTAGTTTGAAGTTAAAGCTTCATTCAGAAGCACCCTCAATAGAAGAATTTTCCAGCCTTTTGATAGATATTCTCCAGATTAGACCTCCAGATATAAACATTATGGAAGCCATTATTGCTATGGAGGGTGATGGTCCTGCTCATGGAAGTACAAGAAAAACCAACCTTATATTATTTTCCACCAATGCTGTAGAACTTGATGCTATAGCAGCCTACATGATGGGTATTGAGCCAAGAAAAGTCCACCATTTAAGAATTGCTTATCAGAGAGGTTTGGGAGAGATTAACCCGGAAAAAATAAAAGTGACAGGTAATTTATTTCGCATTCCTTCATTCAAGCCACCTTCCACCTACAAAACCTTTTTGGAACGTACCTTAAACCGATTTGCTAATATAATTGCTCTAACCCCTGACATTAATAACAAAATTTGTAACAAATGCGGTGATTGTATAAAGAATTGCCCGAAAAATGTTATTACAATGAAAGAATACCCCTTTATTAACCGCACAGATTGCATTTCCTGCTTTGTGTGTGCAGAAAATTGCCCTATGGGAGCAATATATATACCTAAAACCATTAAGGATGAATTTAATGCCAGAATAAAAAGGAGAATGAGTATAAAATGAACATTTCTTTAATTGTAAATCCTATCGCAGCTTCTGGTAAAGCCAAAAAATTGGTCATACCCGCTGCCAAGCTATTAGAAAAAAGTGGTTGTCAGATAGACCTGCAATACAGCCGTTTCGCCGGGCATTCAATTGAACTTTCACGAGAAGCCCTGAAAAAGAACTCAGATTTAGTAGTAGCAGTTGGTGGCGATGGAACCGCTTCCGAGGTAGCTAACCCACTGGTTGGCACAACCACCCCCCTGGGTATTCTACCTTTTGGCAGAGGAAACGATATCGCTACCAGCCTTGATATCCCTAAACAGACAGAAGAAGCGGTGAATTGCCTCTTGAAAGACGACATTAGAACAATAGATGTAGGAAAAGTAAAAGATAGATATTTTTTAGGCATTGGAGGAGTGGGTTTTGATGGTGAGGTAGTAAATATGGCTAATAGAAATCGTAAATATTTACCCCTCCCTTTTCTTGCTTATTTTGTAGGTGTGTTCGTACAAATTGCTGTTTTTAACCCCAAAAAAATTACTCTTGATATTGATGGCGTTAAACACGAGGTCCGTGCTTATATGGTAGCTATCGGAAATGGTCCACGATATGGTGGGGGAATGATTGCCCTTCCTTATGCTTCCCTTGATGATGGAGAATTAGATTTATGCATGGTCAGAGATATTTCCAAAATTGATTTCTTGATGACCCTTCCTAAAGTCTTTACTGGTGCTCATATTCGCCACCCCGGTGTTTCTCTCTTCAAAGGTAAAAAGATAAGTGTAGAGTCAGAAGCAAACTTATTCGTGCATGCTGATGGAGAAATTTTAGGAAGGTTACCTGCTACTTTTGAAATAGCTTCCGAAAAACTTAATGTTAGAAAGGGAAAGGCTTAACTAATTTCAGATATCCCCTGAAGAGTAAACAACTTTTCCACGAGTTACCGTCATCAAAGGTTTAAGGCCTAATATTTCCTGGGGATTAATTTTGTAGGGATCACCGTTTAAAACAACCAGATCTCCAACTTTTCCTACCTCTAAAGACCCTCCTTTTCTTTCTGCACCAGCGGCAAACCAACCATTAGCAGTAAACATGTTAATAGCTTCCTTAACTTTTACCCTCTCGTTTTCGTTAGGATGATTAACAGCTGAATAAATTCCCAGTATTGGATTAATGGGAGTAACAAAAGAATCAGAGCCTCCTGCAATGGTAATCCCTTTTTTAACAATAGTTTTCAAAGGATTGGTATCATCTATTCTGCTACCTAACCGCTTTTCATACATTTTCCCCCGACCACCCCAGTAGTATTCAAAGACTGGCTGCATACTAAGAACAATACCCAATTGACTGGCTTGTTCTATGTGTTCTTTCTTTGGTAGTTCAAAGTGTTCAATTCTATGTCTCAAATTTCGTCGTGGACTTTTCTTGATAGCTCTGGAATAGGCTCTAATAAGCTCATCTATAGCTTCGTCTCCAATGGCATGCATAGCTATCTGGAGATTCAAAGAGTGAGCTTCAATAATAAAACCTTCTAATCTTTTAGAATCAAAATACAAAACACCTCTTTGTTGAGGTAAATCAGAATAAGGCTCTTTTATTCGGGCGGTGTGTGAGCCAAAAGATCCATCTATTAACAAACATCCTCCAATCCTTTTAAGTCCTAATTGAAGTACTTCACGGATATTCAAAGTTTGATAGTATAAAGTAACTCTCATAGGTAGAGTATTTTTTGTTTTTATAAGGGAGTCTACTGCCAGGGCGGGTGAAGTAAAACCACCTTCAAGAGCATGAACAAAAGTCACTCCTTGCTTCACTATTTCTTGTGAAAAAAGTTTCAAAGCTTTTTGAATATCATCTCTGGTTAAGGAGTTGTAAAAAGTTGAAACCGCGTTATTATACTGTTCCCTTATTAGAACAGGAGAATTATTATCTTTGATTCTCAGCATTTCCAGCCCTTTTGAATTGGTGATAGCTGAATGACCGTCTATTCTGCTAATCAAAATAGCTTTCTCCCTGGAAACTTCATCCAGTTCAGAAAGAACAGGAATAGTTTCACCGAAACGGGAAGGATCTAATCCCCAGCCAAAAATAACCTGCCGATCATCTTTTAAGGCCTCTATTTCCACTTTTTTTAATAATTCGCCTGAGGAGTTTATTTTTGAAAAATCAACCTCCTGGTTTTTTATAGCACTCATTACCAGGTGAACATGAGAATCAACAAACCCAGGTAGAACAGTTCTGCCCTTGAGGTCAATAATTTCACTACTCTTCCCTAACAGCTTAGAAGTTTGATTATCACCCATAAAAACAACGATCCCCTTATCAATAACTAATGAGGGAACCGGTGTTTTCGAATTACCTGAGTATATTTTTCCATTAATTAGAGTTAATTTATGATTGTAAATCTCTCTTTCCTCTATCTTTTTTTCTTTATCCTCTTTCTTCTTAAAACTGAGGGTGGTTCAAAATACTCGTGTTTTTTCATGTCTCTAAAGATTCCTTCTTTTTCGCATTGCTTGCGGAATCTTTTAACGAGATTATCTAAACTTTCGTTATCTTTCCTTACAACCTCTGACATTCATCACTACCTCCCTTCTTGGGGGTTTTATCCTAACTCCAAAACCCAAGTATTTGGAGAGAATTAATAATCTTGGTTTCTTAATTTCAAGTTTCAAAACATAAATTATTAACAAATAAATATATCATAAGCTTAAAATAATTACAAGGTATAGCTAACAAAGTTTGCAAGGTTAAATAAATTTAATCTTTTGGAATCCTAACAATCTGAATCCAGGTTTGACCATACACTCGTTCTAACTCACGCCCATCCTGGAAATAAAAACGCGTTGGTGAAGTGTTATTATCTTTTACCCAGGTCCCGCTGAAATGCTGTCCCTGTGAATAGAAGTCAATTTTTCCTTTACCAACTAAATTAGGAGTAGGTCTTCCAAGAATATCCAGTCCATGAGGTGCATACTGAACGATAATGTTACGGGCGAGAACCTCTTCTTTAGTGGCATCACGGTGAAGCACACCATTGATATAGCGTCTATAAACACCATTATTTGATAGATAAGCATATCTGACCTGGTAATTTGAGCTGTATTCCAGAATCACTTCGGATATTTCCTTACCCTCTCTACTTATATATGCGGGTCGTACAACTACTTCTTTGGAAGGTTCTTCTACGCCCAGGGTGGATAGATTTACATAAAGATTATAGGGAGCCTTTCGAGAAGAATCACGGAAGAAACCGGGATTACCTGAAGTTATAGCATTCGTACTGTTTACTTTCCAATCTTTGATTTGAATCAGGATATCGGTACCAGCACTGGCATAAATATAATTAACACTGTTTTCCATAGCCAATATTATGCTGTGACTCCGAGCACTTCGTATGGGCCCTACTTTCGTAGGGAAGGATGAAAAAAGAGCTAAATAGCGCGTTATTCCTCCTTCCACTTCATACTCATATATCAGGCTTGCTTTAGCTAAACCGTGTTGAGGCCTGGCACTAGGGTAATTGTCAATTACAATACCATATACAGGCTTACGCTCTGCCTGTGGTGTAATTTTTACTAATTCAACAGCCAATCTTTTTTTAGCTGCTTCCAGAAGGTTGTCTTTCACGCGAAGCTGGTCAATGAGATTTTTGTATTCTCCATCTTTCTGACTCCTTAGTTCAAGAAGCAATTGCCTTTTGCTGGTAATTTCTGTTTTTTGCTTAATTATTAAAGCCTGTTCATTCTTAACATAACTGATCAGTTCCGCATCCCTATTCAGAATTCTCGTTAAGTACCCCACCCAGACAATAACATCACCTAAATTTTCTGATTTTAGCAATAACTCCAGGTAAGAAATCCTTCCTCTGATATAAGCACTACGGACGCGACTGGCGAAAATCCGATTTTTCTCTTTTAATCTGGATTCTGATTGGGTAAGTTCAGTTTCTAACCTTGATAACTGAATTTCTGTTTCCAGATATTCCTGGTTTAGTTCTTTAATCCTTCTTTCTCTATTGTTGATGGAATCATCTAAGGCTTTTATTACTTTTTCCAGTTCAGCTATTTCTGTTTTAGTTATTTCAACTTTCTTTCTAATATCTTCAAGAGAAGCATAGGTAGTGTTATAAAACCCACTTAACATAGATATAATTAAAACGACCAATAAGACAGTTGAAATCCAGAAAAGGTATAATTTAGAATTCCGTATTTCCATTGTTAGACCTGCAAATGTTTATGTATAGACACCATACTACCTAATCCACCCAGTAAAGTTCCCATAACTAACAAACCTATAATAAGGGGTATTAGAATTTCTAAATCTGTTACCGGCTGTATAAAAAATGCCAGAGCTTCCTGATTAAGAGAGACTACCAACCGGTAATAAACTGCACTAAGTACTGAAACAGCCAAAAGAGTTCCAATCCATCCTATTACTATTCCTTCCAGAATAAAGGGAAAACGGATAAATGAGTTGCTCGCACCTAAGTATTTCATAATCCCAATTTCTTCTTGACGAGACATAACAGAAATACGGATGGTAGTTATAATCAAGAATATTGCTCCCAAAGAAAGAAGAGTGCTCAAAACCAAAAAAGCTGTATTCAACCACCCGGTAACTCTATTCAACAAATCTATTAATTGTTCTCCATATTCCACAGTCTCAACCCCAGGATAACCTTGAATTTCTCGAGCCAGTTCAGGAACCATTTCAGCCTTCACTACTCTAACTCTAAAAAGGTCTGGTATAGGGTTATTTTCGCCGCTTAACCCTTCTAAAGGTATCCTGTTATTCATTGATTTGCTAAAATCCTCCAACCCCTGTTCCTTAGATACATAAGTGTAGTTTTTAACACCTTTAAGATTATCAAGTTTAAACTGTATTTCTTTCACATCAGCATCATTATGTAGAAAAACACCTATCTCAACATTAGACTCTACATTGGTGATAATTTGACCGGTATTTATAACTACCAGAAGAAACCCGCCGAAGATGGAAAGAGAAACAGCAATTATTCCTGCTGTAACTAAAACCAGCCAAATATTTCTGAAAATTGAAACAAAACTCTGTCGCAAACAGTATCTCAATGAATTAATATTCAGTGCTGTAACCTCCATTTTGCTCGTCTCTAATAATACGCCCTTTTTTTAGAGCTATTACTCTTTTTTGCATGCGGTCTACTAAATCCCAGGCGTGTGTGGCAACAATTACTGTAGTTCCACCTTCGTTTATACTTTCAAAAAGTTTCATAAGCTGTTTTGAATTATCTCTGTCCACATTTCCTGTAGGTTCATCAGCCAGGATAATTAAGGGATCTTTAACAATAGCCCTGGCAATTCCTACTCTTTGCGCTTCTCCTCCAGATAACTCGGAAGGGAAAGCCTTCTCCTTGCCTGTTAGACCAACTTTCTCTAAGGCTAAAGGTACTTTTTGCCTGACTTTCCTGGGAGATTGCCCTAAAACCTCCAGGGCAAAAGCTACATTTTCATAAACAGTTTTTTGTTTCAATAACCGAAAGTCCTGAAAGACCATCCCAATCCGCCTGCGATATCTGATAAGTTCGCTCTCCATAAAATCGTTAATATTTCTTTTTAAAAAAAATATTGTACCCGCGGTGGGCATAACTTCCCGAAATAATAATTTAATAAGTGTACTCTTCCCTGCTCCACTGGGACCAACCAGAAAAATAAATTCCCCTCGTTCTATGTGTAACGAAATACTTGCTACAGCTGGATGATTACCATCATTATAAGACTTGGTCACATTCCTGAATTCAATCAAGATAAAACTCCTTTTTCCTCATTGTCGCAAGTATAATTATAACCCAGATTTAAGTACTGGTCTAAATAACCCTGTAAATATGCCTGATAAAATATAGAAAATAATTGATTTATGTTATTAAATAGTTCAAAGTAAAAGTGCTGGCCGGCTTTCATTCTGACAATAAAATTAAAGCAGTTATCCTTAAAGATAACTACTTTTGTTTGTTTCTTAATTTGCGAACATTTCCGTCCCGAAAAGTTATTTTCTGATTATCAAACCATTCAAGCAAAGGGATAGCGTATTTACGAGAAATATTAAACAAATCTTTAAAATCCCCCGGGCTAATTTCTTCTTTATTCATAAGATAATCAATAAATCCTTTTTTTATGTTTTCAATTACAGAGGTTAAGAACACTAACTCTTCCGAAACCTTAATAATATCGCCTGTTTCTGCCATAGCTTTAAGCAAACTGTGCAGTTTATCTTTTTTCCATCCTTCCTTATTCATTATTTCAACTAATTCTTTAATAGTGGGGGGGGTAAATTTATTTTCCCCTAATAATCTCAACAAGGTAGTTCTACCTTCCAGCCATTCACCACTAAACACAGCTTTCAACCCTTTTAATCTTACTATTTGACCATTAACCTCCACCATACCTGAATCAACCAGGTACTTAATAAAAATACGAAACTGCTTCACATCTAAACCGATAAGTTTATTCCTTAGCTCTTCCAGTAAAAAACCTGGAGAATGAGGATTGGCCTGATGATAATCATGCAATTTTTGTTCCACAAATAATTTATTTTCTTCAAACCTTGATTTCAAGGAGACATATAATGGTTGTTCCGGGGGAAGTAAAACAAGTTTATCGGAATTTACCACTTCTTTAATTATTTCTTCTTCCTCTTTTTGGGAAATAAAGGAAAGTGCTGGAATATCAATCATAAAACTATCTTCATTATTAAGAATTTTTATTAACCTTGTAGAAGGATCTTCTAAATTTACTGCCGAGCTGAAAAGGGTTTTTTTTCTTCTTTTAATGGCATAGGGATCAAGTATACATCCTCCTCCAATGGTATTTATCGGAGAGTAACTTCTAATTATAAACCTATCTCCTTCACGGGCAACCACAGGTTCCTCAAGATAAATCTGTGCATAATTGGTTTCAGTTGGAAGAATTTCTTTTAAACCTGCAAATAAAACTCTTCCTAATACTTCGCTAGACCCATGGTAAAACCTTACTCTCTGACCGTGTTTCAACAGGATATTTTTTTTGGTTGGGAGTAATTCAATTTTTAAATCAAGTAAAGATGTAGGTTTATATGATTGTGGAGTACAAATTACCTCACCTCTCTTTATCTGACTAACTTTTACATCAGGTAAATTCAAGGCTGCCCTTTCACCAGCAATTGCTTCTTCCACAGACTGATAGTGAACTTCTATAGACCTAACTTTTGAATTAAGCCCTTCTGGAAGTATTTCTATGCTCTGACCTTTTTTGACCATCCCATTAAATGTTGTACCGGTAACTACTGTACCAAAACCTGGCAGAGAAAAAACCCTATCAACAAAAAGGCGAAATGGTCCTGTGGTATCTCTAACCGGTAGAGAAAGAGAAAAATTATCAATTAATTCAATCAGATTAGCTATACCCGTATTGTTCACTGTTGAAGTATAGACTATGGGAGCATTTTCTAAAAAACTATTTTTTACTCCCTCCCTGATCTCTTTTTCCAGGATTGGCAAGTCAATTTCACTCACCAGGTCAATTTTAGTTACAACTACAGTTCCCTTTTTTAATCCTAATAAATTCAAAATTGCCAGATGCTCGTTAGTTTGAGGCATAAATCCTTCATCAGCAGCTACAATCAGTAAAGCTAAATCTATACCATAGCAACCGCTGATCATCTTCCTCACTAACCGTTCGTGTCCTGGTACATCAATAAATCCAGCAATAACTCCTGAAGGCAGTTTTAAGTAAGCATAACCAAGTTCTATGGATATTCCTCTTTCTCTTTCTTCCTTCAGACGGTCAGTTTCGATACCTGTTAGGGATTTAACTAACCGGGTTTTACCATGATCAATATGACCTGCAGTACCAACCACCATATAGTTTCGCACTCTGTTAAACCTCGTTCAGTAAACTTATCAGCTCTTCATCCTGTGTCTCTAAAATCGTTCTCAGGTCAATAGTAAAAGAATCATTACTTATAGTGCCGATCAAAGGAGGGCTGGTATTTCTAAAATAAATGGACAATCCCTCAGCTGTTTTATCTTCTTTTTTAACTGCAATCAGTATGGTGGGAATAACGCAATCTGGTAAGGAACCTCCCCCGGTAGTTGAGGTGCCTTCAATAATCTCAAAATTTTTTTTATTATCAACTTTTCTTAAAATATAGCGAGCTCTTTTTCTTAATTCGCTAACATCCATTAATAACATTCTGAAAAGAGGTGATTCTAAAAATAATCTATTTTCATCAAAGTATAATTCCAGAACTGCCTCCAGCGCCACTACAGTCATTTTGTCTATTCTCAAGGCTCGTGATAGTGGATGTTGTTTTAATATTTTAATTAATTGATTTTTACCAATTATTATTCCGCATTGAGGACCACCTAATAATTTATCGCCTGAAAAAAGAACCAGATCTACTCCTGCTTTAAGGCTGCCCTCGACTGTTGGTTCAGTTTTTAAATATTCTATAGGGTAATTTTTTAATAACCCGCTTCCCAGGTCTTCAATAGTTATAAGATTCCTTTCTCTCCCTAAACTTGTCAATTTTTTTAAATCAACCTGCTGGGTAAATCCCTTGATAGAAAAATTACTGGGGTGCACTTTAAGCAGAGAAGAAGTGTTTTCATTAATGGCTTTGGAATAATCGCTAATCCGGGTGATATTGGTTGTTCCAACTTCTATTAATTTAGCACCACTTTGCAGCATAATGTCCGGTACGCGAAATGAACCCCCTATTTCAACTAACTCTCCACGAGAAACCAGGACCTCTTTTTCTCGGCAAAGAGCAGAAAGAACCAACAAAACAGCACCAGCATTATTATTTACCACGAAAGCTGACTCTCCCCCTGTCAATTTAGTTAACATATATTCAATATTTTCCAGTCTGCTTCCTCGTTCTCCTGAACTTAGATTATATTCCAAGTTAGAATAAGAGCTCATCACATCCAAAACATTTATGCAGGATATCATCGGTAGTGGGCTTCTTCCCAGGTTTGTATGAAGTAACACTCCGGTACCATTTAAAACTTTCCTGATTCTTCTTTTTGAAATGAATTGTTTTACTTCATAAATGATGGTTTGTATGGAAATATCCAATTCAGGATTGCTTTTAGACTGAAGTCTTAATTTTACTAATTTATCATTTATAGCTTCTTTTACCAGATTCCTTGGGTACTGTTTGAAAAGTTCTCTAACCTCAGGATTAGATAAAATAGTTTCCATTGAAGGCAATTTCCTCAACTGATTTTCTTTCATTTAATCCCTCCTTAAAATCTCATTTAGAGATTTAGAAAAATATTGTATTTCATCATGAGTATTAAAAATACTAAAACTACATCTTATAGTGCCAATGGGAAAGGTACCCAGGCTTTTGTGGGCAAGAGGAGAACAATGCAGACCTGCCCTGACCATTATCCCATAATCTCTGTCAAGAATATTGGTAATTGTGGATATATCTTTGTTTTTTATATTAAAAGAAAGAATCCCTGTGGTTTTCTTTGAGTCCAAGGGTCCGAATAAATTAATACTTTTTTCGCTTACTAATTTCTCTATTAAAAAATCACGAAGTTTCCTTTCGTGTAAAACAACTGAAGATATTCCCATTTCTAATAGAAAATCTACTCCTGCTCCCAAACCTATTATTCCTACGGAATTCAAGGTACCTGACTCAAATTTATCCGGTAAAAAATCAGGTTGATATTCTTCTTCTGATTGACTGCCAGTTCCTCCTTCAATGAGTGGTTCTAATATACCAGCAAGCCTGGGTGATAGAACCACTCCTCCAGTCCCTTGAGGTCCATATAACCCTTTATGACCGGTAAAAGCAAAAGCATCTATATGCCAATTATCTGCTTCTATGGTTTCAAAACCAGCTAATTGCGCTCCATCTACTAAAAAAAGGATATCATTAGAATGAGCTATTTTTCCAATCTTGGCTAAGGGTTGAATAGTTCCAGATACATTAGAAGCTCCCAAAACCGTAATCAGTTTTGCTCCCATTTGCGCCTGATTTTTCAGGGTTTCCAAGTCAATTAACCCCTCGGAGTTGGAAGGTATAAAAACAAGTTTAACGCCTTTCCTTTCAAGATTTCTAAGCGGTCTTATTACAGCATTATGTTCCATTGAAGACAGTATTACCCTGTCCCCGGGTTTTAATAATCCTTTTAAAACCATGTTTATGGCATAGGTTGAATTATAGGTGAAAATAACCCTCAGAGGGTCATTTACACCAAATAGTTGGGCAACTTTGCATCTAACTCCATAAACTTTCTTGCTTGTCTCTATAGCCCATTGATAGTGACCCCTTCCTGTGCTGCCACCAATACTTTTCAAATGGTAGTCAATAGTCTCAATAACCTTTTCTGGCTTAGGATAGGTGGTAGCGGCATTATCCAGGTAAATCAAACCTAATCACTAACCTTTTGTAAACTATCAACAGGTATCTCATTGGTTTCCAGGAGTTTAACTGTCTTCTCCAGTATTGTTTCAGCTATGAGAATAGAAAGGTTGCAGGAAGGGTCAAGTTCCCGGGGAGTAGGAATTATTTGATGGGGAATTTTCTCCTTCTCTAATATATGGTTCACTTTTAATACCAAGTTGGTAGTAGGGAGTTGAATTAAAATCATAAGGAGGTTACATTCCCAAGTAAAAGGTATTTCAGTATTTCAAACATATTGGAAATATTTCCTGCTTTAAGTTCGTTTTCCAGGTTAAAATACTTCAAGCAAGTCCCGCATACCAGGATATTTACACCCATTTCTGCCAATTTTTGAAGAGGTTGACAGCAGTTTTCATCACAGGCTAAATACACTCCTGTATTCATCAGTACTAAAGTTTCAGGGAGAATCGGAGATTGAATTAGAGTATTCAGGAAGGACTTCATTAATAATCCACCCAGCTCGTCATCCCCTTTACCCAGGCATCGCGATGAAAGAAACAATGTTTTACCATGATTGTCTTTATCTATTTTTGGGGTTTTCATTTCATTTTCCAGTCGTATTTTATAAATTCCCTCTTCCATTGTCCAATCGGCAGTAATATCTCTACTGCTGGCAAACCTGAGCAGGTTATTTAAAGTAGTTTCGTTGTCAACTATTACCTCTAAACAATTGATTCCTTCTTCCAGAGCTTTTTTAACTCTAATAACCGGTTGAGGACAGGGTAAACCTCTTAAATCCATCAATAACCTAATATCCCCCTCAAATCAGATAATTTCTATTTTTTCTTCTTCATCTTTAACAAATGAGCCTATGATAGAGGCAGTTGAAAATCCTGCTTCCTTTAAAATCAACAAAAGAAGTTCAGCATTATTTTCCTCAACCACCACCAGCAATCCCCCTGAAGTTTGTGGGTCATAAAGTAGAATCGGGTCAAAAATCATATTATCATGAGTAATATTATTAATTACCTTTGGCGATGCCCATTTTTCATTTCTATAAGCTCCTCCGGGAACAAACCCGCTTAGAGCTAATTCATTAGCTTTTTTAAAAATAGGTATTTCACGAGCAATCATTTTAATACCTAACTTTGACTTATTTATCATGCTGAGAGCGTGAACTATCAAACCAAAGCCAGTAACATCGGTACAAGCCTTAATTTTAATCTTATGATTTTTCAATAATACCGGTAAATTGTTTAGTTTCTTCATGGAATAAGCTACACTATTTATTATATCCAGGGGGGCTTCGCCAGCTTTAAGAGCGGTAGAAACAATACCAGTGCCAATAGGTTTAGTAAGTATCAATACATCACCTTCATCAGCCCCGCCAACTCTCCACAGGTTATCTTTAGTACCAAATCCTGTGACTACCATACCATATTTAATCTCTTCATCTTCTATGGTATGCCCTCCTCCAATTAATACTCCAGCTTCACCTGCTTTATCCTGCCCTCCAGCAAGTATCTGGCTCAAAACTTCTTTGGGTAATATAGAGCAAGGAAAAGCAATTATATTAAGTGCTAATTCAGGTAAACAACCCATGGTATAAATATCACTTATCGCATTAGCTGCTACTACCTGCCCAAAATCATAAGGGTTATCAAGAATAGGGGTAATCATATCCACGGTTTGCACCAAAACCGAGTTTCCCTCGGTGGAATACACGGTGGCGTTTTCCCACCCTTCCCAATGAGAAAGCAGTTTGGAGTTATAAGGTAATTTTAAGCTGCTTAAGACCTCACCGAGGTCTCCTGGTCCAACTTTAGCAGCTCAACCAGCAGCTTTAGCAAAATCGGTTAACCTCATTTTATCCTCCTGTAGACATAATTAACCTAATATTCAAAAACTTTATCGGCTTGACTTATGAGCATAAATATCTTATCATAAAAAATGGGAGTAGATGGGGCGCTGGTGTCCCTCCTGGACTTCAAATCCAATGGCAGGTGTGTTCCACCTGTGGTGGGTTCGATTCCCACATACTCCCGCCATATATTTTTGGAATATTTATTACTGAATCAGTATTCAATAAGTTAAATTATTGCTAATATCGAAACTCTAAAAAGACTCTGTTATTCAACGGATATAAAATATTGATAATGAGGTTGCCCGCCATAATACCATTCAACTTCGGCTTTGAATCTTTTAATAATTTTCTCTCTCAAAATCCAATCCTCTTCAATGCCTTCACCAGCATATAAAGTAACTATGGACCCTTCCTGGCAGGGAGATTTCTTAAGAGTACCCAGGACTACTTCGTTTAAATCTTCATTTGAATATAATATTTCATCGTTGGAAGTAATGGAAATAAAATCACCGAGTTTATAGTCAGTTCCCCCCAGATTACCGTTTCTTTGAGCTATCGTTACTTCAGCTACCCAGGTATCAGCAATACTTTCATTCATTCTTTCTAAGTTCTCTTCTGGTTCTAAATCGGGATTAAATCTTAACAGAGCAGAAATTCCTTCTATCATATGGGTAGTATTTACCTGATAAACTTTAGACCGTGAAGCAATCTTAATTGCTTCTTCAGCAGCCATTTTTATATTCATATTATTTATTATTAAAAAAATATTTTCTGAGTTTGCTTTCTTGATACCGGAAACAATTTCTTCCACGCTGGGATTCATAGTTTGGCCACCAGTAATCAATCCATCAGCTCCCAGGTTTTTATAAACCTCCTCCATTCCCTTTCCTAAAACAACCGCTATTATGGAATATTTTTTAGGAGTTAAATTTATGTCAGATTGGATCTCCGCTTTTTTGTATAGATACTCCTGGTGCTGCACTTTCATATTATCTATTTTTATATCCTGAATTTCCCCGGTACTCAAGGCATAAGCAAGAACCCTGTCTGGGTGGTTAGAATGTATATGTAATTTAATAATGGAAGCATCTCCAACAACTAACAAACTTCCACCAATCTCTGCTAAGATATTTTCCAGTTCTTCGGTAGTTTTATTAGGGTTTTTAATTAACAATTCAGTACAATAAGCAAACTCAAGGTCTTCTTCTACAACTGCTGGTAAAGGTTCTTTAAATTGTGAAGGCTCCAAAAGTACTATCTCAGGTACCGATTCTCCGGTTAAAGTTTTAACCATACCTTTGAAAATGTGGATTAACCCTAAACCTCCTGCATCTACGACCCCTGCTTCTTTCAACACTGGCAGCATATCAGGAGTTTTTTGAAGAGCGATATCTGCTTCCCTGATACCACCCAACAGTATTTTTATTATGTCATCGGAAACTACTCCTTGCGCTCCTTCTGCAAGAGAGCGAATTATGGTTAGCATAGTTCCTTCAACAGGTCTCATCACTGCTTTATAGGCACTCTCAGAACCCTGTTTTAGTGCTCTTTTTAGAATTTCTCCGTCAATCTGACTTTCATCATTAAAAACACTACATATACCTAAAATAATCTGGGATAGAATAACCCCGGAATTACCTCGAGCCCCCATCAAAGAACCTCTTCTAAAAGCCAGAGACAACTCTTTTATAGTTTTAGGATTATTTTTGGAGATTTCATCAAGAGCTGATTGCATAGTCATAACCATATTAATTCCTGTATCACCGTCTGGAACAGGAAAAACATTTAAAGCATTAACTTCATCTTTATGAACAGCCAATTCATCAGAAGCACCTTTAATCATGTTGAGCAGGTCAGAAAAAACTAAGGCTCTCATACCTTAACCTTGTATAAATAAAGTTTGATTTTAATATTATTTTGCTCGATACCAATCATTTTAGAGAGGACAAACCTTAAAGTTTGCATGGTATTTTTGGCAACCTGCTGAAAAGGCAATTCCGGTTGAACCAAAAGAGAAAGTTGAAGTGTTAAAATGTCTCTCCTGGTTTTTATTTTAATATCAGGAGGTTTTCCCTGAACTTTTTCCAATATGGTAGATTTATGTATCCCCACTACCCCATAACAATCATAAATAGTTTCTAAAACTATTTGTTCAATTGCTTTTTCACTGATTATAGTTCTTCCAATAATCATCTTTTCACTCCACCGTTACGGATTTTGCCAGATTTCGGGGCTTATCAATCGGTGCTCCACATTCACGAGCGGTGTAGTAGGCTAACAACTGAAGCACTAACCCATTCAATATAGGGCTGATCAACATATCTGAATCAGGCAGTTTCACTACCCTGTAAGATGTATCTTTTAAATCCAGGGTGGTAAACAGGTATATTTTACCCCCGCGAGACCTTACTTCCTCAAAATTTGACAACATTTTTGGAGCAATAGATTTATTGCTTAAAAAAGCAATAACCGGGGTGTTATTTTCTATTAACGCCAGGGGTCCATGTTTTAACTCTCCTCCAGCATAAGCTTCGGCATGAATATAAGATATTTCTTTCATCTTCAAGGCTCCCTCAAGAGCAGTATAGTAATCCTGCAATCTACCAAGGAAGAATAAATGTTTTGCTTCTTTCAATTCTCTGGCTATTTCTAAAAATACTTCGGATTTATCAAGGATCTGCTGAGCCTTGAAAGGCAATTCTTTTAATTCCTTTATATAATGCCTTTCTTTTTCATAATTTAGCTTATTTCTTTTTTTAGACCAGCTAAGAGCTAATAACAATAAAGTCAGCATCTGACTGGTATATGCTTTAGTTGAGGCTACGCTTATTTCTGGTCCAGCACGAGTATAAATAGTCCTGTCGGATTCACGAGAAACACTGCTTCCTATAACATTAGTTATACCTATTACCGGATAGCTAAGGTCTTTTAACCGGGTTAACACCCCCAGAGTATCTGCAGTTTCACCTGACTGACTGACGATTATTCCCACAGCAGGTTTTACCCAGGGGACATCACGATACCTGAACTCAGAAGCCGCTTCTGTCTCAGCTTCCAGGTCACAAAGAGTCTCTAAGTAATATTTGCCTACTAAAGTAGCATGATAAGCAGTCCCACAAGCTCCAAAATACACTTTTCTAAGGTTAGGGATTAAGTCGCCAAAATCAGCTTCATCTAATAAAAGCCGGTCTTCAGATATTCTTTCTCTCAGGGTATCTTTCAAAACAGTAGGTTGCTCATAAATTTCTTTTAACATAAAATGTGGATAACCACTCTTTTCTGCTAATCGGGCATCCCAGTTAGTTTCAATTACTTCAACTTTTCTTTCCTTTCCCTCAGTATTTATAACCTGAAAACCATTTTTTCCCAGAATGCCGATGTCTCCCTCTTCCAGAATTACTATTTTTTTGGTATAGGGTAAAAGGGCAGGTATATCTGAAGCAGCGTAGCACTCACCCTCTCCAACACCTATTATCAAGGGGCTTTGTTTTCTTACGAGAACAATTTTCTCCTCTTGAACGGAAATTACTGCCAGAGCATATGCTCCCTGCAAATCTTTGATTCCCTTGATTACTGCTTCTTCAAGATTCCCCTTGTAATATTTTTCTAAAATGTGCACCACAATCTCGGTGTCTGTTTCAGAAATAAACTTATGCCCCTCATTTAATAATTGCTCCCTGAGTTCTTTATAGTTTTCAATGATTCCATTATGAACCAGAGTCAATTTGTTGTCACAACTGGCATGAGGATGAGCATTGATATCTGAAGGAACTCCATGAGTAGCCCAACGGGTATGTCCGATGCCATACACTGCCAGGTGTTTGCTCTCTTTCAGTAAATCTGATAGGCTGTCTACACTTCCCTTAGTTTTTATGATGTTCAATTCTCCTTCTTCAACCAGAGCAATACCAGCCGAGTCATACCCTCTATATTCCAACCGCTGTAATCCCTGAATTAATATTGGCATTACTGGTTTATTACCTATATAAGCGATAATTCCACACACTTATTCCTCCTCTATCTCTAAAATTTTACTCATCATCCTATTAATAATTGGTTTTATAACATCATGTTCCTTTGCTTCAACCATAACTCTTATCATAGGTTCAGTTCCTGAAGCCCTGATAATAATTCTACCTCTAACTCCAAGTTCTTTATTTATTTCTTCTACATACTCCTGTAATTTAGGATTTCTAAGAATTTCATGTTTCTTTGTGGTATGGTGATTTATTTCTCCCTGAGGAAATTCATTTAGTATAGTTTTAAGTTTTGATAAGGGAGTACCACTTGAAGAAAGTGCATCCAATAATTCAAGCGAAGTAATAATTCCATCACCAGTTGTTGACTTATCCATGATAACCAGGTGACCGGACCTTTCTCCTCCGAGAATGAGCTGTTTATTCCTTAAAGTTTGTACTATATTTCTATCCCCAACATCAACCCGAAGCAAATTCACACCTAAACGATTAAATATCTCTTCCAATCCCTGGTTGGAAAGTATAGTGCCTACCACTGTAGAACCTGGTAACCTGCACGAATTTATCATATTAGAGGCAATAATAGCCAATAAGTGATCTCCATTAAGTACATCGCCTTTTTCATCAACCACGATTACCCTGTCTCCATCTCCGTCAAAAGCAAAACCAACATCAGCGTTATTTTCAATAATGACTTTTTGTATTTTCTGAGGATTAGTGGACCCGCAATTAACATTAATTAAGTTACCATTAAATTCTCCATGAACAACCGTTACCTTTGCTCCTAATCTCCTGAATACTTCTGGAGCTACCTTAGAAGTTGCACCATAGGCAGTATCTATAACTAAAGATAAATTTTCCAGGTTAAATGGATATTTTTCTAAGAGATATTCTATATAATAGTTCTGGGCTTCACTAAAATCGCGTAATTTTCCTACTGAAACTCCATACGAACGAGCTATTAAATCAGTCATTCCCAGATTAAGTTCAATAAGGTCTTCATCTTCATCGCTGATTTTAAATCCACTTGAATCAAAAAATTTAAAACCATTATCCTCAACTGGGTTATGAGAAGCTGAACAAACTACCCCAAAATCAAAACCATATTTTACTGTAAGCATAGAAACAGCTGGCGTAGGAATTATATTAGCATCATAAACATCTATTCCCAAAGCCATAAGACCTGAGGAGAGTGCTTGAGATAACATTTCTCCCGAAATGCGACTGTCTTTTCCCAGGATAACCTTCCTTTTATCCTTCACTAACACATGTCCGGCAGATAATCCCAGTTTCAATGAAAATTCGGGAGTTAATTCTTTACCTGCAATCCCTCTTATACCATCAGTCCCAAATAAACGATAATTCTGCATTAATATTTTCTCCTGACTGTTCAACTTCAGTTTTAGCAGTTTTATAACTTAATAATTATATTATAATTACCAATGTAGTTTATTAATAATCAAAATGAGTAATCAAAGATACAGCATTAACTTTGAGGCTCAGAGATAACCTGATAAATTGCACGGAGAATATCGCGAAGCTCCATAGTGGTTATAAACCTCATAAGTTTTCCTTCGTGAGAAACTGAAATAGAGCCGTTTTCTTCCGAAACTACAATAGCCAAGCAGTCTGTTTCTTCGGTGATTCCCAGTGCAGCTCTATGTCTTAGCCCAATCTCCTCTCCCCCGGGAGTCATTTCCCGAGATACAGGCATTACACAGCGAGCAGCCACTATCTTATCATTTTTAATAATCAAAGCTCCGTCATGAAGCGGAGATGTAGGTAAAAAAATTGACACTATCAGTTCTGCGTGAACATCACTGTTTATCTGCACTCCCTGATTGGTATATTCTTTTAGGTTTATCAATTTTTCCAATACAATCAGGGAGCCGCACTTCTTCAAGCTCAGTGTTTGTACCGCTTTTATTATCTCTTCTATGGTTATCTCCAAAAAAGAGGTGATAATTGTATGGGAAAGAATTTTTTTACTTCCAATATATTCAAGAGCACGCCTTAATTCAGGTTGAAACACAATAGGAATAGCTACAATAATAGCTACCGTAAGATACCTTACTATCCAACCAGAAATTAGAAAAATCCCCAACTGTGAAGATAGTGTGTAGATTATACCGATGCCTACTATTACAATGAAAATACCTCTAATAAGCTGGTAAGTACGGCTTCCTTTAAGGAAAATAAATATTTTGTAAAAAATAATTGAGACCAGGGCTATATCTATTATATGAGCAATTAACTTCCACGGGGGAGCTGTAAGCAGTTCATTGGCAAAATCAATCAGGTTGTTCATTTAATCTAATTACTTTCTCTTCTTCTTTTGTTTCTTCTTATAAAAACCAAGATACTCTTCATTACTTTCCTTCATATATTTCTGAATCATATCTTCAAAATTTGGTTTATTATCCTTTTTATCAACCAAAAAAACTGGTTTACCATTGTGTTCTCTGTTAGCAGGTTCTACTTCCAGCATCTGCCCAATAGAATACTTCTTTAAATCACCCGCTTCATTAGAAAAAACAATCCCTTTACTGCCTTCTTCAGTTATAACTATTAATCCATCTTTACTTATAAAGGAGACCAAACACCTCATGGCTTATCTAACTTTATTATAATCTCTCCTGGTTTAGCCATTTCTATTTTTTCTCTTATTGCCTGTTCTATCCCTTCTGGTGTTTTCAACTTCGCAATCTCCCTATCTAAATTCGAAATAACCTTCTTTTCATTTGTTATCTGCATTTCTAAGGTTTTCATCTCATTTTTCATAACTAAATAATTACTGTAAGTCATAACAAAATTGAAAATAGAAGTGATGGCCAGTACCCAAATTGCAATTTCTACAATCTGAAAAAATGTTTTTTTCAAAGAGTATCACCAACTATGTGATACTTTATGGTGTTAGTACCGCCAGATAATCCAACATAAGTTCCTGAAGTAAAAATAACACAATCACCTACATTTATTAATTTTTTAGCTATTAAAAGGTCTTCTGCTTTATGGTAAAGATCTTCAACAGAAGATACAGATGCCAAAATTATTGGTAATACTCCCCAAACAAGACAGAGTTGTCTATTTATTGTTTCATTAGTAGTTAGAGCTATTATCCGGGTGAAAGGACGAAATCTAGCAATTCTCCTGGCGCTTTTTCCAGTTTCTGTGGGAATAATCAAAGCTTGTGCTTTAAGATTATCAGCTAAAATACAGGCTGAATACGATAAAGCCTGGAGAGGGTTATCTTCAGCTTTTTCAAAAACATAATTAGAAGGAATTGGTTGTTTTTCCATTTCCGCTTCAGTTTTAAATATAACCTGATTAACTGTGCTGATAACTTCAACAGGATAACAACCAACAGCAGTTTCCGAGCTGAACATAATGGAATCAGTACCCTGAATAATAGCTGTGGCAATATCATTTACCTCAGCCCGGGTGGGGAATGGATTATTTACCATTGATTCCATAATCTGGGTAGCCACAATAACTGGCTTTCCTTTTAAACGACATTTTTTAATTATTTTTATCTGAGCCAAAGGTACTTCCTCCAGCGAAATTTCAACGCCTAAATCCCCTCTGGCAATTAATATAGCATCGGCTCGTTCAATTATTTCGTCAAGATTAAGCAGGGCTTCGTGTTTCTCAATTTTAGCAATAACAGGTAAATTCTTACCTCTAACCTCTAATTCTGTTCGTAAATCATCTATATCCTTTGCTGACTTAACAAAAGATAAAGCTACATAGTCAATATCTTCTTTAATAGCAAATTCTAAATCTTTTAAATCTTTCTCGGTTAAAGAATTAAGAGATAGTCCCTGGGATCTGATATTTACACCCTTATTTGCTAATATAATTCCTTCCCTGATAACTTCACAAAAACATGAGTTTCCGGTATTTTGTTTTACTTTTAGTATTATTCTTCCATCATCAATAAAGACTAAATCTTCAGGTTGTAAGAATATAATAACTGATGGTATGGAGATAGGGAATTCTGCTGAGCCAAGTTCAATAATATCCCCTATACGGAGTCTTTGTTCTTTGACTTTTCCAAGCCGTATTTTGGGACCGCATAAATCCTGGATAATTGCTACGGGTTTATGATATTTTCTGGATATCTTCCTGACAATTTCTAACCTTTCTTTATGCTCTTGATAGGTACCATGAGAAAAATTAAGTCGGAAAATATCAACTCCGTTAATAATCAGCTTCTCAATTATCTCTTCTGTGCTACTACCCGGCCCAAGGGTAGCAATTATCTTGGTTTTACCCTCAAGAATTTCAGCAGTCATCCCTATCTCCTCTTAGTCAACTATTAACCTGCCCAACCTCTTAATTTCATAGCTTCTGCTAATCTCTTGATAGAATAAAGGTAAGCGGCAGTTCTCATATCAACTTTATACTGCTTGCTGATTTCCAATACCGCTTTAAAGGCTGCAGTCATTTTCTCATCAAGCCTTGAATCTACTTCTTCCTGAGTCCAGTAATAATTGGATAAGTTTTGCACCCATTCAAAATATGAAACTGTAACCCCTCCAGCATTAGCCAGAATATCAGGGAGCATAAACACGCCATTTTTATAGAGAATCTCGTCAGCTTCGGGGGTAGTTGGTCCATTAGCCGCTTCTCCAATGATTTTTGCTTTAACATTATGAGCGTTAGCCTTGGTTATAACTCCTTCAAGGGCTGCGGGTATTAAAACATCCACAGGTAGCTCCAGGAGCTCTTCATTGGTAATGGTAGTTGCTCCAGGATAACCTACTACCGAGCCAGTCTTTTCCTTATGTTCAAAAACTTTGTATGGGTCAAATCCTTCCTTGTTCAGGATTCCGCCTCGGGAATCACTCACTGCTACAAGTTTAGCACCTTTATCATAAACTAACTTAGCAGCGAAAAATCCAGCATTTCCATAACCCTGTACAGCAACAGTTACATCTTTAAAAGTTTTTCCCATACTTTTAAGTGCTTCCCTGATAGTAATTACTGTTCCTGTGGCGGTGGCGGTATTTCTTCCCAAAGAACCTCCAACCGCTACGGGCTTACCGGTAATAACGCCAGGTGAGTAATAACCCTTAAGCTTGCTAAATTCGTCCATCATCCAGGCCATCATTTGAGGAGTAGTGTAAACATCTGGAGCTGGAATATCTTTCTCTGGTCCCACGATCGAAGAAATAGCCTGGATATAACCTCGGCTTAATCTTTCCAGTTCACCAGGCGAGAGTTCCCTGGGATTGCAGGTGATACCACCCTTTCCTCCTCCATAAGGAAGACCAACTACTCCGCATTTAAAAGTCATCCAGATGGAAAGAGCAATAGTTTCATCCATGCATACATCAGGGTGATAACGAATACCACCTTTAAAAGGTCCTAACACATCTACATGCTGAGACCTGTATCCTTTAAAAACTTTGACACTACCATCATCCATTTTTACAGGGATGTTGACATAAAGTACTCTTTTAGGCCAACGGAGTATCTCATGAATACCCTGTTCTAAACCTAAAATTGACGCAGCATTATCAATTTGCTGTTGCGCCATTTCAAAGGGATTTAATTTGTCTGACACTTCAAAACCTCCTGAAAATTGTTATTTATTAATCAATTCAAAGCCAATACTTAAGGCTTTTAAATTTTCAATTAAGAATTTTTCTCCCATTCTTCTCTTTACAGCCTCCTCTAAACTTTTACAACTTAAGGATTGAGAAATTTTTGCCAGAATTCCCAGAGCCAGAAAGTTAGAAAAAACGGGTTTCTTGAATTCTTTTAAAGTGGTATCAATTATGGGCACTTTAATTAAAGAAATTCCTTCTACGCCTTTGGTATCAATGGAGGCATCAACAATAGTTATACCATGGGAACCGTTCTTTTTCACATATCTATCAAAGGATGCCTGGCTGAGTATAACCATAAAATCCGGGTTAGTCACCCGGGGATAATAAATATAGGAATCGCTGAAAATTACATCAGTACGAGAAGCTCCTCCACGAGCTTCAGGGCCATAGGACTGAGAAAAGGCTACTTCTTTACCTTCCAGTACTCCAGCCTCAGCAAATACTATCCCCATAACTCCAATACCCTGGCCTCCGGTACCACCAAATCTAAACTGCTGTATCACTTTTGGCCTCCTTTTTGGTGTTATAAAATGATAGGTAAGTCTGGAGGAACTCATCTTTTTCTTCTTTTTTCAAAAGACCTACTACTGTCTTACCTTCAAGGTCCTTTTCACTCATTGAACGGGCTTTTTCAACTGTAATAGTCTTTTCTTTGATTTCTTCCATCATAGTTATCCCATCTTCGTATCTATTCATACGGCCATAATATACCGGGCAGGGAGTTACCACATCTATAAGAGAAAACCCTTTATGATTAATCGCCTCTTTTATAAGTTTTATCAACTGGTGAACATGAAACACTGTTCCTCTGGCAACATAAGTAGCTCCCGCACCCATTACCAATGAACAGATATCAAAGGATTTCTCCGGATTACCTGAAGGAGTAGTAGTGGTTCGCGAAGCATAGGGTGTGGTAGGTGAAACCTGACCACCGGTCATTCCATAAATATTGTTATTAAAAACAATCACTGTCAAATCTATATTTCTGCGTGCGGCATGAATTAAGTGATTCCCGCCAATAGAAGAGCAATCACCATCACCGGTCATTACCAGGACCTTCATGTTGGGTTTAACGGCTCTAACTCCTACGGCTACAGGAATAGCACGGCCATGAAGCGAATGAATAGTGTGAAAATCAACATAACCGGTAGCTCTTGATGAACAACCAATCCCGGAAACCATAGCTATTTCATCTTTTGTTATTTCCAGAGATTTAATAGCTTCCAGGGTTGCCCGTAATACAATGCCATTACCGCATCCAGCACACCACACATTAGGGAAAAATTCTGTCCTCAAATATTCTTTTATATTCATTTGACTTCTACTCCTGCCTGAATTCTTTTTAAAACTTCATCAACCAATTGCTGGGGAGTTAGTATATCTCCATCGTAGCGATTAATAGCACAGACACGGTCTTTACAGCCTAATCTTTTAATGTCCAATATCAGTTGACCCATATTTAATTCTGGTACAAAAATCATCTCCCGGTTCTTAAGAATGTCGGATATTGCTTCTTCATCAAGTGGATTAAGAGTAATTAACTTTAGATTTCCTGCTTTAATACCCTGTCTTCGTAAAATATTTACTGCTTCTAAGGCTGACCGAGTAGTTATGCCATAAGAAACAAAAAGAATATCAGCATCTTTTGTTTGATATTCTTCAAATTTGAAAAATTCTTTAATATGGTTTTTGATTTTATTTTGCAACCTATCCATAAGAGAAGAGATTTCCTTTTGGTCGCTGGTGGGGAAACCTTTATAGTTATGGAATAAGCCAGTAACATGAAATCTATAACCTGTTCCGTATTCGGGGAGTGGTGAAACGCCATTAAAGGAGGGTTCAAAAGGATAGTAATTACCCGGTGGAACTTCTGGTTTAAGGCGTTCTATTATTGGTGGTAGAGAGACATTCTCAAAATCTACCCCTTCTCTCAGATGACCCACAACTTCATCCGATAAAACTACTACTGGTGCTCTAAACCTTTCAGCAAGATTAAAAGCCTCATAGGTTAATTCATACATCTCTTGCACAGAAGATGGACTTAAAACTATGGAAAGAAAATCTCCATGACTTCCCCACCGGCTTTGCATTAAATCACCCTGTGATACTTCAGTGGGTAAACCCGTGCTGGGACCGCCTCTTTGGATATTCACCAGCACGATAGGTGCTTCAACCATAACTGCATAACCGATTCCTTCTTGCATAAGGGAAAACCCTGGGCCAGAGGTGGCTGTCATAACCCGAGCCCCTGCCAGAGCAGCGCCGATTATAGCATTTATACTGGCAATTTCATCTTCCATCTGCATAAAAATACCGCCCTTAAACGGAAGATAACGGGATATTACTTCAGCAATTTCAGAAGAGGGAGTTATGGGATATCCTGCAAAAAAACTAAGACCAGCCTTAATGGCTGCATGAGCGCAAGCTTCATTACCTTGTACTAATCTTCTCATATTACCTCTCAAAAATAATAAAATAATGGCTTGTTTATTTTATCATTACCTTATGACTTGGTCAACCAAATTAACTCCTACTCCTTTTGAGATACACAAAAAAGCAAAACCACCAGTTATTATGTTAAAATAATGAAATAATGGTGAAAAATATCAAGGTAACCAAAATACTTCCAATCATAATTGCCGCTATTGTCCTGTTTTTAGTAGGTATAAATTACAATTCGCCTTTTTTTGTTAACAATTTTATAAGATGGGATAATTTCGCTAAATTTATACTACTTTTTCTTTCATTAAACTATTTCTTGATTACCCTGTACTGCTTGGGAGAACCAGGCTTTACTTTGAAAAGATTCCTCTTTTACACAGTTTTTTATCTCATTTCTATTTCTATCATAATTCAAAACAATCTAATCGGTGTTAGTATTTCTCTAATATTGCTTTCTTTGTTCCTCAGCTTGCTCCTCAAAAAAGATATTACTCATTCAAATACACACAAAGCAAAAACTACTTTTATAATTTTGGGTATAGGGGACTTACTTTTCATCATCGGTGTTTTACTCCTGAATTTTAACAATCAAATATTGCAATTTAACCTGATTAAAATTAATCTGGATATAAATTCTAACCTGCTTCAATATCTTACCTTTATCACCCTCATTTTCGCCTGTTTAACAAAAGTGGGGGCTATTCCCCTTCACAGCTGGATTCCTGCCTTAGCCGAGATTTCTACTTCGTCGCTAATGGCATTTTTACCTGCATCTTTATATAAACTGATCGGGATTTACCTTTTCTCCAGAGTTATGTTAGAAACTTTCATAATCAATAACCCAATAAAACTGTTTATGATGACTTTAGGAGTAATAACCATAATTTATGGTGTAGTTATCGCTTTGATGCAATCTAATCCAAGAAAACTACTATGCTATCACACTATCAGCCAGGCAGGTTATATAGTGTTAGGAATTTCCTCAGGTTCATCCATCGGGATTGCTGGAGGGATATTTCACGCTATCAATAGTGTAATCTATAAATCAAATCTATTCTTAACAACTTCAATCCTGCTTGAACACTTTTCCCGGGTCAAAAAAACAACTCATTATGAAGGTAATGAAGAAGCACCTACTTTAATAGTAGTCAAACCTCCACACATTCCCTTGCTTTTAATTTCAATTTTTATAGCTATTATGGCAATATCAGGATTACCACCATTTAATGGTTATATATCCAAAGATTTAATATTCCGTGCTTTACAAGGTCAGGGAACTGTCAACCAGCTTTATACTTTCATGACATTAATCGGATCTTCTTTAACTATCGCTTCCTTTACAAAGTTTGCTATCACTATCTTATCCAAAGACATTATCATAATTAAAAAGAGTTTTCTTAATATCTTCCAGCCCAAGTTATCTTTAAATATCATACCTTCATTGATTCTTCCGATTATCTGTATCATTTTCGGATTATGGGCATTGGAACTACCCTTGAAATACTTTATTTTTCCTTATCTCCAACAAATAGCCAGAGAAGTACCAGCTGAATATATTCCTTCTTTTACCATCAACATCGTAAAGGTTTTTGAGGTAATAATAGGTGTCACCCTGGGAATCTATTTAAGTATTTATATTATGAAAAAAATTATAAAACACTGATGCTGTTAAAGTAACTCTTTCACTTTCAGTAGTTTTATTGCTTTCTCTTTGTCCTCATGGCTGACCCTTACTGCTGGTCCGGTGCAACCCATACAGGCTTCTGCATAAACTCCTTCATTTAGAAGAACAACCACTGCATCATCTATCATTAAAACATCAATTCCTGGTATTTCTTCATCTACAGGTTTGGGAGTTATTACCTGTTTAACCGGTTCATTTTTTTTCTCAGCTAAGTTAGCAGTGTATTTACCAATTATTTCCCTTAAACCCGCCTTTTCCGCTTTTAACAATTCATCTTCAACCCTCTTTATATAATCCCCCCTGAGACATTGATACATATCCAAAATGGCTCCTTTTACAACTGGTGCACCAGAGGCCCGAGAAATTATAGCTACTTTTGTTTTATATCCTTTTCCAGTTGCAGGGCCATATCCATAACCTATACTCTCATAGTCTCCGCCTGTATGAAAAGCTGAAAAAATCTTTACCAGGATATTACCGGTCAGTGAATCGCATACCACTACATCCACCCCACCAGCCAACAGGTCATTTCCTCTTAAAACCATTCCACCGTCTGCTCTCAATGATGCACCTAACTGAATTGGATAACCTGCCCTAACCAAATCGTTTATAGTTCTTTCTACCACCCTACCGCCTTCAATGTTTAATACTCCTACAGAAGGCTTGGCTATGCCGTGAGATTTAGCGATAGCCACTCCAAAGATAGTATTTAATGCCATTGCTTCTACCCTATTAATAGCCGAAGTTCCGGTAGTGGAAGAAATATAAATTTCCCTGCCTGTTCCGGGAGTTATCGCTCGTCCTACCGTGGTTACTCCTATGGGAAAATCATAATGAAGGGTTACTGCACCATCTATCTCGCCTTCATCTAACAATAATTCCATTTCCTTATGACATTCCTTAAGAGATTCACCGGCTTTATTGAAAGACAATTGTGAGCCATAATTCTGGGAGCCGATCAGTACAACTTCCAAAAAGGGATTCTCTCTGACGGCTGCTTCTGCACCCCTGATAAGTTCCTCAGGACCGTGTTCACTGCCTTCAATGGTTAAACCTATACAGGTTTTAGAAACCATATTTCCTTTTATATTGTCAATGACCTGTTTAAGTTCTTCAGTTATAATCTTTCTTAAATCCTGTTTATCCACCATGCATCATCCTCCAAATTTACCTGATAATTCCTGTAAAACTTCTATTATAACCTCCCGGATATAATCCCTACTAAGGGTTGTTGGTTGAGTTAATTTAGTGATCGGTTCATTCTTTTCTATCAGAAAAGAAAAACCTTCAGCAAGGTTGGTCATTCGGGCTAAAAACAAACTTCCTTTTCCAATCACCATCACTCTTTTCCAGTTTCCTTCAAGTATCTCTTTTCTTGCCCATCCCAGAATAGGTACCCCCGAAGGAATATGTCCCTGTGTTGGAGAAAAGCCAATAATTCCTTTCTCTGCAATAAAACTCTCCATTTGTTCTCGTTTTATCTCACCTTGCATGGTGGCCAAAGCAGCAATCATTTTGATATTGGCAAGGGGAACATCGCCTGCTCCTGCAGGTTCGGTAATTTCAGGATTATGCAGTTCAGGAGCATATTTATCAACATCGGAAAAACTGAGCCCTAACTTTTTAAGCGAGTCTAAAACCAGAGCGGTGGTAATTGCTTGTGGCGAAGACCCGGTTCCAACTTTATGCCTACCTACTGAATCCAGATTAATCACCGGTGATACACCATCATCTTCAGAAATAAGTATGGCTACTGCTCCCAGACAATCTTCTAATGGTTTTAGACCCTTGGCTACATGCTCCCGGGAGTTCATTCCCAATTTGGGTACCGAACCACCACCGATTACTACAACATTTTTAAACAGCCCAGCTTTAATAAGTGAAGATGCTATAACCACTGCTCCAGCTGGTCCAGCACAAAAAGCCCTAACATCCACTCCATTAGCATTAATACATTGAGCCTTTTCGGCGATGGCTTTGGCTAAGTCTCCACCTCCAGGTTGATACATATCACCTACCGCTTCTTCAGATGATTCTATGATGAAGTCAATAGATTTAGCTTCCATAGCACAATTGTTAATAACCTGCCTTAAAACTACCACCGCTGAAGCTTTGTTAGATAATTTTTCCAGAAGAGGGTAGCCTTTCAGATTTTCATCGTAAGTATGCGCATTTCTAACACTACCGACTATTTCCGAACCATAAAGTAAGGGTATGGAGTTACCTTTATCTAACTCGGCTTTTATTTCTTCAATACTCTTACCTTCACCTAAATCTTTCAGGTCAGACTGGTTAATTAATGAATGTTGAGAAAGAATTTCTTTAACCTGCGCTAAAAAGCTTTTCTCTAACCACACCAGCTCAAATGAATCTGCGATTTTTAACCATCCATAAAACTCCAATTCATTAAAAATTTCACCAAACTCACCTGCCTTATTTACTGGTGAATTTTCATTTACGAGCCAGGGCCTTTTAATTTTTCTCAACTCTTCGGGTGAATAATTGCCAATAAATACCTGATTTGGAGGATAATTTACCACTTCCTCGTAGGTTCTTAAGGTTGAAATTAGTTTGGATAAATATTCAGAATCTGGTTTAAACTCTCTTTCATAATAAGGAACATTTCCATAATATGCCATCAATGTAGGCACATGAAAAAGGGAAAGCGCCACTCCTTTTACCACCGGTTTCATATAATAATTACCTCCATAGTAAGAGGGGAGGTTTATTATACCTCCCCAGTTATTATCTTATCTTAGACTAAACCCCAAAATATATTTCTTAGTCTTAACGCTAATATTTTACCTCAAAAACGGTTTGGGTATCTATATGGGTTGACACTGCTTTTAAGGCTGTTTCCACAATTTTTCTGCGCTGTTTATATTCCTCTTCTTTGGGTAATTTTGGGTCACCCAAGGGGTAAGGAATAGCAACTGCAGGAACAATTCTGTTAGCTCCAACCGTTTGAGAGATCGGTACTACGGTAGCAATATGTGCAGTAGGAATTCCAGCTCTCTCTATCTCTTTTACGAGCGTTGCTCCGCAACGCGTGCAGGTTCCTCAGGTAGAGGTTACAATAGCTGCATTCACCGCTGCATCTTTAAACTTCTGGGCGATTTCCTGCCCATACCTTTTAGCGTTTTCTACAGATGTACCATTACCTACAGTACTGTAAAAAATATCGTGTAGTTTTTTAATTTTCCCTTCTTTTTCCATATCCCTGAGTATGTCAACCGGCAAAACTCGGTCAGGGTCTTCGTTAGCATAGGTGGTGTCATATCCTCCATGGGCAGATTCAAATTTCTCCCCGGTTAGGTCAGAAATCCCTTCAATGCTGTAAGTTCCATACTTGGAGGCACTGGAAGCTTCAATTCTATCGGGATTATTCTTGGGCACGATGCCACCGCAACCGGTTAGACCAACTACGGCTTCAGCTATACTATGAACAGGATGAGCCGGTGGAACCCGGTCAAAAGAAGGCATAGGATACTCGGTTTTAAAAGGCTCCTTTGCTAATTTTTTTACTAACATATCCACAGCTCTTTTAGCACCTAAATCATCGCAGAAAATATTTTGCCTGACGCCGCGGGGAATATAATTCTCAACTTCAGGGTCACCAATAGGTAATTTCTTCAGAAGTTTAACACCCAGGTTAACCATTCTTCTGACTGCTTCTTCCATGCCCCGGGCTGAATCAGCAGTAGAGGCAATATAAAAGAATCTATTAAACATTTCAGCCGCCGGGCTACCCGAGAAAACACCGGTAACTACTGGAATATTTAGTTCTTTTTGCACCACTTCGCAGATAGTTCCGCAGGCTACTCCATACCTCCCAGCATTAAATGCAGGACCAGCAAAAAAGATTTGGGGATTGAATTCTTTAATAAGTTTTAATAGTTCCGGTTTAACTTTCTCAAGATTTTCTACAAAATAGTTATCTCCACAGACTATAGTTGCTACGATTTCATATTCGTCACCAAGAATATTCTGCAGGGCAATTCCCGGTCCAACTTTCCCGGTTCTTACCTGAGGCTCTAAACCTGCTTTATCTTCTCCTCCGATTCCGCCAAAAAATTGGTTGATATAATGAACTACTTTAATCTTCTCCATTAATCAGCCTCCTATACCGGTATGCTATATTTGCTGTATTTTTCTCGTCTTTCTTTGATGGAACTGATCAGTCCTTCCACATCCAGAACCAATTCCATCATTTCTACATTTTCCTGCCAAACTGAAGGGTCAACTTCGCTCTTTAATTCAAAAATATGATATACGGGGAGTCCCAACGAGACTCCAGCCAATGGACCTGCATAAGAAGGGTCGCCAATGGTCACGGTTTCCGCAAAAACTTCTGCTCCACCCGGGTCAGCGTTGCCTAAAACCACAACTACTTCCTCCAGACCATATTTTTCAGCTATTTCTTTAATCCTTCCCTGATTTTCCAAGTCCATTGAACCTGCAGCCGTTCAGACAAAACACTCGGAAGTAATAAATACTACTTCCCCACCGAGGGAATTGAGGCATTCTGCCATAGCAGGGCCGGGTATCCCATCGCGTTCTCCAACAGCACAAAATTTCTTACCTTCAAACTTTCCCATTTATTACAAACCTCCTAAACGGTTTTCGCAGAAAGATAAGTAAAACCAAGTTGATTGGTAGCACCAACAAATACTTGTAGTTCTACTGTCATGCTCCCGTCTGAATTCAAGGAGTCATCAGATCCTCCAGCGATAACCTTAACTGTTTCTTTATTTCCAATAATTTTTTTCAGGGGGGGAATGGTAATCAGCTCATTTGCATTTCCTGAACTAATCACGGCATTTGCTTCAGGTGTAGCATCGGCTAAAGACTGAGAAGAACCATCCCTTCCAGCATATTCATCGGTTATTAAAACCGTTTTTACGCCATTTATTTCCAGATTTTTACAAGCAAGCATTAAATCTGTATCCGGGTTGCCAAAACCTTCCTGAGTTACTACAGCTCCATCAAGGCCAAGAGATTTAGCTATTTTTCCAACCATAAAAGTAGAGCGTTTTTTGATTTCCAGGGTTACCCCTTCGGGTGCTAATATGGTGGCAATAAAATTAACCTCTTTTCCATGTTTTTCCAGCAATTCAAAAATCACCGGGTCATTTTGATGGTGGTAAGTGGTGCTTTTATCACAGGAAGAAACGCAATTTCCGCTAACAATGGCTCCATCAACCGCTTCCATAGGTTCCATAACTGTGGCAATCATCTTTTTGGCATCCCATCCATAAACATAAGTATCGTGCAGTAATCCCTGGGCAAGAATAAGCTTCGCGTATCCTACCTTAGGTAAACCAGGGTATTTCTGAGATAAATCAGTCATTGGTTCCCTGACATAGTGCTTAACTTCGCAGGGTTCCAGATTGACCGACGCTTCAGCTAAATAATTGGCTGCTTTGAAACCAGCAATCCTTAGGGCTTCTTCATGAGCATGTCTTTCTATATTCTCCACTGGTTCAATGATCAGGCAGATATTGATATTCCGGGAAAAAATAGAGTATGATGCACCAGGTCCGCTCATATCAATTATGCCTTCCTGAAAAGCCACCATTTTACCCACAGTTACCACTCCCACGCCCTTAAGCACATTGGTTATACCTTCACCAACAGGTCGGGGTTCTCCCAATACACCCGAAAAGTATCCTTTACCGCCATTAATCTTGGTTCTTGGCTCAATAACATCTTTAACAGGCATAATTCTAACCGATTCTCCAGGATGGGCGATGTCCAGAACTACGCTCTTAATGCGTGGGTCTTCCAGAATTTTACCGGTAAGCTCTTCTGAATTAATAAATAATATTCCGTCCTTTATTTCAGTTTTGGAGCCAAACTTAACCTCTTTAATATAAAAGTAGTTGAACTTCAATTCCAGAAGTTTAGAAATATCCTTTACTTCGCTTAATTCCAGAACCTTTTTTGTCTTTGCTTTAATCGTACTGAGAGAGCATTCAGTACCGTAAAGTTTATCTTTTATCTCTCCCTTGAAGAAAAAGTAGTAGGTAGGAAACATAACCTTTTTTTCCAGGTTAGCCAGGGCAAAAGCTCTATAGTCGCTTACATTTAAGGTAGCAAACTTAACTTTCCCTGCATATTCCTTATTTAACTCTTCTACCTGGGGTTCTAATTCTTCACAGATGTGGCATCCAGGCCTCCAACAGTCAAGAACAACTGGAACAGGAGACTCCAACACCTCTTTATTAAAATTATCAGGTGTTATAACAATCATTCTTAAATTGCCTCCCTTATGGGTGTTAATTTCATTAGAAATTATACTATATTGAGTGTTTTTAGACAATAATAACCCACCTCCCCTACCACCCCACCTGTCACCCTGCATCAAGTGCAGGGTATCCGCTTATCCCTTTCCTGTCATCCCTGGCAGTCTCATAACGGGTAAAATCTATATAGTTACCTCTAACAGTCAGGACAGACTCAAGTGGGAAGAATATCTCTCCTTCTTCCATATCATCTACTTCTACTGGAATCCCTTCCAGAAGTTTGGCAACCACACTGAAACCTAAGAAAAGACCAAAAGTATAATCTGGATTTGGGAAAAAACGCAGGAAAAGTTCCATTACTACATAAGAGTTCTCTTCTTTGAAGAAAAAGGATCTCACACAGTGCAGAATTGAGTGTTGGCTCTCAAGAACCAGAAAAGTTAACAGAGTCCAGAGAGTTCTCCAGCGAAGGGAGAACCCTGTTAATTGCTTCCAGAACCAATTCTTCACTCACATAAGGCTTTCTTTCTAAAGTGAGGATGTTTGTTCCAAGTATTTTTATTGCATAATTTTTTAAAAATTGCTATAGTAAGTTTTAGTTAAGTGATTATTAGTAATTTCATTGATAATTATATTTTA
>JBBIIY010000003.1:0-102858 GCA_037446255.1 Coprothermobacterota bacterium
GAGCACAACCTTGCCAAGGTTGGGGTCGCGAGTTCGAGTCTCGTTTCCCGCTCCATAATTCTTGAAATTATAAACCTCCACCCAGTTGAGGTTTTTCTTCTATTTTTAGCTTATGAATTATATAATTAATAGATTACCATGGAGGAAAGATGATAACCAAAAAAGAACTGCTTGATAGCCACCAGGCTTATCTTGAATATGAAGTAAGTGAAGAGATTTGGGATAAAGCCTGGAATGATATTTTAATTGAAGAGAACAATAGTACCAAAATTGCAGGTTTTCGAGTGGGTAAAGCCCCTCTGAATATGGTTTTAAATCAACTTGGAAGGGAAAAAGTTTTTGACCTCACCTCTGAAAATGTTTTAAGGAACAATTATCAAAAAATAGTTGAAGAAGCAGGTATTAATATTCTTAGGATTTCGAAATTGAATGTAGAAAAAAAACCTAATGGATTGCCTCTTTATAAATTCACTTTTGATCTAATTCCAGCAATAACTCTTAAAAGTAAGCTTGACAAACTCAAAATTGATATAAAAAAACTACCGGATATTGAAGACGAGCTAAATGAAACGCTTTTATCCATGCAGGATAGTCTTGCCAAACTTACTAAAATTGATGATGCTCCTTTATCAAAAGGGCAAGTAGGTTTATTTTCCACTTTAAATGCAGTAGACGACAAAAACAGGAGAATTAGATTAAATATTGGGAAAGAAGAATATTTCCCTGGATTTGACGATCAGGTAGAGGGAATGAAACCTGGAGATGAAAAAGAAGTTTATTTTTCCTCAGGAGACAAGAAGTTTCAGGTAACAGTAAGGTTAGAAGGAAATTATCATAAAGAATTACCCTTGATTGATGATGAATTTGCGCTTAGACTCGGCTATACAGATTTGAAAACCTTAACTGGCAAATTAAGAGAAAAAGTAAGTTTACAAGTTTCCAAGCAAAAGAAAGAGGTAATTACCAATCAAGCACTTAATTTACTTCTTAAAAAAGCAGAAATTCTAATACCCCTGGGCTTGATAGAAGATGAAAAAGATGATATATTATCAGTATTCGTTGAAGATTTACAGAAACGGGGACTGACTTTAGAGACTTATCTGGAAACAGAAAAAAAGAGCCTGGAAACTTTACAAAAAGAAGCTGAGGCTGCAGCTAAAAGAAGACTTGAGTTTAGAATGATTCTTGATAAATTAGCATCTGATTACCAGGTTGCAGTATCAGAGGAAGACTTAAATACCGAATTAGAAAAACTGGCACAGGAAGAAAAAATTCCATTGATTAAGTTTAAATCAAAACTTAAAACTGAGGAATTTAACAGGATAAACAATTATATAAAAAGAGAAAAAATATTAGACATGATTCCCGAGTTAGTTAAAATTAAGGAGGTAAAATGAGTCCGCTTATACCGATTGTTATAGAGCAAACTGGAAAAACTGAAAGAGCCTATGACATATATTCGCGTTTGCTCAAGGATAGGATTATCTTCCTCGGTGGACCGGTAATGGATGATTCCAGCAACCTGATAATTGCTCAGCTATTATTTCTGGAAGCAGAAGACCCTAAGAAAGATATTTTCTTGTATATAAATAGTCCTGGCGGTTCTTTGTCAGCAGGATTAGCAATTTATGATACCATGCAATATATAAAATCAGCAGTGGCTACCTATTGCGTTGGTCAAGCTGCCAGTATAGCAGCCTTGTTGCTCTCTGCAGGGACTCCTGGTAAGCGGCTCGCCCTTCCTCATTCCAGGATTATGATTCATCAACCCTGGGGTGGTTTTCAGGGGCAAGCATCTGATATTGCTATACATGCTCAAGAAATGCTTAAAATGAAGCAGTTGGTAAATGAGTTGATTTCTCTTCATACGGGAAGACCTATCGATGCTATAGAAAAAGACACCGATAGAGATTATTATATGTCTCCTGAAGAAGCCAAACATTACGGATTAATTGATTCCATAGTTGCCAGCAGTAAAGAGGTGGATATTGGCACCAAATAACAACACCACTATACCTCGTTGTTCTTTTTGCAGGAAAAACCAGGAGGAAGTTAAGAGAGTCATAGCTGGTCCGAAAGGTGTTTTTATTTGTTCAGAGTGTATCGAGTTAGCCTATGATCTTATTAAAGATACCGAAACCCAGCCTTTAAAAACTATAAAATCTGGAAGTTTACCCAAACCCCAGGAAATTAAAAATTTTCTTGATGATTATGTTATTGGACAAAATAAGGCAAAAAAAGTAATATCTGTTGCTGTTTATAACCATTACAAAAGGCTTTTTTCTAAACAGAAAAAAAGTGGGGAAGTAGAACTACAAAAAAGTAATATTCTTCTCATTGGTCCTACTGGTGTCGGTAAAACCTATCTTGCTCAAACACTTGCCAGGTTTTTAGATGTTCCTTTTGCCATGGCTGATGCTACTACCCTTACAGAAGCTGGTTATGTAGGAGAAGATGTTGAAAATGTCATTTTGAGACTTCTACAATCAGCAAATTATAATGTTAAAAAAGCTGAACAAGGCATCGTCTATATTGATGAAATTGATAAAATTGCCCGTAAAAGTGAAAATCCCTCCATAACCCGGGATGTCTCTGGAGAAGGGGTTCAACAGGCTTTATTAAGGATTGTTGAAGGTACTGTAGCTAATGTTCCGCCTCAAGGAGGAAGAAAGCACCCTTACCAGGAGTTCATTCAGGTGAATACCGAGCATATTCTTTTTATAGCAGGTGGAGCTTTTGATGGTTTAGGAAAAATTATTTTAGAGAGGAATAAGAAAATCACCGTAGGTTTCGATCAATTGCAAAAAGAACAATCATCCTACGATCTTAATGCTAAAGTGCTTCCTCAAGACCTTTTAAAATACGGAATGATACCTGAGTTTATAGGCAGGTTCCCCATATTAGTTCCAGTCCAACCTTTGAAAGTGGAAGACCTTAAAGAGATTCTAACCAAGCCAAGGAATGCCCTGATAAAACAGTACGAGTACCTGTTGTCTCTTGATGGGGTTGAGCTGGAGTTTACCGATAGTGCTCTTCAGTTGATTGCGGTTGAATCTTTAAGGAGAGGTACCGGAGCTCGGGGGTTAAGAGCGGTCCTGGAAGACATTATGCTGGAAATAATGTATGAAGTCCCTTCAAAAGCAGGGACGAAAAAAATAATTATTGATGAAGCAGATGTTCAGAAAAAGATTTCTTCCAACTACAGTTCTGAAATGGATATTGCCTGAAGTTATAAAATTTAACAAGGAGAATATTTATGGATAAAGGAACGGTAACTATTAAAAGAGGTTTAGCCCAGATGCTCAAAGGTGGAGTAATTATGGATGTGGTGAATTCTGAACAGGCGTTGATTGCCGAAGAAGCTGGAGCATGTGCAGTAATGGCTTTGGAAAGAGTTCCTGCTGATATTAGAGTTCAAGGTGGAGTTGCCAGGATGGCTGACCCCAAGATTATAGAACAAATAATGAATGCTGTTTCTCTTCCAGTAATGGCTAAAGTAAGAATTGGTCATTTTGTGGAAGCTCAGATTCTGGAGTCAATAGGAGTAGATTTCATAGATGAATCAGAAGTTTTAACTCCTGCAGATGAAAAATATCATATAAACAAACATAATTTTAAAACCCCCTTTGTATGTGGAGCACGAGATATTGGCGAAGCCCTCAGAAGAATTGCAGAGGGAGCTTCCATGATAAGAACTAAAGGTGAGGCTGGAACAGGGAATGTTGTAGAAGCTGTAAAACATATCCGAACAGTTAATGATGGTCTTAGAAAAATAGTTTCTATGGAATTAGAGGAATTAGTAAAATATACCAAAGAAATAGGCTCTTCACTTGAATTACTTTTAGAGGTTAAAGAACTTAAAAAATTACCGGTGGTAAATTTTGCCGCAGGAGGGATTGCCACTCCTGCAGATGCTGCTTTAATGATGCAGCTTGGTTGCGACGGAGTTTTTGTCGGTTCGGGGATATTTAAATCACAAAATCCAGCTATGAGAGCTAAGGCGATTGTTACTGCAGTAACCTATTTTAACCAGCCAGAAATGTTAAAGGAAATCTCTTTCGGTTTGGGTGAAGCCATGCCAGGTCTGGAAATTCAAAAAATAAAAGAAGATGAAATCATGCAAAAACGAGGGTGGTAGTGAACATAGGTATTCTGGCACTTCAGGGCGCATTCCTTGAACACCAAAAAATACTCACTAAATTAGGTGTTGATAGTTCTTTGATAAAAAATACCACTGACCTTGATAATATTGACGGGATTATTTTACCTGGAGGAGAAAGCACTTCCATGAGGCTTATCTCGCAGAGAAAAGAATTATGGTCTGGATTAAAATTAAAATTACACATGGGATTACCTGCTTTTGGTACCTGCGCAGGAGCAATTTTGCTTTCTAAAGCAATCGCTGGAGAAAATACGGAAACATTAGGCTTGATAGATGTTCAAGTGAAGCGGAACGCTTACGGCAGACAGATAAATAGTTTTAATGATTTTATAAATCTAAAATTTTCTCCTGAAAAGGATTATTTAGCTATTTTCATCCGTGCTCCTGTATTTGAAAAAATAGGTAAGCAAGTTGAGATATTAGCAAAACATCAAGACCAGCCTGTACTGTTAAGAGAGAAAAATGTAGTTATCTCATCTTTTCACCCGGAATTAACTGATGATTTAAGAGTTCATTCATATTTTATTGATATTTTCAAAAACAAAGAGAGGTGAGTAAATAAATGTCTGGACATTCTAAATGGCATAACATTAGAGTGAAAAAAGGGAAAATGGATTCTATAAGGGGTAAAACTTTTAGTAAAATTACCAAAGAACTTATAGTAGCTGCCAGAGGAGGCAGTAATCCCGAAATTAATAACAGACTTCGCGTAGCTGTAGAAAAAGCTAAGGAAGTAAATATGCCTGCTGAAAATATTGAAAGAGCTATTAAAAAGGGTTCTGGAGAACTTGAAGGGGTGTCTTATGATGAAGTTATTTATGAAGGTTACGGGCCAAGTGGTGTAGCTATAATGGTGGAAGCATTAACTGATAACAGAAATCGCACAACTGCAGAAATAAGGTCCCTTTTCAGCAAATATGGAGGTTCTATGGGGGAAAACGGATGTGTTTCCTGGATTTTTGATAAAAAGGGAGTTATTCAGGTTCCAGGAAGTTTTGATGAAGATAAACTCATGGAATTAGTCATAGAGTGTGGAGCTGAAGATATGATTAAAGAGAACGAATATTATACGATTTATACCATACCCCAGGATTTATTTGAAATTAAAAATATCCTTGAAAAAAATTCTGTTAAAACCGAAAGCGTACAGGTTGACCTGGTTCCCAAGAATACTATCAAGCTAACCGGAGATAATGCTGTTAAGTTACTTAAATTTTTGGACATACTTGAAGAACAGGATGATGTGCAAAATATTTACTCAAATTTTGATATTGATGAGGATGAAATAAAATTAATTGCCAGTTAATAATGTAAATAAACCTGACTGTATTATTATGGGGGTTGACCCAGGGTTAGCTACCACCGGTGTTGGAATTTTAAGCAGAAAAAATGGAGTTATTAATCCATTATATTGGGGAGTCATAAAAACTACTGTTAGTACACCCCATTCTCGTAGGTTATTAATCATCTATGAACAGCTCAAGGTATTAATAAATACTTATTCAGTTCAGGAAGTAATTGTAGAAAGCGTGTTTTTTAATAAAAATGTTAAAACAGCTTTATTGATTGGGGAAACTAAAGGGATAATTCAATTAGCGGCTGAATCCTTAAGTTTGCCTGTTTGTACTTATACTCCTTTACAGATGAAATTAGCGATAGTGGGTGCTGGTAGAGCTACCAAAAAACAAGTTCAAGAGATTCTAAAACAAAATTTGAAGTTAAATGAACTACCCAAACCCGACGATGCTGCTGACGCTTTAGGAATAGCTTTTTGCCATTTGTTAATGACCAGGCTTAGTAATCTCAATGATATCTAATATTACGGGAGTTATTGTTGATATTGAAACATCCCGGATTGTTCTGCAAGTTCAAGAAAATCTCGGTTTGTCGGTTATAATTCCTTCAGCGTATTTTGATAAAGACCAATCAAACCTCAAGCTGAACGATGTTATAAAACTTTACACCATAGTCAGAATAAAAGAAGAGGAGTTTCTTCTGTATGGTTTCAGAACACCAGAAGAAAGAGATCTTTTTATCAAACTCATAGCTATAAATGGCGTGGGTCCACGGATAGCCCTTGCAATTATCGGGAACCTTACAGTTAATGGTTTTTATGAAGCCATAAACAATGCCAACCTGATAGCTTTTAAAAGTATAAGCGGAGTAGGTGATAAAACCGCTAAAAGAATCTTAATTGAATTCAAGGCTCAGATACCTTCATTCCCCACAGAGCTATTTGATGCCCTATCCAGTATGGGATTCAGCAGAAACGAGATTTATAGTGTTTGGAACAAACTTACAAGAGATAAAATTGATATTCACCTTGCTAACGAAGAATTAGTTAAATTGTTTCTGAGGCACTTAAAAAAATGAGCACAAAAGAACGAATTGTTTCTCCAGAACTTCTACCTATTGATGATGAAGTAGATTTAAGACCCTACCAGGTTAATGATTTTACCGGCCAGAGCCATATTAAAGAAATAATGGAGATTTCTCTTCTATCAGCAAAATTGAGGTCACAACCCATTGACCATGTATTATTATATGGGCCCCCTGGTCTGGGCAAAACTACCCTGGCTTATATTATAGCCTCGGAAATGGGTTCCAATTTTCATAGAACTACTGGCCCAGCTTTAGAAAGAGGAGGCGATTTAGCAGCAATCTTATCTGATATAAACAGGGGAGATGTTCTTTTCATAGATGAAATCCATAGATTAAATTACTTAGTTGAAGAAATGCTATACAGTGTCATGGAAGATTTTAAACTTGATATTATTCTCGGTAGAGGGTCAGCAGCCCGTACTTTAGTTCTCAATTTTCCACCTTTTACTATCGTAGGGGCAACTACCAAAGCAGGTATGCTTTCCTCTCCCTTACGCGATAGGTTTGGTTTTAGTTTTAGATTTAGATATTATGATGAATCTGAAATAGTTAGCATTTTAAAAAGAGCAGCAGGTTTGATGAAGGTTGAGATTGACGATGATGCCCTATCTGAAACTGCTCGTAGATCAAGAGGAACTCCCCGGGTTGCCCTGAGATTGGCCAAAAGAATAAGAGATTATGCCATGGCAAAAAACCAAACTATAATAAGCATTAAGCTTGCCCTTGATAGTTTTAAGCTTTTGAACATTGATGAGTTGGGTTTGGATGATGTAGACAGGATGTTCTTAAAATTAATATTCACTAACTTTAATGGTGGACCAGTAGGGTTAGAATCCATAGCTTACGCTATGGGTGAGGATAAAAGAACCATTGAAGATATTATTGAGCCTTTTCTATTGCAAAAAGGTTTGTTGATTAGAACCGGAAGAGGTAGAGTATTAACCCCTCTTTGTCTCAAGCATTTAAATTTAGAGACGGAAGCTAAATCGCTATTTAATGGATAGAATATTTTTGCATACCTGTTGCGCAGGTTGTGCTTCAGGCGTTACATTCACTTTAATAAATAAATTCAAAGCTAAACCCTTTCTCTTTTTTTATAATCCCAATATTCAACCTGAAGATGAATATTTAAAAAGAAAAGAGGCTTTAACCAAGCTGGCAGAAATTACCCAGCTCTTCTTAGAAATACCTGATTATAACCCTGAAGAACATTTATCTTATATTAACTTACCTGAAAGAATAGATAATAGGTGCTTTCATTGCTACTATTTAAGGTTATCCTATTCCATTGAGAAAGCCAGTCAGGATGGATATTCCTTATTTTCAACAACTTTACTTGCCAGTCCCCATCAGAATCATGAAAAAATTAAAGAGATATGTCAAACTTTAACTACAAAACAAGGTATTGATTTTATATATTATGATTTCAGAAAAGAGTATTATATACAGTTAGGACAGGTAAAAAAATCCGGATTATATTGCCAGAAGTACTGCGGTTGTCTTTACTCAATGAATGGGGATGTAAATGATATTTAAGATTGAATCAAGAATTGAAGGAACCAAAATAAAAGCAGGAACTATCTATACAAAGCGGGGTATCGTTAAAACTCCCGTGTTCATGCCGGTGGGTACCCTTGGGTCAGTTAAAACTTTAACATCTCAGGATTTAGAAAACCTTGGAGCTCAAATAATTTTAAGTAATGCCTATCACCTTTATTTACGACCCGGTCTGGAGTTAATTGAAAAATATCAGGGGTTACATACCTTTATGAACTGGAAAAAACCAATTCTGATTGATTCCGGTGGTTTTCAAGTAATGAGTCTGAACACCCTTAGAAAAGTAAATAATAATGGGGTAATATTCAAATCACATGTAGATGGCTCCGAACACGAATTCAGCCCTGAGTTGGTTATGAAAATACACGGTGTTCTACATTCTGATTTTGCTATGCCCCTGGATGTGTGCCTTCCCTTCGGAGCAACCTATGAAGAAGCGGAAAAAGCAGTTAACCTTACCACCTCCTGGGCAGTGAAAAGTGTAAGAGCAGGTTATGTTCCCTTGAACAACATCATGGGTATTGTACAGGGGAATTTTTATCTACCTCTAAGAATTAAATCACTGGAGGAAATAACAAAGATTGGATTTCCAGGGATTTCTCTGGGAGGGTTTTCAGTTGGGGAATCAAAATCAACCATGTATAAGCTCTTAACTGAATTCCAGGAATATCTTCCACATGATAAGCCAGTTTATTTGATGGGAGTAGGGTCCCCCCTTACTATTTTAAAAGCAATCAGCCTGGGTATTGACATGTTTGACTCAGTTTTACCAACCAGGTTAGGTAGAAATGGGTCTGCTTATACTTCTAAAGGAAGGATAAGTATTAAAAATACTCTTTTTAAAGATGATTTACAACCACTGGACCCTGATTGCACCTGCAATGTTTGCCTTAATTACACTCGAGCCTACCTGAGGCACCTTTTCCTTTCGGGCGAGATACTTCCCTTGAGGTTATTTACCTATCATAATCTATTTTTTATCGTAAATTTGGTAAATCAAGCCCGACAGGCTATAATTAGTAATAGTTTTTACAGCTTCTGGGAAAATTTTAGGAATCATTATTCACCCAGAGGTAAAGAAATAGAAACGGAGGATGAAAATAATGCAGATTGATCCAAAAACTTATACCACCGTCCTAATCTGGGTGGGCTTTATAGCTCTTATGTATTTTTTAATGATAAGGCCCCAACAGATACAGCAGAAAAAACGAAAAGCTATGCTGGAAAGCCTATCTCGTGGCATACAGGTTATTTTGCATAGTGGGATAATAGGGGTGATTAGAGAAATTGATGAGCAAATACTCAGTCTGGAAATAGCTCCCAAAATAATCGTTAAAGTGATGAAAGAAGGGGTAGCTCAGATCTGGAAAGGAAGGAATGAGTAGCTTATTTTCTCAGGTAGAGAACAATGAGATTATAAGAACTTACCTGACGAAAGCCGATGCTTATATGGATAAGTTAGGCTTTACCGAGCATGGAATAAGGCATGCTGGAATTGTTGCAAGAGGAGCGATGGATGTAATGAATGGACTTGGTTATTCTCGGAGAGAAGCTGAACTTGCTGGTGTTGCGGGGTTTCTTCATGACATAGGGAATACAGTTTCCAGAGAAAACCATTCTCAGGTGGGTGCCATTTTAGTTTCGCTATTAGTTAAGGATTTGTTATTACCAGAAGAGATGCTTGATATAATGAATGCTATTGGTAATCATGACGAGGAAAGCGGGATACCTGCCAACCCTATTACTGCAGCGTTAATCATCAGCGATAAGTCTGATGTTCATCGAGAAAGGGTTAGAAATCCCAATGCTATCTCTTTTGACATGCACGATCGGGTTAATTATGCTGTTTTAAATCGTGATTTAATAATTAACCCTGATAGAAAGGAAGTTATACTAAGTCTTGATGTAGATACGAGCACTTTTGAAGTGGTAGAGTATTTTGAAATATTTTTAAGCCGTATGATAATGTGTAAACGCTCTGCCCAGGTTCTCGGAGTGGTTTTTAAATTATTAATTAACAATACACAGATTATTTAATAAAGAAAGGTTGGATGAAAATGAGAAAATTAAACTGGAAGTGGTTAGTAGTTTTATTTATGATTTTGCTATCAACCATGGTGATTTGGACTGGAGATCCTGTTTCCAAATATGTGCCTGCTTTAAGCTTAGAATATAAACCGCAACTTGGTTTAGACATAGCTGGTGGGATTCATATTGTTTTAGAAGCTGTTGATACCCCAGAAGTAAAGGTTGAAGAAGCTGATGTTAAGGCAGTTGAACAGGTGCTCAGGGGTAGGGTGGATGCTCTGGGTTTAACCGAACCTAACATATATCGTTTAGGAGGTGACGCTTGGAGAAGAATAATTGTTGAACTTCCTTATGAAAAAAAAGCAGGGATCAAAGATCCTGCAGAAGCCATGGAGCTTATTGGAAAAACCGCTTTGCTGGAGTTTAAAGCGGAAGATGGAACAGTCCTGATCACAGGTAAATACTTGAGATCAGCTAAATCCACTACCGATGAGATGGGTTCACCAGCGGTTGGTTTTGAATTTGATGAAGCCAGGGCGAAAGCTGATGGACAAAAATCCTTTGAAGAGATTACCTCCGAACACCTTAATAAAACAATCTCTATTGTACTTGATGGAGAAGTAATATCTTCTCCTCGGGTAGAATCAGTAATAACCCGGGGTGAAGGCATCATTAAAGGTAACTTTACTTTTGATGAAGCTGCCAGGTTATCGGCTCTTTTGAGGGGAGGCGCTTTACCCGTTAAAATGGTAATCGCTGAAACTCGTTTTCTTGGACCCGCACTGGGTTATGATTATTTAAGAAAAGTTGAATTCACTGGTGTGGCAGCATTTATTTTAGTAGTATTATTTATGGCTTTCAATTATAAATTTATATCAATAGTATCTATATTTTCTTTATCAACTTTCATATTATTTCTTATAGGTATATTGATAGCTCTTAAGGCTACCCTGACCATACCCGGTATTGCCGGCATAGTTTTATCATTGGGTATGGCAGTAGATGCCAGTATTATTATTTTTGAAAGAATACGAGAAGAGGTATTGCAGGGAAGAAATGTAAGGACTGCTGTTAATAATGGTTATAAAAAAGCTTTTTCCACTATTTTTGACTCTAATGTTACAACTCTTATTGGAACCTTAATTTTATATCAATTTGGCACAGGACCGATTAGGGGTTTTGCGGTAACCCTGTCTTTAGGGATTTTAGTAAGTCTTTTTGTAACTCTATTTGTTGGTAGGTTAGTAATGGATGCTTTCGGAATCAAATATTTAGTTCCACTATCCTTAAAATTGAGGAGGCAGTAATGGACCTGGTAAGTAGAAAAAAAACATGGTTGCTTATTTCTGGAATAGTCATAGCCCTAAGTGCGCTTTTTCTTTTTGTTAGCTGGAGAATTACTGGTTCTCCTCTTAATTTCGGTATTGATTTTACAGGAGGATCAATTGTGGAAGTTTCAATTACCGGTGAAATTTCTGAATCACAGGTAAGAGAAAAAATCCAGGAACTAAAAATAGGTAATGCGATAGTTCAATCAATCCCTGGAGACACTGCTCAGGAAAAACATTTTCTAATTAGAACTCCTATACTTTCTCAGGAAAAGGTTGTGGAATTAGAGAAAGGAATAAAAAACTCATTTGAAGGAGTAACCATTCTTCGCTCAGAAATGGTTGGTCCAACTATTGGTGCTCTATTGAGAAGACAAGCGGTTACAGCCCTTATTTTAGCACTGATTTTTATTATGTTTTATATAACCTGGCGATTTGATTTTCCTTATGCTGTAGTTACCATTCTGGCTTTAATGCACGATGTAATGGTAACTATTGGTGCTTATGCTTTATTCCGTTTTGAAATTAATAGCCCATTTGTGGCGGCAATCCTTACCCTGGTGGGTTATTCAGTCATGGACTCGGTGGTTGTTCTGGATAGGGTTAGAGAAAATAGGAAACTTCATTCAGGTGCAGCCTTTTCCAAAATTGTCAATATGAGTATTCTTCAAAGTTTCAGGAGATCTATCAACACTTCAGTAACTACCGTACTCGCTGTTATAGCTTTATTTATTTTTGGTCCTGTAGCAGTAAGACCATTTTCTTTCGGATTAGGTGTGGGACTAATAACGGGAACTTATTCGTCTTTGTTTATCGCCAGCATGCTTTTAGTGGTCTGGCAAGAATGGAGAGAAAAAAGGTCTAGAAAGGTCTATACCAGGAAGGTGAATGAATCCAGAAAGACTCAACCAACTAAACGAAAAACTTAAGAAGTATCTTCCTGATGAAGAGATTAACTTAATAGAAAAAGCCTTCAGCATAGCTTTTTCAGCTCATCAAGGTCAGAAGAGGGCTTCGGGTGAAGATTATTTTGACCACCCGTTTAGTGTTGCTGAAACTCTTGCTGATTTGAAAATGGGTGGAGCTACCATTTCGGCAGCGCTTCTTCACGATGTAGTTGAAGATACCAGTATATCACTGGAATATTTACGAAAAGAAATGGGCGAGGAAATTGCTTCTATTGTTGAGGGTTTAACTAAAATAGAAGCCCTGGATTTAACTTTTCCCAAAAAAACAAGATACATAGAAAATATACGAAAATTCCTTATCTCTCTTTCTAAAGATATAAGGGTAGTAGTAATTAAATTTGCTGATAGACTTCATAACCTTCAAACCATAAAACACCTTGATTTATCCAAACAAAAGAGGATAGCTGAAGAAACCCTGGAGATTTATGCTCCCTTAGCTCATCGGTTGGGAGTGTATCAGTTAAAGTGGCAACTGGAGGACCTGGCGTTTAAGACCCTCAATCCCAGGGAATATGAAGATATTTCTTTAAAAGTTGCTAACAAGAGGGTTGAACGGGAAGCTCTATTAATAAAAGCCCAAAATAAGCTTATAAAAATACTGGAGAGTTCGGGTTTTAAGGGTGAAGTTCAAGCTAGAGCCAAACATTTTTACAGTATTTACAGAAAGATGATTCGGGAAAGTAAAGATATTGAAGGTATGTATGATTTATTTGGGTTAAGAGTTATTATAGATGGTAAACCTTCTGATTGCTACAATATTTTAGGGCTTATTCACAGTGAATGGCATCCGATTCCACAAAGATTCAAAGACTTTATAGCCGAGAGAAAATCTAATGATTACCAGTCATTACATACTACGGTAATCGGTTCAATGGGTGATCCAATTGAAATTCAGATAAGGACTTATGAAATGCATAAAGTCGCTGAATATGGTATTGCTGCTCACTGGGTTTACAAGGAAGGTGGTAAGTCTGACAAAGAGTTTTCCCAAAAGATAGGGTGGTTGAGAGAATTAATTGATTGGCAGAAGGAACTTGTCAGTACCCAGGATTTTTATGATGGTTTGAAATCAGATATCCTTCAGGAAGAAGTGATTGTTCTAACGCCTAAAGGAGACCTGCTCTCCCTGCCCAATGGCTCTACTCCTCTTGATTTTGCTTATAAAATTCACACTGATGTCGGTCATCATTGTACTGGAGCCAGGGTTGATGGTAAAATGGTTTCCCTTGATTATCAATTAAAAACAGGGGATAGAGTAGAAATAATTACTTCCGATAGAATTAAAGGACCTTCCAGGCACTGGCTTGATTTTGTAGTAACAGCTTCTGCGAAAACTAAAATCCAGCAATGGTTTAGAAAAAAATCCAGGGAAGAGTTGGTGAAAGAGGGAAGGTTGTTATTAGAAAAAGAACTTAAGAAAGCCAGTTATGATGTGGAAATGGGGTTATCTCTGGAACTCACCAATAAAATACTTAAACTAATAAAACTTAGGTCAATTGATGATTTATACCACCAGATTGCTTCAGGAGCAATACATACTGTAGAAATAATTGTTTTGTTAAAGAAAGAGGAAGAGAAGAAAAAGAAAGAAGAGGAATCTTCTAAGTCATTAGCCCAGGATGGTTTATTGATTAAAACTGACCATCTTGATTCCTCGGGAACTCTTTTATTGGACGGAGTACTTTTACGGTTAGCCAGGTGTTGTATGCCCCTACCCGGTGAGCCTTCAGTTGGTTATGTTACCAAAGGCAAAGGCATATCGCTTCATAGGAAAAGTTGTATTAATATGAGGAGAATTCAAGACCCATCGCAAATTATGCCAGTAAAGTGGGAAATACAGGCATCTTCCAGTTATCCAGCAAGAATAATTGTGACTGCCTATGATAGGCCCGGACTGGTAGCAGATATTACCCAGGTTATTGCTCAAAAAGGCTTAAATATCAGGCAGATGAAGCTTAATACTACCTCAACAAAGAAAGCAAGGTTTAATTTGGAAATATCCTCAATTAGCCAACAACAGGTTGATATTTTAATATCTGAGTTATATAGAATTGAAGGCGTGGTTGAGGTAAACAGAATATAATGAGGGCTGTAGTTCAAAGAGTTAAGAACGCTTCGGTAATAGTTGAAAGTAAAATAGTTTCTTCAATTGCCAGGGGGATTTTGGTATTTGTCTCTATTGAAGAAGACGATGATGAAAAAGATTTATCATATATTGCTCAAAAAGTTTTAAATCTTCGCATTTTCGAAAATGATGCAGGGAAGTTTGATAAATCAGTTCTGGAAATAGACGGAGAGGTTTTAGTAGTTTCTCAATTTACTTTGTCGGGTGATACCAGGAAAGGAAGGAGACCTGATTTTACCAGGGCATTAAACCCGGATAAATCCATACCTTTATATGAGGATTTCATTAGAATAATTAAAAGTTATTATACTTCAGAAAAAATACAGGAAGGGGTATTTCAGGCTCACATGGATGTTCAGTTGGTAAATGATGGACCTGTAACTATTTTAATATCCAGTAAAAAAGAGTTTTAGAATAAAAGGTGATTGGTCATTTAAACATTTATTTGTCGTGATTTTATGATAAAATGCTATCAAATCACCTTATATTAGTCAATGCTACGATTTGCCCGGTTCTCCGTTAAAAAATGTGAAATCTCCAACTATTTAGGATAAGTTGGAGTGTATTTATATGAGATTAAGACCGTCAAATGCGTAAACCTTACCCTATTTCTTTCTTTGAAGTTACCTTTAGGATTACATTAAATATTTATATGTGTTGATCAACAAGAATAGGATTGCCATCAGGGTCTTCTAATGTGAAACTTGCTGGGCCTGATTTTTTTTCTGCTTCAGTAAGTAGTTTTATACCTTTTGCTTTAAGTTGCTGTTGGAGAATTCTTATGTCAATAAATGACTTAAGTTTATTAGCATTTTCATCCCAGCCTGGATTAAAAGTCAGAATGTTCTTTTCAAACATTCCTTGAAATAGTCCAATTATGCAACTACCATTTTTCATAATAATCCAATTTTGCGATATATCGCCACCAAAGACTTTGAACCCAAGGTTTTCATAAAATGATTTTGAAGTCTGAATTTCTTTAACATTCAAGCTTACTGAAAAAACACCTAATTTCATATTTTCTCCTTATGAATAACCACTACCAAAGATAATTATTGTAAGTATGTAAGTTATATAATAACAGGTAATTTAATACAACTGTTATTTTTATGTAAATTATACAAATTATGGTGGATAAAACGTGGAATATATTTGTAAGAGCGCTTCTTAGAAATTGAGATATTGCAGGTCCTGACCCTATGATCTTATTTGCTTGACCCTACCTTTTTTCAATATTGATAGATATGTACATTTTCAGGCAATTCAAAGACATAATCAGGTATAGGAGAAAAATCTATATTCTTATATTCTACAATGGTCAATACTCCATCTGGTGATCTCGACTCCATCTTGATAGGGATACCGCGAGCTTTCCAAACCCACATCTTTACACTACCCATACCAACAGCACCGTGTTCAATAACTGTGCATTCCTTTCCATCTATGACTTCGCTACCTATGATTTTAGAATTAATATCTATTGATTTAGTCATATCCAATAGTGATTTGTCTACAGCCTCGGAAATATCTCCCATTTCCACTTTCAAGGCTGTGTTTGTTTGGGGCGTGTAATTATATGAGATTTGTTTATCATAATCTATAAGATAAACAATAATTTCTCCTTCAGCTTCAAATTCAATCCTTTGCCGCATCCCTTTTACCCATATTTTTTGTGTGATTGTTGGTTGATCAGGAATGGACGTAATTATATCGTATTTGATGGAAGTTATTTCTTTTGATTTGTTTATAAGATCTGCAAGCGATTCCGTAATTTCTTCTGGGAGCTCCGTAGGTGGTTTTATATCTTTTTTAGAGCACCCTGTTAATAGTAAATTGCTTGAAAAAAGAGCTAACAAAATTATAATTATTAGAGAAATCTTGCAAACTTTACTCATTACCGTGCCTCTCCTTTTTATATTTTTTTAAACAACATATTTATATGAAATTGTTCAATTTTATCATACTTATTAAGCAATTTAACTATAACACCGAAATAGGTTCTGGTTGAGGAAAGAAACATAAGGGTTGTAGCTACATTTTTTATTTAACATAGGTAAATTTTAAGGTCATGGCTTGCAAGAACCTGGGTATGGAAAGATCAGCGAAATGGCTTGTAAGAAGAGAATATCAGATAGGATAATCAGGGAGTTACCAAGGCCAGTCAATGATTTTATGAACTATTAAAGAAGGATAAAGATAGCGACCAACCCAGAAAGTCTATGGAAAAGGAATATGTGATCTGCAAAAATTGCGGAGCGGGTTACAACACTGAAATGATAATGACATCAATCTTGATAAAATCCCCTTTCATGGCAGATATGACTTCGTTAGAAAAGAACTAATTTATTGGTGGTGGAGGCGATGGGAATTGAACCCACGACTTCTTGCATGCGAAGCAAGCGCTCTCCCGCTGAGCTACGCCCCCATAGATTTAAGTATATCACTTAATTACCCTGAGAACTATCATTATTAGTTATAATTAAAGTGATAAAAAATGAGAAATAAAATTTCTGTAATTTACGGACCAGTTAGGTCACGAAGGCTTGGTTATTCTCTGGGGATGGATATTATCCCTTTGAAAACCTGTTCATTTGACTGTATCTTTTGCGAGTTGGTTAGAAGAACAGATTTACTCACCTTAAATCGAGAACCATATATCTCTAAAGATATTGTATTGGAAGAAATTAAAAGAGTTCTGGACAATATAAACACTTCTATTGACTCTATAACCTTTTCAGGTTCAGGAGAACCAACTTTAAACTCGGAATTAGAAGAGATTATTAAAGGAATTAAAACCATAACTTCCATACCGATAACTGTTTTTACTAATTCCACGTTACTTTTTCAACCTGAGGTTAGAAGAGCACTTTCTTATGCGGATAGGGTAAAATTCACTTTATCTGCCCTTACTCCAGAATTATTTTATAGAATAAATCGCCCGGTAAATGGCTTGACCCTGGAGATGGTTTTATCAGGGGTAAACGATTTCTGCAATGAATATAAGGGAGAGTTGTGGATGGAAATAATGATTATAGAAGAGATTAATAATAGTCTGACTGAAATGAGTAAAATTAAAAAATTCATTGAGAAATTTCCTATAGCTCAAATACATTTAAACAGACCTGTTAGAGCTTCTACCGAGCCAGGTTTAAAAATAGTTAATGAAGACGAATTAAGGGATTTAGCCGAACTGTTTTACCCCTTTAAGGTATCAATAGTATGAACATTGTATTTTATGACCTGGGTTTAACAGATTATCTGAAAGTACTGGAACTTCAAAGAGATTTACAAAAAAGAGTAATTGAAGATAATAGCGATAAAGGTTATTTTCTACTAACCGAACATGAACCGGTTATAACCATGGGCCTAAGGGCTAAGGGGGAAGAGATAATTGAATGGGGAAAGATTCCTGTGCATAAGATAGAGAGGGGTGGGGCAGTAACTTTACATGCGCCCGGTCAGATGGTCGGTTACTTTATATTACCCTTAAAGAATGTGCAGGGTGGCTTACCTTTTCTGGTAAAAACCATTGAAGGTATGATGATCAATATATTAACTCAATATAATATCCAGGGGGTCAGGAAAGAAAAACATCCGGGAGTATGGGTGGGAGAAAATAAAATCGGAAGTATCGGTATTTCTCTTAAACAATGGGTTACCATGCATGGTTTTTCTTTTAATGTTAATGTTGACCTTAACTTATTCCAGTACATAGTGCCCTGTGGGTTAACCCAGCGGAACCTGACTTCAATGGCAAAGGAGAGGGGGAGGTTTCTGTCAGAGGAGGAAATTAAAGCGATTAAAGATTCTCTGAGTTATGGATTTGAAGAAGCCTTTAATACAAAACTTGTGAAAAACAATGCTGTGTGGTAAAATCCATTACCCATCAATCCTCTTTGGGAGGAATATTTGAATAAACAAGCTTTGATTGTTATAGATATGATTAATGATTTTGTTTATGGAAAGTTTGGTAACGACCATGCTCGTAACATTATTCCAATTATTAGAAAATTGATTTTAGAAGCCAGAAATAAGGGTATTGCAGTTATATACCTTAGAGATGCCCATCTTTCCTCGGACCCAGAAACCAAAATTTGGGGACAGCACGCTATGATAGATGACTTTGGGTCAGAGATAATACAAGAATTGACCCCTGACTTTGATGTGGTAATTTCAAAATCAACTTATAGTGGATATTTTAGAACATATCTGGAATCAATTTTAGAAGAATTACAGGTAAAGGAAGTTATACTGGTAGGGGTGAGCACTAATATTTGCGTACAGCACAATGCTGCAGACAGCTTCTTTAGAGGTTACAGGGTTACTGTAATTGAAGATGCCACCGCGGCTTTTGACCCAGCAGTACATTTACAGGCTTTACAGTATATGAGAGATAATTATGGTGCTAAAACTATAGATTCAGAAACTTTATTAAAAGAATGGGAGTCTTAAATGGTTGATGAATTTTTAATATCTACAAGTGATGAGATAAAAAAAGGGTTAGTAACTGACGCTTATTTTGTAAGAACCGAAGAGATTCTCAGGAAGGCCGGGGAGAATCCACAGGTAGTAATGGAATTATTCCTGAAATTTTTCCCCAACCCCGACTATCTATTCGGGGTTTTCTTGGGTGTTAGCCAGATAGCTCATTTGTTGGAAGGATTACCGGTTTCTGTTAGTTCCATGGAAGAAGGCGAGATATTTTTTCCTACCGAACCTGTTCTGTCAATAGAAGGAAATTATACTGATTTTGCCAGATACGAAACCGCCATTATCGGGTTTATCTCTTTTCTTTCAGGAATAGCTTCAAAAGCAGCTCGGATGAGGATTGCTGCGGGCAAGAAAGAGGTTTTAAGTTTTGGAACCAGGAGACAACATCCAGCCTTAGCTCCTTCGGTGGAGTACGCATCCTATGTAGGTGGTCTTGATGGTGTCAGTAATGTTTTAGGAGCCGAATACCTGGGTATAAAACCATCCGGGACTATGCCTCATTCTTTAATTCTCGTCCTGGGGAATAATAAAAAAGCCTTTAAGTATTTTCATGATTATATAGATAGTTCAGTTCCCCGGATCGCTTTAGTTGATACTTTTGCCTCTCCGGTGATTGAATCTCAGGAAGCCCTGGAAATGTTGGGTGACAATCTTTTAGGTATCCGCCTTGATTCCAAAGATTATGTTGAACACATTGCTGAAATAAAATGGATCTTCAAGCAAAAAGGTGCTAATGGTATAAAAATATATATGAGTGGTGGTCTTGATGAGTATGAAATTGAAAGGCTTCACCGCTTTGTTGATGGCTTTGGGATTGGTACCAGGCTATCCAGTGCTCCCGTTCTTGACTTTGCTCTTAAAATAGTTGAAGTAAACAAAAAACCTATGGCCAAAGTGGGGAACCTTCCTGGAGCTAAGATGGTTTATAGAAATAACTTGTTTCAGGATATGGTCAGGTTAAAAGAAACCAAACCTCCGGAAAATTACCTGCCACTTCTAAAACCTCTTTTAGATCAAGGTAAGATTGTTCGGGGAAATGAATCTATCCAGCAAACCAGAGAGAAGTTACTCCATAAATTAGAAAATTTACCAGAAGAGCTTAAACTTATCAAGAATGGAAAGCCTTATAGAGTTGAGTTTAAGCCCTGATTGATTAACTTTTATTATCTTTCAGTTCACTCCAGGCTTTAAAGGCTCTTCTTAGATGGGGTATGGTGATTGACCCGCCAACAATAAGGGCTATAGACAAAGCTTCTTCAAGTTCCTGGTCACTAACCTTCTCCTCAAAACAGCGGATTATATGATATTTGACACAATCATCGCACCTTAGGACTAATGAGGCTACTAACCCTAACAACTCCTTAACCTTAACGGGAAGTTCACCCTCGCGGTATACCTGAGAATCCAGGCTGAAAAACCTCTTTATTCCTTGCTTGCTATGTTTCATTACCAGTTTGTTCAGTTCCTCGCGCTCTTCCTGAAATACAGTAATGTCTTTCTTTTTCATAATATCTTCCCGCCTATATTTATTAATCAAAAATCCTTTTTAATTCAGTTTCTTTCATAGGTTCAGTAAACAAACTCACTACTATAATAAAGACCAGGCTCACCAAAATTCCAGGGATAAAACCATGAATTTTTAAGGGTGAACCAAGATATATCCAGATAAGGGCAGCGGAGCAACCTCCGACCATGGAAGCAATAACACCCTCTTTGGTTGTTCTTCGCCAGTAAAGTCCCAGCAAAATTGGCCATAAGCAGGTGGAAGCAATAACTGCCCAGGAAAAGGCGGTAAGGGTTAGAACTAACCCGGGGGGTTTAATGGCCAGGAGCAAGGATATTATTCCAATTACGAAAGAAGACAAACTGTTATATAATATAGTTTTTTTATTATTTAAATTAATCTTTAAACTCTTTTCTAAAATATCCCTTACCAGGCTGGAAGAAGTGATTATCAAAACAGCAGCAAAAGTTGACATACCTGCAGCTAAAACAGCAGAAACAAAAAGTGCTCCTCCCCAGGGTGATAGAACCGATTTAACCAGGGAAGGGATGGCTAAATCCACATTAGTGAGATTAGGAAAAAGTAACCTGGAAGCGGCACCATTTAAATATGGAAGCAAAGCTATGGTTCCTCCAACGGTGGCGGCAATAGTACCTAATTTAAGGACTTTGGTGCTATTTATTGAGTAAAACCTGATAATCAGCTGAGGCATACCCCAGGCTCCGAAACTGACGATTAGTGCATAAGATAGTAATCCGCCTAATCCCCAGATTCCCGGAGATTCCACCAGTCCAACATCTATCTCGGATAGTTTCAAAGTAAGAGTTGATAATCCCTCAACCCGGTTTAAAGTGGCAAAAGTTAGAAGTAAAAGTCCCCATATCATGATAATAGCCTGGATGAAACCGGTCCAGACAACAGCTAAATAACCTCCGAGAGAAACATAAATCAGAATCGCTGCACAGGAAAGGATAATCCCCCATAAATAAGGTAGATTTAAGAGAACTTCAAGAATATGACCCATCCCTTTAAGGATACTCACATTATAGGCAAACATGAATAAAATAATTGTTATAGCAGAAAAAAGGCGAGCTTCAGGTGAATTGAACCTTTCAGCCAAAAAATCAGGTATGGTCATAGTGTTTAATTTTTTAGTCATTTTCCGTGTTCTTTCACCCAGGACAATCCAGAGCAAACAACAACCCAGTAAAACATTGGTTGCGCCTATCCAGAGAGTGGATAAGCCATATTTATAACCAAACCCTCCTCCTCCAATTATAAGGACAGAAGAAAAGTAAGCTGATAAAAAGGAAAACGCGGTTACCCAGGGTCCGACCTTTCTACCGCCAAGGTAAAAATCCTCAGGTTTTTTAAGATTTCTCCGGCTAAGAAAGCCTACTGTAAGTATAAAGACCATATAGAATGAGATGACTATAAAATAAATCATTACTCATCACCTCCATCAAGCTTTTTAAAGATAGCCCAGAGAACAGTTATAATCACTGCTAATAGCACTACTACAAATGAGAATAATGTGGACCAGGGAATGTTAAATAAACACACTAAACCCTCCTTTGATAAATAAAAATATTATTAGTATGAAGTATATTTTTAAGCAAGAAAAGGTAGTTTTGAGTGCTTAAAAACTTCATATACATCTTTGTCCTGTGATTCGTAATAGAATCGTATCATGTTTTCAGTACCTGATTGTCTCAATAAACACCAGCTTGAATCTTCAAAAGTAATTAATAAACCATCTTTTCTGCATATGTCTTTAATATTTAAACCAAAAAAAGTTGTTTCAGAAAAATTATCTATGAAATCTTTAACTTTATGTGTTTGCCTTTCAGAAAATTTAATATCCACTCTTTGGTTATAGAATTTACCGAATTTGTTATATAAATCATCAATTAAAACTGCAGGAGGAATGTTTTGTTCAGTACATAATCCTAATACTAACAAAACTGCCAGTATGCCATCTTTTTCCGGGACCCAGCCTTTAATTGATAATCCACCACTCTCCTCGCCACCAAAGTATATTTGCCCATCGCGAATCAAAGCTCCCAGGTATTTAAATCCCACAGGTGTTTCCAATAATTTTACCTGGTGATGCTTGGCAATAACATCCAACATTCTGGTGGTAGAAACAGTTCTGCCTATACCTGCCTGGCTTCTTTTACCCAGGTGGTAGGCTAAAATTGTAAATACTTCGTTGGGGGTGATAATTCTACCATCATGAGAGATAATACCAAAGCGGTCAGCATCTCCATCAAGAGCTAATCCGAGAAGAGCACCATTTCTTTTAACCTGCTTTTTTAAATCAGTTAATACATGTTCATAAGGTACGGGTTCCAGACCACCAAAAAAGGGGTCGTATTTTTTATGAATAAGGGAGACATTTTTTCTACCTTTGAATATAGTTTTCAAGTAGGGTGTGGAGGTTCCATACAAGGGATCAATAACTACCTTGAAAGTAAAATCCAGAGAGAAAGGAATGACCTGCGTTAGAGCAGATAAGTAGTTTGGAATAGGATTATAAGCCTCAATTTTTCCTTTCTTAATATAATAAGCATAATCTTCCCTGGGTTTATCTGGTAGGGCATCGAGAAAATATTTTTCAATTATTCTGGTTACCTCTGGTTCAGCTGGTCCTCCCCAGGCTGGTGAAAATTTGACTCCTGAGTAATAGTAAGGATTATGAGAAGCGGTAATGTTAATACCTCCCCCTGCCTTTCTTCTTAATATCTCAAAACTGATTACCGGGGTAGGTGAAGGAGCATCACTAATGGCAACTTCTATTCCTTCTTCCAGACATACACAGGCTACTTCTCGGGCAAATTCAGAGGAAAAAAACCTGGTGTCATAACCTATCACTATGCCCTGTCTATCTTGCTGATTATCTTTTAAGTAGCGGGTGATAGCGCGAGCCAATTTTCTTAATCGGGGAAAGGTAATTTCCTCTGCTATAACACCTCTCCACCCGGAAGTACCGAAGCTTATACTTTCGTGCAAGGTTCAATCCTCCTTTTTAAATCATCAATTTTCTCCTTCTCTTTAAGTTCATCTTTATAGCTGGCATAAAGGTGTAAGACAGGTCTATCGCTATCAGGAATTACCAGGGTATAACCATCACTCTCGCGGTTTTTGACACCTTCAATTATTTCAGCATTATTACCTGCTCTTTCTACCATTTTCCTCATTACCGTCCCCTTATATTCCCAGGGACAGGATATTTCCATATGTAAAGCATCTCTAATGGGCGTGGTTTCTTTAATTTTTAAAAGATTGATTTTAGTTTGAGAGAGGAGTTCAATTAATTTTCCTATGCTATATAAACCGTCAAAGAAAGGACGAAATTTAGGGAAAATTAAACCTCCCAAAATGTCTGCTGCAAAATCAGATTTTTCTGCATCCCTGATAAAATGCTTAGGTAAAATTGAAGATAGGGTAATATTTACATTTAATTTTTTTAAAAACTCCTCCAATTCAAAAGAAGTATTAATGGGGAGAGTTATGGAAATGTCACTTTGCACTTTTTTGATTAAACTGGTAATTATGGCAACCAATCTGGTAGGCGAGTAAATCTCTCCAGAACTATCAATTACAGATATTTTCTCGGCACTGGAATCAAGTGCTATTCCAATGTGAGTATCCAGAGATCTAACCACTGATGAAATCTTCTTTAATGAATCAGAATATTCGGTAGCTGACTTTACAGTTCTTTTGCCATCCATGTGAGCATTGAGGGATATTATTTCCAGGCCAAAATCCCCTAAGATGGAGGGGAAAAATAAAACTGAAGTTCCAAAAGAATAATCTATCACAATTTTAAGCTGAGAATTTTTGATGGCATTAATATCCAGATTTTTTAGATAAAGCTCTTTATAAGACTCAACAACCCGAGGGGGAATGTCAAGGTATCCTACTTCGTCGTAATTAGCACGCATATACTCGTCACGGAAAAAGATTCTTTCAATAGAGGTTTCCTGAGTGGGAGACAACTCAAATCCAGAATGGTCATAAAATTTAATATTGACCAGGTGGGTATCATATGGGGACCTCATTACCTGTACCCCTCCACTTCCGCCCAGGCTTTTCACAGCAAATCTCAGTAAGGGAAGGGGAGAAGCTCTCAGGTCCATGATATTTACACCCGCGCTCATCAATCCAGCGATTATTGCCCTTTTAAGCATTCTGGAGGACTCATGTGAATCTCTGGCTAAAAAAACTGTTGAGCCTTTTCCAAGAAAGGTTCCATAAGCAGAGCCTAAGCGTGCGAGGAAATCAGGAGTAATTTCAATATTATTAACTCCAATAATCCCATAAGAACCAAAAAGGGATCTTGCCCAGGTTTTACCCCAGACCAGATTGTCAGTCACAACCGAACCATTTTCAACTTTTTTATTGGGCCAGGCAGAAACGGAAGGCCTGAAAACAACTTCATTTCCTATGTCGCAATCATCAGCAATGGTGTTATCTCCTTCTAAAATAGTCCCGTTTCCAATTTTTACTTTTTTACATACTATGGAGTTAATTATCCTTGAGTTACTTTCTATTCTTGCGTCATCCCAGATTATAGAATTCTCAATTTCTACTCCATCTTCAATTATGGTTCTTTCTCCAATAAAAGAGTTAGAGATAGTAGTGTCTCCTATTCTTGAACCATTTCCAATAACTATAGTTCCTTCAAATTTTCGCAGATCGTCTATAACAGCGTTTTGGCTTATCCATATGTCAGTACCTATCTTACCTATCCTTTCTCCCTCAATTTTTAAATCAACTCTGCCTTTTAAAATGTCCGAGTGTGCTTTCTTATACTCTCTAATATCACCTATATCTCTCCAGTACCCTTCAACGACATCGCCATAAAAAGGATAATTTTGAGAAAGGATAAGAGGGAAAAGATTTTTTGAAAAATCAAACTCCTTTCCTTTGGGAATCAGGTCTAATACTTTTGGCTCTAAAACATAGATACCAGTATTGATAGTGTCTGAAAATACTTCACCCCATGAAGGTTTTTCCAGAAACCTGACTATCTTTGAATCTTCGTCAACTATTACTATGCCATATTGTAGAGGGTTTTCAACTCGGGTTAAGGTTATAGTGGCTAAAGACTCTTTATGTTTATGAAAATTGATAACTTGGGTAAGGTTGAAGTCAGTAAGTACATCAGCGGAAATTACCAGAAATGTTGTATCCAGTTTTTCTCTGGCCATAGATAGCGCACCGGCTGTACCCAAATCATCTTCACTAATAAAATATTCTATGTTAACTCCGAAATCAGCTCCAGTATTAAGATAATTTTTTATTGCCTGGGGTTGATGATAGAGTAAAACAATCAGGTCAGTGATATTGTATTTTTTTAATAACCTGATTATATGAGATACCATTGGTTTATTGGCTACTGGAACCATAGGTTTGGGGATATTAACTGTCAGAGGTCTGAGTCTAGTCCCAAAACCTCCAGCCATAATAACTCCTTTCATTGGTAACCTCCTATTCTTTATTATTAGTCAATTGCTTGTACAAAGATAAATACTCCCTGGCTGATGAAGTCCAGGAATAGTCGCATTTCATGCCGATAGCCTGTATATTAATATAATTTTCCCCGGGGAAATATGATAATGCTCGCTTGATTGAATCCATCAGTTCTTCAGCATCCTGGTTGTCATAGGTTATTCCATTGCCACAGGCAGTTTTGTCGTGGTAGTTTTGGATAGTATCTTTTAACCCTCCAGTTTTTCTGACAATAGGTACAGAGCCATATTTAAGGGCGATTAACTGTCCTAACCCACAGGGTTCAAATTGTGAAGGCATTAAAAAGAAATCGGAAGAAGCATATATTTTTCGAGATAATATTTCATCAAAAGCGGTGAGAGCTATAATATTGTTGGGGTGGCATAAAGCCCTGGCTTTAATTTCTTCTTCGTATTTTTTTTCACCTTTTCCTAAAATAATAAAATTGGCGGGAAAATTAGCCAAACGGTCAGCAATTTCAATTATCAAATCTATACCTTTTTGGGATACCAACCTTCCCACAAAAGCAAATAACGGATATTCAAAAGAACATCCCGTGTTTAGTTCAGTAAGCAGTCTTTTCTTGTTCTCTTTTTTTTGAAAAACAGAGTCTTTACCATAATTAATACTTATATTCCCGTCAGTTTCAGGGTTCCAGTAATCGTAATCAATGCCATTTATTATTCCTTGTAGGTGTTTGTTTCTTTTAAATATAACACCCTCTAAAGCAAAACCATACTGTTTGGTTTGTATCTCTTTAGCATAAGTGGGTGAGACTGTAGTCAAAAAATCAGCAAATAATATACCTCCTTTGAGAAAATTAACTTTTCCATAAAACTCCAGAGATTCTAAATTAAAATAACTAAGAGGTATATTAATCATGGGAACAGTTTCAGCATCAAATATTCCCTGATAAGCAAGATTGTGTATGGTTAAAATTACCTTTTCTGGGTTATTGGGGTAATAAATGTTTTTATACACCGGGAGCAGGGCAGTTTGCCAGTCGTGAACATGAATGATATCTGCTCCACCTAATTTATAAATTAATTCCAGGGCAACCCGGGGGAAAAAGGCAAACCTTAAGTTGTTATCAGGATAATCCCCACTCGGTGTATTATAAATTTCTCCACGGTTATAAAAACTGTCCTGTTCAATGAATAAGGTGTTTTCCTGACGATAAACAGAGTAGGGAAGTAGGTGATCACCAAAAATTATTTCACTGGAAAACAGTTTTTCCAGAAGGTAATTACTTTCTTTTATCTGTTTATATAATGGAAGAACCAAATCTACATCTAAACCGATTTTTCTTAAATGAATTGGAAGTGTCCCGCTGACATCGCCCAGACCACCGGTTTTAACATATGGCACAGCTTCACTTGCAACAAAGTAAATTTTCACAACTCCACTTCTCTCAGGAATGAGGCTGCGTCTTCAGGACTGGTAGGGTTAATATAAAATCCGGTACCCCATTCAAAACCAGCTACTTTTGTCAAACGGGGCATTATTTCAATATGCCAGTGGTAGTAAGAAAGATGAGGCTCCATGGTTGGAGAAGTATGTATTATTAAATTATAGGGAGGATCGTTCAAAGCTTTCTTCAACCTTAGTAAGGTTTTTTTAAGTACTTTAGTAAGGCTGACAATAGCGTTTTTGGTGATTTCGGGGAAATAGCTTTCATGTTTTTTTGGTAAGATGCAGATTTCAAAAGGAAAGCGAGGTGCAAAAGGAACCAGTGAAATAAAGTCTCCGTTTTCTTCTACCAGGCGCTCTCTCTCATCAAGTTCTTGTTGAACAATATCGCAAAAAACACATCTGTCCTTATACTCGTAGTACTGTTTTGAACCGTTTAATTCCTGAGTAACCCTGATAGGTATAATAGGCAAGGCTATAATCTGGGAATGAGGGTGTTCTAAAGATGCTCCAGCCTGAGAACCCTTATTTTTGAAAATAAGGATGTATTTAAATCTTTTATCTTTAGACAGGTCTAACAATCTATCTCTCCAGGCCCAGATAATTTCTTCTATTTGCTTTTCATCCATATTTGATATTTCATCTGAATGGTTTGGTGATTCAATAACAATTTCATGAGCACCAACTCCATTCATCTGGTCATACATACCAACACCTCTTTTATCAAAGTTGCCTTCAACCCGTAGTGCTGGATATTTATTGGGTATAACCCTTACCCACCATCCTGGTTCATTTTTGCTGCTGGTAGGTAGTCTATAAGAAAGCACTTCATTTGGGGTCATTTTTTCATTGCCTTGATCAAAAGGGCAGTGAGTTTTGCCACTTGTGCTTATTTCTTTATCAAATATATAGTCCTGCGGTCTTAAAGCTCTTTCTGTGGAAATAATTACCCACCTACCTATAATTGGATCTTTCCTAAGTTCTTGCATAATAGTACTTTAATCCTTCCAGGTTTAGATTTTTAAATACAAAATCATTTTTTTCTAAATTATCAATATCTTGAACAGAGTTTCCAGATTTGATATCAAGGAGAATGTTTCTAAATTTGTTTCTATGCTCCATAAACCTTTCTTTGCCATACTCCCGAGCTTGAGAGGTAGTTATCAGGAAAGGCCAATCGGAACTGGTTTCTAATAGAAACTCTCTTATAAGTAATTCTCCCTCCAGACCATGTAGAAATGGTAAAATCTCAGCTAACTCTTTTTCATCTTCATGAATCATATCCCAGATCCACATAGTTTCTAAATTGTACCAGGTATAATGAGACCCTCCCATCCCCCAGGAACTTTCTTTAAGCTTCCCTTCTTTTATATTAAAACCAGTTCTGATTATTTCCGAAGGGTGAGTCATGGCAATACCTGGTTCTTTACTAACGATTTTAAGTACTTCTTTTAACCACTCTACTCCCTCGTTCCACCAATGCCCGAATAATTCAGTATCATAAGCCGAAAGGATGATACCATCTCTTTTATTAACACTTCTGAAATTACTGTTTAAAGACCTTAACAAAGAAACAAAATGAGAAGCATGCCCCTTAACCTTGTTTCTGGCATCTTCTACAGAATAAATTTCCTTTTTGTCCAAGGGAGCAGCTTTATCAGTGATTTTCCAGTATGGAAAACCTGAAATCTCATATTTTTTATGAAATTCACGATAAGTTCCGTCACCTGGGTATCCTACATCTCTTGACCAGACAAGTTCACTGGTAGACGAATTTCTAAGAAAAGTGGTAAGATCGGACCCTATATTGTAACCAAAGAAAGAAGAGGAAGGTGAAGGTTCGGTAAACTTATTTGTTCCAATGGAAAGGGAAATTGAATCGCTACTCTCCCGAGCTAAGGCATGGGAGTCTGTAATAAAGTATTTTAAACCAAATTCAGAAAGAATTTCCTCTAATCCCGGTTTATATCCACATTCAGGAAGCCAGAAACCGATTGGTTTTTGACCGATATATTTTTCATAGACCTCGCAACCGGTTATAATTTGTGACATTATAGATAAATTATTGATAAATAAAGGGAGGTATCCATGAGTAGCTGCAGAGGTTAAGATTTCCAGATAACCCTCTTTTTGTAGTTGAGAGAATGATTTTACCAGATCGCCATTTATTTGCAGGAATATATTTTTATAATATAAAAGCTTATCAAGATAGAAGGTTGCTAAGTTAATATATTCTGGTTTTCCCTGAAAACTTTCCTGGTCTTTAAGTAGTAAGGTTTCTTTGGAATCTAAGTATTTGATGAATTCATCCTGAAAATATGCTGATTTTAATTGCTCCATCAATACCGGTGTAATTCCAAACTGTACTTTAAAATCAATTTTTTCTTCTTTAAGTTCAAGGAAGGATTTTAACAAAGGTAAATAGGTGTCCAGAGTAATTTCAAATAACCATTCTTCCCCAAAGGGCCATTTACCCTTCCCCAGACAGAAAGGCAGGTGGGAATGTAAAACGATAGAAAATAATCCAGCCATCATTAACTCTCCCATAAAATATTTATTTTGTTCAGGGCATTTCTTTCCAAAGGGAAGACTAAATAAATTGTCATTCCCTGGTAAATCTTTTCTATCCCTGATTCTGAGTTAGAAATTGAAAACAGAGGTTCAAAATAAACAGATTCAACATTATCGGATTTTATTAATAATGAAAATCCATCCTGATTATAGCTGATTTCGTTTCCGCTCAGGTTTTTAGAAAAACCATTTTCCGATAAAGATAAATTTAGTTCGCAAGCATAAAAATTACTAATTCCTTGAACTTCCAAATGGATAGAAACCTGGTTATCTTTAATTTCAAACTTCTTTTTCAATCCCTGGGAATTTTCCAATAATAGAGAATTACCTCCGCAAGCCTTAACGGTGTAAAGAGAAAGGTTCGGAACACTATTCTTTAAATTTTCTATAGAATCAAAGAAATGGTCTAAAAAACATTCTTTTGTATAACTGTCAAAATGTAAGTAATTCAGAATAGAACGGTCTTTTATTACTAAACCATCATGAATCGTTTTTGTAGAATTATCATTCTGCAAATTAATATTACCCTGAATCATTTCCAGGTGATAGGCTTCTTTATAACGGGTCATTACATTAGTTAGGTTTTTGTTCCAGAGCAGGTCATCCCATTCTAATACCCTGCCGCCACATTTGTGAAAAAACAGGATGTATCTATTATTACTGAATATCATTTCATCCTGGCCATCTTTATCAAAATCCTGTATGGTCCAACCTGTTGCTCTGCCCTTACTCTTATCAGCTAAAATAAATTCCTGATAAATCGCTTCTCTAAGGTGAGGAAGGTAAAGACCTCCAAAAATACCATGCCAGTAAGCGCAATTGCATTGGCTTCTAAGATAGTGCGTATAGGCTGAGTCATCTTTTTTATTTACTCTACTTTCAGCGAAGAGCATCCTTTTATGCATCTTGTTTGCTTCCGGATATTTCACCATGAAGTGTCGGAAAAAGCCACCTCTTAAAGAGTATTTTTCACTTTCCTCAATTATTTCTTTTCTCTTCCTGAATTTCAAGTTGTCTTCGGGGTTTAGTGCCCATTCTTCCATTTCTTCGTAGGAGGAAGGCGAGAGGTAAATCCTGCCTTTAGGAGGAATAAGGGTTACTGCCTCTTCTAAGAGCAAAGTCTGGTATTCTGGGTGTTCAGACATGACCTTTAAAAATTTCTTTAACCAGCCTTGTTTATAAACATGGTCATAGGTTCCAGGCCAAAGACCAAACTTTTCTCCATCATCACCATAGGTGAAAATAGTTGATTCTTCGGGCGTGTTTTCCAAAAAATCAATAATTTCTGAAGGTTCATGATAAGGTATTAAATACCTTAATTTCTTTAGAATAGGAAAAACCTTGAGGGTGTACCCTTCTTCTTCAGTAACATAATAGAAAAATAAATCGTTTTCTGTGAGCCCTGTTTTTCTAAAAGCATAATCATCTATCAAGGTATATTCAATACCAGCCTGATTGATAGGTTTAGCTAAATGAGGCTCCCATACTCTTTCAGTAAGCCAGATACCTTTTGGGGAAAAGTTAAACTTATTTTGAATATAACTGTTCATTTTCTTAATAGCTTCTATTTTGTCTTTATCAGGTAATAAAAAGAGAAGCGGTTCATAAATGCCGCTACTGACGATTTCTATCTGCTTTCTACCCAGTAATGTTTTTACTATATCAAAGTAATCATTAATATTATTGTCTTCCATGAATTCGTATAGACACCCAGAAGTATGAAGGGAAACTTTTATAGTGGGGAAGTTAAGAAGTTCTTCTAAAAAAGGTAGGTATGAATGGTAAATAGCTTTAAAAAACACCTCTTTGAAGTTACCCACAGGTTGGTGATTATGGATACATAAAATAAGATTTTTCACCTAAATCTCCCATTTCTTTTGAGAATAATCTTCATCTGGCAAAGTAAACAGAAGATGTCCAGTTTTAGGGATTCTGGATATCAATCTATCTTCTATTAATATGTTGATATGCATCAATAAAGGCTCACCCATAATAAACCCGGCATCCTTGAAAGGAAAACGAATTTCTAATACTTTATCATATTGAGAGGTTAACAATATATTTTTTGCGGACTCTACCTGAATAGTGTTAGCAATTTTTTTGAAGGTTAAGGATAATAATTCTCTGGAACCTTTAAGATTAAGTTCAATTATATATTCTCTGATATGTTCGTTAGTATCTGAGGGCTTTAAAAGAAAATATAAATTTTGGTTATCAAATCCAAAATAGAGTCTATCAATAAGATTATTAGATAAAGCTATAACTCCTCCTCCAATTTCAGGTTTAAAACAGCTGGCGTTATACCATTCAAAGTAGTTAGAGATAACTCCATCAATAATCGGGGTAATCATCCCCCGAGGTTCAAGACTGTAAAGTGGATAATCTTCTTCTATTATTGGGTACTTTAAAAAATCAGGGATTTTCCTATCAGTTAATTTATACACATTAATTAGATGTGTTCTGTATATATAGTCAAAGTTTCTCAGGGTATCTCTATTTTCTTCATCGCCGTACCACCAGTTCCAGTCTGAACCTTCTGCAGCAAATAGCGATTTTTTTGCTTTTTCTTTTTCTATGTTTGAAAAATCCAGGTAGTCATTTCTTACCTGCCGTAAATAATCATAGGAGGTATTGTCTTCATTTTTACCTATCCATATACGGAAATCTCCACTAATCCAGGAACCTGTGGCTAATCCGTTTAATTTCAGCGAATCAACCTTGTTTAAACCTTCAGAAAAGGTGCATAATTCAAGTCCTTCTTGATTTATTAATGATTGATACAGGTTACTAAGGAAATGTAAACCTGAATTTTCATAACTATCCCAGGCATTTTCACCATCCAAAATGATAGATATTATTTGGTCCTCATCAGCAGTCTGCCTTATAGAATTAACTCTTTTTATAAAGTCATTAACTGCAATGAGGGAGTCAACTGCCGAATAAGTAAAACCAATTAAATCGGAAATTATCCTATCACGGAAATAAATATGCAATCTTTTTCCTTCGTTTTCTATAAAATAAGGTTTGTATAAATCGTTTCTATGTTCAATTTTCTTGCTTTTATAGAGAATAGCTTCATCGGAAGCTATCCAACTAAAACCACATTTAAGAACAAGCGGTACTATTTCTTGAGATACAGCACCTTCTGAGGGCCATAACCCGCTAATTGAATTGCTAAAACTTTCCTCAGCATATTGTTTTCCAATGACTAACTGTTCCTCAAGGTCCTTAATCGCCCTGAAAGGTATTTCTGGTAACGGAGTATCCTGGCATTTTTTTGCTAAATTAGTATCAATCATCAAAGGCATAATAGGGTGATTAAAAGGAGAGGTTGTTATCTCTATCTGGTTATTCTCTAGCAAAGCTTTATACATAGGAATAGTTTTTTTAATAATTTCTTTTTGTTTGTTTAAGATGGTTTCTTTATCTTGTTCAGTGAATCTGGATTTTTTCATCAGTAGTTTATCCAATTGGAGGTCATCAGAGAGATAATCTGGAGGGAGCCAGTACAAGTTAAATAAAACCTGTAAGTCTAAATATTCCTGTTCACTGAAAGACTCAGTTAAGTCACCCAAACAGTCTTTCAGAGATTCTTTTTTCTTCTGAAGAAAAAGGTAGCGGCTATTTTTGTTGATAATCCTTTCCTGATTTAAACTAAAAAAATTGTTCAGGATGAATAATTTATCTTCTTGAGATAATTCTCCGGGGTTTTTATTACTTATATCTAAAAAATAATCTGATGCGTTATGTTCGGTATAATCGTTTATTTGTTCTAAGAGAGAAGGGGTAAAATTAAAAGTTGCTTTTATCCTGTCATTAACCGTAAGGAGATAAGCCATTAAATAGTAATTTTTAATAAGATGAAGTCTTACCCAGGGTAAAAGGTATTTATTAGTGCTGTAGTCTTTATATATAGGTTGGTGAAAGTGCCAGAGAAAGGCTATGTATAATTTGTTCATCTTTTATGAGTATCTCCTTAATTAAATGTTAAAGAGGGTAAATTTATAATTCAGGTGGATTTTTTCAGGTCACCTTATTTATTATATCAATTATAAAATATTGAATATTTTTTCAGTATTTATTAAGTACAGGAATTTGAATAAAAATGTGGTGCCGAGAGGGGGAGTTGAACCCCCACGGGGTGTTAACCCCGGTAGATTTTGAGTCTACTGCGTCTGCCAGTTTCGCCACCTCGGCATAAATGTGGCTAATATAGATTATAATATCATATGGGTAATGTTTTTCCTCCATAATTAAGTATGCATAACTGATTTATTTACCCGGAGGGGTGTCCGAGTGGTTGATGGTGGCGGTCTTGAAAATCGCTGTGGCCTTACGGGTCACCGGGGGTTCGAATCCCTCCCCCTCCGCCAACATATTTTGGGGTCAGTTTCACGCATTTGACTATTTAGGGACCTACCGCAATATTAACTGTAGAATAAATAATCCAGAGGAAAACTATCTTATATCACACCCATCAATCAGAATTAGGAGTTTTTAGTTGAATCGTTATTTTACAAAATATATTTATTTAGACTTCTTTTTTCTGAAAAATATAGTTAGCTATTAGCATTAAAATTAGTGAAGCAGCTAATAACAAAGAGATGGTTCCCCAGGAAATGGACTCCTTGCTGAGTATGTTTATACCCTGCATAAACCTGAAAATACTTAAGTGATTGTATTTCGGCAGGTAGGAGGGTAGGGAAAGAGCTATATATGCTAAAGCAGAGGAGGCTATCGCTTTCACATGGTCTTTACACAAAGATGATATGCAGAAAGCTACGGAAAATAAAAAAGCAATACCTGCTATTGATTGTATCAGTCCCCTGAAAAAGAGGGAAAATTCAAAAACCTCATTCATGTATAGTGAAGCTGGATAAAGAATTAAAGTTGAAAAGAGTGCAACTATTATCGTTTCTATGAGGTTAACTGAGTATTTTGCAGTAATTATTCTGAAGGAGCTAATAGGTTTGGCAATCAGGAATTCAAGGGTTCCTCTGGATTCTTCGCTGGATAATAGGGGCGCAGCCATAAAAAGTAAATATATTGCCATGCCCTGATATAAAGTTTTACTAATCCAGGAGCTGTATAAATACACATTCCAATTAAGATTGAAAGCTCCTTGCATCTGTTCAGGAGACACAAAAGGCATTTGTTTTAGAATTGACTCCATCATAGAAATGAATTCTGGAGTAATCATGGTTTTTAACCAGGGGTATAGCGCAACATTCAGTAAAGAGAAAAAAGAAAACACTATCAGACCAGTAAAAAATCTCCATCTACTTTCTAACCATTCTTTTAAAAGAATTCCCATGGTTATTTATCCTCCATTTTATTTACAAAAATGTCTTCCAGGCTCATTTCCTGCTCTTCAATGACAAATATAGGAAGTTTTTGAAGTTTCTCTAATACTACGTCAGTATTTTGTTTGATTTTAATAAGAAAAAATTTACCTTTACTTTCTACTATTTCCAGTCCGGGCATTGTTAATTCCCCTGGAGTTAGTTCGCGCTGGAACACTATTCTAAATAATTTATCTTCGCTTTTTAGTTCATCCATTTTTTTAATATCCAATAATTTACCTTTTTTTAAAAAAGCGATAGTATCGCATACTCGTTCAACCTCTCCTAAAACATGTGAAGATAAAAAGACAGTTTGTTTCTCACCAGCCACAGTGTCTACCAGTAGTTGAAGGAATTTGTATCTGGTTAGAGGGTCTAATCCTAAGGTAGGGTCATCCAGAATCAATAATTCAGGTTTAAAACACAGAGCCAGAAGCAATAGTACTTTTCTTTTCATACCCAGTGAAAATTCACCTATCTTTTGTTTTAAAGGTAGTTCAAATTTATCCTGATAAACTGATTCCAGTTTTGAATCCCAGGTTGGATAATAGGGTTTAACTATGTTTATAAGTTCAAAAAGGGAAAATGTGTCGTAAATACTATCATTTTCAGGAACATAACCGATTCTCTTTAATAACTCAATGTTCCTGCCCGTGGTTTCCTTGCCCCAAAGAAATATTGTTCCTGAAGATGGTTTTCTAAGACCCATAATTATTTTAATGGTAGTCGTTTTTCCAGCACCATTAGGGCCAAGAAAGCCAAATATAGAACCTTCTTCCACCTTAAAACTGATTCCTTCTATGGCGGTAGTTGTCCCGTAATGTTTACTTATTGAGTTAAGTTCGATAACTGGCATGTTTAATTTCTATCCTCCTGAAATTCTTTAAATGTTTCCTGCCATAAATCGCTTATTTCATTTCTTTCTAAACCCATAATTTTACCCTCCCTGATAATATTTTTTAATAAAAAGGTTAGTTGTTCTTTTTTTTCTCGATAGTTCCTTTCTTCAGAAATAGCTAAAATAAAAGTGCCCACACCTGGTTCGCTTTTAATGTACCCTTCAATAGTTAGCTCTCTAAAGACTCGGGCAACAGTATTCGGGTTAATAGAAAGAAATGATGAAAGTTCTTTTATGGTAGGCAATTTTTCTCCAGATTTCAAAGTACCCCATTGCAAAGCTTTTATAACCTGATTTTTTAATTGCTTATAAACAGGTACAGAACTGTAAGGATTAACTGAAAATAGATTTTTGATCATTATTATTGAAGTTGGTTAAATCTTTACAGCAGTGCCATAAGCAATTATCTCCGAGGCTCCCTGAGCCACAGTAGAAGTAGCAAGCCTTACTTCAATTACAGCATTTGCTCCCATTTTTTCAGCTTCATCAATCATTTTCTTAATAGCATCTTCTCTTGTTTCATCAATAAGATTAGCGTATTCAGTTACTTTTCCTCCAAAGAGTATCCTGAAAGCTGCCATAATATCTTTTCCCAGATGCACAGCTTTCATTGAAGAACCTTTTACCATACCTAAAACTTTGTAGTCAACATTTAAATTACAGGTAGTGATAAGCATATAATCCTCCTAATAATTAATATACTAATATATTAGTATATTAATACACTACTGTCAATAGATAATGGTAGGTAAATATTGGAATAATAGTGTTTAACTGGTGGTATAATATATTACTCGGGGGCGAATTGGATTCGACGGGATTGAGTTGTGTTAAGGTAGCAGGTCGAGGTCGCCACCAAAGCCCCTCGTTAATAAGGTGGCAAAAAAATAAACGCCGCTTAAATAGCGTAAATCCCTTCTTTATGAAGGGCGTCCTTCTGAGCTTTTATCAGCGGGGTTCAGCGGGGCGTGACCTGAAGCTGATGAGGTTATGATTGTTTTCCTGAGACAATTATCAACCTTATTATCAGGATATCGACTTGAAACCCTGTCTTTGGGGTTGATAGTAGGAAGATTAAACAAAGACTATACCTGTAGCTTGACCTTATCACATCCTTTTTCGGACGCGGGTTCGATTCCCGCCGCCTCCACCACTATTTTGCTATGCCTATATTAGATGACATAATAGAACTCCAAAAATTAGAAGGGACAAAAACCGTAAATCTTAATAAAAAAGATGAAATTAGTTATATTATTAAGAAAATAAACCTGAAAAAAAATGCAAAAGTAAAAGAAATAGAAAGCTTTACCAAGGAAACCCATGTGTTTGAAACTGAATTAAAAGACCTTGATTTAACCATAGAATCAATTAGAGTAAAAGTCAAGCAAAATAAAGAACTCCTTTTTTCAGGAAAAATTACCTCATCCAAAGAAGTATCTTTTAAATCACAGGAAATAAATAATATGGAAAAACATATAAGCAATATGGAAGATAAATCCCTTTTACTTATGGAAATAATCGAGACCCGGCAAATTCAAAGAAAAGAGAAAGAACAGGAATTAAACGCAATTAAATCAGAATTGTCTGAACAGGAATCATTATTATCTTCCATAACTTTTAATGATGAAAGCTTAATCACTAATTTACAAGAAAAAATACCTCAGGATATTTTAAAAGAATTTTATTATCTACTCAAGGATAAAGGAGGATATGCGGTAGTTCCTTTGAAAGATAGTTTGTATTGCAGCGGGTGTGGAGTTAATGTCCCAGAAAAATTTCAATTATTAATACAAAAGCGCGAACTTGTCTGCTGTGAAAGCTGTCATCGTTTTTTATACAATTATCGGTAATTAACTGAGATACTTTAAACTCAAACCTATGGTTGATAAAAGCAAAAATCTCATTCTCATTGACGGTAATAATCTTCTTTACCGTTTTTATTATGCTTTACCTCCTTTTACCACTTCTTATGGTCAGCCAGTAGGAGCATTATTTGGTTTTACCAGGATGCTTATAAAACTATTAAAGGAACCACCGGGGTATTGTGCTGTAGTCTGGGATAGTCCAAAACCTAATATTCGCTATACGATTTATCCGGAGTATAAGGCTCAAAGGCCACCAACACCTACAAATTTTTCCAGTCAAAGAAAGCTAATGTATGAGATATTAGAAGCCTTTTCTGTTGCTGCAATAGAAGTGGAGGGGGAAGAAGCTGACGATGTAATTGCTACTTTATCCAGAAGCGCTTCCCGGGAGGGAATAAAAACAGCCATCTATACTGGTGATAGGGATTTATTACAGGTGGTAAATCCTGATATTAGTATGCATATGGTCAAAAAAGGGATATCAGAAATTGAAGAATATGACAGGGATAGGATTATAAACGAGTGGGGAATGACACCTGAACAATTAAAAGATTTAAAAACTCTACTCGGAGATTCTTCGGATAATATAAAAGGTTTATCAGGAATTGGAGAAAAAACTGCTAAAAATTTAATTATTAAATATGGGTCTATAGATGGAATATTTGAGAATCTGGACGACCTCTCTGACAAACTTAAAAAATTGTTTTTACAAAATAGGGAATACTTGAGAATAGTACAGAAAGTAATCGCTTTAAAAATGGAAATGGACCTTGGTTTCACTCTTTCCAGTCTGTCCTATCATAATTTTGTTCCTGCAAAAGTAATGAAGGTATTAGAAAAGTACGAATTTAAAAGTCTATTTAAAGAAATTCATCTCCCCGAAGTAAAACCAAATCTTTTTTCCATGCCCGTAGAGCCTCTTTTTAACCCGCAAAAGGAAATTGTTAAAACAACAGGTAAAAATTATCTTTTATTTATTGAATATGCTGATAATCATCCCCTGAAGGTCACACCAGCAAAGGCTTTGGTTGGAAATCCGAAAGACCCCGTTTTAATTAATGGTAACGAATTATTAAGCGAAGAATTTCTTAAAGAACTTAAATCCATTCTTGGTAAAAACAAACTACAACTGTTTACTTCTAACTACAAAACATTATTACATTTCCTCTGGAAACACCAGCTTCCCGAACCCGAAACAGTTGTGGATTTATCTTTATTGTTGTATTTATATGACCCTGCTCAAGGAGGAGAATTACCTTTCACTACAAGTTTTAATTATTTAGATTTCTACGAAAACCTGGTAAATGTTAAATTAAACGAAGAATTGCTTAAATTATACAGTGATATTGAGAAACCTTTATGTCGGGTTATTGCCTTGATGGAACAAAAAGGTATAAAGGTTGACACGTATCAGTTAGATAGCGCAAGAACAGAGGCTTATGTAAGGATTAGGGAGTTATCTACTAAAGCCTATGATTTAGCTGGGTGCAACTTTAACTTGAATTCTCCTAAACAGGTGGCTGAGATTTTATTTAACAAACTGATGTTACCAGCTTACAAGAAGGGTAAAAATGGTTTTTCTACTAATAATGAAGTTCTTAAAAGCCTGGAAAAGCTTAGCCCTCTGGTACCCTTAATAATTGAACATCGGGAAGTATCAAAATTAATTTCTACTTACCTGGAGGCATTGCCGAGGTATATTTCCTCGGATACCGGTAGAATTCACACCACTTTTTCACAAACCGGGACTGCTACCGGTAGGCTTTCTTCAAGGGAACCAAATTTACAGAATATACCCACACGCTCTCATTTAGGGAATTTGATAAGAAGTGCTTTTGTAGCATCAAAAGGTAAAATATTATTAAGTGGAGATTACTCACAAATTGAATTACGAATTCTCGCTCATTTAAGTAAAGACCCAGCTCTATTACAAGCGTTTACCGAGGGAGAAGATATCCATACCTATACAGCCTCTTTACTCTTTAATACCAAAATAACCGAGGTTACCCGGGAAGAAAGGTATCGGGCTAAAACTGTTAATTTTGGCCTTATTTATGGTATGTCTGAGTATGGGTTATCCCAGGAGTTAAACATATCTCGTAGCGAAGCCCGTCAATTCATTAACCGTTATTTTTTGCGGTTTCCAGGAGTTAAAGAATACCTGGAATCTCATGTAGAAGAATGCAAAAAAACTGGTGTTACCCAAACCATCAATGGTAGAAGACGCTATATTCCGGATTTAGATTCACCAAATAGGATATTAAAAGATCAAGCCTATAGAATAGCTATAAATACTCCCATTCAAGGTACAGCTGCAGATATCATAAAAAAAGCCATGGTCACTTTTTACACCCTGGAGCAAGAAAAAAAGTTAAAGAGTAGCAATTTGCTTCTTCAGATTCACGATGACCTTTTGATTGAAGTACCTGAAGAGGAAATTAATTATTGGGCTGTTAACTTAAAAAAATGTATGGAAGAAGCAATTAACCTCATTATCCCCATAGAAGTACATCTTTATTCCGGATATAATTGGCGTGATATGAAAACATTTAAACCATGAGAATAATAGGTTTAACCGGTAGTATTGGTAGTGGGAAAACAGAAATATCCACTTATCTAAAAAAGAAAGGTGCTTTTATTATTGATGCTGATTCTATCGGTCATCGGTTGCTTCAACCAGGAAATCCTGTTTATCAAGAATTAGTCAAGATATTTGGAGAGAATATTTTAAGTGAAAATGGAGAAATTAATAGAAAAGCTTTAGCGGAAATTATTTTTTCTGATGAAGAAAAAAGAAAACTTTTAAATAGCATTATGCATCCACCAATGACCTCTATTATAGAAAAAGAGATTGTTACAGGTAAAAACGGAAAATATCCAGCAATCGTATTAGAAGCAGCTATTTTACGAGAAAGCCCCTGGTTAGTTCTTGTGACAGAAGTATGGGTAATATCTGCTTCTTCCGAGGCATGCCTTAAGAGACTTGTAAATAAAGGTTTTACACTTGTAGAAGCAAAAAAGAGATTACAGGCTCAACTTAGGCAACCAAAAATTCCTCCCTCTATGACCGAATATGTGATTAATAATAATCATTCTCTTGAAGAAACCTTTAAGATAATAGACCTTCTTTGGGAAAAAGATATATGATGAAATTATCTTTCAGCCGGCTTGACCTCTACCTCCAATGTCCATTAAAGTATAAATACAGGTATATTGATAAAATTAAGGAGAAACCAAGCTCTTACGCAGCCCTCGGAACCTCAATACACAAGACAATACAGCAATTTTTTACTCACCCTGAAGGGGTTCCTACGATTTACGATATCTATAATTATCTTGAAGCATCCTGGGTTAGGGAAGGATACTCTTCTTCCATAGAGGAAGCATCTTTTAAAGAAAATGCTAAAAAAATGCTAACCAAATTTTATCATGATAATATTTTTAATTATTCAAAAGCTTGCACTGTTGAGCAATATTTTGAAGTCCATACTAATGATTATATTATTAATGGTTATATTGACCAGGTGAATAAAAAAGGGAACACCTATGAAGTGATAGAATATAAAACTTCTAAAAATGGAAAGACCATGGAGGAAATTGAAAAAGATCTGCAAATTGCCACTTATCATCTTGCTTTTAAGTCTATCTATGGATTTCCACCTAACCAGGTTATTTATTACAATGTTAGAAGTGGAGTCAAGCTGGGAATTAAAGTAACTCCTCTGATGGAAGAATTTGTTATGCAATCTTATAAGGATATAGCTTCAGGTATATTGACTGAAAGGTTTCATTCTCAGGTGGGCATTCATTGCCGTTGGTGCGATTATCTAAAAATATGCCCTGACAGGGGAGGTATGAGTGGTAGACAAATTACTTTCCCATTCTAATTTCCGTAAAAGTCTGGTTTTACTAGGTTTAGTATTAATTGCTCTAATATTTTTTAGTGTTATGCATACACCGCATGCGGTAATAAATAATATAAATTATTTTTATTTTTTATTAGCTCTGGGAGCCTCTTTAGGAGTTGTATTCTTTGAAGTACTCAGGTTTTTTTCCATAACCAGGATAATAAAAGAGGTTAATCTCTCGGTTAAAGAGTCTATATCTATATCACTTTCTGGAATATTTTTTGCCAGGATTACTCCAGGTGGAGCAGGTGGTGAGCCATTCCAGATATATATGATGAATAAAAACGGAATTAAACCCGGAAAGGGAGCAGCTGTTTTAATTATTAATGGTATTGCCAGCATGGTCTCCAGGCTGGTTTTGCTATCTTTGCTTCCCGTTATTGCTTTTAGAATAAACTTATCAGTTGAGAACATTTCTATAGCCTTGATTTTTTATTTCGCAGGCATAATATTATTTCTTTCTATTCTAACCTATCCTCATTTAATTAGTTTTGGATTAAACCTTATGCTAACTAATTATTTAGCAAAAAGATTATTCGGTGAAAAATGGGTTAAGAATACCATCGGTGTTCTGAAACAATTCTTTGTAGATTTTCGTGAAACTTCCACTCAGCTTAAAAGAAGAGATTGGTTGTTCGTTTCCTTAACTTTTACCCTTATCATTTTTGGTTGGATTATGACCGTTTTAGTGCCTTTTTTTGTTCTCAAAGGGTTAAATTATAACCCTTCCATTTTTCTTATCTTTACCTATACTCTCATCACGAGAAGTTTAACCGATTTTATTCCTACCCCAGGATCAACTTTTGTTCAAGAAGCTGGAATTGCTCTTATTTTCAATCAATTGGTTGGAGATGATTCTTTGTGGTTATTTATTTTAATGTGGAGAACAATGTTATTTTATCTACCTTTATTAGTAACAGGCATTTATACCATGCTTCATTATGGTTTAAAAGTTATCGACAATAACAATAATATGAGATAATTAAAATCAATTTAGTTTTGGAGGATTAAGATGAATATGGATAATAAAATATATAGATTTGAGGATGGTAATCCCAAACATAAACACCTCTTAGGCGGAAAGGGAGCAGGTTTAGCAGCGATGACCCAAATGGGTCTTCCCGTTCCACCAGGTTTTACTATTACCACCAGAGTTTGCCGTGAATATTACGAAAAGGGTAGGGAACTTTCAACCGATATTTGGGACGCTGTTCTTTCAGAAATAAAAGTGCTGGAAGAAAAACTGAACAAACTATTTGGATCTAAAGATAACCCCTTATTACTCTCTGTTCGGTCAGGAGCTTCCTTATCCATGCCTGGGATGATGGATACTATATTAAACCTTGGATTAAACGACGATACTGTTGAAGGTATAGCTAAACTTACAACTAACGATAGATTCGCCTGGGATTCCTACCGAAGATTTTTGCAGTCTTTTGGAAAAGTGGTACTTGATGTACCAGGTGATTTATTTGAAGAAGCCATCACTCACAAAAAGGCACTATTAGATATTAAAGATGATTCTTCCTTTACAAGTTCAGATTTAAAGGAATTGGTCAAAGAATTTAAAAAGATAATTAATGAGAATAGCAAAGTTCCTTTTCCAGAAGATTCCTACCTTCAACTAAAATACTGTATTAAAGCTGTGTTTGAATCTTGGAATGGTCAAAGGGCAATAGAATACCGAAGAATATACAATATTCCGGAAACCCTGGGTACCGCAGTAAATATCATGGCTATGGTGTTTGGAAATATGGGCATGGATTCAGCTACTGGAGTTGCTTTCACCCGGGACCCATCAACTGGTGAAAAGAAATTTTTCGGTGAATTTTTACCTAACGCTCAGGGTGAGGATGTTGTTGCTGGCATAAGGACTCCCCATAATATTGAGCTGCTTGCTCGTGATATGCCCCAGGCTTACTCAAAATTGTTAAAAATAGCCCAAATCCTGGAAACCACCTATAGGGACATGCAGGACATTGAATTTACTATAGAAAAAGGAAATCTTTTTATGCTCCAGACCCGAGTGGGCAAAAGAACTCCAATGGCAGCTATCAGGATTGCCGTGGATATGGTTGACGAAAAGATAATCACTAAAGATGAAGCGGTTCTCAGGGTTACCTGTGAGGAAATTGAGAAAGTTCTCCATCCTTCAATCGACCCTAAAAGCAAAGTCCAGGTTATTGCTAAAGGTTTACCTGCTTCTCCTGGAGCAGCTGTTGGAGAGGCAGTATTTGATGCTGATAAAGCTGTAGAGTTGGCAAAAGAAGGCCGCAGGGTAATTCTGGTAAGACCGGAAACTACTCCAGATGACGTTCATGGAATATATGCCGCGCAGGGTGTTTTAACCAGTCGTGGAGGTATGACCAGCCATGCAGCTGTGGTCACCCGGGGCATGGGGAAGCCCTGCATAGTTGGGTGCGAAGAGATGAAAATTGATTTATATAGAAGAGTATTCACTATAGGGGACATCTCTGTTAATGAAGGTGAAATAATCACCATTGAAGGTGGTGAGGGAAAGGTTATTCTGGGAGAAGCACCCCTGGTAATGCCAGAATTAGGAGAGGACTTCAAAAAACTACTTCAGTATGCTGATGAATTTAGAAGATTAAGAGTGCATGCTAATGCTGATACCCCTGATGATGCAGTTAAAGCGAGAGAATTTGGTGCTCAGGGTATCGGTTTAGCAAGAACTGAACATATGTTTTTAGGTCCTGACAGGGTTCCCATTGTTCAGGAGATGATTATGGCTAGCAATAGCGAAGAAAGGAATACAGCTCTTCTAAAACTGCTCAAAGTTCAAAGGGAGGATTTCATAGGAATTTTGAAAGCTATGGACAGTCTTCCAGTTACTATTCGTTTACTTGACCCTCCTTTGCATGAGTTTTTACCATCACCGGAGGACCTTTCAGAAGAAATCCAGCATTTAAAAGCGCAGAACGTAAGTGAAAATGACATAAAAGTGAAAGAAATCCTTCTGAAAAAAGCTATTGATTTAAAAGAGTTCAATCCTATGTTAGGATGGAGAGGGTGCAGATTGGGAATAGTGTTGCCTGAAATTTATGAAATGCAGGTTAGAGCGATATTTGAAGCAGCTGCTTACTTAGTTGAAGAGGGGAATAACCCAATCGTGGAAGTTATGCATCCCCTGGTGGGCATAGAGAAAGAAATGGATTTCTTATCTGAATTAACTCATAAAATTGCTCTTGAAACCATGGAAAGAGAAGGAGTTAGTTTAAATTATAAAGTTGGTACAATGATAGAAATTCCCAGAGCAGCTTTAATAGCAGATAAACTTGCTGAAAAAGCTGAATTTTTCTCTTTTGGAACTAATGATTTAACTCAGATGACTTTCGGGTTTTCTCGGGATGATGCTGAAAGAAAGTTTATTCCTTACTATCTTGAACATAATATATTAGAAAACAATCCATTTGAAGTTCTTGACTTTGAAGGTGTGGGAAAACTGATGGAATTAACAGTTAAACTTGTTAAAGGTGTTCGCTCCGATATGAAGATAGGTATTTGTGGCGAACATGGTGGAAATCCAAAATCAATTGAGTTTTGCCATAGAATTGGTCTTGATTATGTAAGTTGTTCTCCTTTCAGGGTACCTATAGCTCGGTTTGCTGCTGCTCAAGCGTTTTTAAAAGAAAAAACTCAGGAGGTTTCCAGTAGCGTATAAAGTTGGGCGTAAATCTTAGAGAAAACTGGGAATCCTTAGAGCATAAAATCCTTTCTCCAGGAGCAGCTAAGAGCGACAAAGCAGAAAGGCTGTTTCTTGAGGATAATTGTCCTTTGCGTACAGCTTTTCAAAGGGATAGGGATAGGATTATTCATAGTAAATCATTTAGGCGTCTTATACATAAGACGCAGGTATTTCTATCCCCTGAAGGAGACCACTACAGAACACGGTTGACTCATACTCTGGAGGTTATGCAAATAAGCAGAACTATCAGTAGGTGTTTAAAGTTGAACGAAGATTTAACTGAAGCTATATCTTTGGGTCATGATTTAGGTCATCCACCTTTTGGACATGCCGGTGAAGAAGCCCTTAACGAGGCAGTTAATAAAAGAACTGGCGGTAGTTTTAAACATAACGAGCAAAGTTTAAGAGTAGTGGATTTTATAGAAAGAAGATTTTCTCAGGAAGGGAAATTGCTTATCGGGCTTAATCTAACTAACGAGACCAGGGATGGAATATTAAACCACGCTAAAGGATTGGGAAGTCTTGAAGGGTATGGAAAAGCCAGGACCTTAGAGGGTGAAGTAGTAAAAATTTCTGATGTAATTGCCTATGTAAACCACGATCTGGATGATGCTATAAGGGCTTCCATTATCGATAAGGAAAGTATACCAGCAGTTATTACACAGGTTCTGGGAGCTACCACCACGGTCAGAATAAAGTCTTTTGTGGAAGACCTGGTTAAAAATTTTCAAGATAAAAATGAACTGGGTTTTTCTCTTTCAGTCAACCATGCTCTCCATCAATTAAGAGAATTTTTAAAAATTAATTTATATTTAAGAGGGTCTCCAGCTAAATCCGAAGAAGGAAAAGCTAAAAAATTAATCATTAATCTTTATAATTATTTAATGGAAAACAACGATTTTCCATCTTCAAAAACAGAAAATAAGAACCAAGCAGTTGTTGATTATTTATCAGGTATGACTGATAGATTTGCTCTTTCTTTTTATGAAAAGCACTTTTTACCTTCTCCTTTTGGACTTGACTAAAAATGCAAGATTACAAATTATTTATTGATGATTTAAAAAATAAGGTTGATATTGTTGAAGTAATTAGTTCATTTATACCTCTAAAGAAATCTGGTAAAAATTATCTTTCCCTATGTCCTTTCCACCAAGAGAAAACTCCTTCTTTTGTTGTCAATAGAGAAAAAAATCTTTATCATTGCTTTGGTTGTGGTAAAGGCGGAACTGTTTTCAACTTTATAATGGATTATGAAAAACTCTCTTTTAACGAATCAGTTCAGTTGTTAGCCAGGCGATACGGGATAACCCTCCCATCTTATTCCCCTATAATAAACAAAAAGGAAGCTTTATATAAACTGAATACAACTATGGCTCATGTTTTTCATGAATGTCTCAAAAAAAGCAATAGCGCTTTGGGTGTACGTGAATATCTCTTACAAAGAAAGATAGACGAAAATAGCATTAATACTTTTCTTCTTGGTTACAGTCCATCAGAGGCATTTCTTTCTCGAACTTATACAAAACTCGGTTTTTCTAAAGAAGAGTTACAAAACCTTGGCCTGTTAACTATACGAAACGGTAAATTAGAGGATACTTTCAAAGACCGCCTTATTTTTCCCATTTTTGATATCTCTGGACGCATTTCCGGTTTTGCAGGAAGAAGTCTAAATGAAACAATCGGTCCTAAATATTTAAATATTGGTGAAAATATACTTTTTAGAAAAAGTAAGCTTCTTTATGGTTTCTATCAGGGTAAGAAATCTATCGCCAATACCCAGTCTATTACTCTGGTTGAAGGTTATTTTGATGTAATCTCCATGCATCAAAAAGGATTTAATCAGGTAGTTGGGTTGATGGGAACAGGTTTGACTTATGAACATATGGAAATCCTCAATAAATGGGTTAAAGAAATTATTATTATGTTTGATAATGATAAAGGAGGATTGAACGCCACCTGGAGAGCCCTTGAGTTATTAAGAGAAACAGATTTAAATGTGAAAGTGGGAGTTTATCATGCCAAAGACCCTGATGAATTATCAAAAAAATATGATAAAGAAGAAATAAATAACTGTTTATTAAATTCCCTGCCCACTATTGAGTATATCTGGAATAGACTGTTACATCAGAGCGATCTTTCAAGTATAGAGGGTAAATCATCTTTTATCAAAAGGGTAATTAATTATCTAATAGGTAACGCTAATTTAGCTATGTTTGCTGATATTATAAAGCGCACAGCAGATATAACTTTAGTGAAAGAAGATATTCTTTATGCTGAAATTGAAAGGCAGAGAGAAAAAAAACATATACCCTCCCCGAAAAATATAGAAAATACCATTAAACCAGTAAATAAAAATAATTTGTTAAACCAAGTGGAATCTTATTTAGCTGGTGCTTTAGTGAAGGACGGAGAATTATTTTTTTCTTCATCCGAGGGTCTTACACCAGAAGAGATTACTAACCATAATCTTAAACAAATATTTGAAAAGTCGTTTAAATATATGGGTACTGAGGGTATACTTCATATACAACCTGATGATATTGATAATTTATTTACGATAGAAGAGTTAAGTATTGTTTCAGGTTTATTGTTAAATGATAATATAGAGTTAAATGGAGATATCATTAAATCTATGGTTAGAAAACTTAGAATGATGAAGATTCAGGAAGATATTGAAATTCTTAAAAGTGAAATAAAAACTCTTAAAAAATCCAACGATTATGCATTAACCAGAAATTATATTGTGAAATTGAGCAATTTAATTTCCTATATAAAGGAATTACAGGGATAAAATGATAGTTGATAGAGAAAATTTTGACTTAAAGTTAGACCAACTGGTTAGACAAGCCAGAGAGAAAATGAATATATTAACTTATAATGAAATAATGGTTATTTTTGATGATGTGGAATTAGACGCAGATGACTACGAATCAATATATGAAATGCTGATCGAGGCTGGAATCAAGATAGAAGAAGACCTGGTTGATTTTGAATCAGACCTTCTGGAGACCGAAGAACCCCAGAAGAAAGATTTCATATCTTTTGAAACCCAGGAACGATCTGACCCCGTAAAGATGTACTTGGGGGAAATAGGAATTAAAAGCTTACTAACCGGTGACGAAGAGAAAGAGTTAGCTGCAAGGATTACCGAGGGAGACGATGAGGCTAAGAAATATCTGGTAGAAGCAAATCTACGCTTGGTGGTGAGTATTGCCAAGAGATATGTAGGTAGAGGGTTATTATTTTTAGACCTGATAGAAGAAGGAAACTTAGGTTTAATAAAGGCAGCTACCAAGTTTGATTACCGTAGGGGTTATAAGTTCAGTACTTATGCTACCTGGTGGATAAGACAGGCAATTACCAGGGCGCTCGCAGACCAGTCAAGAACTATCAGGATACCAGTCCATATGGTAGAAACTATTAATAAGTATCTCAAAATATCACAACATCTCCTTCAGGAAAAAGGGAGAAACCCTGAACTGGAAGAGATAGCTACCGCTATGCAGTTGCCTCCGAATAAAGTTGAAGGAATAACCAAAGTTGCCCAGGAACCAATTTCCATGGAAACCTCCATAGGTGGCGAAGAAGACAGTCGTTTGGGCGATTTCATTGAAGATCCCACCATACCTTCTCCAGAATATGAGTCTTACCGTCGTTCTCTCCGTGAAGGTCTGGAAGAAATATTAAAAACACTTAGTGATAGAGAAAGAGAAGTATTAGAATATCGCTTTGGCTTAAATGATAATCGTCAGAGAACCTTGGAAGAAGTTGGACAACATTTTGGGGTTACCCGTGAAAGAATACGCCAGATTGAAACCAAAGCCTTAAGGAAACTCAGGCAAAAAACCAGAAAAATGCGACTTGAGGATTTACTAGAGGAGTAAATCTTCTTTTAGAATTTTATATAATAAGCGCTGAACATAATAATAATCCAGATTAAAACTGAGAATAATAGAGGTAAATCTCTAAATAACTCCTCTTCTGGTTCTTCCCCCCCATTATTCCTGTCTACCAGGTAAAGATATCTGAAAATACCAAATAATACCGGTAGTAAACTTAGTTGTAGTATATTTCTGCTTAATACCGGGTTATTGGAGGATAAAAAAGCATAGATTGAATAAGCAGTAATTGTTAAGGTGGTAGAAACTATCAACATATTGTTAAGCATGCTCTCAGAATAAAAGTTTAAAGATTTTCTCCTATTTTCTAGTGGGATGTTTTTTATTTCCCCAATTCTTTTGGAAACTACCAGAAAAAGTGATAAGGAGAAAGTGACCAATAACAACCAGGGAGAGGGTTCAACATTTATTAAAATGCCTCCCCCAATAATTCTTAGCAAGTATCCAGAGGAAACAATAATTATGTCTAACAGAACATAATTTTTCAACCAGGTGTGATACCCTAACATAATCACTAAATAAATTAAGGCTATAAAGAAAAAAGGTAAATTTAGGTTATAAGCCCAGATTAAGCCAGTTAACTTCATCAAAATAGCTATCATAATTGCTGTACTGGTCTTTAAAGAACCCTTAGCAATAGGTCTTTTATTTTTTAAAGGATGTTTTGAGTCTATGTTTTTATCAAATATATCGTTTATCAAGTATCCGCCACTAACAACAAGGGTAAAAATAAGAAAACCCTGAAAGGTATTTTTTAATAAAAGGTCGGTGAAAACTTGTCCTGAAAAGAAAAGAGGAGCAAAAATCAAAAGATTTTTTACCCATTGTTTAGGTCTCAGGGATATAATTATATTTAATATCATCTTTTTATATTTTTTTAAAGTATAGACACGCACCAATATTTTACCATTATCAGTAACCTCTTTTTTATAAAAGTTAATGTGAAAAAATTGTGATATAATTCTATGTTATAGACCTTGTTTCATTTTATAAAAAGAGGAATTTTTGGAGGTACAGCGATGTTTAATAAAGATGAGAGCGACCTGAAGTCAAAAGACCTGGAAATGATTTCGCCAAGACGAGGGGAAGTCAGATCTGGAAAGGTCGTAAAGATTGATGTAGACGGAATTTGGGTTGATATTGGATATAAAACTGAGGGTTATGTTTCCCGTACCGAGTTATCTGAAGAAACCCTCAAAATAATGTCTTCTGGTGCTTTGTTGGGACAGGAAGTTTTGTTTCAGATTTTAAAAATTATCGGAGAAGAATCAATTCTGCTTTCTGAAAAAAGAGCTCTGATGCAAAAAACCTGGAATACTGTTAAGCAAGCACATGAAAAGCAGGAAATATTAAAATATTTTGTAGTTGAAGAAATTAAAGGCGGTCTTCTGGTTGATATAGGGGGGGGATTGAAAGGTTTTGTACCAGCTTCTCATATAGGATTAAAATTCACAAAAGACCGTTCTAAATATATAGGTAAGAAGATTAAAGCAAGAGTGCTTCAATATGATCCCAGTAAGAAAAGTGTTATTTTATCTCAGAAAGTTGTTCTTGAAGAAGAAGAAAATAGAAGAAAAGAAAAACTCTTTAATAGTCTAAAAATAGGTGATATTAAATGGATAAAAATAACCCGCATAGATGATGAAGGAATAAAAATATCTTATGGTGGTATTAACGGAATAATACCCATAGATGAACTTTCTTGGAGAAAAATCAAGCTTCCAGTTAAATTTTTAAAAGAAGGAGATGTCATTCGGGCATATGTTTTAGAAGTTGATGGTGAAAAACAAACAATTAAATTTTCTCTTAAACTAGCTCAAACAAACCCCTGGGAACAATTTAATAAAATACATCCTGTAGACTCCATCGTTGAGGGAAAAGTTGTTCGGGTTGATGGATATGGAGTATTTATAAGAATAGGGTGGATAGTAGGCTTAGTACCATTTACTGAATTAAGTTGGGGAAGAAATGTCAAACCTCAAGATTTATATAAAGAAGGCGACCATGTTAAAGCCAGAGTAACTCTGGTGGATATTGAAAAACAAAGAGTTAACTTGAGCATCAAGAAGGTAAAAACAGACCCCTGGGATAACATAGAAGCCAGATTTAATATCGGTGACTTAGTAGAAGGTCAGATTACCAAGGTTTATGATTTTGGTGGTTTTTTACAGGTTGAAGATGGCATTGAAGGTTTGATTCCCTTTTCAGAAATTACTTTTAAAAGAATTAAAAACCCAAGGGATATTCTAAATGAAGGTGATCATGTAAAAGCTCGCATAATTAATGTTAAAAGAGACGAAAGAAAACTTACACTCAGTCTGAAAAGCTTGGAAGAAGACCCCTGGAATAATATTGAACAGAAGTATCCTTTTAACTCCTATGCCAGAGGAACTGTGGTAAAAATTGCTTCTTTTGGAGTATTTGTTGAGTTAGAAGCAGGTGTTGAAGGATTAATACCTCTTTCCCATTTAACTACCAAGAACATAGTTGATCCTAAAGAAGTAATTAATGAAGGACAGGAAGTTGTGGCCAAGGTTATTTATGTCAGTAAGGAAAGAAGAAGGGTAACCCTGTCTTTAAGTCTCATACGCATTGATAATGAGTATGATGAGATAAAAAAATACCTGGAAAGTCAGAAGCTTGAGGAATTTACCCTGAGAGAGATAATGCAAGACCTATCCTCAAGGTTAATGAGTTAGAATGGTGGAAAACGAACTAAAAGAATATATTGATAAAATCTATCCTCATTTAGTTGAGTACAGAAGATATTTTCATACCTACCCCGAGTTAGGCACTTTAGAATTTGAAACTTCTAAGTTCATCCAAAAAAAACTCACAGACTGGTCCATACCTTTTACAAAAGTTTTTAATACAGGTATAGTAGCCACTATTGAGGGGATAAAAGATTCTAGCGAAAAACCCAAAGTGATTGGGATTAGAGCAGATATGGATGCTTTACCCATTGAAGAAGAAAACGAAGTCACTTATCGGTCAAAGCATCCTGGTCTGATGCATGCCTGTGGACATGATGGTCACATGGCAATACTTTTAGGATTGGCTCAGCTGATTACCGAAAGAGGAAGAAATTTTGCCGGGAAAGTAGTTCTCATCTTCCAACCTAACGAAGAAGATCTTGGTGGTGCTAAACCTATGATTGAGGAATATGATTTTTCAGATGTTGATTTATTTTTCGGATTCCATCTGGATAACCAATATTCCACAGGAATTATTGGCATTAAGAAGGGCTATATTTCTGGTAATGTCGACGACCTGGAATTAACTATTATCGGTAAAGGTGGTCACGCAGCTTATCCTCATTTATCTATTGACCCTGTAGTAACCGCTGCTTCTCTTATTCAAAATCTTCAAGCTGTTGTTTCCAGGCACACAGATCCCTTTGAGCCTGTTGCCTTAACTTTTGGAAAAATATCTGGTGGTAGCAAGCATAATATAATTCCTCCCGAAGTTAAGCTCCTGGGAACACTGAGAACAATGAGTGACAGGGTCAGAACAAATTCTCTGGAAAAAATAAGAGATATTTGCCAGGGTATATCCCTGGCCAGTGGAGCACATATTAATATAAAGCATACTCCAGGATATCCCTCAATTTATAATAACCCTCAATTATCCAGCGAAGTTTTTGACCACTTAACAGATATTTTCGGAAAGGAAAAAGTTGTAGAAGCTGACCTTGGATTAGGTGGAGAGGATTTTGCTTATTTCTGTAGGGTTTCACCAGCCTTATATTACCGTATTGGAAGTGGTTTTGCTGATCAAGAGAGAGTTTTTCCCCATCACCACCCCCGATTTGATATAGATGAAGAATCCCTTCGCATTGGTCTTTATTCTATATCCAGTATACTTTTTAATTATTTCAAGTAATAAAAATGTTCAAACTCCATACACATTTTAGTCCTCAGGGTGACCAACCTGAAGCAATAGATGAATTAATAAATGGTATCTACTCAAATACTAATCCTCAAACTCTACTGGGAGTTACGGGTTCAGGTAAAACTTATACAATTGCCAGGGTAATTTCATCGATCAATCTACCAGTATTGGTATTGTCACATAACAAAACTTTAGCTGCCCAGTTATACGGGGAATTTAAAGATTTTTTTCCTGAAAACCGCGTTGAGTTTTTTATAAGCTATTATGATTATTACCAACCAGAAGCTTATATTCCTCAAACCGATACCTACATTGAAAAGGATGCAAGTATTAATGAGGATATTGATAGATTACGGCATTCTACATTGCAAAGTATAACCGAGAGAAGTGATGTGATAGTAGTTGCTTCAGTTTCTGCTATCTATGGATTAGATGTTCCTGAAGCTTATCGTGACCAAGCAATTGTGTTAAGAGAAAAAGAAATATTTCCTATACAAGATTTACAGAGGAAACTGCTTACCCTGGGATATCAAAGAAACGATCTGGATCTTTCAAGGGGCAGTTACAGGAGAAAAGGAGAAATATTTGAGATATTTACATCTTCTTCTGAGACTCCTCTCAGGCTAACTTTTCTTGATGATGAAATAGAAAAGATTCAAGAGATAGATTACCTAACAGGTAAACCTCTCAGAAGATACATGAGTTATGTAGTTTATCCTGCCAAATATTTTGTTGCTGAAAAAAGTAGAATTGAAAAAGCTATTTCATCAATTAAGACCGAGCTTGAGGAGCATTATCGTTTTTTACTTGATAATGGAAAATTGTTAGAGGCTCAAAGAATAAGACAAAGGACCGAGTATGATATGGAAATGATGCTGCAGACAGGTTATTGTCAGGGTGTAGAAAACTATTCTCGGCACCTGAGTAGTAGGAAACCAGGAGAGAAACCTTATACTCTTTTAGATTATTTTCCGAAAGACTTTCTTTTAGTAATTGATGAATCTCATCAGTCTATTCCCCAGTTAAGAGCAATGTATGAGGGTGATAAATCCAGAAAGGAAACACTGGTTAATTTTGGTTTCAGATTACCCTCGGCTCTGGATAATAGGCCCCTTAAGTTTGAAGAACTTACCGCATATATGAAAAAAGTAATCTTCGTTTCAGCAACTCCCGGACCTTATGAAATTGCTAATTCTCAAAAAATAGTAGAGCAAATTATCAGACCTACAGGATTAACCGATCCCTTAGTTATTATAAGGCCCGTGGAAGGTCAGGTGGACGACCTCCTGGGTGAAATTCACGATTGTACTAAAAGAAATGAAAGAGCTTTAGTCCTGGTATTAACAAAAAAGTTAGCCGAAAACTTAGCTGAATACCTTGCTGAACTGAGCATCAAAGCTCGCTATTTACACAGCGATATCCGAACAATAGAAAGGGTGGACATCTTAAAATCATTAAGAGAAGGTGAAATAGATGTGTTGGTAGGTATTAATTTACTCAGAGAAGGTCTTGACCTGCCAGAAGTATCTCTGGTAGCTATTCTGGATGCAGATAAGGAAGGATTTCTAAGGTCTGAAAGGTCGCTAATACAGATTATGGGTAGAGCATCAAGAAATATAAATGGAAGGGTAGTTATTTATGCTGATAAACTAACTGGTTCCTTACAAAGAGCTATTTTTGAAACTAATAGACGGAGACAAATTCAAGAAAAATACAACCAGGAAAACGAAATTTCCCCACAATCAATTATTAAGGTAGTAAAGGATGTCCTTGAGGTTATAAGGACACGGAAAGAAGATGACCAAAGTATTTATTCATATAATCCTGAACAACTTGAACTAATTATTATGCACCTGGAAGAAGAAATGAAAGTTAAAGCACAGGAATTAGATTTTGAAGAAGCAGCAGAAATCAGGGACAGAATTATTGAAATTAAAAATAAATTAAGGAGATCAAGGTAAATTGCCCATAGATAAGATTGTTGTAAAAGGTGCTCGTGTACACAATCTCAAAAATATCAATGTTTTTATTCCTCGCGATAAATTAACAGTTGTATCAGGTGTATCTGGTTCAGGTAAGTCAACCTTAGCTTTTGATACTATACATGCCGAGGGACAGAGAAGATATGTTGAATCGTTATCTGCTTATGCCCGGCAATTTCTTGGCTTGATGGATAAGCCAGATGTTGACTTTATTGAAGGTTTATCCCCTACAATAGCAATAGACCAAAAATCAATAAGTAAAAGCCCGCGATCTACAGTGGGAACTATGACTGAAATCTATGATTATTTAAGACTTCTTTATTCAACTATCGGTAAACCCTATTGTCCCGAAGATGGGACACCTATCAGAAGACAGAGTATTGATGAGATGGTACAGGAAATAACCCACAAATTCAAAAATGATAAAGTACTTCTTTATGCACCTGTGGTCAGGGGGAGGAAAGGAGAATATCGCAAATTACTTGAAAACATGTTGAAACAGGGTTTAACTAAGGCAAGAGTTAACGGAGAATTGATTAATTTGGAAGAAGGAGCACCCTCTTTAGACAGATATAAATTTCACCATATTGAAATTTTGGTGGATAGAGTAATTGTAAAAGAGGATGACTTCTCCAGGCTTATTGATTCTCTGGAAATAGCCTTAAAGCTCGGCGATGGGCTGGTTCTGGTAGAATCTGACTCTGGGGGAAGTGTCTTGATGTCTGAAAAATTCTCCTGCCCAGTTTGTGGGTTTCGTTATAAAGAAATTTTACCCCGACTTTTTTCATTTAATTCTCCTTATGGAGCGTGTCCGGATTGCACAGGATTAGGATATAAAATGGAGATAAGTAAAGATTTAATAATTCCTGATATGGAGTTATCTATTCCGGAAGGTGCTTTTGAACCTCTAGCGTTTAGTAATTACTATACTTCAGTTTTAGGGAATGTAGTCAAGCACTATGGGTTCAATCCTGAGAAACCTCTTTCCTCTTATCCTCCTAAAGTAATACAGGCGCTTTTGTATGGAACAAACGGAGAAAAAATTCAACTTTCCTATACAGATGAGTTAGGATTAAAGCACACTTATTTTAATACATTTGAAGGGGCTATTCCTCTTCTTTTAAGAAGATATCGCGGTACAACTTCAGATAATGTAAGAGATGATATAAGTAAATATATGCTGGAAACTCCCTGCAAACTTTGTGAAGGTAGAAAACTAAAGAAAGAAGCCTTGTCTATTTATGTTGGTGATTTAAATATATATGAGATAACCTGTCTTACAGTAGATGGGGCAATCAAATATATCCATAATTTAAGCCTTTCTCCGCGAGATGACTTAATTGCGGGGCAGGTGATAAAAGAAATTAAAAGTAGACTAAAGTTTTTACAGGATGTTGGCTTGAATTATCTTACATTAAACCGTTTATCTGGCACTCTTTCTGGAGGGGAAGCTCAAAGACTCAGGTTAGCTACCCAGGTAGGCTCATCGCTGGTGGGTGTTACTTATTTACTTGATGAGCCATCTATAGGACTACATCCCAGAGATAACTACAGATTATTAAAAACTCTTTTCAAATTACGAGACACCGGAAATACGGTTGTAGTAGTAGAGCATGACGAAGAAACTATAAAATCCGCTGATTATATAGTTGACCTGGGACCACTCGCAGGTGTTAGGGGAGGTAATGTTGTTTTTCAAGGCTTAATTGATGAGTTCATCAATAAGAGCAGCTCTCTAACTGCAAAATACTTGAGAGGAGAAGAGAATATACCGGTTCCAGAGAAAAGAAATAATGTTTCAGGGTATATTAGTCTTCAAGGAGCCTCCAAACATAACCTGAAGAACATTTCTTTGAAAATTCCCCTTGGGTTATTGACCGCAATAACCGGGGTTTCCGGTTCCGGTAAATCAACCCTGTTATATGAGGTTATTTATAAAGGGATTCAATATACTTTAGGCAGAAACAAGATCAAACCAGAAGGTCTATCCGGTGTATATTTGAATCAAGATGTAGAAAGAGTACTTTTAGTTGATCAGAGCCCTATTGGGCGGACACCCCGGTCTAATCCAGCTACCTATATAGGTATCTTTGATTATATAAGGAAATTTTTCTCAGAGTTACCTGATTCAAAAATCAGGGGTTATAAACCGGGAAGATTTAGTTTTAATGTTAAAGGTGGAAGGTGTGAGGCTTGCCGTGGAGATGGTTTTACAAGAGTTGAGATGCATTTTCTACCAGATGTGCATGTTCCCTGTGATGTTTGCGGAGGTAAAAGATATAATTCTGAAACTATCGAAGTTAATTATAAAGGGTACTCTATATCAGATGTTTTAAGCTTAACCGTAGATGAAGCAGTCAAACTTTTTAGTTTTTCCCCACCCATTACCCGAGGTTTGAGTTTTTTACAGGAAATAGGATTAGGGTATCTTCAGCTCGGTCAGCCAGCACCCACTCTCTCAGGTGGTGAGGCTCAAAGAGTAAAGTTATCAACCGAACTTCAGAAGAGAAGTAATTCCAATACTATATTTTTATTAGATGAACCTACGGTGGGTCTTCATTATCTGGATGTGGATAATTTGCTTAAAGCTTTACATAGGTTGGTTGATAACGGTAATACAGTAATAATAGTAGAGCATAATCTTGATATTATTAAAAATGCAGATTATGTAATTGATCTGGGACCAGAAGGGGGAGAGGAAGGAGGTTTTCTGGTTGCTCAGGGTTCTCCAGAAGACATAATTTTGAACCCAGCGTCTTATACCGGTATTTATTTAAAAAAAGTTTTATGTCAGAAAAAAGCTGTTTCTACGAATGCTTAAACAATCTTCCTGAAGACCCGGGAGTTTATTTACTCAAGGATATTGAAGGGGGTGTTGTATATGTGGGGAAAGCTTTATCAATAAAAAATAGGGTATCCGACCATGTCCGGGAGGAAACCAAAAAGTTTTTCAATAGAGTAACCAGTGTAGATTATATAACTACCAGGAACGAAAAAGAAGCATTAATACTGGAAGACAATTTAATAAAAAAGTATCGTCCCAGGTTTAACATCCGGATGAAAGATGATAAACAATACCCCTTAATTTTAATTACTTCTGAAAAATACCCACGAATACAAATAGTTAGAAATAGAAATAGAGAAGGGATATTCTTTGGGCCCTATACAGATAGTTTAGCCATAAAAAATATTGTAAAATTTGTTGGAAATACTTTTGGTATTGCTGCCTGCAATAAATCTTTTAAAACTCGAAATCGTCCCTGTTTAAAATACCATCTAAAATATTGTTTGGCTCCCTGTGGTGAAAATATTTCCTTAGAGGAATACCAGGAAAATGTAAATAATGCTATCAGGTTTATATCAGGTGATGTAAGTTACCTGTTATCCTCTTATGAAGCACAAATGAGTCTGGAAGCAGAAAAAATGAACTATGAAAAAGCAGTAATATTTAGAGATAAAATTAGAAGTTTAAAACATCTGCAGGAGAAACAAAAAGTGTTTTTACCTAACGATAGAAGCAGAAGAGATTTTATATGCTTAATCATCACTGAAAGTGAAGCTCATGTTGAAAGGTTGAGGTTAAGAGAGGGGAGATTAGTAGGTGAAGACCATTTTATTCTGGAGAATGTTAATGATTATATACCAGAAACGATTATTGAATATCTTATAGAAAGAGAATATCAACATAATTCTGATTTACCTGAAACCATCATAATTAGCGTTTATCTCAGAGATAAAGTGTATAAATGGGTAAGAAAAAAGGTTAAAATTAACAAAAATATAATTTTAAAAAAGACTGTTACCGAAGATGAAAATAGCTTAATACAATTAGCCTTTCAAAATAGCGTAAGTCGTATTAAGATTATAGAAGAAATAACTAATAAAAATGTAGAAAAATTTAACAATGAAACCCTGGAATTGAGGCAAGTTCTTAAATTACCTGTATTACCAGAAAGAATTGAAGGTTATGATATTTCACATCACCAGGGAACGAATGTTTATGGTTCTATGGTTGTTTTTTATAAAGGGGTTCCTGAAAAAAAAGAGTATCGGGTATTCAAACTTAATTCACCTATTCAGGATGATTATGCCTACCTGGAAGAAGTATTGCATAGAAGATTCAAAAATTATGTAAATAAATACAAATACTTTGCTTTATTACCTGATTTAATTTTGATTGATGGAGGTAAAGGACACCTGAACATGGCTTTGAAAGTGCTCAGTAGGTACGGGGTACAGGTACCAACAGTTTCACTGGCTAAAGAGGATGAAACTTTATTTTCAAATTTACTGGAATACCCCCTGGACCTTCCTGGAAGGTCAGCAGCCTTACAGCTTTTACAAAGAGTAAGGGATGAGGCTCACCGTTTCAGCCAACGACACCATCGTCAAAAAAAGGTTGAGCTAAAAACTATACTCCTGACAATTAAGGGTGTGGGAAGTGTTAGAGCAAATAGGATATTAAACCAACTAAAGAATACTAAAAACATTTATAATCTTAGTTATGAGGAGCTATTGAGTATTAAAGGCATACCTAAAGAAATATTAAGGAGGATTTATGAAGAACTCCATAAATAATCTTGTTTATTATGACTTTCCCTGGGGTAAAGGAGAATTAATTTTTAACTCTAAGGACCAACTGATTAAATTATATTTTTATCTTACGGGCGCTATTCTTGAGAATAATTGCTATGTCTCCCCGAATTCTGCAAAATTCATTAAAGAACTATCTAAATATTTTTCAGGTGAAAAAATAACTTTTTCGGTTCCCATCAATCTTGAGGGTTGTACTACCTATCGTAGGAATGTATACCAGGTGTTAACTAAATCAGTAACCTACGGCAAGACAATTTCTTATAAAGACTTAAGTCATATTACAGGTGGTTCTCCCCGGAGTATAGGGCAAGCGATGAAATATAATCCAATAGCCATTGTCATCCCCTGCCATCGGGTTGTGGGTTCATCGGGGTTGGGTGGTTTTAGTGGGGGTTTAGAAATTAAGCAATATCTTATTAATCTTGAGAGGAGGTATTGATATGAAAATAGTGTTTGTAGCAGGTATTTCAGGAGCTGGTAAGACAACCTGCCTTAATACACTGGAAGACCTGGGTTATTATACTGCCAGCAGTATTCCGGTTTCAGTTCTTCAGAAGTTAATAGAAGTGGTTTATAAAGATGAAGGTATGAACAGGTTAGCTTTTTCTCTTAATACCAGGGCAGGCTTTGACCTGCCTCTTTTTATCAGATTACTTCATGAACTCAAGGATAACCGGTACAATTACGAAATAATTTTTGTAGATGCTTCTGATAGCGCACTTTTAGAAAGGTATGCTCTAAGCAGAAGAAGGCATCCCTTTGAAGTATCGGGAAGTTTATTGGGCGCAATTGATGAAGAAAGAGTTAATCTGGTTTCTTTAAGAGAAATAGCTACTTTTACCATAGACACAACTTTTCTTACAGTAAAGGATTTAAAAGAGACAATTAGAGAATACTTCCTTAAAGAAGGAGAATATCCTTTTGAAGTTAGCATTATATCTTTTGGTTTCAAGTATGGTATTCCGCAGGATGCAGATATGGTTTTAGATGTTCGTTTTTTAGCTAACCCTTATTACGAAAGTGATTTATCTAATCTAAATGGAACAGACAGCCGGGTACAAAATTATATAGAAAAAGGGAGCTCAACCGGTGAATTTCTCTCTAATACACTGAATTATTTAAAATTTTTACTTCCGAATTATCAAAAGGAAGGAAAAGCGATTTTTCATTTAGCTGTAGGTTGTTCTGGGGGTATGCATCGCGCGGTCTATATTGGAGAAAAAATTAAAGCCGAATTAAAACAATTAAATTACCCTGTAAGGCTGTATCACCGAGACATTAACAGAAAGAGTGTGTAATTGATTGGAAACTAAGGTCAGCATTACAGAAAAAGTAAGAGATGAACTTATATCATTTGGCTCTGAAAACCAGCCACCTGTCATTTCTGTATCTAAAAAATGGGAAATCAAAGCCTTTACTGATTTTTCTAAATCAATAAGTAAAAATGCTTTCTACTTTAATTCAAGAGAAATATTAAAAGTAAGACGCCTGATGGTTCTTTTGAAGGGAACAGACGCAAAACATTTTAGGAAGAAAAGTAATTTTGAAATAGTCATTCCAACAGATCTCTTGCCTGAAGTGGACGATAAACCTAATAAAAATGGAATGCGGGCATATCTTAGAGGGGCTTTTTTAGCTTCAGGAAATGCAAATATAGATGGCGGAAATTATCATCTGGAAATCATTGCCAAAGAACCAAAAAAACTATTAGAAAATTTTGCTCATCGCTCGGGGATCCATTTTAAAAATTATTTCAGACGAGGAAAAATTGTATATTATCTAAACTGCATTGATGATATCATCTCCTTCCTTACCTTGATTGAAGCTGTAGATACTGTTCTTTATATTTACGATACTTTATTGAGAAGAAGAGTAAGAAATCAGACCCAGGTTCTGGTCAATTATGACCTGGCGAATACCGCAAGGTCCTCCAGGGCAGCCCAAATACAATTGAAAAAAATTGAAGAGTTAAGAACTGCGCATTTATTGGAGAAAATACCTTTTTCCCTGAGGGAGATTGCTGAAGTGAGACGTAATAATCCTGATTATACACTGATGGATATCGCCCGTGCCCTGAACCTGACCAAGTCAGGAGCTAACAACCGCATGAGGAGATTGCTTAATTGGAAGTACAATCAGGATTAACCAACGAGCAGCAACCGAGATTAAAACTAACAAACGAAATAATAGCATCCCTGGAGATTCTATCTTTACCTATTGGCGAGATACTGATAATTTTAGAAAAAGAGTGTCAGGAAAATCCCTTTTTAGAGATAAATGAAAGTAATCTTATTAACAGTAATATTGGCTTAGAAAGTAATACCAACGATAACTGGAGTGATACAGAGTATAAATCTTTTGACTGGATACCTGCTCAAAAGGAATCATTTATGGGTTTTATTGACCAGCAGGCAAAAGTAATGTTTTCTGGAATTAGCTATCAAGTTTCTCAGGAAATCATAAATAATCTGTCACCCCTTGGGTTTTTAGAGTCTTCTCCCGAAGAAATTGCCATTAATAATAATATTAATGTTGAGGTAGTAAATAGTGTAAGAAAAGAATTCATGTCGCTTGAAGGCCTGGGGATTGGTGCGCAGAATTACCAGGAATATATTACTTTCTTGCTTTCTTCATTACGAGAAGGGGACATTATAAAGGAAGATGTAGAAAACTTTGTAATGTTGGCTATTTCAGACCCCGGGCGAGCTAAAATTGAATATGAACACTTTCACAATATGATTAAAAGTATACCTCCCTATCCTTCATATAGTTTTGAAGATATTTACGAGAAGAGAAGTCTGGTTGATGCAGTTTTAGTTTTTCAGGAAGATAGATTTGAAGTTGAATTATTCAACGAGCCCGAAATATCCTTCTTAAACAAGGAATATATCCATTTAATCAAATCATCTGACAATGAAGCCAGGAATTTCTTGAATGATAAGTATCAAAGAGCAAAAATCTTAATCAGGGCTATTTATAAAAGAAAGGAAACTTTAAAGGAAGTAATTCACTTTATAAGCAATCAACAAAAGTTGTTCCTTACGAGAAAAAGTAATTTTCCTGTCACTCTGACTGAGCAGCAGATTGGAAAAGGATTAAAGATACACCAAACAACGGTTTCCCGAGCCATTAAAAATAAGATTATTAAAACCCCCAGAGGGTTTGTATCGCTAAAATCACTGCTTACTGCAGGCAGTATGAAGGGTGACAAAACAAGAAATCAAATATTGCATGAAGTAAGCGAGCTTTTCAGGTCGTTTCCGGAAATGAACGATAAAGAAATCTCCCATTATCTAAAAGAGAAAAAAGGTATAGAAATAGCCAGAAGAACCATATCCAAATATCGCCAGCTATCAGGAACCAAAAAGAGGAAAAGCAAAAGTTGATGATTAGCAAATCGGAGATACATTTTTTGCTCATATCGGGTTAAGATGAACAAAAAACTGGTTATTTTATTACTATATTTAGGAAATTCACTTATTTTTTTGCTTAAGCAACCGCTAACTGGCGATGGTCTATTTACTGCTTCTTTGATAAGACTGCCACTTAAAGAAATGTGGGCCTATATAATAGGGGATTTTCATCCTCCTTTGTATTATTTTTCACTGGCTCTTTTTGCCCGGTTATTTGGATTTAATGATTTAGTTTTACGCCTGTTCTCAATAATTTTTGGTCTCGGTTCTATAATCATTTTTTATATACTTGTGAAAGAAGCATTTGATGAAAACATAGCTTTTTTTAGCTCACTGGTATTGGTATTTTTACCCAATTTTATTTTTTCTTCTCGTGAACCGAGAATGTATCCTATATTTTTATTTCTGGTTATCTTATCTTTCTTTTTTTTCAACCGTCTATTAAAAGAAAAATCTGTATTGCCTGTATTGGGATTAACTTTATCTCTATCTTTACTCCTTTATACTCACAACTGGGGTTTAATAATATTTTTTTATCTCCTGGTCTTTTCAATTATATCGGGTAATTTTAAAAAATTCCTTATTCCTTTTATCATTTCTTTGATAGGTTACCTTCCTTGGTTGCCAGTATTTTTAAATCAACTTATTCTCAAATCTGCTCTGGGAAGGAGTTGGGGTTTACCTATTTACAACTTCTGGCCTCGTTTATGGGGAGCTTTTTTATGGAATTACAACCTTTTAGAGCTCCCTTCTATTTTCTGGTTGGTTGCCTCTTTATCCGCTTTCTTTTCTATTTTATTTTTACTCCTACATTGTTTTAAAAAGAAAAACCTTTTATACCTTAACTTGTTCTTGCCCACCAATACCCTGTTTTTTTATTTATTAACTTTCAGAGAACCTTTCTTAACTTTTTCTCATTTATCCTACCTGGTCCCTTTTTATGCTCTGGGATTAGGAAAAGGGTTAAGCTCCTTTAAAAATAAAAACCTGGCTTATCTGATACTTATTTCTTTCACCGGAATGCTTTTCTTTTTTAATTTATTTCACCATTACCTATCACCAATTTCAGGAGCAAAAAGTGCTCAGTTATTTATCAAAGACCTAAACCAACCAGGCGTTTTGGTTTCTCTTACTCCTTACGAAGCCTTGAGAATGTCCTGGTATTTAGATATTTCTCCCCATCAATTCATCACTCTTTCCCAGGATGAATTATCTCTTTTTGTAATGAAAGATAAACTTGCTGACCAGGCAGTGAACACTCTGAAAGAATTGAAAGAAAAACATCGAGGGTGGGTTTTTTATACTGGTATAGATATTTATAGAAAAGACAGAGCTTCTATATATGATCCCCAAATTAGAATTAAGAACTGGTTGGAAAAAAATTCGGTGATGAAAATTCCTTTTGGGGCGGATACTCCTTATCCTGTATATCTGTATAAATTTTAGAGAATACTGTTATTTACCAGATAAATAAGAACTGCGAACCAGAGGTCCGGAAATTACTCTGGTAAACCCAATAGAATAGGCAAAATCCCTAAATTCTGTAAATTCATCGGGGGTGTAAAACTTTTTTACTTCGTAGTGGTTTTTTGAAGGTTTCAGATACTGTCCAATAGTGATAATTTCAGTTTCAGTTTCCCGAACATCCCTGATAGTATCTAATATTTCATCCTTACTTTCGCCTAAACCTACCATTAATCCACTTTTTACCAGTAGGGTACTTGATAAATTTTTTAAACCTCTTAAAACATTTAGTGATTTATCATAAGAACAATTATGATGTCTGATAACTGGGGTCAATCTGCGAACAGTTTCTATATTATGAGCTATTACTTCAGGCCCTTCCTGGATAACTGTTTTTAAGGAATTCTCCTGATTATTGAAATCGGGTATTAGAAGTTCTACCTGTACCGAAGAGTTCAGGTTTTTAATACACCTTAAAGTTCTGGCAAAATGTGAAGCTCCACCGTCAATTAAATCGTCGCGGGTAGTAGAAGTAATTACTATATATTTCATATCCAACTCTTTAACTGCTTGAGCAATTCGTTCCGGTTCTAATTTATCTATATTACCTTGAGGATTTCCAAAACTCACCTTACAGAAAAGGCAGTTCCTGGTGCATTTATCTCCCAAAATGAGAAAGGTAGCGTGTTTATTAGCCCAACACTCTCCTTTATTGGGACAGAGAGCATCCTCGCAAATAGTGCGTAAATGGTATTTTTTCAGAGTTTTCTTGATTTCAGGATATTCATTTCCACCACTTAATTTACTGATAATCCAGGCAGGTTTTCCAGGAATAAGTTTAGATACAGTGTTTTTCTTTTCCATAGTAATTTTTTTGTTCATTTTTAAATATACTACCTAATTTTAATATATTAGATTAAAAATAATTTAAAATAAAGACATGGAAAAGGTATTAAAATTGTCTGGTTATATTATAGATGTAGATGGAGTGTTAGTCAGAGGTAAAGTACCTTTACCAGGAGCAGTTGAATTTATCAAATATTTAAACATGAATAAACTTAAGTATACAATACTAACTAATAATTCAACTTACACCCCTCTTTCTCTATCCCGATTTTTTAATAGTAAGGGAATGGAAATTAACCAAAATAGCATTTTTACATCAGCTATGGGAGTAGGCATTTATTTAATTAGAAACCTGAAGCCTCATGGAAAAGCCTTTGTTGTAGGTTCTCTGGCTTTAAAGAGAACTATTAGAAAATATGGCTGGTCAATAACCGAAGTGGACAAGGCGGAAGCAGTAGTTGTAGGTTTAGATAGGGGATTTAATTATAATAAACTTAAAATTGCCCAGAAATATATCTTAGAAGGAGCGGTTTTAATTGGAGCAAACCCGGATACTTCTTTTCCAGCTGAAGATGGAAGGATAGAACCAGGAGGAGGTTCAATTTTGAAAGCAGTTGAAGCTGCCTCGGGAAAGAAAGCTGTCATAATTGGTAAACCCGATGGCCCTCTAGTAGAAATGGTTTTGAATAATCTGGGCACCCCTCCAAAAGAAACCGCTTTTATTGGTGACCGTCTGGATATAGATGTACTTTCAGCGAAAAAATATAATCTTTACTCTATTCTGGTTTTAACCGGGGTTTCCGGTCAGATGAAAGATACCGTTATTAAAGATATGAATCCTGATCTGGTGGTTACAGATTTATACGAACTAATTGATTTGCTTGAAAAAAATAACCAAAAACTCAAATATTACCAGGGTGGAAAATGATTTTACTTTGGTCTATTGTAGCCACATTGTTATGTAGTTTGATTTCTTTACTGGGTATTATCCTTTTTGGATTAAAAGGACATAATTTAAAAAAAGTTATGTTGCTATTAGTTGCTTTCTCTTCAGGAACTATGCTTGGAACATCCTTTTTACACCTTATTCCTGAATCACTGGAACTAATAGGTGAAAATACCTTTTTATTTATTCTTCTGGGAATATGTATTTTTTTCATAGTGGAAAAATTTTTAAATTGGCGCCATTGCCATGACCTTGAGTGTGATGTTCACTCTTTTGCCTATATGAACTTAGTAGGGGATAGCTTGCATAATTTTCTTGATGGCATAATTATTGCATCGTCTTTTTTGGTAAGTATACCCTTAGGAATAGCCACTACCATAGCCGTTATCTATCACGAGATACCACAGGAGATTGGTGATTTTGGGGTCCTGTTACACGGAGGATTTAGCAAAAAACAAGCTTTAACTTTAAACCTATTATCAGGATTGATTTCTATAATTGGAGTACTGGTAGCTTTTTACATTTATTCGTTGATAAATCCATTGGTTAATTACTTTCTTCCAATTGCTGCAGGTGGTTTTATCTATATTGCTGGTTCAGATCTGATTCCCCAGCTTCACAAAAAAAATAATATAGAAGATTCAATTACCCAGCTTTTGTTAATGATATCAGGGTTAGTATTAATGTGGTTTTTCAAATCTTTAGTTATTCATTGATATTTTTAAATGAACTTTCTTAAAGTGTTGCTTAATTATGATATAATAAATCCTGACAATATTGCTCGGTAGCTCAATGGTAGAGCAGGCGGCTGTTAACCGTCTGGTTGCAGGTTCAAGTCCTGCCCGAGCAGCCAGGTTTAGCTAATAGTGGGCCCATAGCTCAACTGGCAGAGCCACCGGCTCATAACCGGAAGGTTCCTGGTTCGACCCCAGGTGGGCCCACCTTATATTGCTTAGTGCCCCCATCGTCTAGAGGCCTAGGACACGGCCCTTTCAAGGCCGCGGCAGGGGTTCGAATCCCCTTGGGGGTACCATATATTTATCTAAAAATCTTTTTCTTTGGTGAACTCACTCTTTATTTTATTCTGGAATAATTGTAACTATTCAACCTGCTTGCAGGGTGAATAGGCTGAGATACCAGGATAACACTCACGGAATAATTAGAAAGGTTAACTAGTTACTGAGTCATTAAGAATTTCTGATATAATTTTTTTGGAGAAGAAATATCCTTAAGGAGGATTTTATATGGATTTTGTAATGAAGTTAATGGAAAAATATGGTATTCCTGGAATAGATGCTTATGAACTTACCGATTCTCCCTACACTTTTCCTGATGGTGCCCATTACCGTATGGAAATATCAGGTATAGAACGGCCTTCTACTCTGGAAGCGATGGTGGATGAAATGAACAAAAGAAAGATGCCCATCCATCGAGTAATTGCTATGGTTATGGGAGCTACTTTACTTTCTATGGAAGAATTAAAGGATTTTGCCAGAATCGCCCATGATTCCCGGATTGAAGTTATTGTTACACCAGGCCCCCGACCTTTCTGGGATTTGGGAAAACAAATATCTACCCCCGAAGGAGCTGTGTCAGGTTTAAGAATAAGAGGTTCTGATAACCTTCGTTATATTATTTCGGATATTTTCCGCTGTATTGAAGCAGGCTTTAGAGGTTTTCTCGTCTGGGACGAAGGCTTATTAAGCCTGTTAAACAGTATGAAAAAAAACGGAGATATACCTCCGGAAACAACTTTTAAAGTATCTATTTTTGCTGGACATGCCAATGCTGCCGGGGCAAAAGTTCTGGAAATGCTTGGAGCCAACACCTTTAATCCTGTAGCTGATATGACCCTACCACTTCTCGGGTCCATAAGAAAAGCTGTTAAGATGCCTATGGATCTCCATGTTTATTTATTTGATTCTATGGGAGGTTTTAACCGTTTTTGGGAAGGTGCTGAACTTGCTCGGGTATGCTCCCCATGCTACTTCAAAATAGAACCGGGACCAGGGGTAGGAGCATTATATAAACCATGGGTTGGGCCTGATTCTTTAGCCTTTTTAGCACGAGAAAAAGTGAAACAAGCTCAAATTATTCATGAGTTAGTACAAAGAATAAATCCTAACTTGAAGATTTCAGCTCAGGGTCCCGCAGACTCATCTATTCCCAAGCCTTAAAAGGAGGATTTTATGGATAGAAAAAAGGTGTCGCTACCCGAACTGTTAAAAAAGAAACAGGAAAGAAAAAAAATAGTTATGCTAACCTGTTACGATTATCCCATGGCCTGTTTTATGGAAGAGGCAGGTGTTGATATAGTCTTAGTCGGAGATTCATTGGGGATGGTAGTATTGGGTTATAAAAATACCCTGCCGGTAACCATGGAGGAAATGATTCACCATACTAAAGCAGTGAGTCGTGGTGCAAAATCTCCTTTGATTATCGGAGATATGCCTTTTATGGCTTACCACAGAAATGTTGAGGATGCTATCTGGAACTCCGGAAGGTTTATCAAAGAAGGAGGAGCTGATGCTATAAAACTGGAAGGTGGAGCAAGGGTGGCCTATATTGTAGAGGCAATTGTTAAATCTGGCATTCCAGTTATGGGACATATTGGACTTACTCCCCAATCAATGACCCAGCTTGGTGGGTTTATTGCACAAGGAAAAACTGCTGCCACAGCTGAAAGCCTTATCAATGATGCTAAAGCTTTAGAAGATGCTGGGGCCTTCTCCATACTATTAGAAGCTATCCCCGAAGAGGTAGGTCAAATTATCGCTGAGAAAGCTAGCATACCTATAATTGGAATTGGTGCAGGTAAACATTGTGATGGACAGCTTCTTATTGTTAATGACCTGCTGGGGATTTTTGAACTTTTCACTGCAAAATTCGTAAAGAAATATGCTAATCTTTCAGAAATAATTGTCAATGCTCTTAAAACTTATAAAAATGAAGTAGAAATGGGTGTATTTCCTGCCAAAGAACACACTTACAGTATATCTGAAGATGAATTGAAAATATTACGGGAAAAACTTTAGGTTAATTTCAGGAGGGAAAATGTCGGATTATGATAATATAAAAAAAGAGTCGTTGCAACCTACGCTCTGGCATCATTATACTTCTATGAAGGAAGTAGTGGAGAAAGGTTCTAAGGTTATAGTTTCTGGTGACGGAGCCATAATCAGAGATTTTGAGGGAAAAGAGTATATTGATGGCCTTTCTATGTTATGGGTAGTAAATGTCGGGCATAATAGAAGAGAGATCGTTGAGGCCATGAAGGAACAAATGGATTTAATCGGTTATGCCTCTCTTTTTGGCGGTTATTCCAATGTACCAGCTATGTTGGCAGCTTCTAAACTTAAAGAAATTGCCCCTGAAGGGTTAAACAGGGTATTTTTTGTAAGCGGGGGTTCAGAAGCAGTAGAAACAGCTATCAAAATGAGTCGCCAATATTTTCAGGTAAAAGGGCAGGGCGGAAGGTATAAAGTAATTGCCAGAAAAGAAGCTTACCATGGTGTTACTTTAGGTGCGTTGAGTGCAACTGGAATCAGGGTTTATAGACAACCTTTCGAGCCTTTAGTACCTGGCTTTCATCATGTATCAGCGCCTTATTGTTATCGCTGTGAATTTAATAAAGAACCCGGGTCCTGTAATCTTGAATGCGCTGAAGCCATTGCTCAGGCGATAGAATGGGAAGGACCTAAAACTGTAGCGGCGGTTATTTTAGAGCCTGTCATGAACGCTCTGGGAGCTATTATCCCACCTGAAGGTTATTTTCGCAGGGTGCAGGAAATTACCCGACAATATGGGGTTTTATTGATTATTGATGAAGTAGTGTGCGCATTTGGAAGATTAGGAGCTATGTTTGCTTCAGAAATATTCAATATACATCCAGATATGATTGTTTTAGCCAAGGGCCTGACTTCTGGCTATGCTCCTCTGGGAGCAGTTCTGGTAAAAGAAGAGCTTGGTCAGGCTTTTGACGACTATATGTTTATTCATGGGTTGACTTTTGGGGGTCATACTCTTTCAACCACAGCTACTCTTAAGAATATTGATGTGATTCAATCTGAGGATTTAGCTCAACAATCCAGGGTGATGGGAAATTATTTAATTCAGGGTTTACAAACCCTAAAGAAGTATCGTACGGTTGGCGACATTCGGGGGATGGGCTTATTAACCGCTATTGAATATGTAGCGGATAAAAATACCAGAAAGAAAATTCCCGGTAATGTAAGATTTGCTTTTAGAGTGGAGCAATTAGCATGGGACAGAGGTCTTTACTTATGTAGAGCATCAGTTGATAAAACATATGTTGCTCCTCCTTTGGTGGTATCCAGAGAGCAAATAAACAAAATTATTGACATCCTTGATGAGTCAATCGGTTTAGCAGAAAAAGAAGTTTTAGGATAAACGATAGGAGGGTTTAATGAATATGGGTAAGACCTTGGACGATGAAAATTATAATGATGAAGAATATTTTAATCAATATAACAAAAAACCTATACCTTGGTGGATCTGGTTCGTGGTAGTTGCTATACCAATAGTTTTTATTGTAACTGTGGTAAATTCATTGGAAGCAAGGCGTAGCTCTGAAACTTTGAAAAGTTTAAGGGAAGATTTTGCCAGTTATAAAGAGAAAGTTGATTCATTGGATAATTCTGTTACCGAACTTTGGAAACTTGTTCCTTCAAATACCACGCCAACTACTCCCACTACTCCAACTACTCCTTCTACTACGGAGAAATACACAACAGTGAATCTAAATTTACGGAAGGGTGCAGGTAGCACATTTGAAAAGATTGCTGTAATGCCCAGAGGTTCTAAGGTAATTGTCCTGGAGGAAGCACTGGAATGGTTCAAAGTACGCTATACAGACCAGGAAGGTAAAGTCTATGAAGGGTACGCTAATAAACAATTTTTATCAGATAAACCTTAATAAAATTAACACTTCAGTATTTTGTTAAGAGTTTTTATATAAAGCAATACTTTTTAGTTTATTTTAGGCTCAGTAAAATATTTGTATATATTGTAAGGAGAAAAAAGTAACATATTTTCATGATATTTATGATAAAATATTATTCAGGTTTATTTCATTAATATGCTGATTATTAAATATTATGGAGGATAATTTATGTACGCAATAATTGATATTAGAGGACGCCAGGTAAAGTTGGAACCAAATAAAGTATACAAACTGCCTTTTTCTACTGTTTTAAGCGAACAGGATGTTTATCAATGGAATAAAGTTATTCTGGTTAATCGAGATGGAGAGTTTTTAGTGGGAAAGCCTTATTTAGAAGGAGCCTCGGTTTCTCTTAAAGTTCTTAAACAAGGTAGAGATAGGAAAATAACAGTTTTTAAATATAAAAGCAAAAGGGATTACCATAAAAAAGTTGGGTATAGGGACCCTTATGTAATTGTAAAGGTAGAATCAATCCAGGCTTAAAAGTGGTACGAGTTGAAATAAATCTTAAATACACTCCTGCTTGGATTAAAGTAACCGGTCATTGTGGAAACCATTTTCAACATAAGATTGTATGTAGTGCAGTTTCAACTCTCGTCCAGTCTCTATATCTGGGCTTAAAAAAAGTATTAAAATTACCGGTTCGTGGTATAATTAAAAGTGGTAAATTTATAGTTATTCTTCCCGATATAGGGGAAGAGAAAAAAAGAGAAGTTCAGTTTGCACTTGAAGTTTTTATTTTAAGCGTGAAAAGTATAGCTAAAATATATAAGTATGTTAAGTTAGTAGAAGTAAGAGGTTAATTAAAGATGAAAAGATGGAATTTACAATTATTTGCCAAGAAAAAAGCAGGTGGAAGTTCTTCTAATGGAAGAGACTCTCAGCCCAAGTTTCTTGGAGTAAAAAGATACGCAGGACAATCAGTAAAAGCTGGTTCTATCATCGTAAAGCAAAGAGGTACTAAAATATATGCTGGAGAGCATGTAGGATTGGGTAAAGATTATACTCTATTTGCACTGCAAGACGGAATCGTGGAATTCGAAAAATTTACTCAGGGAAAAATAATGGTAAAAATTATTCCGAATAATAATATTAATTAAATATAACCCTGCCCGGGTCTTCCCCTATACCACCTCCTCTCTCACCCCCTCCTTCTCAAAATAAAAAGATCCGGGCAGGTTCTTTTTTTTTGAATTCAGATATTTCGTGTTATACTTATAAGTAAATTTTAAAAACCACACACTTTTAGATTTTCTTGTCAGGTCAGTAATATTTACTGCGATAGGAAGAGATGAAAAAAGTGGAGGAAAAACCAGGAGGTGTTTTTTTGCAAGTAGTTACACTTAAACAGTTATTAGAAGCTGGGGTTCATTTTGGGCATCAAACCAGAAGATGGAATCCTAAAATGAAAAGGTTTATTTTTTCTGAGAGAAACGGTATTCATATAGTAGATCTGCAAATCACCCGGAAAAAAATTGAAGAAGCTTATGCATTTGTCAAATCGGTTTCTGCCCAGGGTGGAAATGTTCTTTTCGTTGGCACTAAAAGGCAAGCGCAAGGATCAATCGTTGATGAAGCAAAAAGATGCGGAATGCTTTATGTGAACGAACGATGGCTGGGTGGACTCCTGACAAATTTTTCAACCATCAAAATAAGGATAAACAGGTTGAAATCTTTAAGAGAAATGGTTAATAACGGAGATATAATTAAACTACATGTTAAAGATCGCCAGACCTCTCTTAAAGAACTTGACAAGTTAGAAAAAAACCTTAATGGGATTGTTTCTATGGTTGAAATTCCTCAAGTTTTGGTGGTAATTGATGTTAAAAAAGAAGAGAATGCAGTAAAAGAAGCCAATAAATTAGGGATTCCGGTTATCGCTCTGGTGGATACTAATTGCGATCCTGATGGTATAGATTTTCCCATACCGGGTAATGATGACGCTATTAGGGCAATCAGGCTAGTTTTAGGACTTGTAGCTGATGCGGTTATTGAAGGAAGGCAAGGTGTTCAGCTGGAACCGTCTGAGGATATAGTCGAAGAAGAATCTTTAGAAGATATTACAATTTTAAAAGATGCCTCCTTTTATGGTGTTGAAGAAGAAGAAGAACTGTCATTCTTGAAGGAGGATTACTTATTATGAGTCTGGATGCAGAAATGGTAAAACAATTAAGAGATGTTACTGGAGCAGGTTTTTTAGATTGTAAAAAAGCTTTAATAGAGACTGAAGGAAATCTTGAAAAAGCTGCTGAATTGCTTAGACAAAAAGGTCTTACTCAAGCTCTTAAAAAAATGGCCAGAGAAACCAAATCAGGTATTATTGAGACTTATATTCATCATGATAAGCAAGTTGGAGTTATGTTAGAATTGAATTGCGAGACTGACTTTGTAGCCCGTACTGATGAGTTCAGGAATTTAGCTAAAGAAATATCTTTGCAAATTACTGCCATGAACCCTGTATATATTTCCAGGGAAGATGTACCTGTTGAAGAAATTGAAAAAGAAAAAGAAATATTTGAATCCCAGGCTCGTGAAAGCGGGAAACCAGCCCAGGTAATAGAAAAAATTGCTTTGGGAAAACTGGAAGATTACTTTAAAAATATCTGTCTTTTAGAGCAGCCTTATGTTAAAGATGGTTCTAAAAAAGTACTTGATTTAATTAAGGAGGTTATCACTAAAACCGGTGAGAATATATCTTTAAGAAAATTTGTTCGTATGAAGGTTAATGAGGACTAAGGATGGTCAGTTCTTCCAGGGAACCACTTTATAAAAGAATAGTTCTTAAGTTAAGTGGTGGAGCTTTTTCTGGACCTGGCACTCAGGGTATTCATTTTGATACAGTAACTACTATTGCAGATGCAGTGAAGGAAATTGTTTTGATGGGAGTACAGGTAGGAGTAATCGTAGGGGGCGGTAACCTTTGGCGAGGACTGGAAGGTAACGCCATGGGTATTAATAGATCCGTTTCTGATTACATGGGGATGTTGGCAACCGTAATCAATGCCCTTGCTTTTCAGGGAGTCCTTGAAAGCAAGGGTATTCAAACCAGGGTATTATCAGCCATTGAAATGCGTGAAGTAGCAGAACCTTTTATTTTGCGAAGAGCGATAAGGCATCTTGAAAAGGGAAGGGTGGTTATTTTTGCCGCAGGAACAGGTAATCCTTTTTTTACTACCGATACAGCTGCTGCCTTAAGAGCGGTAGAAATAGGAGCCGAAGCTTTATTAATGGCTAAAAATAAAGTTGATGGAATTTATAATGTTGACCCTAACAAAGAAACTCTGGCAATAAGATATGAAGAAATTACTTATAACGATGTCTTGATGAAAATGTTAGGAGCCATCGATTCCACTGCTGTTTCTTTATCTCGAGAACATAAAATGAAGATTATAGTCTTTAATAGCGATGAACCGGAAAATATTATTAAAGTAGTGTTAGGAGAAAAAATAGGTACAAGCATAAAGTAAGCGAGGTGAATTTGTGGAGAAAGAAACTCTTGACCAAACAGAAAATCTCATGAACAAAGCAATTACTAAACTAAAAGAAGATTTCTCTCTCATTAGAACCAGCCGCGTAAATTCCCGTATTTTAGAAAAAATATCTATTATTTATTACGAAACACCAACTCCTATAACCCAGGTATGTCAGATAAGTATTCCTGATGCACGAACTTTATTAATCCAACCCTGGGATAAAAATATACTTAAAGATGTTGAAAAAGCAATTCTTAAATCTGATTTGGGAATAACTCCCTCTAATGATGGTACTAACATACGCCTGGTATTTCCACCACTTTCCGAAGATCGGCGTAAAGAATTAGTAAAAAATATGCATAAACACGGAGAAGAGTGCAAGGTAGTTATCCGTTCTATCAGAAGAGAACAGAATGAACATATGAAAAGAGCTAAAAATGACGACCTTATATCAGAAGACACTATGCATAAAATTCAAGAGAAGATACAAAAAACAACCGATAAATTTATATTAATTGTTGAGGAATTGATCAAGGCCAAAGAAAAAGAAATAATGGAAGTGCATTGAGCGAATTAAGTAAAAGAACTATAACAGCATTAATATTAGCTCCCATAGTACTTTATACTACCTGGATTGATAACCCATATCCCTTCTTTTACTTCATAATATTTATAATGACTTTATGTTGGTGGGAAATCATGACCATGAAGAATATCGATACTCCTGTTCTTCTGGCTCTTGGTGGTTGGGTGATGTTCGTAGTCAACCTTTACTTATTTTTAACTCATCAGTTCCATTTCTTACCATTTTTTTGGGCTATTACTTCGGTAATTACCTTAGTTTCTCTATTTATGCTGGTAGAGCCTGCAAGAGGCAGAAGAGTTTTAAACCGCCTTTTAGTTGGAATTATCTATCTTGGTTTTCTATTACCTTTTATGCTTTTGTTAAAGATAAATAATCCGAAGTGGGCAATATTAGCCTTATTGTTAACCTGGATTTTTGACTCAGGTTCTTATTTTATCGGCAAAACATTCGGAATACATGCCTTCATGCCCCGGGTATCTCCAAAAAAGAGTTGGGAAGGATTTTTAGGAGGATTAGCAACTGTTATTATTTCAGCAATTTTAATAAGTCCTTACCTTGGAATCAATAATCTTGCCTTAAAACTGTCTCTGGCGTTAATAACCGCTCTGTTAGCTACCCTGGGTGATTTAAGTGAATCTTTTATTAAAAGGGCTTACGGGGTTAAAGACTCCTCTTCTTTACTTCCCGGACATGGTGGTTTCCTTGACCGGATAGACAGCCTTTGTTTTGTTTTTTTGGGGTTCTATTTAGTTTATGTCTTTGGAGGTAAATTCTTTTAATTTATGAATATTCTCATAGTGATTATAGTATTTGGTGTTTTAATAGGAATACACGAATTTGGTCATTTTCTGATGGCTAAGAGAGAGGGCTTTAAAGTAGAAAGGTTTGTTATTGGTTTCGGTCCCTCTATTTACAGTTTTCAACATAAAGAAACCAAGTTTTCTATAGGTATTATACCTTTCGGAGGTTATGCCAAAGTAGTTGGTCTGTTTGAAGAAGAAAGCGGATATATTTTTGGGTCTCCTTTTGCCAGACTTAAAGTAGTTCTTGGGGGTTCAGTAATGAACCTTGTTCTTTCTATAGTTTTGTTTACTTTAATACTGATATCAGGTGACCCCTCTCAACCTACAACTACTATTAAAGGTTTAGTTCCAGGACTTCCAGCGGAAGCTGTTGGTATAAAGATAGGCGATAAAGTTGTTGCGGTGAATGGTATTGAAGTAAAAAAATGGGAGGAACTGGTTTCTGTTATTAACAACAATCCAGAGAAAGAAATAACCCTTTCAATAATCAGAAATACCCAAAAATTAGAAATACCTGTAGTACCCAACCTGGATAAAGTGAATAATGTTGGAATTATCGGTGTTTTCCCTGAGTTTAAAAAAATACCCATTTTATTCTCACTTTATTATGGGGTTTTAAGAACTTTTTCGGCATCCATAGCAATAATTGAAGCGATATTCTACTTTATTATCGGGGAGAAATCACTGGGTCTCATTGGACCCGTTGGGGTTGCCCAGGTTATTAGCCGGGCTTATGGAGCTGGGGTACTATATTTACTTTTTATCACTGCTTTGCTAAGCTCAAATCTGGCAACGGTTAACCTTCTTCCCTTACCAGCCCTAGATGGAGGTTATGTCATTGTTCTTTTGTATGAAATGATTTTTAAGAAAAGACCTCAAGCAAATATCTTTGGCTTAATAAATTTCATCGGTTTTGCTATTTTAATGTTATTCCTGATTCTTATTTCTTTAAAAGAAGTCAGGAGTTTGTTTTGATATTTATTCCAGAAAAAAATACCCGTACCATTAAATTAGGAAATTTAATGGTTGGTGGTAACTTTCCTGTATTAATCGAAACGATGTCTCGCGTAAGCCTTCTTCATGAAAAAGAGTTTTTACAGGAGTATGCTGAAATAGAACAAGCTGGAGCAGACATCCTGCGAGTTGCGGTTAGATGTTCAGAAGAGGCCGAGGCTTTTAGATTTATTAAAAATAATATTTCTTTACCTGTTATAGCTGACATTCACAAAGATTCTCAGTTGGGCGTATTATCTACGCAGCAGGGTTTTTCTATGATCAGGGTTAATCCCGGCAACACTCCTGTTAAAGGATTACATGATATCGCCCTGGCATCAGTTGATTATAATGTAGCCATCAGAGTTGGGCTCAATACTGGCTCCCTTGTTCTTAGAAATATTGATGTAATAACAATAATTGAACACGAATTAAAAAAAACCCTGGATATTCTTGAAACTGCTGGCCAGAAAAATCTTATGGTTTCTGCTAAAGATTCTCATGTAGAAAACAATATCATTATTAATGAAAAAATTTCCTCCATGATAGATTATCCTCTGCACATAGGGCTAACTGAAGCAGGTTTAGGTTTATCAGGTATTGTTAAATCATCATTAAGTATTGGTAATTTGCTATTTAAGGGAATCGGTAATACCATAAGAGTGTCCCTTACTGATGGACCTATCAAAGAAGTTGAAGTAGCGAAAATGATACTTAATAATATAAGAAAGAATGTAAAAGGAATAAATCTAATTTCCTGTCCGGGTTGTAGCCGAATGAGAATAGATGTATTAAAACTGGCAACCCTCGTAAATGAGTTTATCGGTGGTTTACAGGAAAATTACACCTTAGCGGTTATGGGATGTGAAATCAATGGTCCGGGCGAAGCAAAAGGTGCTGATATAGGGTTATATGGTTCCCCTGAGGGAATTGTAGTATCCGTTAAAGGTGTTTTTCAGGGTATTAAAACTCAGGACGAAATCTTAAAATGGCTAAGCAGTTTTTTGAAAGAAAAGCTTCAGTAATAATTCCTGCTTATAATGAAGAGTCAAGAGTAGGGCAGGTTATCCAGGTAGCAATCCAGTCTAAATTAGTTGGGGAAGTAATAGTAGTTAATGATGGGTCAACAGATTTGACATCTGAATCAGCTATCAATCATAGTGCTTATCTGGTGGAGTTTAAAAAAAATTCAGGCAAAAGCAACGCTTTGATTACCGGTGCAAAACTTTCAACTTACGAGGTGTTACTATTTATTGATGCAGATATTATCAATCTTAAACCGCACCACATTGATTCTTTGTTAACTCCTGTGTTTACTGGAGAAACCAATACTACTTTAGGTGTGTTTAAAGGTGGAAGATTAATTACCGACTTTACTCAAGCCTTAACGCCAGCTTTAAATTCCCAACGAGCAATAAAAAGAGAAACTTTTTTTTTAATGAAAGATTTGTTACAAGGAAAAGGTTATGCTATTGAGCCCTTGATTTATAAAAGTGTAAGAAAGATGCGCCTAAAAGAAAAAAAGGTATTTTTACAAGGTGTTTCCCAGGTTATGAAGACAGAAAAAATAGGCTTTTGGAGAGGGTTTCTTTCTCACTTGAAAATGTACTGGGAAATAATGCAAGCTATTGCAAGAAAATAAATAATAAGGTATATTTATTGAATAATTTAGCTCTAATGAGGTGAATATATTGAACTTGTCTACCAGATATAACCCGGAAGAAGTAGAAGAGAAGTGGTACCGATTCTGGGAAGAAAAAGGATATTTTGCTCCACAAAACGACACTGGCTCACCCCCTTTTGTAATTGTTTTACCTCCTCCTAATGTTACTGGTTCTCTTCATTTAGGGCATGCTCTTGATGCAACTTTACAGGATATTTTAGTTAGGATTAATCGTATGCGAAAAATTCCTACATTATGGGTACCTGGAACTGACCATGCAGGGATTGCTGCACAAAATGTGGTGGAAGAAGAACTACTTAAACTGGGTATAGAGAGATCCAGAATAGGTAAAAAAGAATTTCAGGAGTATATGTGGGAATGGAAGGAAAAGTGTCGCAGGATTATTACTTCTCAGATAAAGAAAATGGGAGCTTCCTGTGACTGGAACAGAGAAAGATTCACCCTTGACAACATTTGCTCTCGTGCAGTAACTGAGTTTTTTGTCCGTATGTATGAAAAAGGTTATATTTATAGGGGTGAATACCTGGTAAATTTATGTCCGCACTGTCATACTGCAATTTCTGACATTGAAGTGGAAAGAGAAGAGATAGAAGGGAAACTATACCATATAATTTATACACTTGAACACTGTGGTGATATAGAAATAGTAACTTCCAGACCTGAAACAATGTTGGGGGATGTTGCTTTAGCGGTTCATCCAGATGATTTGCGATATAAATCAGTTGTTGGAAAAGTAGCTATTTTACCAGTTGTTGGTAGAAATTTGCCTATTATTGCTGACACTCTGGTTGACTCAGAATTTGGTTCTGGGGTGGTAAAAGTAACCCCAGCCCATGATTTTCTTGACTATGAAATCGGAAGAAAGCATAATCTTCCTTTGATAAGAATTATTAACGAACATGGTTTTATGAGTGAAGAATCTGGTAGTGAATTTGCTGGGTTATCAGTACTGGAAGCCAGGGAATTAATGGTAAAAAAACTTAACTTGGAAAATAGATTGATAAAAACCGAGTCTTACAGATACTCTCCGGGAAGATGCAGTAGGTGCCATACTATAATAGAACCATTGCTGTCTGTCCAATGGTTTTTAGGTGTCCAGGAGATTAAAAAAGCAGCTATTGAGAAAGTAAAAAGTGGAGAAATTATCTTCACTCCAGAGAGATGGTCTGCAGTGTATCTGGATTGGATGGAAAATCTCAAAGATTGGTGTATTTCCAGGCAACTCTGGTGGGGACACCGCGTTCCAGCCTGGATTTGTCAGTCTTGCAAAGAAGTTATCGTTTCCCGGGAAACGCCTGAAAAATGCAGTTATTGTTCCTCTGAGAACCTTGAAGAAGTTGAAGATGTTCTGGATACCTGGTTTAGTTCTGCATTATGGCCTTTTTCAGTTTTTGGTTGGCCTGATTCAACCCAGGATTTAGAATATTTCTATCCCACTTCAGTTTTAGTCACAGGTTATGACATACTGACCTTTTGGGTTTCCCGAATGATCATGGCAGGATTAGAGTTAACCGGTAAACCACCATTTAAAAATGTTTTAATACATGGTTTAGTGAGAGATGAGAAAGGCAGAAAAATGTCTAAATCTCTGAAAAATGTTCTTGATCCCCTTGATTTGATAAAAGATTTTGGTACAGATGCCCTCAGGTTTACCCTGGCATCTTTAAGCACCCTTGGAGGTCAGGATATTGCTTTAACAAAACCGTATCTCCTTCATAGCAGAAACTTCATGAATAAATTGTGGAATGCTTCTCGCTATGTTATTGCTACCATTGGGGAGAATAAGTTCGAAAAACTACCTGACCTGATTGATTTGGACCTGTTTGATAGATATATCCTATCTCGTTTATCTCAATTAGTAAAGGAAGTTAATGAAAAATTTGCTTCTTTTGATATGGCAAACTATGTAAAAGCTATTGAAGAATTCTTCTGGAAGGATTATTGCGACTGGTACCTGGAAATATCTAAATTTAAAAAAGATAGCCAGGGAACCCTGTTTACACTATATTATGTTCTTAAAAACATATTAATTCTACTGCATCCGGTCATTCCTTTCATAACTGAGGAGCTCTGGTCTAATCTTAATCAAGATAATTTGCAGCCCCTGATAATACAGGACTGGGTTAATAAAGTTGATTTTCCTGAATGCGAAATAGCTCTGGAAAAAACAAATTATATCTTTGACATCATAACTGCAATTAGAAATATTCGTAGTTTGTTCAAAATCAAACCCGCACGTCCTATAAGGGTGGTTATTCATCCCTCGGATGCTTTTGAATATCAATCATTAGTTGAAGGTTCTAACTACATCCAGCAGGTGGTAGATATTGGTGATTTGAACATTGTTTATAACCTGGAAACCTGGCCTAAAAGTTCAGCAATCCAGGTAGTCAGGGGAACTTCGATATTTGTTAACTTAAAAGGTTTGGTAGATATTGAAGAAGAAATTGTTAAACTTAAGGGAAGCCTGGTTGATTTATCCACTGAATTGGAAAAGGTCCAAAAAAATCTCGAGAATCCTATTTTCAGGGAAAAAGCCTCACCAGCAACCATTGAAGAATTTATGCGAAGGGAACAAGAGTACCAAAAACAAATAGTGAAAATTGACCAAATTATAAATTATCTTCAAGGAGAAGGAAGTGAAACTTAATAACATTATTAACCTGGTTAAGGGTAGGATATGTGTTTGTCAGCACCTGGAAAATCTGGATGTTAATAAAGCCTGGGCAGCTGACCTGATGTCAGATGTTCTCGCCTCTCCCACAGAAGGAGCCATTCTTATCACCTCCCTATCTTCTCCCCAGATTGTGAGGACGGCAGAAATGGTAGGAATGGTGGGCATAATCATTGTAAGCGGAAAAAAGACCGACGATACCATTTTAATTCTTGCCGAGGAATTAGGTATCCCTATAGTATCCACCGATTTATCTTTGTTTGAAACCTGCGGAATTTTATATGACCATGGACTCAGAAGCAACTAATAAGTTAGGGCAGGATATTCTTTCTTACTCTGTGGAAAAAGTGATGGTGAGGAATATTCCTCAGGTTACTCCTTACTGGCAGATGAGGCATATCAAAGAATTAATGAGAGTTAGAAGGCTTGATGGAGTTCCAGTAACTGACGAGGAAGGTCATCTTTTAGGTATAATTTCTATCAGCGACTTGATTATCTGTATTGAAAATAAAGACCTGGAAGCCCCGGTAAGTAAATATATGACTACACCAGTAAAGTATTTAATTCTAAATAAAACCCTTATTGAAGCTCTCAGAGAAATGAACCGCTTCAAATTTGGACGGCTTCCCGTGGTTGATGAAGAATTTAGAGTTATAGGAGTAGTTTATTGGTGGTCTTTATTTGCTTTTTTACAGGAAGCCCTGGATACAGAGATGGTTGTCAAAAAAACTACCCCTTCAGAAGGAGTAATAAGCTATACTTATCAGATTTTAGGAAAAGATTTTGTTCATGCCGGGAATGCTTCCCTGCAGATGCGGAAATCCCTGCAACAATTATCCATAGACCCCAAAGATTTAAGAAGAATAGGTATAATAGCTTATGAAGCTGAAATGAATATTATAATCCACGCTGATAGGGGTTCTCTGCAGGCCAAAGTAAACTCCGAGAAAGTTGAAGTGATTGCAGAGGATAAGGGACCAGGTATCCCCGATGTGAATTTAGCGCTACAGGAAGGGTTTACTACTGCACCGGATTATATAAGGGAGATGGGTTTTGGTGCAGGAATGGGTTTGCCAAATATAAAGAGAAATGCTGATTTTTTTCAGGTTGACAGCCGTGTGGGTGTAGGGACAAAGATGTACGCGGTGGTTAATCTCAACAGGAGGTAAAAATGAAGGGTTATATGCATTCAATTACTATTGAAGATGATTTATGCAAAGGGTGTACCCACTGTGTTCGTATCTGCCCAACTGAAGCTATCAGGGTGGTAGATGAGAAAGCTCGTATATTACCAATTAGGTGCATAGATTGTGGAGAGTGTATACGGGTTTGTCCCTATAAAGCCCGAGGTGTGATATTTGACCATATTTCCAGTATTCCTGAAAGAGATAATGTTATTGTGTTAATACCTCCCGTTTTTTATTTACATTTTGACCCGCCCCCTGCTTTTGCTACGGTAAATAAGTTTATTAAATCACTCGGGTTTAATAAAGCTTACGATATGAGTTTGATCTTTGAGGTTTATCCGGAATTATTACAATTGTTTATAGATAAAACAGGTAAGAAAAAGGGGCTCATACCTCCTGTATGTCCGAGTGTCTTAAGATTACTTACTGTCAGTTTTCCGAACTTATTAGGCAATGTTACTATGTTTGACTCTCCCTGGGAGATTAGCGCTAGCCTGGCTAAGAAAAAAGATAATAATTTAAAGGTAGCCCTCCTTTCCACCTGCCCAGCTCAGATCACTTCTATTAAGTCTCCACTCGGTGTAGACTCCTCCCGAATAGATTTTACTATACCAATGAATCATTTTTATCAACTGGCTCGCCGGTATTTTGAAAAAACTCCCCCAGGTGATTTAAGTAATGGAATAATGTCATGTTGTGGTCAATGGTTTTCTGATGCTATTCCCGATAAAGACATACTATCATTATGCAGTATAAATCGGATAAAGAACACTCTTCATGAAGAAGAGATAAAACACAATCTTTCTCCGGAGATTTTAGAGCTCTGGGCTTGCGAGTATGGCTGTGCGGGTGGAATTCTTAATGCTCTATCTCCGGTGGTATTGGTACAGCATCTTAAAAGGATGAAAAAATCTACAACAACATTGGTTTCTAATGAGTGGAAAGAAGAACTGATTAATGATTTTAAGAATGGTTTGTATGATCTGATAAACCAGATTACGGAAAGACCTGTATTGAAGTTAGACGAAGAAATGGAAGTGTCACTTCGGAAATTGGAGCAATTAGAGCATATATTAAATACCCTACCAGGGATAGATTGTGGTGCTTGCGGAGCGCCTACCTGCAGAGCTTTTGCTGAAGATGTGGTTATGGGATGGTCTTATATTACAGATTGTATTTTCGTTTTGAAAGACAAACTTAAAAAATTAGCTGAAGAGGTTATGGACTTATCTCGCCTTGGCCCATCACCCCAGAGATTTAAATAAAGGAGGTACGATTTTTTGCTGTTAAGAGAGGTTATTGATAATCTGAATTTACAGGTTTTAAGCAAAGGTAATCTTGAAGTAGAAGTGAGGAGCGGTGTTGTTTCTGATTTACTCAGTTATATAATGGGAAACGCTAAAGAAGGTGATTTGTGGTTAACCATACAAACACATATGAATGTAGTTGCAGTTGCCTCACTTTGTAAGGTAGCGGCAGTCATAGTAACCTCCAATCTGGAGGTTAACGAGGAGGTGATTAGCAAAGCCCAGGAAGAAGGGATAACCATTCTAAGAAGTTCCTTACCTTCTTATGAACTTTCCGGGAATTTATATATATCCGGGATAAGGTGATTGCATACTTGCAGTGGTATAACCTTGATTTACACATACACTCTGTCTTATCTCCCTGTTCTACCTGGGATATGAGTCCTAAGAAAGTATTAGCAGAAGTCAAAGAGAAAGGTATAGATTTAATCAGTATAACTGACCACCATTCAGTGCGTAATTTTCCAGGTTTCTGTAAACGGGGTAAATTATGTGGCGTTAAGGTTATTCCAGCTATGGAGGTGCAAACAAAAGAAGAAGTTCACTTGCTTTTATATTTTCGTACTTACGAACAAGCCATCAGGTTTGAAGTTGAGGTGCTTAAAAATTCACCATCAATTATTGATGAGGTAAGTGCTATAAAACCTCAATGCGTGGTCAATCAGGATGATATGGTGATTAATGTTGAAAAACGATTACTGATATTTTCAGTTGATTTAAACCTTGATAGCATTATCAAGCTGGCGAGAACCTACGAAACCCTGGTAATTTTAGCTCATATTAACCGACCTGCTTTCAGTATTTACTCTCAATTAGGTTTCATACCTCCAGATATAGATATTGATGGGGTAGAAATATACAATTATATGAATTCTGAACTGTCAATTCCTGACAATGTAGGAATTATTTATGGTTCAGATGCTCATGATTTATCGACTATAGGTAAATTTATAACTCAAGCCTGGGTTAACGAACCTACCTGGGAAGAGTTAAGATTAGCGTTAAGAAACATTGGAGGCAGATTATTAAGGAGGAAACATGATTCTTGAACACGAGTTAAATCCGCATGAGTTCAAAATATCGAGTAATAAACCCATAGTTTATCTTAAAACCCCCAAGAGAATTGTAATGTTGATGCAACAACATACTGGAGCACCAGCTCAACCGATTGTAAAAGCGGGGGATGCTGTTTTAAAAGGACAGGTTATTGGAGATTCTCCAGGTTATGTTTTTGCTCCCATTCATTCGTCTATAAGCGGAAAAGTAAAATCAATATCGTCCTGGCTTCACCCGATACTTGGCAGAGAAATTGAGTCTATAATCATTGAAAACGATGGCAACACGGATGAAATTATACTAAAACCACTAAATTATCCAATTACCCCTGAGGACATCAGGCTAAGGGCAAGAGAAGCAGGATTGGTAGGTCAGGGTGGCGCAGCATTTCCTACGCATGTAAAGTTAAACCCAACCAAACCTATTGAATATGCCATTATCAATGGAGCAGAGTGTGAGCCTTATCTAACTGTGGACCACAGGCAGATGCTGGAGAATCCGGAAAAATTAATTTCTGGATTAAAACTTATCATGTTAGCAGTTGGAGCCAAAAAGGGTTTAATTGCTATTGAAGATAATAAAAAGGATGCTATTAAACTGCTGGATGAAATGGTCAGGCAAACTCCAGAGGTTAGAGTTTTCGTTTTACCCAGTAAGTACCCCCAGGGAGCTGAAAAAGTTATGATTAAAACAATTATTGGAAAAGAAGTGCCCCGTGGAGGACTTCCTCTGGATGTGAGTGTAGTGGTTAGTAATGTATCCACAGCTATAAGCCTGGCAGAAGCTGTTTTTGAGGGTAAAGTACTTACCGAGAGAGTAATAACCATTTCCGGAGACGCAGTCAATGAAGCCATCAACGCTAAAGTTCATTTAGGGGTAATAGTAAAAGATATTGTAGAAAATACAGTTGAGTTTACTGATGGTTACTCCAGATTTATAATGGGTGGGCCTATGACAGGTTTTTCTCAGGCTACACTTGATGTGCCTATAATAAAGGGAACATCTGGTTTATTGTTTTTAAGAAAAACCAGGATTCAGGAAACAGCAGATTGCATCAGGTGCAGTAGGTGCATTCAAAACTGCCCTCTTAGGCTGATGCCTGCATTTATTACTTCCAGCACCAAATTAGGCGACTATTCTAAGGCAGAGTTTTATGGAGCCTCTGATTGTTTTGAATGTGGCAGGTGTTCTTATGTTTGCCCGGCTAATATTCCTCTTGTTCACTATGTTAAAATAGCTAAAACCGAATTGTTTAAATTAAGAAAAATGGGTTCAAAGTCATAGGAGGCAGAGTAAATTGGCAGAATTGAATGAAAGTAAAGTTATAATTTCACCTTCTCCTCATTTTCATGCCGATATCAATAGTGATAAAATAATGAATAGAGTTATATTATCACTGGTACCGGCTTCTTTCGCAGCTTTTTACTTTTTCGGTTGGATTAGTTTTTTGAAAGTTGTGGGTTTATCAGTTGCTTCAGCGATTTTATTTGAATTTATCATACTCAGGTTATTTAAAAGAAAACCCATCGCAGGAACTTATTCCAGTAGTGTGGTTACAGGATTACTCCTGGCTTTAACTTTGCCTCCTACCTCCCCATGGTGGATACCCATTGTGGGCAGCGCTATTGCTATTGTTGTAGCGAAAGAATTTTTTGGAGGTCTTGGGCATAATCCTTTTAATCCAGCGCTGGTTGGAAGAGCGGTCTTATTAATTTCCTGGCCCACCCACCTGACAACTTTTGTCCAGCCTTTTTCAGGGATAACCACAGCTACTCCCCTGGCTTTTTTCAGGGATAATTTATCCTTACCTTCCTATCAGGATTTATTATTAGGTAATACTGCTGGCTCTTTAGGTGAAACTTCAGCCATAGCCCTGATATTAGGAGGTTTATTTTTACTCTTATCCAGAACTATTGAATGGCGAATACCTGTTGCTTATTTAGGGTCCGCTGCTATTTTGAGTTTGACTTTGGGTAGAGATCCGATCTTTGACCTCCTGGCAGGAGGTATTCTTCTGGGAGCATTTTTTATGGCAACAGATTATGTTACAAGCCCCATTACTCCCTGGGGAAAGCTTTTATTTGGAATAGGTTGCGGTCTATTAACCATTACTATCAGGGCTTTTGGCGGTTATCCTGAAGGGGTTACTTATGCCATCCTTATTATGAATGCTTTTGCACCTATGCTGGAACAAGCAACCCTTCCTAGAAAATTTGGGATGGTGCGTAAATGAATGCCCTGAGACTTGGTTTTATATTAATGCTGGTAGGAATTATATCATCAGGAGCCCTGTCTTATGTTTATTTTCAAACTAAACCTATTATTGAGCAACAAAAAGATGAAGATACGCTACGGATGTTAAATGAAGCATTACCTTCAGCAAAAGGTTTCAGGGAGTTGGATGCCTCAGAATTTGAACCTCTTGATGATTCTGTAATGACCATCACCAACATATATCTTGGTACCATTAACTCACAGAAGGACCCGGTTGGAGTAGTATTGAAAGGGGTAACAGTAGGCTATGGCGGGGCTATTGTAATGCTAATAGGAATTTCCAACGATAATAGAATTACCGGGATTGAAATAATTGAACACAAGGAAACTCCTGGTCTTGGTTCTAAAATTGCTGATGTATCATTTACCGGTATGTTTATAGGTAAAACTCTGGAAGACCCTTTAACCATCAAGAACGATTTAACTGCCATAGCAGGAGCAACCAAGTCTTCAGCAGCAGTTGCAAAACTGGTTAAAAAAATAGCAGAATATGTGTTGAAAAATAGGGAGGCTTGGAAATAATGAAACAGCTCTGGAAAGATTTTGTAAATGGAATTATATCGGAAAATGCTGTATTAAAACTGATGATAGGTTTATGTCCGGTTCTTGCTGTATCCACAACCGTCATGAATGGGATTGGTATGGGTCTTGCTACCACCTTTGTTCTTTTGGGTTCAAACATAACCATCGCTCTCATCAGGAATGTTGTCCCTAAGGAAATCAGGATACCTGTATTTATCATTATTATAGCTACCTTTGTGACTATTACCGACCTATCAATGGCTGCTTATTTTCCATCACTCCATAAAACCCTCGGTATATTTATTCCTCTCATAGTAGTCAACTGTATCATTATGGGTAGAGCAGAAGCTTTTGCTTCCAGAAATACCCTGATAAGGGCAATTGCTGATGGACTAGGAATGGGGATTGGCTTTATATTGACTCTCGTAGTGCTCTCGGGTGTGAGGGAATTTCTTGGTAATGGAACTATTTTGGGAATTTCTTTACCTTTTAAAGGTTTTGAACCTGCTTTAATAATGATTCTTCCTCCAGGTGCATTTTTTGCAATCGGTATTATGATAGCCATATTTAATAATCTGTTTAAACTGAAAAGTGACGGAGGACACAAACATGGATCTGCTTAAGCTTTTCATCGCGGCATTACTTGTTAATAATATCGTTCTGATGAGATTCTTGGCGCTATGTTCTTATGTAGGAATGACCGCAGAACCCGGACCTGCTTTGGGTATGGGTTGGGCAGTAACTTTTGTAATGGTGTTAGCCGGAGTAGCAACCTGGTTCTTGAATGTTTTTATTTTACAACCCCTGGGATTATCTTTTTTGAGTACACTCATCTTTATCCTGGTTATTGCTTCACTGGTTCAATTGGTGGAGATTTACCTCAGGAAAAGCATACCCTCCCTCTATCATGTTATGGGGATATATCTACCATTGATAACTACTAACTGTGCTATACTGGGACTTACTTTTATAAATCAAAGAGAAGGATATACCCTGATACAGTCAATTGTTAATTCAATAGGAGTTGCCCTGGGTTACACTCTGGCCATGCTCCTATTAGCTAACCTGCGACAGAGGATTAAGCATAGTAATATACCAAAATTTCTGGAAGGTTATCCCATAGTATTTATATTAACTGCTATTTTAGCAGTAGCCTTTATGGGATTCACCGGTATGGCCAAGTAAGGAGATTAAGTTATGATTGAATTTATTATTCAGAGTTTAATAGTTACCGGTGGATTAGGACTGGTTTTTGGTTTGGGGTTAGCACTATTTTCCCAAAAATTTAAAGTTGAAGAAGACCCTCGTTTAGAGATGATACAAAATCTATTACCCGGGGCAAATTGCGGAGCTTGCGGTTATCCCGGGTGCAGACAATTAGCTGAATATATTTTACGAGGTGAATTGGGGCCAGAAAAATGTACAGTGGGGGGAAGTAAAGTAGTTACTGAAATTGGTAAATTATTGGGAATTGAGGTTTCACAGGTAATACCTGGTGTTGCCCGTATTCTATGTCAGGGAGACGAGGCTCGCTCCTATAGTAGAGCTGAATACTACGGAATAAATACCTGTAATGCGGCTTCTCAGATTTCTGGCGGATTTAAGCAATGTATTTATGGTTGCTTGGGGTTAGCAGATTGCGTTAAAGTTTGTGTTTTTGATGCCCTAAGGATGTCCAGTGATAATTTACCCATAGTTGAAGAAAGTAAATGTACTGCTTGTGGTTTATGTATCAAAGCTTGCCCCAGAAAAATTATAGCGATTTTTCCCCGAGATAATTATGTTATCATTTCCTGTGTTTCACCCCAGAAAGGTCCAGAAGTCAGAAAAGCCTGTCAGGTAGGTTGTATCAAATGCGGTATTTGTGTAAAGAACTGTCCTAAAGGAGCAATCCGCCTGGAACCATCTTTAGGAAATTTGGCTGTTATTGACTATGCTTTATGTGATTATTGCGGAACCTGTGTGGAGAAATGTCCTACAAAATCCATAGTTAACTATATCAAAGTGCCTGTACATGCAGATTAAAAAAGGTTTACTTTTTCCCCACCCCCCATTATTAATAAAAGAGATCGGCGGCAAAAGATTGTTGGAAGTTAATAAAACTTTAAAAGGTATTGAAAAAGCTCTTGCATCTCTGGAAGGGGTTAGCCTGGATACTATAGTTATTATGGGTCCCCATACCCCTGTTTCCAGAAATGCGATAACCATCCTGGCTTCCAGGGAGGTTAAAGGGAGCTTTATCAATTTTGGTTTTCCTGAAATAACTCTTTCAGGTGAATGTGACGTAGAATTTATTTCACACCTGGTCTCTAAGGAAAATAAGGTACAATTCAATCCATTATATGAAACTTCCCTGGACCATGGTATCATGTTGCCGCTTTACTTTTTACATAAAAAAGGTATTAAAGGAAAATTGGTTGTTACCAGTATTGCCTGGGAGGGAGTGGATTATCATATGGATTTTGGAAAAATTATCAGTGAAACTGCACGAGAATTAAATAGAAATCTGCTGATAATTGCCAGTGGTGATATGTCTCATCGTTTAACTTATAATGCACCTGCTGGGTATGACCCCCAGGGGAAATTGTTTGATCATATGATAGCTAATTTCTTTGAAACTGGAGATGTTTCCAGGGTAAAAAATATGGATTGGGAGTTATTAGAAAGAGCTGGTGAATGTGGGTATAGACCTTTAATGACCCTGATTGGTGCGTTTTCTGATTCTACCTTTAAATCAAAACTGTATTCCTATGAATGTCCTTTTGGTGTTGGTTATCTGGTGGGAGGTATAGAGGAAGTATAATTGCATCCTCTGATTATTCTGGCAAAAGAAGCTGTGGAATTATACCTGACTGAGGGACGAAAACCTTCTCCAACAATTATTGATGAGTTAAATTGTGATTACCGATTACCAGCACCCTGTTTTGTAACTATACGTTCTAAAGGAAAATTGCGAGGTTGTATTGGAACAATCTCCAGCACTCAGGAAAATTTAACCTTGGAAATTATAGAAAACGCTATTAAAGCTGCTACCAGAGACCCTCGTTTTCCTCCCATTGAAACTTGTGAGCTTCCCAACCTGAATTATTCTCTTGATATATTAAGTCCTCTGCAGGAAGTTAGAGATATTTCCAGACTTAATCCCCTGAAGTATGGAGTAGTAGTGGAAAAAGGCTTAAAGAGAGGGGTGTTATTACCTGGTATAGAAGGCATAAATTCTGTAGAACAACAAATTCGCATAGCTCGATTAAAAGCTGGTATTGATGAGGACGATGAAATTAAAATATATTTTTTTGAAGTTCAAAGGTTGGAATAAGTAAAGGGGATTTAAACTACTGAAAAAAGCATCTTATTATGAATCCTTAATAGATAATAGGGTTCGTTGCTTTCTCTGTCCCAACCTTTGCCTGATATCTGAAGGAAAAATAGGTAAATGTGGTGTAAGGGAAAATATTGAAGGCGTCCTTTATACTTTGATTTATAACCGTGCTGCTTCCATAGCAGTTGACCCAATTGAAAAAAAGCCCGTGTATCATTATAAGCCCGGAAGTTCAGTTCTTTCTGTAGGGACAGTTGGGTGTAATTTAAGGTGTCGCCACTGTCAGAATTGGGAGTTATCCCGTTCGTCTTGCCAGAATGTAAATTTGAGAGATATCAGTACCCACCAGCTTTCTAAAATAGCCTTAAAAACAAACTCTAAAGGAATTAGCTGGACCTATAACGAACCTACTATCTGGTTTGAATATGTTAGGGAAAGTGCAAAAAATGCGCAAGAGAATAATCTATACACGGTTATGGTTACCAATGGATTTATCAAGGAAAAGCCTTTAAAAGAATTACTCAATTATATAGATGTTTACAGAGTTGATATTAAAGCTTTTTCTCGGAACACTTTTAAATTAATCACAGGATTATCTGAGGTAGAAATTCCCATGGCATCTGCTTTGCAGGCAAAAGAGTCCGGAATTCATGTGGAAATTGTTACTAACATTATAACTACAATTAATGATGCTGAAGATGAACTTAAGTCAATTGCTACTTTTATAAGTGAAAAACTGGGAAATAAAACCCCCTGGCATATTACCCGGTTTTTCCCTTATCTGGAATTTTCTTATCTTACTCCAACTCCTATACAATCACTAATCAGGGCTAAAGATATAGGTAAGGAGTGTGGATTAGATTTTATTTATTTAGGGAATGCCAGAGAAATATTAGAAGAAAATACTGTCTGTCCCAGGTGTAATAGTGTTGCTATAAAAAGAACTGGATTTGAAGTTCATAAAGTTGAAGTTACAGATAAGGGAGATTGTAAGGTTTGCGGAGAGCATTTAAATATTCATCCCTGATTCTCTTAGTTTTAGCCTTGCTATTTGCTTACTGGGTAAATAAAGCAGAAACCAAGCCTCGAACTGTTAGAGATTTTGCTATGGATACCTATATTGAAATTACTACTTACCGTCATTCTGATGATGCAGTTACGGAAGAGATGTTAAATGATTTTAAATTATTAGAATCAATCTTCAATCGTTACGATGAAAATTCGGTTGTTTTTGATGTGAATAAAAATGCTTATGAAAAGCCCATTTATATTCCCGCTATCTTTATGAATTTACTCACAGAGAGTTTAAAGTTGTTTTATTATACCGAAGGTCATTTTAATCCTGCGATAGGACCTCTGGTAGATATATGGATGAAGGTAATCAAAGGAGAAGAGTTTACTGATTTACCCGAAATTAATATATTAAATGAGGCAATGTCTCTAAGTAAAACCAGGAATATAATTATTAATGAACAGGATAGGCAGGTATCCTTTACTATTCCAGGGGTTTCACTTGATTTTGGTGCTGTGGTTAAAGGTTTTGCTGTAGATAGAGCTTTTGAAATACTGAAAAACAGGGGGACTGACAGAGCTGTTATAAATGCTGGAGGCACTATAGGAGTGTATGGTTCTCCGGCGGGAAGGAAATACTGGAGAATTGGTATCCAGCATCCCAGAAGAGAGGGTATTATTGGTGTATTGAATTTAACCTCAAATATGGTAGTTTCAACTTCCGGTGATTACGAAAGGTATAAAATTATTAATGGGAAAAGGTATCACCACCTACTAAACCCTTTTACAGGTTATCCATCGGAGGAGTTGCTAAGCGTAACTATAATAAATAAAAATGGTCTTCTTTCCGATGCTGTTTCTACGGCTGTTATGTCTATGGGTCTGCAGAAAGGGATAGAATTTCTTACCCAAAAATCTCTAATGGCTATAATCATAACCCCCGATTTGAAGATTCATTTCACAGGTGATGCTGAAAGTTTATTTCAGCCCGAGTTATGAAACGAGGAGATTTACTGATTTATCTATTTACCGCTTCTATGTTACTATTTTCTTTTTTACTCTACTTGTTTCTATATTCTGGGTGGGGTTTTAACCAACGAATTGAATCAGTAATAGTAGAATATAAAAAACAGGTTTATGCAAAGATACCCCTGCCCTCCGAAGAGAGAACCATTGAGTTAAAAGGTACCTGGGGTAATTTGATACTTGATCTGAATGGTTATAATGTTAGAATAAACCCATCTTCACCACATTACTGTCCTGATAAAATATGTATGAACCAGGGGTGGATTAGTAAACCACCCGGAACTATTGTTTGCTTACCCAACAGGATAATTATTTACTACCAGGGAGGAAACGATATTGATGGACTCACCCACTAACAAGATGGTTAGAATATGTATTCTGGCAGTACTGGGAGTGGTACTTAATTTAATTGAACCGCCTGTACCTGCTCCGATACCTGGAATTAAGCTTGGTCTGGCTAACCTGATGTCCATAATTGGTTTGTATTCCCTGGGAACCTATTCTGCTATCTGGATAACCATAATAAGAACTATAACCGTAAACCTATTTCTGGGTTTTGATTTGAGGGGGATTCTAAGTTTGGGTGGCGGTGTGGTTAGTGCCCTGGTTATGGAGGCAGTATATTATTTTTATAAAAGGGAGACAGGGGTGGTAGCGGTAAGCATGTTGGGAGGCTTGATGCATAATTTTACTCAATGGTTGATGGTAGTAATATTATTACAACAGCCTTACCTGGTGGTATATCTTCCTTTTTTATTACTAAGCGGAGGGGTAGCAGGGTTGTTTGTTGGGACAACCGGGGTATATACTTTAAGAAAATTGGGAGGTTTTATAAGTGGCAAGGATTCACAACCGTAAATTATTTTTTGTAGGCGCAGTATTTATTGGTTTACTCCTGGGAAATGTAGTTGCCATGGTATTAAAAGATGTTTTTCCTATCATATTTGAGGGACCGGATTTGAAGCTAATTATAAATGAGATCAACTTAATTGTCCTGTCTTTCTCCTTATCTTTTAAATTTAAAGTGTCTCTCGGGGGATTGTTGGGTTTATTAGTAGGATTATATGTTTATTATTCAAATTGAAGGTTATTATCATGATAAAATAATTTGGTTAAACCTTCTGATAAAGGAGAAATGAAAATTATGTTTGGTAAAGATATCGCCATAGATTTAGGTACTGCAACTACTATTGTATATGTAAAAGGAAGTGGAATCTTGGTTAATGAACCCACCATCGTAGCCCTGGAGCGCAGGAGTAATAAAGTGTTTGCTGTGGGTATGGAAGCCAGGAGAATGGCAGGTAGAACAGCGGACGATATATTTATCTGCAGACCATTAAAAGATGGTGTCATTGCTGAGTTTTCTATAACCGAATCCATGCTGGGTTACTTTATAGACAAAGCTTTAAACAGAAATAAATCATTCTGGAGTTTTTTAGCTGGTAAACCTCGGGTTATTGTGGGTATTCCTTCGGGAGCTACTCAGGTAGAAAAAAGAGCGGTAGAAGAAGCCGCTTTGGCTTCTGGGGCTCGGGAAGTATATCTTATTGACGAACCTATGGCTGCAGCTATAGGTGCAGGGTTACCGGTTATGGAACCTCGGGGATGCATGGTATTAGATATAGGTGGTGGTACCACTGAAGCAGCAGTTATTTCCATGGGAGGAATAATTGCCTCTATGTCAAGCAGAATTGCAGGAGATGAGATGAACGAAGAAGTTAGCAGATTTTTCCGACACCACTATAATTTACTGATTGGAGATTATACTGCGGAAGATATCAAAATAAATATTGGTTCAGCCTTTCCCTTTAATGGAGTAAAAACAACTCCTGTAAAGGGAAGAGATCTAATCTCAGGTCTTCCCCGGATGGTGGAAGCCAATTCTGATGAGATAAGAGATGTTCTTCAAAAAATCTTTTCCGGTATAGCTGACCTTGTGAAATCTACTCTGGAAATTACCCCACCTGAATTATCAGCTGATGTTCTGGATAGAGGTATGATGCTGGCAGGAGGTGGAGCTTTAATTAAAGGTTTTGACCAGTTCCTTACCAGGGAAATAGGTATTCCTGTGCATATAGCTCCCAAAGCTCTGGAATCAGTCGCTCTGGGGGCAGGTAAAGCGCTGGGTAATTTGAGTATATTTAGAAAAGTATTGTTTTCATCACGAACTAATAGATAAATGAGTAGGAGCATTCTTCAAGTTTTCCTGCTGCTTCTGATTATTATAGTTCTGTCAATTACTCCTCCAGGTGGAAAACCTTTATTTTCCGTTATCGGGGGTTCTATTATAGACTCCACCAAAAGTATAATCTCTTTCTGGTGGAATCTTGGCCGAAGTATAGAAGATTGGGGAAGCGCGATTACCAATTTTAAAAATATTTTAAGAGAAAGGGTTGATTATCAAGAGAAGCTTGAACTTCTCAAAACACTGAATTTGCAGATAGAAAGATTAAGAGCAGAAAACAAAATATTAAGAGATTTATGGAAAATTGAGGAACTTCCGATAAATTTAAATTTTGTAGGAGCAAGAGTAATCGGGACAGACTTTAGTGTTTTTTCTTCAGCACTTATTCTGGATAGAGGAGCACGGGATGGTGTAGTTGAAGGCTTACCCCTTTTATATGGTAAAGGCGTAGCTGGTAAAGTGGTCAGAGTATTTGAAAGTACTTCGTTGGCTCTTCTTACCAGTAATGAGGATTTTGCTATAGGAGGCATGGTTGACCCTGGGGGAGAAATGGGGGTTGTCAGGGGTGGGATAGAAAATCTAAATATTGAGTTCCTTTCTTTGAATCTGCAAGTCCAGGTGGGCCAACTGGTAGTATCTTCTTCCAGCGAGGGGATTAATGGTTTGCCCATAGGTATAATAAAGTCACTTGATGTTATTGGTAAATTAACTCCTACCGCTAAGATTGAACCCCTGGTAAATCCAGCAAGAGGAAGGTTTTTCCTCATAGTACTGGGAATAAATCCAGATTGAAAACCTATTGGCCTTCAATTATTCTGGTAAGTTCTTTCCTTGTTTCTACCTGGCCCTTTTTCTCTTTATTTGACCTTCCCCTGGCTATATCTATCAGTCAGTCAGGTAAAGACAACAGGCTTAATTTAACTTTTTCTCTGGCAATACTTTTATGCGCTTCACTTAGCAGGGAGCCTTTATTTTTAGTGGTTTTACTATTATTACCCTTCGCTATTCAGTATTTTATGAACCATATAACTATCAGTAGAAATATATTTTTTTCAATTTTTTCAGTTATTTTAAAAGTGATCTTGGTATATATTATTTTCCTGTTAATAAAAGTATGGTTTTTCAACCTTATAGTAAGTTACCAATTTATTATTATCCTATTGCCAAAAGTATTATTAACTATGCTTTTGGCATTATTCTACGATATTAAAGTATCCCCATGGATATCAAGACAAAGCAGTTTTTCATAGTAATACTATTACTTGTTTTAACCGTCTTTTTTTCAGGAAGATTATTCTACCTTCAAATAATTAAAGGCAAAGAATATACTGATTTATCAGTAAGTAACTATCTCAGAATCATACAGGTTCAAGCACCACGAGGCAATATCATAAGTAGTGAAGGAACAATTTTAGCCAATGATATTCTTACCTATGTAGTAAAAGTTACCCCAGCAGATATAAAAGATGAAGAAAAGGTAATTCAATTACTTATTTCTATGTTAGGGGTTACCAGAGAAGAAATCCTGAAAGCTATAAATGACGATTCTTTACCTTATTATTATCCCAGGGTGGTTTCGGTTGATATCCCCCCGGATAAAGTATTGGAATTGAAAATAAAAGAAAAAGAGTTCCCGGGATTAACAGTAGAGATATCCCCGGTAAGAAAATATGAGAAAGCAGAATCTTTTGCTCATATTATCGGGTACATACATGAAATAGACAAAGAAGAGTTATTTAATCTGTCTCATCGGGACTATACTTCCGGAGATAGAATAGGTAAAAGTGGTGTAGAAAAATACTATGAAGAATATCTAAGAGGTATAAAAGGTAAGCAGTTATATAAAGTGGATGCACTTGGAAAAGATAGAATTTTACAAAGTGAAAGCTTTCCTGAAAAAGGTAACGATATTGTTCTTACGGTATCGGATGAACTTCAACAGAAAGTATCAGATATTATTAAAGACTTACCAGGAACTGCTATCATGATGAACCCCAAAAATGGTGAAATTCTTGCTCTTGCCAGTAATCCCACCTTTGATCCAAACTACTTCATCAAAGGACTGAAACCTGCTATCTGGAACTTCTGGATAAAAGGTAAAACCCTGATTAACAGGGCAATAAATGGACAATACCCACCAGGTTCGACATTCAAAGCTTTAGTGGGAATTGCCGGGTTAGAAAACAAGGTATTTACTGATAAAACAGTGGTTAATTGTGAAGGTTTTATAACAGTAGGTCAGAGGGTTTTCAAGTGCTGGGCTTATCCAGCAGGACATGGACCGGTTGCCATGCGTGAGGCTATTGCAGTCTCCTGTAATGTCTATTTTTATACCCTGGGAGCAGAAATTGGAATTAATAAACTGGTTGAATACGCTGAAAATCTTGGATTTGGCGAACCTACAGGCATAGATTTGCCCAATGAACTTCCCGGTTTAGTTCCCAATCCCCAATGGAAAAGAGAAAAAGTAAAAGAAAAATGGTATGCTGGTGATACCTCTAATATTTCAATTGGTCAGGGGTATTTGCTGGTAACCCCTCTGCAGATGGCATCTTTTTACAGTTTTATTGCCAATGGTGGGTATACTGTGAATCCACATGTAGTAAAAAGTGTCAGAAACAACCAGGGGGAAGAAATATACGAAAGCTATTTCCCCCCCCTTTTTCAGGGTGTATCTTTAAAAACGATCAAGGTAATCCAGGAAGGTTTAAGAAAAGCAGTTACCCGTGGTGGGGGATTAATTCCACTCAAAGATATGTCTATTGAAGTAGCAGCCAAGACAGGTACAGCTCAAACTTTTGGAAACGAAAAGCCCCACCTGTGGTTGATAGCTTATGCTCCAGCTAACGATCCCGAAGTAGTAGCTGTAATTCTTTCTGAAAGAAGTGAATTTGATTTTGCCTATAAACTTGCACCTTATATGAAAAATATTTTAGAGGCCTGGATTGAATATAAGAATAAAGGAAACTGATTGTTCTTCTTTTAGTAGCAACCCTTTTTTAATCCTTAAACTAATTAGTAAGGTTCAAAAATGAGATTAGTAATTATTTTTATTCTATCCGTTACCTTAACCTGCCTTGGTTTAATAAACCTGTATTCCATACACCAGGGTTATTATAATCAATTTTATAGACAGATTTTTACCTTTTTCGTGGGTTTAATTATCCTTATTTTAATAAGATTCATTAAAATGAAGCATTTAATATGGTTAGCGCCTTTTGCCTATATTGCAGGTTTAATTACACTTATTCTCATTCCTCTGGGAATGGGAAAAGAAACCTTTGGTGCTACTCGCTGGCTTAGTCTGGGTAGTTTTCAGTTCCAACCTTCAGAGTTTGCGAAGATATTTCTCATTCTAACTTTGGCCTCTTTGTTAACTAAAAAAATAAACCCACTGCTTAAATATTTTTGTTCAATATTAACCCTTGGAATATATGGGTTGTTGGTATATCTACAACCTGATCTTGGTACTTCCTTGGTTCTGGGAGTTGTGTTTCTAAGCATGATTTATTTCTCTGATCTTCCTTTTAAATATTTGGTTGTTTTGTTTGTAATTTTCTTACTGGTCATGCCATTTGGCTGGTTTATGCTGAAAGATTACCAGAAATCAAGGTTGTTGGTTTTTGTTAACCCCGATTTAGACCCTGGAGGGCTTGGATACAACCTAAAACAAGCCTTAATTGCTGTAGGTTCAGGAGGGCTTACAGGAAAAGGGTTTATGCAGGGAACCCAGGCTAAATTTGGTTTTCTGCCAGTGCCCTGGTCAGATTTTGCTTTTGCTTCATTAATAGAAGAGGGAGGTTTTATACTAGGGCTATTAATAATTTTGTCTTATATAATTATATTAGGGCTTACCTTATCGTTAGTTTCGCGAAGTACTACCCCGCAGGGTGTTTTATTGATAGCTGGTGTTTTAGGAATGTGGGGATTTGAGGCATTGATAAACCTTGGAATGAATATGGGGGTAGCCCCTGTGGTGGGTATCCCTCTGCCATTTATCAGTTATGGTGGTAGTGCTATGATTAAAAATTACCTGGCATTGGGACTTATAGCTAAAGCCTGTTCAGAAAGGGAGAATAGAGGATTATGGTTCAGTTCAAAGATGTAAGATTTGTGGATTTAATTGATAGTATTAGCTCCAATAACCCTGTTCCTGGTGGAGGAAGCGTTTCGGCTCTTCTGCTTTCTTTAGCTGGTGCCTTATCTGGGAAAGTTTGTTCAATAAGCAAAAAACAGGGTTATTTACCTGAGTATGATCAAGAATGCAAAAGAATCATACAAAAAGGATTGGAATTAGCGGAAGAAGATGCTGATAGGTATCTTAAAGTTATAGAATCTTTCCGCCATAAAATCGGCATAGAAGACGCACTATATCAGGCAACCTTAACTCCTCTGAAGATAAGTTTTGAAGGTTTAGATTTTGTGGATACTGCCCTGGAAATATCTTTGAAAGGTAACCCTAAAGCTATTACTGATGCCTTGATTTCTTCCTTCATAACCCAGATAGCTGTTCTGGGAGGAATTCTTAATGCACGGATCAATCTGGAAGAAATGCCTCCAGGGTCTCTTAGAAGCGAAACAGTTTGCTGTTTAAAGGAAATAATTAAAAATTATAGGAATAAAGAACAGCAAATTAACTCTGTGATTGATTCTTATCTTGAAATACTTGACACAAGTAAATAATTATTGTATTCTTTATTGCATATTCGTGTTTTTATTGCCCAAGGAGGAAATTCACCAAGCATGTCAGTAGATTATTTACCGAGCGACATTCCGAATTTACCCATTAGAAAACAATTTCTAATTGCCAAAGAATTAGGCATTAAGGGTTTTTCCAGACTGACTAAAGAAGTTTTAACCACAAAAATTCAGAATATTTTGGAAAAAAAAGTTTCTGAAAAAAATGTAGAGATTGCTAAAGTAAAAACTCACGATGTCAAATTTCAGGAGGGTAAATCCAGTCCTCATTCAACAGCAATTTTATCTAATGTAATACAGGAAACAGGAGTTCTGGAAATATTAGAAGAAGGTTTTGGATTCCTGCGAACTAAATATACCATGTCTTCTTCAGACATATATGTTTCTCCTGCTTATATAAGGAAATTAGGCTTAAGGAACGGCGATACCATAGTTTGCTGGACAAGACCTCCACGAGTACAAACACAGGAAAAATATCCTGCCTTGGCCGAGATTGTTTCTGTCAACGGGATGAAACCTGACGAAGTTAGAGGAAGACCCCGTTTTGAAAGTCTTACACCTATCTTTCCCCGTGAACAACTTGTAACTGAAACTGATTCTCAAGACCTGGCCACCAGACTGGTGGATTTGATTGCCCCTATAGGAAGAGGGCAGAGGGGTCTTATTGTAGCTCCTCCCAAAGCAGGTAAAACCACCATTATAAAAAAGATTGCTCAGGCAATAACCAAGAAATATCCTGATGTTTTAGTTATTATCTTGCTTGTAGATGAAAGACCTGAGGAAGTTACTGATATAAAGCGTTCGGTAGAGAAAGCCGAGGTAGTCAGTTCTACTTTTGATCTGGGTCCGGAAAACCATGTTCGCGTAGCTGAATTAACCCTGGAGAAAGCTAAAAGATTGGTAGAAATAGGAAAACATGTGGTAATTCTACTTGATGGTATTACCAGGATGACCCGCGCTTATAACAACTATATACCTCCCAGCGGAAGGACTCTGTCTGGAGGGCTTGACCCAGCTTCTATCCAGGGACCCAAGAGGTTTTTCGGTGCTGCCCGTAATGTTGAATTCGGAGGTAGTTTGACCATACTGGCTACTGCTTTAATTGAAACAGGTAGCAGAATGGACGAAGTGATATTTGAAGAATTTAAAGGTACCGGTAATATGGAACTGGTTTTAGATAGAAAGTTGGCTGAACGCAGATTGTTTCCTGCAATCAATGTGCAGAGGTCTGGTACGAGGCATGAAGAGCTTCTTTATTCTTCGGATGATTTAGAGCAGATTTATAAACTGAGAAGGTTAATTGCTGATTCTGAATCTGTTCAGGCAATGGATCAAATTATTAACTTATTGAGACGAACCCGGTCTAATCGGGAATTTTTTCAAACTCTGGCAAAGGTGGGAATGTGATGATTAAAGTAGTTATTTTAAGTCATACGGAAAATCCTATGGATGTGCTCTATGTAGCAGCACGCACTTCTCGGTATGTGGGAGATTTTGACTCCCAACTTAAAGTAAAACCTAAAGAAAGTGAAAAAGAAAAACTCGTTCGTAATCTGGTTAAGTGGGGTCACCTTTCAATTTTGGAACATGTATCTTTTGTTTTTGGTATTGAAGGTATTTCACGAGTAACCTCTCATCAACTGGTAAGACACAGATTAGCTTCCTACACCCAGCAAAGTCAACGTTACGCTTCTATGAAAGACAACAACCTGGTAATACCTCCTTCTATCCAGGCTAACTCCGAAGCCTTGGAATTAGTGAAAGACATGGAGAAGAAAACTATGGATGCCTACCACAAACTTTGTGCTTCAGGAATTCCTATGGAGGATGCCAGGTACTTATTACCTCATGGATTGGATACCCGTGTCGTTATGACCATGAATATGCGAGAACTCTGGAACACCTGTTCGGTAAGATTATGCACCCTATCTCAATGGGAAATCCTCTCTTTATTTGAGGAAGTGCGAAAAGCAGTAGGAACTGTGTCGCCTTTCCTGGCTTCACTCTTACAAGCTCAGTGCCTTCATCTCGGTAAGTGCCCGGAAGATACTCCCTGCGAAGTTTTAATATCAGCCAAAAAACCCTGATTATTTTTTGATTTAAATTTAAATAATAAATCAGTAAATTATTTTAAAACCAAATAAGTTGCAGTTGAACTTTAGTTTCCTGCAACTTTTTGTTTTACATTCCTGGTTATTGTTTTTTAGGTTTAGTTACTATTTTCAGTTTTAATTAACACATTACCCTCCCCCCTATTGACACTTATCCACCTTTCCTGTAATATATATTTGCTCTGGT
>JBBIIY010000004.1:0-78237 GCA_037446255.1 Coprothermobacterota bacterium
CATTATTCTTGGGGACACCAGGCATATAGTCCCACTTCGTAGAAGCCGTTCCTCTCCTCTCAATTACTTTATCAAAATCGTGCTTCATTTATTTATAGTACCTCACTAATATTGAGTTTGTTACCCTTTAAAGCTGACAACGAACCTGATATTTATTTTATCATTTTAACTTTATTTTTAGTAAGATACTTAATGATAACAACTACAAATTTCAGGCTATAAAAATCATTCCTCGGATATGAATATTTGGTTTTTTATATAAAATGATGTTTAAATAATCAGGCTATCAAGTATTGACATAACTATATAATTAATATATTATTTATTTAAGTATATACTAATATGAATGAGTTAACAGATACTTTAAAAATTATAGCTGATGAAACCAGATTTAAAATCCTTGAACTTTTACTGGCTAAAGATTACTGTGTGGGAGCTTTAGCTAAACAACTTGGTATATCTCAGGCTGCCGTGTCTCAGCATCTACAGATATTGAGAAAGGCTGGTATTGTGACAGGAGAAAAAAGAGGGTACTATACCCATTACGGTGTAAATAGAGAGTTTCTGAAGAACACCGGGGAAAAAATAGTAGAACTGTCCTCTCAAAATCATCAATGTGCTGGAAATTGCCAGAGAAACACATCAGCTGACCTTTAATATTTAAAGAAAGGAGGTTAAAAAATGTGTGAAAAGAAATGTTCCAAACCTGACTTAAAACCCAAAGACGGTAAATGCAGCGAAGAACAGATAAAAGAGTGTCATCCTGAAGAAAAAGCTCATCCCTGCAAAAAATAATTCATTAATTTAGTTGCCATTATTGGCTTAAGCAGGACAATCTGTTGAGTTTAAGTGGTTAATTTATTTTATCCTGATGGACTTGATTCTGGATCCTGATTGTTGTAGCCCAAGAAAAACAAAGTTCCCGGGTTAATCCTGAATCAATACTGAGTTATTTCATAAGTTTCACCAGAAGAATGGATGATTATAGGGAGCGCAGGGTTTTTTTGTTCAAGGTACTTAACTTGACAAAATAACATAATTTATGAGAAAATTATCCCACGACGCGGGGTGGAGCAGCACGGTAGCTCGCCGGGCTCATAACCCGGAGGTCGAAGGTTCAAATCCTTCCCCCGCTACCATTTATTATTAGTTGCGCAGGGCGGTGTAGCTCAGTTGGTTAGAGCATACGGCTCATACCCGTAGTGTCCGGGGTTCGAATCCCTGCGCCGCCACCAAAATCTATGAACCTTCAGCAACGAATTAAGGAAGTTATTTCATCACTAACAATCCTTGACTCAGAAACACAGTTAATAATAGGGCTTTCTGGGGGAGTTGATTCTATGGTCTTAACTCATCTATTATTATCGGCAAAACCTGATTTTGGCTATAACTTAACCGCCTTTCACATGCATCACGGAATGAGGATAGATGCCGACAGTGATGTAGAGTTCCTCAAAAAAACCATGGAGGAGTGGAATATTCCTCTACAGGTTGAATCTGTTTCGGTTCCGGAGTTTGCCAGAGAAAATAGATTATCTATTGAAGAAGCAGGGAGAATCCTTAGATACCAGGGATTAAGGTGTATTAAAGAACAATATAATAACGCGTTAATTGTTACAGGCCATAACGCAGATGACCTGGCAGAAACAGTATTTTATAGACTTCTAACCGGGGTAGGAATAAGAGGTCTGGAACCAATGAAAATATTGGATGGCGATATCCTGAGACCGCTTCTACCGTTTTTCCGAAAGGAAATTGAGCAGTATGCACAACAGGAAAATATTAAATTTATTGTTGATAGTACTAATTTTGACCTTGCATTTAAACGAAATTATATAAGACACAAACTTTTTCCTGAATTAACCATACTTAATTCTGGCTTTAGAGAGCACTTGATAAATCTGACCAAGGATGCTGCGGAAGTAGATAACTACCTGCAGAGTAAGGTTTTGGAGGTTATCCCACAGGTTGTTGAGGAGAAAGATAATTATTTTATCATTCAAATTAAAGAATTCAACCACTTACCTTCGGTTATTAAAAAAAGGACTCTGATACATCTTTTTGAAAGAAAAAACGAAATGATTAACCGTAAAATGCTGGAGAGGATAATAGCCTTGGCCAGCAAACTCGGGGATGGACAAACCAATCTACAAAAAGATTATATAGCGAAGAAGATTGGAAATAATTTATATTTATTTTTAACCAAACCGGCTCGGCCTACTTACAAGGAAGAGGGTTTTCGTTATGAGCTTACTGTACCGGGAAAGTTAGTTATTCCGGAAACCGGGCAAATATTGACGACCGAATATGGAATCAAACCTGCGAGAGAAAGTTCCAACGAACTGTTTCTTCCAGAAGGTTCTTTCTACCTACCTTTGGTGGTTAGAAGCAGGCAAATAGGGGATTATATAAGTATCAGGAGATTAAAAGGTAAAAGCAGGAAAATACAGGATATTTTTGTGGATAATAAAATTAAAAGAAGTCAAAGGAATGTGCATCCCCTGATTGCTGATATTGAAAGAATACTATGGGTGGTAGGATTGGAGAAATCTTATATAGACAGCGAAGGTTCGGACTCTGGTATAATTATCACCTGTGATTGATTATAATTAATATGCTTATTATGTTATATTTTGAGGTATTATTTTAAAAGTACAAGCAGAAGAAAGGAAATAATAATGGACGGTAAAATAACTAATAACCAGATTAAAAAAATTTTAATCAGCGAAGAGCAGATTCAAAAAAGAGTATCTGAATTAGCTAAGGAAATTAACCGGGATTATTCAGGAAAGAAAATCCATTTAGTATCTATTTTGAAAGGTGCTACCATTTTTGCTTCTGACCTGATGAGGAAGTTAGAGATACCCGTTACTATAGATTTTATAAGCGTTTCCAGCTATGGAAGTTCCACAGAGTCTTCGGGAGTGGTAAGGATTATCAAAGACCTTGACCATCCTATCGAAGGACGGGAGGTTTTATTGGTGGAAGACATAGTAGATACCGGTTTAACTTTAAAATACATCCAGGGAATTCTTTTAGCGCGTAAACCGCAGAGTTTGAAAACCTGTGTATTTCTTGATAAATATGAAAGACGCAAAGTGGACCTGAAGGTAGATTACACCGGGTTTACCATCCCTAATGAGTTTGTAGTAGGTTATGGATTGGACTTTGCTGAAAAATACAGAAACCTATCTTTCCTGGGAATTCTCAAGGAAGATGAATATACTTAAGGAGTATATAATATTATGAAATCAACGAGATATATTCTTATTACCCTTTTAGCAGGGATGTTAATCTGGAATTTTTATTCTCTACTTCAACGATCAAAGTCCACAGTTATTTCTTACTCAAATTTTCAGGAACTGTTAAAAGAAGAGAAGGTAGAAAGTTTAACTATTGATGGAACCACCCTCAAGGTGGTTTTAAAAGATAAAAAAAGCAATCTGGTTCATGTACCCTGGCTGGATGCTTCGGTAGTGGAAGAAATCAGGTCTTTTGGAGTGGATATCACCGCTTCTCCTCCCCGGGTTGATTGGTTAAGCGTTATTTTCTTCAATGTGCTCCCGGTTATAGCTATATTGGCGTTAGTTTTTATTTTCATAAGACAGTTTCAGGGAGCTAACTCCCAGGCTTTTACTTTTGGTAGAAGCAAGGCCAAACTGTTTATGGATAACCGACCCAGAGTGACTTTCAAGGATGCCGCCGGGGTGGATGAAGTTAAAATTGAATTGCAGGAAGTAATAGAATTTTTGAAAGACCCTCGTAAATTCCAGGCATTAGGAGCTAAGATACCAAAAGGGGTACTTCTGATTGGTCCTCCGGGTTGTGGCAAAACTCTTCTGGCTCGTGCAATCGCTGGAGAAGCTAATGTAGCTTTTTTTACAGTAAGCGGTTCTGAGTTTGTTGAAATGTTTGTAGGGGTTGGTGCTTCCAGAGTTAGGGACTTATTTGTTCAGGCCAAGAAGTATGCTCCTTGCATAATCTTTATAGATGAAATTGACGCCGTAGGTCGTCAAAGAGGTGCTGGAATTGGTGGTGGACACGATGAAAGAGAACAAACCCTGAATCAGCTTTTAGTGGAAATGGACGGCTTTGACCCCTATATCGGAGTAATAGTGGTAGCGGCTACTAACCGCCCGGATATTCTGGATCCAGCCCTTTTAAGACCTGGTAGATTTGATAGAAGGGTGCTGGTGGATTTACCCGATGTAAAGGGAAGGGCGGAAATCCTGAAAGTTCATAGCAAAGGAAAACCTTTTGCCGAAGATGTGGATTTGGAATTGGTGGCTAAAAGGACTCCGGGATTTACTGGAGCAGACCTGGGGAATCTTTTAAACGAGGCAGCCCTATTGACAGCCCGCCGTGGCAAAAAGTTCATCAATGCCAGCGAATTAGAAGAAGCCATTGAAAGAGTGATTGCTGGACCACAAAAGAGCAGGGTAGTGAGTGAGAGAGAAAAAGTGATTATTTCTATCCATGAAGTTGGTCATGCTATGGTATTAAAATATTTACCCGATTCTGATCCGGTTCATCGTATTTCAGTGATTTCCCGCGGAAGATCTCTTGGATATACCTTACCTGTTCCCCAGGAAGATAGATACCTGATGAGCCGTGATCAGTTAATTTCCAAGATTGGCGGTCTTCTTGGCGGAAGGGTAGCTGAAGAGGAAGTATTAGGCGAAATCACTACTGGAGCGGAAAACGATTTAGAACAGGCTACCGAAATAGCCCGCCGAATGGTGGTGGAGTTTGGGATGAGTAAGAAGTTAGGGCCTATAAACTATGCAGAAAAAGATGGTATGGTGTTTCTGGGAAAAGACTTGGTCAAAGAAAGAGCTCTAAGCCAGCAAGTGGCCTCTACCATAGACGATGAAATTCGAGCAATCATTGATGAATGTTACCAGAAAGTGAAAAGCATAATTGGTGAAAGAAAAGAAATGATAGTAGAAATTGCCCAGATCTTGAGAGAAAAGGAAGTCCTAAGTGGCGAAGAGTTTGACGAACTTATTAACAACTATAAAACAGATGTTTGAAGAGTGAAGCAAGGAGAAGTCATTGAAGGGGCAAGATAATTTAATTATTAATGGTCAGGATATAGAAATAAAAGATGTTATTGAGGTAGCTTTTAGAAGGAAGAGGGTTGAACCCTCTTCTACTTTATTGGGTAGGCTTGATGAAGGCTTTGAGAAATTAAAATACATAGTATCCTCTGGAGAAAAAGTTTATGGTCTAACTACGGGTTTTGGTTCGTTAGCCGAAAAGTCAGTAAATAGCGAAGATGCTTCTTATCTACAGAAGAACCTTCTACTAAGCCATGCCCAGGGTGTTGGAGAACCATTGCCTCTGGAAGTGGTGAGGGCAATGCTGCTTTTACGAACCCAAACACTCGCTAGAAACTTTTCCGGAGTCAGAGGAATGCTGGTTACCTATTTAACGACTTTTTTGAACAATAATTACCACCCGATTATTCCCTCCCAGGGTTCGGTGGGTGCTTCCGGGGATTTGATACCCCTGGCGCACCTGGCACTACCGTTAATCGGCAGGGGAAAGGTGGAGCATAATAATCAAATAATTGGTGGTCAAAAAGCTCTTCAGGAACTAAATCTTTTGCCCTATTCGCTGGAACTCAGGGAAGGACTGGCTTTAATCAATGGAACCCAGGCCATGCTTTCACTCCTGATATATGCTCTTTATCATGGTTATAAACTTCTTGATCTTTATAACCTGGCTTCTTCCATGAGCATGGAAGCCTTGCGCTCATCAATCTCTTTTTTAAATGATTATGTTTGTAAAGTCAGGCCACACCCGGGAATTGGTAAAGCAATAGAAGGAATTAAAAAATACCTTGAGGGAAGCCACCTCATAAACCCTTTACCTTCTCATCGGGTGCAGGAAGCTTATTCCTTGAGGTGTGTTCCGCAGGTGCATGGAACTACCGAAACAGCCTTATCTTTTGCCGAAAATTTAGCTAAAGTAGAGATCAATGCTGTAACAGACAATCCTCTTATTACACCGGAAAACTTAATTGTAAGTCAGGGTAATTTTCATGGAGCACCACTTGCCTGGACTCTTGATTCATTAGCTATTGCTTTAACACCCCTCGGTAATATGTCGGAAAGAAGAGTGTATCAACTTTTAAGCGGTAGTTATGAAAAAAGCCTGCCCTCCTACCTTTCCCTTGAACCCGGGATACAGTCTGGTTTAATGATGCTTCAGTACCAATCAGCCTCTTTAGTTAATTATAATAAGATATTAGCGCACCCTGCCTCGGTGGATACGATTCCCACCGCTCAAGGGCAGGAAGACCATGTAAGTATGGGCATGAATGCTGGTCTGAAGTTGATGAAAATTATAGATAACCTTTATTATCTGCTGGTGATTGAACTGATGACTGCTAATCGGGCTCTCAGATTGCAGGGATCAAGTAAAGCTGGAAAAGGAGCTAAATGGTTTGAGGAAACTTATGGTTCCCAAATTCCTGAATCTTTTGAGGACCAATCTCTAACTGAAGAAATGGAAAGCCTTAAAAAGGGATTGTTTGAAACTGATTATAGTTAAGAACTTTTATTTACAAAAATAATTCAGAAATATTTTTTTCAGGGTTTTTAACCACATCAAAAACCGGTATATCTACAGAGGAAGAAATTTTTTCCATTAACGATTCTGCAGGCAAATACCTTGGCTGGAATTTCCCACTTTCATAATAAGGATAAAAGGGGTTAAGGGTAAAAGCGATTAACTGAGGAGATTGATAGAAGGATACCCTAACCTTTGCTTTGCAGAAAGCTTCTTTCCAGTAGGTGGCACTATTAGTTGCCAGAAGTACGAAAGGGTTTTTTAGCCAAAATATAGCTTCTTTGTCAAAATAAGGGTTTATTTTTTCAAAAATTGCTGAGGAAACTATACCGGGAACAAATAATTCTATTATTTTACCTTTAATTTTTTTTACTATTTTATCCAGAGTGTTGATGGTAAACAAAGAGGTGAAGGGATAGGTTTTTACTCCTTCTTCATCCTTAAAGTAGAGATGTGGGGATATATTTATTTTAGGAGTAGAAAGGAATGTTGGGGAAAAAAGATGTTGCAACGCTTGGGCGGTCTGGCTTAGATAATCAAAGTTGGTAGAGTAGGAAGCTCCCAGAGCAAGTATAAGTTTAGTAGAAACTGTGAGAGGAACAAGTCGGTTTATAGCCCCGTCAATAAGAGTTAAAGGATAGGGGTCAAGTTTAATTGAACTTATTGCTCTTTCCAGGTCTGGTCCCTTATTTGGTCCAGCAAGTAGAAAATAACCACTTTCTTTTATTTCTCCCAGTACAATGTTGCCGAGAGGGTTTGTTAGGTTGAAATCCTGAATAACTGTGTAAATACCATTGTTTTGTGTGTCCAAACCATCAGAGGTTAAGAGGTAGTTTCCTTTTTCCAGGTGGAAACGGGGTTTGGGGAGTCCGGTAATTAAATCAAAAGATTCTCCATCATAGCCTATACCGGTGAGGATAAAGGGTATATCTTTATTTTGCAATTCCGAGATTATTTTTTTAAGTGTGGTGGTTTTCCCGGTATTTTTCGCTAGGCCACCTATCGCTAAAATGATTGGTTTTTGGTTATTAAAAGACAAAATTTATAATTTCAACCTGGGGTCAAGGTATTTCTTAGACTATCGCCCACAAAACTGAAGGCCTGGATAGTCATGAAAATATAAAATCCCGGGTAAAAAATCAACCTCCAAGTAACATTGCCTTGAAAATTAAGGTTATATACTCCAGGGACAATTATCAAGCTTGATACTTTTCTCATAAACTACTTCCTATTTTTAATTGAATTTAATTATATTTTATAATATCACAATTAGAGGATTTTTAATATAGTTTGTTTGCGCAAGTTAAAAAGAATTTAGTATAAAAACTATATTATGGAGCTATATTGTGCCTGTTCATATTGACAGCGCTTTGTATTTATCTTAAAATTAAGACACCACTTTTTGCCCGGGTGGTGGAATGGCATACACGTACGTTTGAGGGGCGTATGGGGAGACCCGTGCGAGTTCAAGTCTCGCCCCGGGCACCAAGGGCGGATAGTTCAGCGGAAGAACGCTTGTCTTACACACAAGAGGCCACAGGTTCGAGCCCTGTTCCGCCCACCATAGTTTATAATGTATTGTTGCGGGGATGTAGTGCAGCGGTCTAACGCGCTGGCCTGTCAAGCCAGAGAACGCGGGTTCGAATCCCGTCATCCCCGCCAGTTTTATTCAATCAGCTTAAAAATCCCTACCCTTTTTTCAACCAGCAACTTCTAATTACATAGATTATTTCATTCATCCAAAACTTCATATGACACTAAATAAAATAGTAATTATGCTATAATTTCTTACGTTATATCATGCATTGAAAGGAGAAATTAACTATGAAAAATATATATGACTATCTTGGATTAGTTGCATTCGGGGTTAAAGGAGGAGTGGTACTTCCAGGTGACGATATAGGGGAATTCGTAATAGAAACCCTGAGCAAATGCGTGCAAGACAACCTTATTTCAAACGGTGATATAATCTGTGTCACTGAATCAGTTGTTGCCAGGTCCCAGGATAATTTTGTATCGGTGGATGAGATTGCCAAAACCCTAAAAAAGACACTTGACTTAAAAAGCAGCAGCACGGTGGGTGTTTTATTCCCTATTCTGAGCAGAAATCGCTTCTCTTCAATACTCAAAGGGATAAGTCGGGCTACCGAAAAGGGAAAAGTGGTTCTCCAACTTTCATTTCCCTCTGATGAGGTAGGTAATAGGATAATTTCAGAAGAAACCCTTTATCATCTGGGGTTGGGACTGGACTCTTACATTAAAAAAGTGGAATTAAAAGGGGTATTCGTATCCCACCCGATAACTGGAGTGGACTACTTAGATTATTACGAAGGAATCATTAAAGATGAGGGAGCTACACCTGATATTTATCTTTGCAATAACCCCCACCAGATTCTTTCTTACCCTATTGATGCCCTTATTGTCTCCACCATTCATAAGAGAATTGAAGACAAGGAAATTTTTATTAATGAATTTTCCAATGTCATTACCCTTCAGGAGGTTTTTAATAATCCCGAAAGTCCTTCCTGGTCAGAATGGGGTCTTCTGGGAAGCAATCTATCTGCTGGTGAAAATATCAAGTTAGCTCCCCGAGAGGCAAGCAAAGTTGCGGAGCATATTCAGGAAAAAATCATGGAAAAGTGGGGATTATCGGTAGAAGTAATAATTTACGGTGATGGAGCTTACAAAGACCCCGTAACCGGTATTTACGAACTGGCTGACCCTCAACCTGCTTTTGGTTTAACCAAGGGGTTGCTAAATCGCTGGAGGTTAGGTGTGAAATATAAGTATCTGGCTGATTCGCTATTCAGCGAAGGTAAATCTCGGGAAGAGATTGGAAAATGCATAACCGAAAGAAGAGAAATTCTAAAATGTACCCCTTCCAACGCTCATGAGGAACTGGGTACCACCCCACGAAGGTCAGAAGATTTGATTGCCAGCCTGGCTGATTTAGTGAGCGGTTCTGCGGATGCCGCCACTCCGGTAGTGGTGGTTAAAGGTTTTTAAGTGAAAAAATTAATACTTTTAATTTTTTCATTGCTACTATTGCCCATAGCAAGCAATGTCTGGGCTCAAGCAGGAGAGTTTTCTGAAAATCAACTTCAATGGTATAGGGGTACTGTATTAGAGATTATCAGTGAAAAACCATCCTCATCTCTTGAAGGAACCAGTCTGAAAGAAACTATCCAGATTTTGAAGGTGAGAGTTAATAGCGGCCAGTATAAAGGAAAAGTGTTTGAAGTAGAAAATCATCTTACCGGACAACCGGTTTTTGATGTTAAAGTTAAAAAAGGAGACAGGGTGTTGCTGTTAATTGATGAAGATAAGGGCAAGGTAGCAAACATTTACCTGGCTGATATGGAGCGAGACAGGTCAATATATTTATTATCAGGCTTATTTGTTTTAGCAGTGGTCTTCTTTGCTGGAGCTCAGGGTTTAAGGTCTTTAATTGGACTTATTCTGACAATTTTTCTTCTGGTAGGGGTGTTTTTGCCGTTAGCAGCTGCAGGACATAAGCCCCTTAATTTAACCCTTTTGATTGCGGGTATCTCCTCCCTGGTTACTTTTTTGCTGGTTGGTGGGCTAAAAAGAAAAACCCTGGCGGGTATTATGGGAACCTGGGGTGGGATAGGTTTTTCTTACCTGTTGGTAATATATTTTGGCAAGAGCGCTTACCTTAAGGGATTGGTGGAAGAAGAAGCCCAGATGCTTCAAATGACTGAAGGTTTTAGTACTTTTGATTTTCAGGGGCTTATTTTTAGCGCTATACTGATAGGCGCTTTAGGGGCAGTGATGGATGTAGCCATGTCGGTGGCTTCTGCCATTTCGGAGGTTAAAACCGCTAACCCCGCTTTTACCAGAAATGACTTAATTAAATCAGGTTTCAATGTGGGAAGGGATATTATCGGAACTATGACCAATACTTTAGTACTGGCTTATATGGGGGGAGCGTTACCCATCCTGTTGTTATTTATGGTGTATAACCCTCCTTATATAAAAATGATAAACCTGGAATTAATTTCCACCGAGTTTATCAGGGCTTTGGTAGGTAGTCTTGGCTTGATCTTTACCGCACCCATAACAACTATCATTGCCTCCGTCCTGGAAAGCAAGAGGTGAAAAATGTTCAATTTTAAAAAAATAATAACTGAAATTACCTGGCCAAAACTACGAAGGTATTTGTTTACAGGTATTTTAACTTTGTTGCCGATAGTGGTAACTATTTATGTGTTGTGGACACTTTTTATTTTGGTTGACTCGATACTGGGAAGAATTCTTTACAGTTTATTAGGTGAAAATATCTGGGGCCTGGGGTTATTAGCTTTTTTAGCCCTGGCTTTTGTTGTGGGGATGTTCGTTACCAATGTTATAGGCAGACTCTTTTTTGGTTGGATGGAAACTTTGATTAAAAAATTGCCCTTAGCTAACGTAATTTATAACACGGTTAAACAGATGAGTGATGCTATATTTCCTGACAAGGAGGGAAAAAAGAGTGCTTTCAGACGGGTGGTGTTGGTTCAATACCCGAGACCGGGCATATTTTCCCTGGGGTTTGTTACCGGTGAAGGACATGAGTTTAAAGAGCATTCTAATATTGACCTGATAAAAGTTTTCATAGTATCTACTCCTAATCCTACTACCGGTTTTTTGGTCTTTGTTCCACGAGAAGACCTCATTGATACCGACTTCACTATAGAAGAGGGTATGAGGATTGCTATTTCTGGAGGAACAGCCAATATCCACCGTAAGAAAAAAAGAGAAAATAAAATATGATTGAGGGAATAAGAGAGTTTTTACTGCAGATGGTTCCAGCAGGAACCGAAGCTATAATTTATCTACAGAGTTTTAGAGACGCCTTGCTGGATAGATTATTTATGCTGATTACCTTCCTGGGAGATGAGAAATTTTATCTCATCCTGTTTTTAGTCGTTTACCTGTCAGTTGATAAGCGTTGGGGTAAGGGTTTAGCTTACATTTTACTTATCTCTACTTATATTAATCTGCTTATCAAAGATGTTATTGCCATACCCCGACCAGATGACTTACGAATTTCTATCCTGAAATCTGAAACCTCTTTCTCTTTTCCCAGCGGTCATGCTCAGGTACCTCTTTCCTCTTATGGTTTTCTCGGTTTAAGAGTTAATAAGTGGTCTGTTTGGTTAGTTTTTATACCTCTGATACTTATGATTGGATTGTCACGAATTTATATCGGAGTGCATTATCCTCAGGATTTATTAGGAGGCTGGTTAATAGGCTTATTTATACTGATAATCTGTGAGGGCATTCTACTCCGTAGAAATAACTTACCTCCATTATTAGCTTTTATTCTGGCTATTTTTCTCCCGCTTTTCATGATATTACTTTTTCATACAAGGGAAAGCGTCAAAACCATGGCCCTTTTAATGGGTGTTTCTCTCGGTTTTCAGTTAGAGGTGGCTTTAGTAGATTTTGAGGTTGATGGCTTACTTCTCCAAAAGATAGTTAGAGTTTTAGTGGCTTTACCAATCATAGCCTCAGTCTGGTATGGTTTAAAAATTACTTTACCTGATTTACTTATTTTTGTTTTCATCCGCTACCTGATATTGGGACTTACTATATCATTTTTCATTCCCAGTTTATTAAACAGGTTGAAGTTAGTAAAAATAAGAAATAGTTTAACCTGGAGAAATAATTAAACTACTATTTATCTGTCAATTATGATTATCTCTATTGACTTATAATTACTAATACTGTATAAACTTAATTGTATAAAATACCTATAATTTTACATTACATGAAGGGAGTGTTAATAAATGGATATAAATTCTTCTGGTACTGATAAAGAAGAAACTTTTACTGACATAGACCATGCCTGTATCTTTAAAAAAATATTAGAAGGAAAATACCAGAGCGAAGATATTGATTTGTTCAATATTAGAAATATGTGTCTTACTTTCGGGATACTTGACATTATCGGTGACAGAGTTTCCCTCGTTGATAAAGATTTCAATTTAGTTCTATATAACCAGGCTTATTACGATTATTACGGTAAAAACAATTCTGGGGTTTTTGGAAAAAAATGTTATTTCGTGGAATATGGTAGAGACAAGCCCTGTTTTGAGGATGGCCTGGAGTGTCCTGTAACGAAGGTTTTACAAACAGGGAAAAACTATCTAAGGTTAGATTATTCCACCGATAAAGAAGGTAACCAAATTGTAAATGAGGTCAAAGCCTATCCCATCAATGATAATCAAGGTAACGCCATGCTGTTTTTATTTGCCGAGAAGGATGTGACAACATCAAAAAAGCTGGAAAACGAGCTCCAGGAAAAGGTTAGAGAACTACAGGAGTTTTATGATATAGCCATTGGACGTGAACTGCGAATGATGGAGTTGAAGGAGGAAGTTGATAAACTTAAATCTGAATTAAGTGAATATAAGAAGAGATGAAAAACAAGCTTGGTTATTTGATTATTATTCTGGGATGGGTTTCATTTGCATTTGTCCTGATTTATGACTATTATCGTTACGGCTCAGGATTCCTGAACCGGTTTATTTACCCCAGAGATTTTTATGATTTTATTTTTAGCCTGCAAATAGCGGCCTTACCTTTACTATTTACTGTAATCGGAAGTACCATAAACGGAAGGTTCAGGCTCCTGGAAAACCTTAGCCAAGCGGAAAGTAACTACCGTGATTTATACGAAAACGCTCCTGTGGGATACCATTCCTTGGGTGCAGACACCACTATTTTAGAAGTGAATAACACCTGGCTAAAAATGTTTGGGTATCGCCATGAAGATATTGTGGGGAAGGTCAGGCTTATAGACCTGGTTTCTGATAAATATCGGGAGTCCTTCCTCTCAGCCTTCCAGAGCTTAAAAAATAAAGGTAGCATAGAAAACTTCTGTTATGAAATAAGGAAAAATAATGGTACTTACATACCCGTAATTGTTAATACTAATGCTATCTATGATGATGAGGGAAATTTCCTTAAAAATCGGTCAGCTGTTAAAGATAATTCTGTCCAAGTAGCCTACCAAATTTCTTTGAAAGAATCAGCCATGGAGTGGAGGGATACCTTTGATACCATGCCTAATGGTGTCATGCTGTTGGATAAAGATATTACCATCAAGAAAATTAATAAGTATATGATAGATGTTATGGGTCTTTCCTTTGATGAAGCCATAGGAAAGAAGTATTATGAAGTAGTATATGGCACTTTAGAATATCCTGCAGACTGTCCCATAAAGGAAGTTTTTGAAAAATTAGCACCTGTTAACAGAGAGGTATTTAATAAAAAGTTGAATCGTTTTTTCAAGTTGAATTTTACCCCTATTTTTGAGGAACAAAATAATACGGTTCATTATATTATACAAACTTTGACTGATATTTCCGATATTAAAGACAGGGAAGTCAAGTTAAAAGAAAGCAGAACTGCTTTTTATAATATGCTGAAGGATATAGATTTTGCCTATAAAGATCTCAAGGAGTTACATGAAGGTTTGATATTTTCCCTGGCTAAAGCAGTGGACGCGAAAAGTCCCTGGACAAAAAACCATTCAGAGTTAGTTTCTCGTTATTCGGTTATGATAGGTAAGGAACTGGGTTTAAACGCAAAAGAAATAGATACTTTAAGGGTTGCTGCTATTTTACACGATATCGGGAAAATAGGTATTTATGATTCTATTCTCTATAAACCGGGTAGTTTAACCAGCGACGAGTATTCACTGGTTAAACTACACTCCGAGAGAGGCGCAGAAATTATCAGTCATATACGGCAATTGGAAAATATTTCCACGATTATTAAATACCACCACGAAAGATTTGATGGTACCGGGTATCCAGCTGGGTTAATCAGCAACCAGATTCCTTTCTATTCCCGTATTATTGCAGTAGCTGATGCTTATGAATCCATGACTTCAGACAGGCCTTACAGGCCGGTACTGGGTAAAGAGCTGGCTATTGAAGAACTTAACAGATATGCAGGTTGCCAATTTGACCCTGACATAGTTAAAGCCTTTATAAAGTCCTTAACTTGATACATCAGGAGTAGATATGTTGAAACTTGGTATTGCCCAGATTAACCCTGTTTTAAATGATTTAAAACTCAACAAGGAGAAGCATCTGTCCTTATTGGAGAGAGCTATCTCCGAGAAAGTAAATGTGTTGGTTTTTCCTGAACTATCTCTTACAGGCTACTATCTGCTGGATGGGGTAGCTGAAGCCTCCCTTACTCTTAATTCACCCTTTCTTAATGATTTCAAGAAAATCTCTAAAGAAATCAGCTTCTCTCTGGGTATGGTAGAAAAAGGAACCGATTTTAATCCTTATATTTCACAGTTATTTTTTGAAAAGGGAGAGATTAAAGGGGTTCATCGTAAGGTTTATCTACCAACTCATGGGATTTTTGAGGATTTAAAATATTTTGCCCGGGGGAAAAAAGTGGAAGTAATTGATTCTCGCTATGGAAAGATTGGTATGCTTATTTGCCGTGATTTCATGCATCTGAGCCTTAATCTATTACTTTCTCTTCAAGGAATGAATATATTACTTTTATCATCAGCTATTCCGGTGAGGGGTCTGGATAAAGAAAAGGGCTTTTCGGTGAAAGAGTCTGTTGAATACCTGCTCAGATCTTTAGCTAATTATCTAAATGTTTTTATAGCCTTTTCCAGTAGGGGAGGGTTTGAAGAAGGCATCGCTTTTATGGGATCTTCGCTGATTTTAAATAATTATGGTTTCATAGTTAAAGAGGGAGCATTCATGGATGAAGATTTTCTAACCTCTTCTATTAACCTGGAAGATATATACAAAAAGAACATAGTTTTTCCGCTTAATCGTGAAGAGGACTTGCTGATGTTTAAAGAAAATCTCGGGATGATAGGAAATGATTAATTTGAATGGTGAGCTCACTAAAAAATTACTCCTGAATTTCATTCTTGACCAGAAAGAGAAGACAGGAGCCGAATCTATGGTTTTTGGTCTGTCAGGTGGGCTGGATTCCACCGTCACCGCTTATTTGCTTAAAGAAGCTCTGGGGAATGATGTTCTGGCTTTGATTTTACCTTATGGAGACTGGACGAAAAACGATGTTGAAGATGCCCTGATGGTTGCCAAAGAATTAAACCTGAACTACGAAATATATTCTTTAGATAAATTAGCTCTTCCTTATTTTGAAGATATGAAGGTGGAAGATAAGTTAAGACAGGGGAACTTTGTATCCCGCCTCAGGTTTAATGTGGTTTTTGATTTTTCCAAAAAATTAAAAGCTATTGTTGCTGGTTCCAGCAACAAAACTGAACTTCTTATGGGCTATGGAACCTGGTATGGAGATTTAGCAGCTTCTTTTTATCTTCTCGGTGATTTATACAAAACTCAGGTAAGAATCTTGGCTAAATATTTAAGAGTACCTGACTACATACTTTCTAAAGTCCCTACAGCAGGATTATGGCCTGGCCAAACCGATGAAGGCGAGATGGGCATTACCTATGAGGAGTTGGATAAAATACTTTATCTTCTGGTAGATAAAAGGAAAAGAGTGGAAGAGGTAGTTAGTGAAGGGTTTAGCGATAAAAAAGTGAGAAGGGTAGTGAAACAGGTTTTTGCTAGTGCTTTTAAGAGAAAGATTCCCATAATTCCTAAACTTTCTCAACGAACTATAGGGGCAGATTTTCTCTATCTTAAAGAATACTGGCTTAGAGATTCAAAAGTAGAATAAGTTTTATCTAACGAACTCTTTTTCAAACTGAATCCAGGCAGGTTGCCTGACAAAACCAAGCTTTTGGTTAATTCCCAGCATACTGGGATTTTCGGAATCATTCCAGGTTTTAATGGTATGATAATTGTTCTTCTGTGCATATTCTATAACCTTTATTTTAAGAGCAATGGCTATACCTTTTCCCCGGAATTCCTGTCTTACCGCGGTTAGTCCTTGATAAAGCTGCGTGGAATCTGCTTTGGAGGTTGCCAGGTAACTCTCTCCCACATATAATTCTCCGGCTTTGGCTATAAAGAAAGCTTCCGGTAGCAAGTTAGGGGACTTAATTACCTGCTTAATAAATTCCTCATAAGATACCGGGGTGTAGGTATCGGGCAGAGGCATATCACCCATAGTGGTTGTGTGGTGTTCATAAAGTTTTTCATAAGCAGTTTCAGTTTTTCTAACTTCTTCAGCCAGAGTGGTAATTTCTATTCCGTGTTGCTGGATTTGGGAAACAGCTTGAACGAAATTATCTAAAACAAATTCCTGTACCTGGAGTCTACTTTCCCAGGATCTCCTTTTTTCTTTAAAACCTCTATTTGTAATAAAAGATAGGCTGTCATGTTTATCTTCTCTACTACTGGTTCTGATAATTAAAGCATTTAAGGACACCCACTCCTTAAACAGGAGGTTATACAAATGAGAACCAATACCCTGTTTTTGCCACTCTGGGTGAACTGCCAGTTCAAGTGAAAACTTATGTGGATGATAAAGAATTGGTTCATGATAATAATAACCATAAGCTACCACTTCATCCTGCTTGTTGGTAGCAACATATTTTTTCATTAAGTATTTAGTGTGGTCGAAGTTACTAAACTCGTGCTCTAACTCCTCAATGGTAGTAGGATAGTCAGAGTATATCAGGTTTCTGATACTAACGAGAGAAGGCAAATCATCAACTTTGAATTCACGAATATTAATATTTTTAAGCATTTATGTATAACCGTAATTTATAAAATTTAATGATTATATCACAAATAAAGATTAATTGAGTTATAATAATTAAATATATTTTGATAAGGCAGGTGATAAAGTTGAGCCTTAAGGATTTAGAAGAGAATTTAACTTTTGATGATGTTTTACTGGAACCCGCTTACTCTGAAGTGTTACCACGAGAGGTGGATGTTAAAACCAGGTTGATGGACACCCTGGAATTACATATACCCGTTATCAGTTCAGCCATGGATACGGTTACCGAAAGTCGAATGGCGATAGCTATGGCCCGGGAAGGCGGATTAGGGGTTATTCACAGGAATATGCCTATTGAGAGACAAGCCCTGGAAGTGGATAGGGTAAAAAGATCGGAATTTGGTATGATAAAGGATCCTATTTTTCTTTATCCCCTACAAACAGTTGGAGATGCTCTCAACCTGATGTCTCAATATAAAATAGCTGGTTTTCCGGTAGTTGGGGAAGGAATGAAACTTATTGGGATTGTAACTAACAGAGATTTACGCTTTGAGACCGAGATGAAGAAACCGGTTAAGGAGGTAATGACCAGGGAAAACCTGGTGGTGGGATACGAAAACATACCCATAGAAGAAGCCAAGGCTCTGCTTCATAAACATAGAATTGAGAAATTACCTATTGTTGATGAACAATTCAGATTGAAAGGACTGATTACCATTAAAGATATTCAAAAGAGAATGGACTATCCAAGCGCATCCAAAGATAATCAAGGAAGATTATTGGTAGGTGCTGCTATTGGAACTTCTAATCCTTTAGAAAGGTGTGATAAATTACTGGAAGCAGGAGTGGATATTCTTACGATAGATACTGCTCATGGTCATTCTCAAAGAGTGGTTCAAACTGTCAAAAGCATCAAGGATAGATTTGGCAAGAAGGTAAAAATTATGGCTGGAAATGTGGTTTCTCCCTCAGGAGTCAAATGCTTGGCTGAAGTAGGTACTGATGTAATAAAAGTAGGTATAGGAGCAGGAGCTATTTGCACCACCAGGGTAGTAGCCGGAGTAGGCAGACCTCAACTTTCAGCGATATTAACCTGTTATAACGAAGCCAGCAGGTTAGGGGTGACCATAGTTGCTGATGGAGGCATACGGTATTCAGGGGATGTGGTTAAGGCTTTAGCAGCAGGAGCTTCCACGGTAATGTTAGGGAAATTGTTAGCAGGTACCGAAGAAAGTCCCGGTGAGTTAGAGGTATTTCAAGGGCGTAGTTATAAAACCTACCGGGGGATGGGCTCTCTGGGCGCTATGAGAGAAGGTATGACAGACAGGTACTTTCAGGAAGGAATGGATAAAGTTGTTCCTGAAGGGGTAGAAGGCAGGGTTCCCTATAGAGGGCTTCTCAGGGAGGTTTTATTTCAACTTGTCGGAGGAGTTAAAGTGGGAATGGGCTACTGTGGGGCTAAAAATCTTGAGGAATTAAGGGAAAAAGCCAGGTTTATCAGGGTTACTCAAGCTGGGGTTAGAGAAAGCCATCCACATGGCGTTACCATTATCAAAGAAGCACCTAACTATTCGTTTGAAAATTAATCTGCCAGGTTTATATCGCAGAAAATAAATATTTTTGGTATAATATAAGTCTATAAATTGAATTATACCTTTTGGATTTTAAGGAGGCTAATTATAAATGTCAAGGATTTGTGAGGTATGCGGTAAGGGACCAACCGTCGGTAATAATGTAAGTAAATCAAATATCAAACTAAAAAGACGTTGGCTTCCCAACCTGCTGAAGATAAGAGCCAAAATTGATGATTCGGTCCAGAATGTAAAAATATGTACCAAGTGCTTGAAGGCTAACAAAATAACTAAGATAGTTTAAGATTCCTGACCCTTTAAAAGGCGGGAGATTTCTCTACGAGTTTCTCGCTTTTTTATTTCCTCTCTCTTATCATAACGTTTTCTACCCTTACCCAGGGAAATACTGATTTTTGCCCAGCTACCCTTGAAATATATTTTTATAGGAATAAGGGTGTACCCTTTTTGGCTCATCTTTCCAGCTAAACGGTCTATTTCTTTTTTATGAAGAAGTAGTTTCCTCGGCCTATCTTCCTTTAAAGAAAAAATTGAGGAGGTGCGATATTTAACAATAGTCAGTCCATTGAGCCAGATTTCTCCGTCCTTGACCTCACAGTAAGCCCCTTCAAAAGATACTTTTCCTTCCCGAAGAGACTTTACTTCCGAGCCAAATAATATAATGCCGGCTTCCTTGCTTTCTTCCAGTTCGTAGTTAGCCAGTGCTTTTCTGTTTACTAATATCGTATGTTCTCTTGATTTAGCAGGCATTTCAGCGATTCTCTTTGTCATTCAAAAATATTTTAAACACCTAAAATTAACATACATCATTTTACCCTATTAAAGTAAAAATTCTGATAAAATTATTACAGTAAGGGATATTATAAAGGTAGCTATACCGGTAATAGAACCTTTATGAATATTAATATGAATATTTTTCCAGATTCAACAGACTAAAGGAGGGAAGAATGATTAAAAGTGTTTTAACGGCAGTGTGCAAGAAAATCCTGTTTATTTTATTGATTTCTTCACTGGTAGTAACTTCTTCTTTTGTAAGTTTTTCACTGAGTATCAATAATCAAGTTGATGCAACAGTTGTGGTAACTGAAGATACTCCAAAATGGATTCAGGAGATAGCGGTATTTTTCACCCAGACAGGTGAGCTGGAATTACCCTTTAAACCTTATAACTGGATGACCCGTGGTGAATTTATTAGGTTAGCTCTCAAGATTTATCCTACCGAGGTACCTGAAGACCTGATAAAATTAGAAGAACAGGCAAGGAAGTATGACCTGCTTCTAAAAGAACCTTTCAACCCCGGGGAGTTCATCAGTCGGGAAGAAGCAGTAACCCTTACTTTAAGGGTAGCAAACCGCAGGATTTTAGCTAAATTGATGAAACTAAGCGAAGCTGATAAATTACTTTCAATTTTTCAGGATATTAATAATATTGATGTTACCACTTATAAATCGTTAGCGGTAGCAGTAAAGGAAGGTATTGTAACCGGCTACCCGGACAAGACTCTTAAACCTAAAGCTATCCTGACTCAAGCAGAAGTTTGGGCTCTCTTTTACCGTATAAGAGGTCCAATTACTTTCCTACATTTTAATGATTCTCATGGTAGGTTAGAACCCTTCGTTCCCGGAACAGGTTTACCAGCTATTGGGGGTTTTGGAAGACTATTGACCCTGATAAAGAGTGAGAGAACTGTTAACCCTACCCAGACCTTACTATTTGACTTGGGCGATACCTTACATGGCACTAACCTGGTTAACCTATTTAATGGAAAACCAGTTATAGAATCATTAAATAGATTTGGTATAACCGCTGCTACTTTAGGCAATCACGATTTTAATTATGGACAAAAACCTTTATTAAATAATATGATGGAAGCCAACTACCCCTTCCTGCTTAGTAATGTAGTTTACGAAACTAACAGATTACCTCTGGCGAATCCCTACATGATTCTGGATGTTATGGGGCAAAAAATAGGTATATTTGGCTTGATAACTTCTGAACTACCCATAGTAACTCACCCGGACAATGTAAAAGGATTATTGGTTTTAGATCCCATAGACACTGCCCGAAGAATGGTAACCCTATTAAGAGAACATAAAGTAAGTTCAATAGTTTTACTATCACATTTAGGATACTCCGAGGATGTTAAATTAGCTGAAAGAGTTGATGGTATCAACCTGATTCTGGGAGGTCATTCCCATACAATTTTAGAAAAACCTGCTTTGGTCAAGAGCACATTGATAGCCCAGGCCGGAGAACATACCAGAAATCTGGGTAGAGTAGATATGGTAATAAGAAAGAACCAGATAGTTCATTCTTCGGGTAAACTGATACCAACAGTCAATGGAATTGCTGTTGATTCTGTGGTAACTGATTTACTTAAACCCTACGTAGATGCAGTAAAAATTCAAATGGACAGGGTAATAGGTTCTTCCACAGTTTTATTAGATGGGGGAAGGCCACAAATTAGATCCAGAGAAACGAATCTGGGTAACCTGGTTGCAGATGTGATGAGGATTACTACCCGTTCTGATATTGCCCTGCAAAACGGTGGGGGTATCAGAGCTTCCATCCCTGCAGGACCGATGAAGGTTGACCATGTATTTACAGTTTTACCCTTTGATAACTACCTGGTGGTGCTGGAATTAACCGGTGCTATGATCAAGGAAGCCCTGGAATTATCAGTGTCCAGATTTCCTGCAGAACTCGGGGGTTTTCTCCAGGTTTCAGGATTGTCATTTGTATTTGACTCCCGTTTAGCTGTTAATAGTCGTGTTATAGAGATAACCTTTGCTGGCAAACCTTTAGAAATGACCAAAACATACAGGGTAGCCACTAATGACTTTTTAGCTGTTGGTGGGGACGGTTACACTGTTTTCACCAAAGGAAAACTGGTTGTTCATACTGGTGAGTTCCTGAGAGACTCCTTCATTAAATACATGGAAGAGGTTAAAACAGTCAGCCCGGTTATAGAAGGTAGAATTACCGTTAGACCGTAATAACTTTCAGATAAATAAATTGGAAGGAAACAGAATTGTAGTATTTGTAGAAGACTGCGAAGTCCCTTTATTTCGGGGGATGGAAGTTAAACATGCACTTATTGCTTATAATATGAACATTTACCAGGAAGCTTTGGAAGGAAAATTAAAAGTGGTAGATGAATGGGGAAATGAAGTCGGACTAAGTGGAGCAATAAGTGACGGCAACAGGTTCTATATAAAAGGGAGGTAGCCTTAGGGTTATCTCCCTTTTTTGGTTTTCAAGAGAGTGTCAGCCAGCGAAATCATATCATCTTTCTCTGAGGCGTCATCAGGATAACATATGACACCCCAACTAATAGTTATCGGTGGGTCGTAGCGGGACAAAGCCAGGTTAAACCGGGTAGTTAAGTATAAAGTGTTTTCTTTGTTAGTTTTTGGCAATAGAATTATAAACTCGTCTCCCCCAAAGCGAGCCAGGACATCGCTTTCCCGAATATTTTCCGAGAGTGCTCTGGCGACATTTTTAAGAATTTCATCTCCTTTGGTATAACCCAGCAGGTCATTATAGTATTTAAAATTATCTATGTCTCCAAACAGGATGGTAAATTTGGATTGGTATCTATTAGCTCGAGAAATTTCAGAGTCCAGAGAAAGGGTAAAATAGAAGCGGTTTTTCAAACCTGTCAGATAATCGGTTATGGAAGCTTCATGAGTTTTTTCATATAAATTGGCATTTTCTACAGCTAAAGCAATATTGCTGGCTACGGCCTGCAGTAATTCCAGGTTAGGCTCATCAAAAGCATACGGTTTAAAAGATTGAAGAGAAATAACTCCCAAAACCCTTTCTTTTAATATCAAAGGAACTGTTAAAACTGATAAGGGGTCAGGAGGATTTCCCATTTCCACAAAGCCTGCTGGTAGAACCTCTTTTTCCATATGTTTTATTAGTAGAGGTTTTCTGTTTTTTATGACCCAGGTAGTCAGAGTGTTAACATTTTCTTCCAGATCAATAGAAAATTTGGGTAGAACATCACCCTGATCAATTATAGACACAAAATTAAGTTTATTACAATTATCATCACAGAGGGCGAAATAAAAGGAGTCCATAGATAGAAAATCATTCAACTTCTGGTAAGCAATATTTATAATGTCCTCTATTTTAATTTTAGAAGTACAAGCCAGGCTGGTCTCATATAAAGTAGTTAGAAACCTTACCTTATTGGAGAGGGTTTCCTCTGAATATTTATAAAACTTCTTGACCACCTCCAAAATAACCTGTTCAACTATATTGTTTACGCATATTGTCAAATTACCTTCTTCATCTAAAGCCTCTTTTTTAATAAGAGACAGGATTATCTGTTTGCTTATCAGAAACGCATAAACAACTTCTTCAAAAGAAAAGCCTTCCTCAAACCTTTTCCGGGTGATATTAGAAATAAAATCGTTCATTTGAGACCAATCGTTTTTATTAAGGATATTGCTGTAGGCTTCTAAAGCTGTATGGGCAGATTCTATCAATTCAACCAGGGGTTTATTCTGGTAAGAAATACCGCCAGTGGCTTTTGTTTTATAACCATAGGACCGAGATAAGGAATTGATGTTATGCTGTATTAGTTCAGCCAGCTTTATTCTGTGGTCATTCACTCAACATTATCTCCTCTATTGTGCGTTATAAAGATATTTTAACATACTTTAAAAAATTTAGAAAATTTTATATTCAGGACTCATATCAGCAGGTCTTCCTTAAAAACCAACATCTGACGAAACAAATAAGAATCGGTTATTTTTTTATTAAAATTTTCCCTTTCCTCCGGGCAATGAAAAGGTAAAAATAAGGTTCCACCACTACCGCTAACCCCTACCACGGGAGCATTCATAGATAAAAGTACCTCTTTAATAGTTCTAAGGGGCGAAGAAATCCTATCAAGAACAAACCAGAAAGCACTACCAAGATGTTCAATATTTCCACTTGAGAGAAACTGCTCTGTATAAGTAGTAGAATCAATATTTAACTCATCCCAGGCTCGGTAAGCGACAGAAGTGGAAATATTTATACCGGTCAGGATTACAATAAGGTACAGGTTTTGTTTAAGAATAAATTCTTCTACAATCTCCCCTCTTCCCCTCATTCTAAAATAACTGCCTTTCTTAAGGAAAAGCGGGACATCTGAACCAATTTTCAAAGCAATATTTAGAAGTTCTTCCTGGGTATAGGGGTTTTTGGAAAGGTTATTCAAGGCTTGTAGTATTACCGCACCATTACTGCTTCCACCTCCCAATCCACTTTGCAAGGGAATGTTTTTGTGCACGATTATCTTAATGGTTTCTGAAAGTCTTCCCTGAAAATATTCCGAGGCTAAATAGGCGGTATTGGGGTCTTTATTTAAATTAGCGCTGGGTAGGGGAGGAATAAATTCTACACCGGTATCTCCAAAAATAATCTCTATTTCATCACTTAAAGAAGTAAAGGTTACCAGGGAATCTATCTCATGGTAGCCATCCTTTCTCAGACCTTTTATATCCAGAGTCAGATTTAGTTTAGATGGTGATTTATGTTTAAGGGAGCGCAACTCCGCTTCCTTTCAGGGTTTTTGCTAAAAACAAAAAATCTTTCAAAGTCAGATCTTCTGCTCTAAGATTCAAGTCAAGGGCAGTTTCTTTAAAAATGTCTATTAGCACTTCTTTTTTCAATTCCAGTGAAGACATGGATAAACTGTTTAAAACAGTTTTCCTTTTTTTAGCAAAGCTAAGGCGTATCAATTTTCTTAAATAATTGTTTTCTCCTTCTGAAAAACTAAATTCATGTTTGCGTTGCATGAAGATTGCTCGGGAATTTACGCCCGGAGGGGGGTAAAATACCTGAGGAGGTAGGTCAGAAACGATTTTTATATCAGCATACTGCTCACACATCAAGGTTAGAGGAGAGCGTTGTTTTGATCCTGGAGGGGTCATGAGCCGGTCAGCAACTTCCTTCTGGATGGTGAAAACAGCCTCCTTCCACCACTTACCGGGCAAGAAAAGGAATAGCAGGTGAGAAGTCAAATAATAAGGAAGATTGCCAATGATATAAATGGGTATTTCCCGGTCAAAAAAAGCAGTGATATCAGGCAATATTTTTCTTATATCTCCTATAAGGTAATTAAAGTTAGGGTAATGGTTTTTAACTTCCTGGTACCAGGGTATAAAAGATCTGTCATATTCTATAGTAGTTAAATTATAGCCTGCTTTAAGAAGAGGAAAACTCAGGGATAAAAACCCCCCGCCTATTTCCAGTACTGGTTCTTTTTCTGAAAGGTTCAGGGAAAAGCAAAGTTTCCTGGCAAGGTTATTATCAACGAGAAAGTTTTGTCCTTTTCTTTTTTGTGGAACCAGGTTATAGTTAGCTATAAGGATTTTTAAACCCGAAAAAGTTGTAGGCTCAATCATAAGTTAAATGATTCCTAATTTTTTACCTGCAATTTCCATTTTAGTCAAAGCAAAATCAAGATCTTCGCGTGAATGGATGGCAGATACAATTGTTCTCACGCGAGCTTTTTCGCGGGGTACCGTGGGGAAGGTTATACTTTGGGCGAAAACTCCTTCCTGAAATAGGTTATGACTGAATTCACGGGCTACACTCGCTTCTCCGGTAATTATAGGGGTTATGGGAGTTTGGGAAATACCGGTGTTAAATCCCATTTTTGCAAGTTTTTCTTTATAGTAAGCAGTATTTTCCCAGAGTGTATTTATCAGGTGCTCGCCTTCAGGCGACTGTAATATTTTCACCGCGATAATGGTGGCAGCCACTACCCCAGGTGGGTGGGAGGTAGAAAACAATAATGGCCTTCCTCTCTGTATCAGGTATTTTACCAATGAGCTACTGCTGGCTACATAACCACCCATAGTTCCCAGCGCTTTGGATAATGTTCCTACCTGTATGTCCACACTGCCATGAAGGTTGAAGTGGTCAACAGAACCCCGGCCATTTCTGCCCAGGACTCCCGATGAATGGGCATCATCAACCATCAAGATGGCTTCAAACCTATCTGCAAGCTTAACAATCTCCGGTAGAGGGGCAATATCTCCATCCATACTGAAAACCCCATCGGTAACCAGTAAAACTTTTCCAGATTTGAGGCTTCTCGCTTCTATTAATTTTTCCTCCAGACTATTCATATCAGTATGCTGATAAACTAAGATTTTTGCCCGGGAAAGCCTGGCGCCGTCTATAATAGAAGCATGATTAAGAGAGTCTGAAACGATGATATCATTTTCTGTTAACAATGCTTGAATAACACCCAGGTTGGTAGCGTATCCAGATTGAAATACCATAGTTGATTCAACCTGTTTGAAATGGGCTAATTCGTTTTCCAGTTCCATATGCAGTTGCATAGTACCAGCAATGGTTCTTACAGCTCCTGAACCAACTCCCCATTTTTCTGTAGCTTCCATGGCTGATTTAATCATAAGCGGGTGAGTATTAAAACCGAGGTAATTGTTTGAGGATAGATTCAAAAGCCGCCTGTTGTCAATATTTACCCAGGGACCCTGGGGAGAAGACATTACTTTGAGATCAGTTATTAGGTTTTCTTCTTGCAACTGCCTCAAGTTATTCAAAAGGAGTATTTCCAGGAATTTTTTCATATTATTAAACCTCCATCAGTTTGTTATAAAAAATATTTTTGGTACCCCAATTCATTACCGGTTAAAGTTCAGGATTCAGGATTATCTTACCCGATTTTCCCTGAGCCATAACTTCCATAGCTTTATCAATTTCCGACAAAGGGAATCTATGGGTAATAATTGGAGATAAATCTAATTTTTTATTTTCTATGAGGTTTAAAACTTCATACCAGGTGGCAAACATTTGACGACCGATAACCCCGTGCAAGGTTATGCCTTTGAATATTATATCGTCAGCAATATTGAGGGGAATATCGGAAGTTGGTAAACCAAAAAAGACCATATGTCCACCTGGTTTAAGGGATTTTAGCGCATCGTTTATACCCAGGGGATGTCCTGACATATCAAAAGATACATCCGCACCTTCTCCCCTCGTAGCTTCTTTTACAGCGTCCAAAAGGTTTAATTCATCGGGTTTTATTACTAAATCCGCTCCCAATTTCTTAGCCAATTCAATACGGTAGTCGTTAATTTCCGAAACTATCACTCGCGCAGCTCCATAACATTTCAAAACCAAAAGAAGTAAAAGACCCAGGGGGCCACTACCTACAATCAATACATTCTTTCCAGAAACCGGGGTTATGGTAGCTGCCTGGACCGCATTTCCCAGAGGTTCTTCCAGGGGTAGGAATTCATCAGGTACTGAAGGTGAATTAACTATCAAATTAGTTTCTGGAATGGTTACGAATTCAGCAAAAGAGCCATTACGGTCTATTCCCAGAATTTTAGTTGAATTGCACAGATGAGGTTTTCCCTGGCGACAGAGAGTGCAGGACCAGTCAACAATGTGGGTTTCCACGGCTACCCTATCCCCGATTTTAACCCGGCTTACGTCGCTTCCTATTTCAACCACCGTACCCCCCATTTCGTGACCGGTAATCAAGGGAGGTTTTATCCTGCTTAGAGCCCAGACATCGGACTTATATATGTGTAAGTCAGTGCCACAAATAGAGGAGTACTTAACTTTTACCAGGGCTTCATTTTTGGAGGGAGCAGGTTTTTCTACTTCCACCAAACAAACTCCCTGTTCAAAACTGCTTTTAATAATTGCTTTCATAGTTTACCTCTGGGGCTTAGAAACTCCCAATATTATGGCTGAGGGTAATATCTTTCATGGTGATTAAACCCCTGGGAGCATTCAGTACTTTGGGAATACAGTTGACAGCGATGGAGGTAGTAGCAATGTCGCCGGGTGTTCCGCCGGGGATAATCACTTTAAGGGAAGGTTCGCCGGTGATTTCAATCAGGTCGTGTGGGTCAACAGCATCAAGAAAAGCGTTAAATTCAAGCTTTATAAGCTCTTTCCCTTCCTCATCCAGGGCGGTACCTACCTGGTATAAACCCCTCACTTTACCAGCTTCCACTTCAACATGGTCGGTTTTAATGAACACGTCAGTAGTTACCGGGTCAATAGTTTCTGTGTATCGGGCTATTTTCATACCTAAAGAGGTGGCTACAAAATATACGGATTCTTCTAAACCAACATGTCCGAGAGTACCCTCATCAACCCTTCTTCTAAATTCTTCTGTAGTTAAACCTGAGCCAATCTTAACTTGAAAGGGGCCTCTCCTTTTAGTTGCGTCCATCAACCTTAAAATCCTGATTTTATAAACCTTTTTTAATACTGAAGTAAGAAAGAGCGGAAGAGAATCCATAAGAAAACCGGGATTAACCCCTGTTCCCAGGACGCTTACTTGGTTTTCCACGGCTAAATTATTGAGTTTTTCAACCATTTCCTTATTTTTAATAAAAGGAAAAGATAACTCTTCAGTGGTGGAAACAATATGAAGTTTTAGTTTAATTATTTCTTCCAATTGGGAATAAATCTGGGGAATGTATGATTGAGTAGTATGAACAACCACCTGTACTTCATTCAGGGGAAGTTCTGATAAGCTACCTTTAACCGGCACGCCAAGAGGGCCTACACCAATAACATCACCAAGGTCTTTACCAATATATTGGGGATTGGTGTCCACTCCGCCAACCAGAACCAGCTCTTTTTTCTCACAAATTGTTCGGGCTATACCCTTTCCTATTGGACCGAGACCGAATTGTATTACACCTATGGGTTGCATAAAAACCTCCTAAATAGTAAATAAAATATTAAATTATATGGTTGGAGTGTTCTAAACTTACTCCAGTTAAGAATAAGCAACAAACATAATAATTATATATCATTAACCTGTGATAAAATTTATCGGCCGGTGTGGCTCAATGGTAGAGCAGCTGAATCGTAATCAGCAGGTTGGGGGTTCAAGTCCCTTCACCGGCTCCAGGAAAATAAATAGTACTACATCCTTCAATTTTCATGTACCCACAAAAGTAAAGGAATTCCCTATTATTAATTTAAGGTCAACAAGCGTTGAGAACCTGTGCTACTGGGCAGAATATCAGTAGGTTTTTAAGTTGTGATATAATTAAAAGTTATCATTGATACTTATTTAAGAGGTTGCTTTTGAAAAAGATTGTTAGTGTTAGCCTGGGTTCTTCTAAAAGAAACCATACCGTGGAGTTGGATATTTTAGGTGAAAAAGTACATATTTCTCGTATAGGAACGGATGGTGACCTGACTAAAATGATGCAGCTGATAAAACAACTTGATGGAGAAGTTGATTCCATTGGACTTGGAGGTACAGATTTATACCTTCAGGCTGGCAGAAAAAAATATATCATTCAAGAGTCATTAAAATTTAAAAAGGCCATCAAGAAATCGTTTGTTACAGATGGCTCTCTCATTAAGGCTGTCTGGGAGAAGAAGGTGGTAATCAATTTGGTTGAGGAAGGAATTATTTCTGCAAACTCCCGAGTTTTAGTTACCACCGCCCTTGATAGATACGGAATGGCGGAAGCCTTTTATAATATGGGGTGTATGGTGGTTTTTGGGGATTTCCTATTTGCTCTTAACTTACCCTTTCCCCTGAGGACACTGAAAGCCGTCAATATCGCTGCTGCTATTTTATTGCCCATCTTAACCCGTCTTCCCATCAGGATGCTATATCCGGTCGGGAAAAAACAGGAGGAAATAAAACCCCGGTATGAACATTTTTTCCACTGGGCGCAGGTCATTTCTGGCGATTTTCACCAGATAAGAAGGTATGCTCCTTTAAAGCTGGAAAATAAAATTATTCTTACCAATACGGTTACCCCTGAAGATGTGGAAATGCTTAGAAACCGCGGTGTTTCCCTGTTAATTACTACCACTCCGGTCTGGGAAGGCAGGTCTTTTGGTACTAACATATTGGAAGGTTTATTGGTTTCTTTTTTAGGGAAACCTCAGGAAAAAATCATCGAAAAAGAAGTAGAAGAATTTTTAATAAAAATATCTCTCAAGCCACGAATTGAAAAACTGAATTAAAAGGATAATTGATGGAAAAATTTGCTTTTATTTTACATCCGATAAACTACCAGGATCTAACCAGGAAGTATAGTTGGGCTAATTATCTTCCCCCTTCTCTGGTGCTGGAGTATGTTAAGAGAAAAAAGCCTTTTATCGCTTCTCATATTACTGGAATTAAATCTATTCATACTGGAGAGGAAATTGAAGGTTTTTTCATTGCCTGCCCCCTGACAACCCAACAAATGATAGATTTACCTTTACCTTTTGTCTATGACAAAATAATTGAGTCAGGGAAATTAGCTCAAGAAGCTGGAGCAAAAATTGTTGGTCTGGGCGCGTTCACCTCGGTAGTAGGAGATGGTGGTCTTACCATAAAATTAAACCTGGACATTGATGTAACTACCGGAAATAGTTATACAGTAGCCTCAGCTATAGAGGGAACTTATGAAGCCTTAAAATTACTGGATGTGGAGGTAAATGAAGCCACCTTGGCAGTAGTAGGAGCTACCGGGTCAATAGGAAAAGCTGTAGCCTTGCTGATGGCGCCATCTTTCAAAAAAACCTACCTGGTTGGCAGAAATGCTGATAAAACTAACTCATTAATTAATTACTTTCAGGACAAAAATTTAGAAATTAATTGCACAACCTCCATTATAGAAGGAGTAAAAGAAGCTGATGCCATAATTACAGTTTCCAGTGCGGTAGAAGAGGTTATTCACCCGGAAATGCTAAAACCAGGGTCAGTGGTATGTGATGTTGCCAGACCCAGAGATGTTTCACCCAAAGTAGCTAAAGTTAGAAATGATGTGTTGGTGATTGAAGGAGGAGTTATTCAGGTTCCAGGAAATCCCTCATTTAACTTCAATTTTGGTTTCCCTCCAGGGCTGGCTTACGCTTGTATGTCGGAAACTATGATATTAACTCTGGAAAAGAGGTATGACTCCTTTTCTTTAGGAAAGGACCTGGATATAGAGAAAGTTAAAGAAATAAATGAATTAGCCCAAAAACATGGATTTAAACTTGCTGGATTCAGATGTTTTGAAAAAGTATTGACCTCCAGTGATATTTATAAAATAAAAGAAAATGCCCTAAAGAACAGAAGGAGGTAGTTTTAATGGCTGATAATAAAGATGTATTTATAACTCAACAGGGACTGACTCGTTTAGAAGAGGAACTGGAATTTTTAAGGACTGTACGAAGAAAAGAAGTAGCAGAAAGAATTATTCAAGCCAAAGAGTATGGCGATATCACTGATAACTCCGAATACGAAGAAGCAAAGAATGAACAGGCTTTTGTTGAAGGTCGTATCATGGAGATTGAAAAGATTCTTCGGGTGGCTAAAATTTTGGAGTATAAAGATGTAGTTTCAGATTCAGTCACTATTGGAAGCAGAGTGGTATTGAAAAGCCTTGACTCTATGAGTGAAGAAGAATATGTAATCGTAGGAAATGTGGAAGAAGTTGACCCTCGTCGTGGTTATATTTCCGCTAATAGCCCACTCGGTATGGCTGTAGCCAACAAAAAGCCAGGAGATGAGATTTATTTTGATGCTCCAGTAGGTAGATTACATTATATAGTTCTTGAGATAAAGAAAGGTTTAGATGGACGAGAAACAGCAGAGGCTTAATAAACTTAATCGTTTACTTCAACAAGGGATAGATCCCTATGGTTATCCTTTCCCGGATACTAAATCTATTCAGCAGATTAAAGCTGATTTTTCCGAGAAGGAAAATGTAGAATTGGTTCACAAAATTGCTGGAAGAGTGATGGCTTTCAGGGATCATGGCAAGTCAGTATTCCTGGATATAGTTGATGAAACAGGAAGAATCCAGGTATATATCAAAGAAAATACGGATAATCCTGACGACTATCATTTTTTCAAGGAAATAGTGGATGTTGGGGATATCCTTGGTTTTATGGGCCCTCTTTTCAGAACCAAAAGGGGAGAAATAACCCTGGAAGCTAATGAGTGGCACTTTTTGGCAAAAGCCTTACTGCCTCTTCCCGAGAAATGGCACGGATTAAAAGATATAGAGCAAAGATACCGCTATCGCTATCTGGATTTATTAGTTAATCCTGCGGTTAAGGAGAATTTTGTCAAGCGTAGCAAAATGCTTGAATATATTAGAAATTATCTTTATAAAAACGACTTTCTGGAAGTTGAAACTCCAGTTTTACAGAGTTTAGCCGGAGGAGCTTTAGCTAAACCCTTTATTACTCACCATGAAGCCCTGGATATGGATTTGTATTTGAGGATAGCACCTGAATTATATTTAAAAAGATTGGTTGTTGGTAGTATCTATAAAGTTTTTGAAGTTAGTAAAAATTTTCGTAACGAAGGTATCTCCACCATACATAACCCGGAGTTTACTATGATTGAGATTTATTGGGCTTTTCAGGATTATAGGGCTATGATGAAATTAACCGAGGACCTTATACAGTATGTTGCCAAACAACTTCTTCCTGATGGCAAAACTGTCTGGGAAGGAGTAACTATAGACTTTTTAAGTACTTTTTCTTCTATAGAATTCCGGGAGGTTTTTCATCAAAGGGTTGGAACAGATATGGAAGAAATCCGTGACCTGACCAAAGCCAGAAAATTACTAAAAGCTGAAAACATATCCTTGAATAAACCCTTAAACTGGGAAAATGTAGTGGATAAGCTCTTCAAAGAGAAAGTTGAATCTCAATTGGTTAATCCAACTTTTATTACCGGGTATCCAGTAGAGTTGTCACCCCTGTCTAAAGAGAGGGCTGATAACCCTAAATATACCGATAGATTTGAGTTGTTTATTGGTGGTATGGAGATTGCTAACGGGTTCAGTGAGTTAAACGACCCTTTTATCCAACGGGATAGATTTTTAGCTCAACTCAATAATAGAGAAAAAGGGGATGTTGAAGCGCATCAGGTTGATGAAGATTATCTTTTAGCCCTGGAATATGCCCTACCGCCTACTGGAGGATTGGGAATTGGCATTGACAGGCTGGCTATGGTACTTTTAGGATTAAATTCGATCAGAGAAGTTATTCTTTTCCCTCACCTGAGACCGGATAAGATATAATAATTAAATGAGCGCCCGTAGCTTAATGGATAGAGCGACGGCCTCCGGAGCCGTAGGCTGGAGGTTCGAATCCTCTCGGGCGCACTAAATAGAATGGAGGTAAGAGAGATGAAAATTGGATTAGTTACAGATAGTACCGGTTATGTCAGTTTGGAGGATATAGAAAAACACAATATTGAGGTTGTTCCTCTTAAAGTAATTTATCCAGATGGTCAGGTATTTGATGAGTCTGCGCTCAATTGGAAGGAATATTTTTCTTCCCTAAAAACTGCTAAAAAATTACCTACCACCTCACAACCTTCTGCTGGTGAGTTTGAACAGGTTTATAAAGCAGTGTTTAATAAAGGCTACGATGAAATTCTTTCTGTACATATCTCTTCGGGTATAAGCGGGACAGTTCAATCTGCAATGATGGCCAGGGATACTTTTCAAGATAAAAAGATAGAGGTATATGACTCATTCTACACTGCGATGGGTCTTGACTTTCAAGTTGTAGAAGCAGCCAACCTTATTAAAGAGAACGCTACTATACCTGACATCCTGGCTTGCCTTAATTATATGAGAGATAACACTAAACTACTGTTTATGGTGGATACCCTGGAATACCTGCAAAAAGGCGGTAGAATAGGTGGAGCTCAAGCTTTGCTCGGTTCAATACTTCAGCTAAAACCCATTCTGACCATATTCAAGAAAGTTGAAACTTATGATAAGGTGCGTTCTCGCCAGAAAGCTTTAGACCGCCTGGTAGAAGAGATGGAAAAGGAAGTTCAAAAATCTAAAGGCAGGTTCAAATTAGGAATATTGCATTTGGAAGCTGCGGAAACAGCTAAATACCTGGAAGAAAAACTTAAGGTATTGTCACCTGAAATTTCGATGGGTGTTATTGGTCCATGTATTGGAACCCATATAGGTCCTGGTGCTGTCGGAGTCTGTATAACCCACCTGCCATAGATAATGATTATTGCCTTAGGAGCAGACCACAAAGGATTAAAACTGAAAGAAAAAATAAAATCCTACCTTCAGTCAGAAGGTCATCAGGTAATTGATTTTGGAACTCATTCCGATACTATAGTAGATTATGTTGATTATGCCAGGGCGGTTGCCCTGGCAGTTTCCCGCGGAGAAACAGAAGCAGGAGTGCTAGTTTGCTGGACTGGTATAGGAATGTCTATTTCTTCCAATAAAGTAAAAGGTATAAGGTCCTTCGTAGCTAACGATATTTTTACCGCCAGGTTGTCAAAAGAGCACAATAATACCAATATTATCTGCTTTGGAGGGGGAATGATAGGCGAAGATTACGCCTTAGAAATTATCAAGACATGGCTGTCTTCTTCTTTTACTTATGGAAGACATGAAGTTAGGTTGCGCAAAATTAGTAAAATCGAGGAGGAAAAATAATATGAGCAGAGTGTTTATTAATAATCATCCTGTAGTTCAGCATAAACTTACCATATTAAGAGATAAAAATACCGGTTCCAAAGAGTTTAGAGAACTTATTTCCGAAATAGCTCAGTTTTTAACTTATGAGTTCACCCGGGATTTAAAAACTCAGGATGTTGAGATAGATACTCCACTATCAAAAATGAAAGGCTGTTATATAAATCTAAAAGACATAGTAGTAGTTCCAATTTTAAGGGCAGGGACAGTGTTAGCTGAAGGCATACTAAAATTACTGCCTACAGCTAAAGTGGGGCATGTGGGAGTTTACCGTGACCACGAAACCTTAAAACCCATCACATACTATGTAAAAACCCCTCCTATTTCCAAAGATACTATTTTTATTTTAGTTGACCCCATGTTAGCCACTGGAGGGTCAGCCATTGAAGCTATCAGACTTATTAAAGAGAGAGGTGCCCACAAGATTAGCTTTGTGTGTATATTAGCTGCTCCGGAAGGAATTAAAAACTTACATAAAACTTATCCCAATGTGGATATTTATACCGCATCAGTAGATGACTGTCTTGATGAAAGAGGGTATATATTACCAGGCTTAGGAGACGCAGGTGATAGGCTTTTTGGCACAAAATAGCTACACTATTGGAGTATTTTTTATAGTTTTTCTGTGCTCGGCTTTACTAACCCCGTTTTCATTATACCTGGGAAAAATATTTAAACTTATAGACTATCCCTCAGCCAGAAAACACCATGTAATACCTATACCCAGGTCGGGAGGTCTTCTACTATTTCCGGTTATTGCTATATTTTCATTATTCATGGTAGGCACGGGTAATAAAGAATTAATCGGAATTCTTCTGGGAGGAACTGTTATCTGGCTTACCGGAATTCTTGATGATAGGTTTACCATCCGGGCAAGGTACAAGTTTTCTGGTCAGTTAATTGGCGCTTTGATACTGGTTCTTTCTGGAGTACTTATTAAAGGTATCAATACTCCCTGGGGATATGTTGCCCTGGATGGTTTCAGGTACATCTTAACTATTTTGTGGATAGCCGGGATGTCCAATGCTCTTAATTTTATTGATGGATTGGACGGTCTTGCTGGTGGAGTAGTTGTAATATCCAGCATTGCTTTTTATGTTCTTGCCCAGGAAAGAGGGTTAACCGAGGTTTCCTTGCTTAGTCTGATTATTGCCGGTGCAGTCAGCGGATTTTTGCTATTTAATTTCCCTCGGGCAAAAATAGTATTGGGTGACAGCGGGGCATTAACCTTAGGGTATTTATTAGGGGCGGTTAGTGTTTGGGGAGCCTTAAAGAGAACAACGATTCCAGTATTAGTAGTATATGCAATAGTGTTAGCTATACCACTTTTTGATATGGTGTTTGCTATTATAAGACGCAAAATTAAAGGCGTTCCTATTTCACAAGCCGATAAAGGACATATTCACCACCGTCTTCTTGATCTGGGATTAACCCCCACGCAAACCGTCCTGATTCTATATTGTGTTTCCATCGTCCTGGCTTCAATTGCTGTTTATATTGGCGGAAGACAGTTTGATTAAAATATTGTTAGTTTTTGGTACCAGGCCGGAAGCTATTAAATTAGCTCCCGTGGTACTTAAATTGAGGGAATCATGTAATTTTTCTACCATAGTTGCTGTAACAGCGCAACACCGGGAACTCCTGGACCAGGTGCTGGAGGTATTTGATATTAAAGCCGACTACGACCTTGATATAATGGAGGTAAAACAGTCCCTTTCAGATATTACTATTCGGGCTTTGAAAGGGCTAACCCAGGTGATTGAAAGAGAAAAACCAGATATGGTAATGGTTCACGGTGATACTACCACTACTTTTTCCGGGGCTTTGGCCTCTTTTTATAATAGAATACCGGTAGCTCATGTAGAAGCTGGACTTAGAAGCAATTATAAAAGAGAACCTTTTCCGGAAGAGGTTAATAGAACCCTAACCAGTGTAGTTACCGATTTACATCTTGCTCCGACCATGCTTGCCAGGCAGAACCTTCTCCGAGAAGGGGTTTCCGACAACAATATTATTGTAACCGGAAACACCGTTATTGATACTCTCATTGAAGCCCTGAAGCTGGTGGAAAATCGGGATTGTCAGTATGGCAAGGTGTCCATTTGTCCGGAAAACGATTATCTACTTCTGGAAGTGCACCGAAGGGAAAACTGGGGAATACCTATGAGAGAAATTTTCCTGGGTGTCAGAGATTTTTTAGTTAGCAACCCAGGTCTGCAAATGGTTTTTCCAGTCCATCCCAACCCTTTAGTAAAAGAGTTATCAGTAGAAATATTTGGAGATTTACCTGGAGTCCACCTGATTTCTCCACTTGGCTACCTTGATTTCGTAAGGGTAATGCGTGATGCTCGCATTATCATAACCGACTCCGGGGGTATACAGGAAGAATCTACATACTTGAAAAAGCAGGTAGTTTTAGTTAGAAGGGTAACCGAAAGGCCTGAAGGTGTAGAGAGTGGTTTTATTAATATCAGCGGGATAGAAAGAAATGGAATAACTAAAAGTATTGAAAAAGCTATTAAAATATCTTATGATAGTAAAGTGTATATCAATAATAATCTCTTTGGAGATGGAAATGCCTCATCAAGAATTGTTGCGGGGATCCAATGGTTTTTAGGAATAAGTTCCGAGAAACCTCAAAACTATATGTCAGAAGGAGGACAAGCTGGTGATTAGAGTTCAGGGAGGAGCAAGACTTTCCGGGATAGTCAAGCCGGCAGGGGCAAAAAACACTACTTTACCTATTTTAGCTGGTGTTTTACTAAAAGAAGGCGAATGGGTTTTAAACAATTTTCCTCTCGTCCAAGATACCTTGTTTATGATAACCCTCTTAGAAGAATTGGGTTGCAAGGTGAAAGTTAAACAAGCTAAGCATCAAGCAATCATCAAGGTTCCTACCAAACTCAATACTTCTATTGAAAGCAATATTTTTTCATCCTTAAGAGGCTCTATTTTTTTGCTGGGTTCTCTGTTGGCTCGTGAAGGTGAAGCGTTTATACCTTACCCCGGGGGATGTAATATCGGTCAAAGGCCGATTGATCTACATATCAAAGGTCTGGAAGCGTTAGGGGTCAAGTTTGACCTGGCTTCCGGATTAATCCACGCCAAAGTAGAAGGTAAAATAGCAGGTAGGGTATATCTTGACTACCCGAGCGTAGGAGCTACTGAAAATCTGATGCTTTTTGCTTCTTTATTACCCGGTGAAGTTATCATTGATAATGCTGCTCAGGAACCCCAGGTAGTAGATCTGGGAAATTTTTTAAAAGCCAGCGGAGTAAATATTAATGGAGTAGGAACGCATAGTATCAGAATAAAAGGACCCAGAAGATTCAATCCCATCATGTTTTCTATCCCTTCTGACCCGTTGGAGGCAGGAACTTTTTTAATTGCCTCTACTATGACCGGAGGAGATGTAACTGTTAAAGATGTAGAGCCAAAGTTTCTCAACCCCCTCATTCACAAACTCAGTGAAGTAGGGGCAGATGTTAGAATGCAAAATACCACTTCTATAAGGGTTATCGGCAAATCAAGACCCCAAGCCGCAAATATAAAAACTTTACCTTTCCCTGGTTTTCCTACGGATTTACAACCCCAGATGACCTCTTTACTGGCAATAGCTGAGGGGGTATCTTTAGTGGTGGAAACAGTGTTTGAAGGCCGTTTCCAGCACTTTAGAGAGTTAAATAAAATGGGAGCTCATGTAACTGTTGAAGGTAGACAGGCAATCATCAGGGGAGTAGATAAATTACAGGGAGCAGAAGTAATAGCTTCTGATATTAGAGCTGGTAGTTCGCTGATACTGGCAGGATTGGTAGCAGAAGGAGAAACCAGGGTTCTGGACGATTTTCATGTTCACAGGGGTTATGAAAACCTGGTTGAGAAATTGAGTAGTTTAGGTGCGAAAATAACCTCACAAATTGGTGATAAGGAGGTGCTGGCTGATGAGCAAGAAAAGATTTAATATACTGGATGCTGTAATTGTGCTGATTATATTGATGGGATTAGCTTTTGGGGGTTACAAATATTTTTACCAGCCACCTGAGGATAAAGGAGTTTTTACGCCTCAGATTGTAGAAGTACTATCCTTACATCAATTTCCTGAAGTAGTTAATAGTTTTTTATTAGGAGATAAAATTATTGATTCCACCGGTAGGGGGGTTATGGAAATAATAGAGGTAGTAGTTGAAGACAGTTATATGACAGTTTTCGCTGCTGATGGTAAAATTCACTGGAGCAGACATCCAATTATGAAAAGCTTGAGATTTAAAGCTAAAATTATTGTACCTACCCCGGCTGGTGTTCTCGTATATAACCGAATCCCTATCAAAGCTGGAAACCGGGTTCCTTTAGAGACAAACCGGGGAAGAATAGAAGTAACCATTCTTTCAGTAAATTCCAATCCCTAAATCATGAGCTTAACCTCAGAAAAGAGCGAGAATCTAAGAAGCTCATTTGCTTTAAATAGTACCATTCTAATGCTGGGGATAATATTGGGAAGAGTTCTCGGCTATGTTAGAGATGTTGTAGTTACTTATTATTATGGGAAATCATTTATAACTGATTCATATATGGTAGCCCTAACTTTCCCCCTGCTTTTGTACTCTTTTTTAACTGGAGGGGTGATAGTTTCGTCATTTGTTCCAGTGCTTTCTGGAGAAAAAGGCAAGAATTTCTCTATACTTTCTAACACTTTGGCTTTGGGTTTATTTATAACAGGATCGGTTTGCTCTGTATTATCAATAATATTTGCGCCTTATATCACTAATATTCTGGCACCTTCAATGGCGGATAATGCAAAAGAGTTGACCACTTTCCTTCTTAGAATTGCTTCTGTGGGCATACCTTTTTTGGTAGGAGCAGGTGGTTTTATGGCTACTCTTCATTGCCGCGGTGATTTTAAATTCCCTTCGCTATCAGGTTCTATTTTTAATGGATTTATTGTGCTGGGAATTGTTTCACTTACTCCATTCATCAACATAAACAGCGCCCCTATAGGATTAATTATGGGTTCAATTGCCACCTGGTTATTTTTAGGTTGGGGGTTATTGAGGATTAAATATGACTTTAAAGCAGGAATCAACTTCCTGAATCCCGGAGTCAAGAGAGTAGTAATTCTCAGCATCCCCGTGCTTTTAGGGCTGACCATATACCAGGTAAGTCCTATTATAGAAAGAGCAATAGCTTCATCTCTGGAGGTAGGAGCGATAACTGTTATCAGCGTAGCTTCCAGGATTATCCAGCTCCCCTATGCTCTTTTCGGATTAGCAGTTTCTACAGTTTTATTACCCACACTTTCTCGAAGTGCAGCTAACTCTGACTTCCAATTATTGAAGAAAGATTTATCCTGGGGAGTGTTAAATACTTCCTTTTTCCTCTTACCCTCGGCGGTGGGTCTTTTTATGTTAAGTTATCCCATAGTGAGGTTACTCTTTCAATGGGGTGAATTTACTCAATCTGCCGCATTTTTAACAGCTTCAGTTTTAAAGGTTTACAGTCTGGGTGTTTGGGCTCATGGAACTAATTCAGTACTTATCAGGGCTTACTATTCACTTAAAGAACCGAGAGTTCCTACATTTTTGGGAGCTCTAACCATTTTGTTTCAGGTCGTTCTCTATTTTATTCTTTCCCGATACTTTGGTGTTTTAGGTTTAGCAGCAGGGTCAACAATAGGAGCATTCGTACTTTTATTTTTATTGGTCTTATTTCTAAGACCGAGGTTAAAGGGTTTGGGAATAAGATTGGGGTTTGAAGAAATGACTAAAGGCTTTATCAGCAGCGGATTTATGGTAATAGCTTTACTTATTATTTCTCCTTATCTTATTTTTTCACAGGAAAATGTTTCTTTAAGTTATCGCTTGCTGGAAGTAATGGGGAATATCCTCATTGGCTGCTCTGTTTACTTTGTATCCAGCTACCTGTTAAAATCGGAAGTATTTATGTCTTACTTTCAGGTCGTTAAAAGGGTGTTAAAAGTTGAAAATAAATAAACAATTTTTAATAAACTTGCTGCTTATATTTCTGGTAATGATATCGGTTTATAAACTTCTGGAAGTGATTAATATAGTTAATTCCTTTTCCCTTGAGTCACAGGGTATTATTTACGAAGAAGGGAAAGTACCAAAGGTATTAAATATCCTGGTAAGCGGAATTGATTCTACCGGTAATAATGGTAGCAGGCCTGGAGTAGAACATGCCCGGGCAGATGTTATTCTGTTAGTTTCCCTGAATATATCTGAAGAAAAAGTAAATGTTATTTCTATCCCCAGAGACACCCGGGTAGAAATTGAAAGACATGGGGTTCAAAAAATCAACCATTCTCGTTCCTATGGGGGAATAATCCTGTTGTTGGACACGGTTTCTAAGTTGCTGGAGGTTGATATTGACTACTATTTTGAAGCTGATTTTTATGGATTCAAGATGTTGGTTGATGAGTTAGGCGGAGTTTATTATACAGTAGAACGCGAACTCAAAGACACTCTAACTGACCCTCCCATATTTGTTCCTACCGGGACTTATAACCTTAATGGCGACCAGGCACTGGGTATTATGCGTTACCGAAATTATCCCCTGGGAGATATAGATAGGATAAAAATCCAGCAGGGTTTGTTTAAAGCTATTGTGAAAGAATTATTAAAACCTAAAAGGCTGTTACAGACCCGTTCATTATCCCAGATTTTTTACCAGTATATAAAAACTGATCTGTTCTATAATAATTTGATATCAATAGTATTATCCCTGAAAAACCTCCAGATAGAAAATATTAATTTTCATACCCTTGCAGGCCATCCTTCTACAATAGGAGGCGTACAATACTGGATTATAAACGGAAATGAATTTATTCAACTTAAAGAAAATAGTATCTTTAGAAGATAGTATTTTTATCAAAAAAACCCACGAAAGTATCATCTTAAACTGGTTAAAAAGTAAGCCTGGTTTTCCTTTGTTGCATTGGTTACCGGGCTCATTTACCTCCAGGGTTTTTGATTATATAAGAATATTAATAGAAAATTCGTTCGTATATACTTTATTGAATAATATTTATGAAACCTGGTTAAGTATATCTCTCAGGTTTCTCATTTTGTATATAGCACTTTTCATAGCTATTATAATTTTGCTTTTAAATTATATTACCGCTATCCCGTTGATTCTTTATTTGTTTTTAATAATACTGTCTCTATTATTGTTTTCTTTGTTCCTGGTATTTCCGAATCTTGATACCCAGAACAGCTGGATATTCAAGAACCTGAAGAACTTCTGGGATACTCTGAAAAAAAATATCGTGATTATTTTCTGGTCTTTTTTCCCTTTCTTTGACCTGGTTTTTCGACGTTTCACCCCCCTTAAAGGTGCCTGGGATGAGTTATTTTTAATTGCTTTTCTGATTTTAGGATTAGCTGTTGGTATTAAAAATAAAGTAAAATTACCACCTTTCACTTTTAATTTAATGTTTTTTTATCTGATAATCGGGTTCAGCGCCTTATTATCATCACATCCCCTTTCTATCAATATTGAAGGTTTACGCAGTATAGCCTTTCCTACTCTCATTTTCTTCATCGCCTATGTTTTTCTTAAAGCAAGTGGTAGTTCTGAAGTAGGCTATTCTTCTATTGCACTAAGCAGCATGTTTTTAGGAATAATCGGTATTGCCCAGTATGCTCTGGGTTTAGATATGCCTTCAGGCTGGGTAGATGTAGATTACGAAGCTTTAATAATAAGGACTCGAGCCTTTTCCATAATTGGAAGTCCGAATTTTCTGGCAGCTTATCTACTTTTTGGGATAGGTACCTCAATTTCTTTACTACTGACCAAAAAGAGTGTAATAAATAAAATATTCTGGTTTGTGGTACTTATCATCACTATTTTATCATTATCCTTTACCTTTGCCCGAGGAGCCTTCCTGGCCCTGGGAGCATCTATTGGGGTACTAAGTATCCTGGTGGAGCCAATTTTAATAATTCTGCTGGTTATCGGCGGGTTACTTTCTTATTTTATCGTTCCTTCCCTGGTTAACCGAATGTTATTCCTTTTTTCCCCGGAATATCTGGAAAAAAGCCTTAAAGGAGGAGGAAGATTATATCGCTGGCTTATGGCTTTGGATTACATAAAAGCTAATATTTTGCTTGGTACCGGTCCTGGCACTTTTGGAGGTGGACCAGCCATAAAACACGGGTTTTTTCAGGGCATATCAGTTGATAGTTTTCATTTAAGAGTTTTAGCAGAAACCGGAATAGTGGGGTATGCAGCTTTTATTGGTCTTTTCCTGTACCTGTTCAGGTATGGTTTTTATATCATAAGTACCAAAAAATTTCTCGGTAAAAAAGCAATGTCTATAGGAGCATTGATAATATTGTTAGCTTTTTTTCTCCATAGTATGGTAGAAAATCTCTGGGATGCGCCGGGACTGGTAGTATTATTTTCTTTGTTATCTGCCATCCTGGTGTATATAGCTGAAGAAGAATGCCCGACATCCTGATAGTAGCCTATCATTTTCCTCCCGATGGAGTAGTTGGTGCCCAGAGGGTTGCCAAATTTTCCAAGTATCTCAGGAAGTTTAATTGGAATGTTAAAGTAGTTACCGTCAAAGAAAAATACTATTATTATAAAAATCCGGAATTACTGGATAATTTAGCAGGGGTTGAGGTAATCAGAACAGAAAGACTACCCACTTTCATCCCCGGGGTGAATGAAGAAGGATTTTACTGGTGTCCATCACTCTGGCTTACCCTGAAAAAAGAAATTCTGATACAAAAACCCGATGTAGTTTACTTTACTGGCGGACCTTTTTATCACTGGATATTAGCCTGGTTATTAAAAAGAATTTATCATTTACCTTATATTTTAGATTTCAGGGACCCCTGGTCTCTAAACCCCTATAGAAAAAAGCAGGTTACCGCATTTTCCGGATTAGCTCGTTGGCTGGAAAAGAAATTGGAGCCCTTAATAATAAAAGAAGCTGACCTGGTAATAAATGTAACTGAAGAAGCTACTATCATGTACCAGGAAAAATATAATAAATTATGCGAGAAGAAATTTGTTACTTTGCCAAATGGAGTTGACCGAGAGGATCTTTCCGAGATAGGAGACGGGATAAATTTCACCCCATTTGACATAGTATATACCGGAAAATTTGATAGTTTCAGAAATCCCCGCTCTTTTTTTGAAGCTTACAAGTTATTTATTGATAGGTTTTCCCTTACACCAGATGATACCCGATTTGTTTGGGTGGGAATTCCTGAAGAATCAATATTATCCATTCTTAAAGACCTGAACTTGAAACAGTATTGCCAGATAGTTGGGTTTAAACCTTACAAGGAAGCTTTAAAATATATCCAGGGAAGTAAAATATGCTTATTAATAGCTGGAGAACATCCTTATGAACCAACAACCAAGATATTTGATTATATTTTCCTTGATAAATATATTATTGCCCAGGCTTTACAGGGGGGTTTCGTATCCCGTGTTCTTAAAGAGTATGGTAAAGCTGACCTGATTCCTTTTTTTGACAGCAGAGCGATGTATGATGTTTTGATCAGAAATTATGAAAATGGTGGTAAGATTCTTACAGGAAATGATTCAATAAAGAGTCGATTTGATCGCGAGCATATCTCTTTTGAATTAAACAATCTGATGTTAGGGGTTATAAAAAGATATTTATGGAAAAAATAAAGGTTGCCCACCTTATAGGGGGTGGAGATGTTGGTGGAGCAAAACAGCATTTACTAACCCTTCTTTCTCACCTCAATAGTGATAAATTTACTCCGTCTGTTATAGCCCTGGGTGATGGCATCCTGGTTAAAGAGGCAAAAGAATTGAACATCAAAACGCACATTATACCTTATAAAGGGGTATTATGGTGGAAGGTGTTAAAACCTCTGAAAGAGATAATCAGGCAGGAAAAACCTGATATACTCCATACACATGGTGTAAGAGCTAATTTTTACGGAAGGGTTGGTTGCCTGGGTAAGAAGAAAACCAGGGTAATTACTACCATACACAGTATCCCTTATTATGACTATTCTAACCTATTCTGGGGGATAGCGGCTACCCTGGTAGATACCGCTACTTCCAAAATGGTTGACTCCTTTGTAGCTGTTTCTAAAGCTGTTTTGAACCACCTTTTAAAGAGAGGAGTTCCTTTAAGTAAAATAGAAGTCATTTATAATGCTATTGATGAAACAGACTTAACCTTAACTTCAGAAAAAACGACCGCAGTACCGATTATTGGTACTGTTGGCAGGTTGGTTAAAGTAAAAGGACATGTTTACTTGTTAGAAGCAATACCCGAAGTTATTAAAAAATATGGACCTGTGGAAGTAAGGTTTATCGGTGCTGGTCCCTTGAAAGAATACCTAACCTCGGTTGCCCGAAAATTAGGTATTCAGGAACAGGTTGTTTTTGCCGGTAGAGTAAAAGATGTTTATAAAGAGATTTCACAATTTACTATTGGTGTTTTTCCCTCTCTCATGGAAGGAATGGGTTTAGCGGTTATTGAAACCATGGCTATGGGGATTCCCATTATTGCTTCCCGGGTAGGAGGGATTGAAGAGGTGGTAGCTCACGAAAAAACCGGTATTCTGGTAAAAAGAAAAAATCCATCTGCTTTAGCCGATTCAATTATTGAACTTTTAGAAAATGAAATTTACCGAAGACAACTCGGCCAGGAAGGTAGAAAGCAAGTTTTATTGAGATTCAATCTAAACCATATGCTGGAGAGAACCGAATGGTTATATTTAAAAATTAAGGATGGAGTGATGGGAAATGGATAATATTGTTGTAATAGGTTTAGGTGCTGTAGGATTGCCTCTGGCCTTGTGTTATGCTCTGGAAGGTTGCTTGGTTTACGGGGTTGATTCCAATCCTGAGCATTTAAATCAAATTAAAACCTGCGCTATTGATTATCAGGAAAGTGATAGTGGAAAAAATATTAATGAGATAATTAGAGAAGTATCCGAAAAAGGCAACCTGATTCTAAGTACCGATATTCCTGAAATAACTCAGCCAGACACCGTAATAATGATAGTTGTGCCTATAAGTATAGAAAACGGTCTTTTAAATCTTGCCCAAGTTTCTCAGGCTGTCAAAAATGTGGGTAAAAAATTAAAACGAGGAAATCTGGTTATCATGAGAAGTACCGTTTTTCCAGGTTTTTCCGAAGAAGTAGCTCTACCTATTTTAGAAAGGGAAAGTGGTATGCAGGGGGGCAAGGATTTTTATCTGGCTTATTGCCCGGAGAGGATGAGTGAAGGGAAAGCCTTTGAGGAATTAAGGAATATGGACCTGATAGTTGGAGGTATCAATAAGCAAAGCTTTGATTTAGCCATTTCAGCTCTAAGAATTATATCTCCAGCTAAAGTCAATCAAGGAACCATCAAGGAAGTAGAAACTTCCAAAATTATTGAAAACTTGCAAAGAGATGTAAATATAGCCTTAGCCAATGAAATTTCCTATTATCTTGCCTCTAAAGGCATATCCGGTAAAAATTCCATTAAATTAGCTAATACTCATAAAAGAGTTAATATGCTTTTGCCCGGTCCCGGAGTTGGGGGGCATTGTATTCCCTGGGCTTTTTATTACCTTCATCACATATCAAGGTCGGCTGAGGAGCTTCCGCTTTCCAGATTATCCAGGCAAATAAATGATTTAATTCCCCAGGTTATAGTTAACTTTATCTTAAACCATATAGCAGAATCAGTGTATCCGGAAATAAAAGTTTCTCTTCTGGGACAAGCCTGGAAAGATTATTCCTCAAGTTGTCGCCATAGCCCGGCAGTAAGAACCAAAAAAATATTAATGGAGAAAGGTTTTCAAGTTGTTTCTTATGACCCTATAGCAAAATCGGGATTAGGCGAAGAATCAGTCAGTCTTGAAGATTGCCTGAAAAATGCTTCAGTAGTAATTGTGTCGGTAATTCAGAAGGAATTTCTATCCCTTGACTCTAAAAAATTAGAAGAGTTAATAAAACCTGAAGCCTTGATAATTGACCTTAAAGACCTTTTTAATAAGGAAGAATTAATTAACAAGGGATTTAAAGTATTTAGTTTATGAGAACCTATCTCTGGAATGTCCCTGTTGATGTATTACCGAGGGAAGAGGCATTAAGCCTGGTATCCAGTGTACTGTTGCAGAATAATTTTAAGCAGATAGTCACTTTAAACCTGGAGATGTTAGCATTAGCTCTTAAAGACCAGGAGTTCCTAAAAATTCTAAACCAATCTTTTATGATTATTCCTGATGGAAAATGGGTCACTCTGTTCTTAAGGGTTTGCAAAAAAATAAAAGCTGAGCATATGCCGGGGATATCCTTTGTTGAAGAAATTTTATCCCGAAATAAAGCAGCAAAAATATTTTTATTAGGAACTCGCAAGGAAGTGATAGAAAAAGCAGTGCAAAACCTGACTCAGGTTAAAAAATCCTGTATTATAGGCTATCATCATGGCTATTTTAATGATGACCTGAACATAGCCAGCACCATCGGTCAACTTTCCCCCAATATCCTTATCGTGGGAATGGGTTCTCCCCGTCAGGAAAAATTTATTTTTCAGCATCGGGATTTATTATCCTGCCTGGCTGTAGGGGTTGGAGGCTCATTGGATATCTGGGGAGGTTTTGCTAAAAGAGCACCCGTTTTTTACACCAGGTGGGGTTTAGAGTGGCTGTATAGATTGGTTAGAGAGCCCCAAAGATATTCAAGGATTCTTAATACTTTATTTACTCTGTTGAAAACAGTTTGCATTAAAGGTAGGCCATGAAAGTAGTTATTTCAGGTTATTACGGCTTTGGCAACATAGGTGATGAAGCTATTTTGAGTGTTTCTATCAATCTTCTAAGGTCTATTCTTCCAAAGGTAGAAATAACCGTACTTTCTGCCAAAGCTTTGAAAACAGCTTCTCTTTTTCAGGTAAAGGCTATTTCCAGGAACGATTTTTCTTTAATTGCTTCAGAAGTTAAAAAAGCCGATCTATTTATTAGTGGTGGTGGTGGCTTATTGCAGGATGTTACCAGCAGGAGAAGCCTTTATTATTATCTGGCATTGATTTCTCTGGCTCAGTATTATAAAGTACCCACCTTATTGTTGGCTCAGGGTGTTGGGCCCTTAACCTCTAAAAGCAGTCTTAAACTTTTATCTCTGGTTTTGAAAGGGGTTAAAAGTATCAGTGTACGGGATAAATCTTCAGCTACTTTTATTAATAATCTGGGGTATACAGGTAAGTTATTATTAACTGCAGATTTAGCCTTTCTTCTTAAGCCTGATTACTCAAAGGGAGCCCAGGTTTTGGAAAAACTGAATATCAATAATAAACCCTATCTGTTTTTATCTCCTTCACGGGCTTTAGATGATCCCTCAATAGTAGAATCTGTAATTCAGACAGTCCTTTTTCTGAAAGAAGAATATGGATTAGAGATTTTAGTCGTCCCTTTTTACCCCAGGCATGACTATTTTACGCTGAACCTGATAAAAAGACGTTTGAAAGATAGGGCTCATTATTTTGATGATTGTTTTGAACCTGAAGTTGCCTTAGCCCTGGTGGGTAAGTCAGAAATAGTTGTCAGTTCGCGTCTTCATCCAATTATTTCTGCTGTTATAACCGAAGTGCCTTTTCTGGGTATCTCCTATGACCCCAAGATAGACAATCTGGTTAACGAACTTGGTGAAGGATTAACCTTGCAGTTAAGCAAGGTTAATCCAGCAGATATGATATATAACTCTATAATAACTTACGAGAATAGGGATAAAATTAAAGCACGGTTAAAAAAATTACTTTTACCCTTAATTGAAAGGGCTTTATTAAATTTCAATTATTTAAGGGAATTTATAAATTAAAGGCTTTTAAGCCGGGGGTCTAAAACATCCCTGAGCCCATCGCCAAACAGGTTTAACCCCAGTACAGAAATCATTACCGCTAAACCCGGGAAGAAAATAATCCAGGGAGCAACCCTGATATAAATCCTACCATCGGTCATGATGCTTCCCCAGGTGGGAACCCAAGCAGGAACGCCAACTCCTAAAAAGCTTAGAGCTGCTTCTGCGAGAATTGTTTGGGCGAAGATAAAACTTCCCTGAACTATTATTGGTGCCAGGCAGTTAGGTAAAATATGTTTTACAATTGTTCTTATGGTAGAAGCTCCCAGTGCTCGGGCAGCTTCTATGTACTCCGTTTCTTTGATGGTTAGAACAACGCTTCTTACCACCCTGGTTACTGAAGGGGTATATACTATGGATAGAGCGATAATAACATTGGAAAGTCGAGCTCCCAGCACAGCCATCAAAGCGATAGCCAGAAGGGTTGTGGGAAAAGCCATCAATCCATCAAGAATACGCATGATGATAGCATCAAGTTTCGGAACATAACCACAGGTTAACCCGAGAATTATACCCATAGTTCCACACAATAAAGTTACCATGAAACCAGTAAATAATGAGATACGAGCACCGTAAATCGTTCGGGTATATAAATCGTAACCGAAACTGTCAGTACCAAATAAGTGTGTTTTACCAGGAGGAGTTAGTCTATTAACAGGGTCGATATCCAGGGGGTCGTGTCTGGTAAGCACAGGTGCACAAATGGCTATCAGAATTATCAAAGATATGATAGTTATTCCAGCCATAATAGAACGGTTTCTCAAAGTCCTTTTCATAAATTTTTTCAGGGGTGTGGGAGCCCGGTAAGTAGTAGTGATAGGATTACTCATCTATATTCTCCTTAAACATATTTTACCCGGGGGTCTAAAGCTACATAAAATAAATCAACCAGAAAATTAACAAAGACATATACGGAAGCTATAAATAGTAATATTCCCTGTACCATAGGATAATCTCTTCTGGCTATGGAGGCTAAAACCATCTGGCCTACTCCAGGAAGGGCAAAAACAGTTTCTACCACGATAGCTCCAGCCATCAGACTTCCCAGGGCTAATCCCAATACGGTGGCTATGGGAATAAAAGCGTTTCTTAAAGCATGAACATAAATTACCTTTCTCTGGGGCAAACCTTTAGCTTTAGCAGTTCTGATATAATCCTGGTTTAACACTTCTAACATACTGGAACGAGTCATTCGGGCGATGAAAGTAGATTGGATAAAACCCAGGGTAAGGGCAGGTAAAAATAAAGATTTTACCGATAAGAATATCCCTTCGTTTAAGGGGGTATACCCTGCTACTGGTAATACTCCTAAATATACTGCAAACACCTGGATGTAAATTAAAGCCAACCAGAAACTGGGAATGGACATTCCCAATACAGAAAGGCTCATTACCAGTTGGTCTATTCGGGTGTTTCTTTTGACAGCAGCAGTAATTCCCATAGTAATTCCCAGGGTTCCTGAAATCAGTAAAGACATAAAGGTTAGTAATAAAGTCGGTTCTAATCTTTCTTTAATAGCCTGGAGAACCGGGCGGTGTAAAAATATGGAGTAACCAAGGTCTCCACGGAAAAGTTTGCTGTACCACCTGATTAACCTGGTCAGCAAGGGAAGATCCAGTCCCATTTCGTGGCGCAGTCTATCAATATCTTCCTGGGTAGCATCATGTCCCAACATTACTGCAACCGGGTCTCCGGGTATCAAGTTTATTAACAAAAACCCGGAAAATCCTACGATTAGCAAGACAGGGAGTAAGGCGATTAATCTCTTGATCAAGTATGCAGTCATTAATTAACTCCTGTTTATGATAAAAATTGCCGGGGTCAAAAACCTTCAACCCCGGCAAAATTCACTAATACGAGTTTATTTTTCTACCCACACATTCCACCAGAAAATGAGGAATAATGACTGGTAATTTTGAACTTCTTTACGAAGTACATGTAAGTTGAAATAATCTCCGTATTTAATAACCGGAACATCTTCCCAGAATAACTGCATGGCTTTTTGCCAGATGGCATATCTTTTACCAAAGTTTGATTCTCTTCTCATCTGACTCAGGTAATCTTGCATCTGAGCGTTTTCATACCAACCTGGCCAGGAGGGGCTAAGACATAAATATAGCACAGGGTCAAAAGTAATACCAAAAGCAGTGCTGAATACATCCCAGAGGGCGGGGTTTGATCTACGGCTTACCAGGGTTGCCCAGTCAACTACATCCAGAGTAACATTGAACCCAGCTTTTTCTAAATGTCCTTTAGAAACTAAAGCTGAAGTGTAGTAAGCGGGGTATTCTTTGGTGGTCATCCAGCGTACAGTTTGACCCTTATAGCCAGCTTCAGCTAATAGCTGTTTGGCTCTTTCTATGTTTTTCTGGTTGTAAAATTCTTTTCCAGCTTCGGTATAATAAGCCTGCTCTTTGAAAGCAATACTGGAATCAAGACGCCAGAAATCAGGATGACCGTAAGCAGCTTTCATGACTTCTTCCATATCAAGTGCTGCAAGGAAGGCTTGACGCATTTTTTGAGAAGTGAAAAGACCCTGCCTCTTGTTAAAAACAGCAGTTAGCCAACCGCCTGGTTTAATAATTGAAGTTTGAATCTTGGAATGAAATTTAAGTCTTTCGTATTCATCCGGAAGTGCCCATTCAGCCATGTCGTACTGTCCGGTGATAGCTCCCATCACTCTCACGCCGCTATCGGGAACGGGCATAAAGAGAATCGTATCCATATAGGCGGTTCTCATACCGCCATAACCATTGATTATATCATTACGAGTTGCATAATCAGTGAATTTTACTACTCTAATATGACGGTCGGGAATGAATTCTACAAATCTATAAGGTCCAGTTCCTACGACTTCTTCTGGTACTGCTCTTAGTGCTTTATCTCCCACTATATCAATGATCTTCTTGGGATAAATCATAGGCTGTGTTCCAGCCAGATAAAGAGGGGTGATAGATACCGGTTCTCTTAATTTCATTACTGCAGTGTACCTATCAGATACGGTCCATGAGCTTACTAATCTAAATAAATCTCTTCCAAGAGTGGCCATTCTTCCCCAACGGGCGATAGAGGCTACTACATCATCAGCAGTCATTTCATCGCCATTATGGAATTTTACTCCCTTTCTTAAATTGAATGTATATACTAAGTTATCATCAGAAAGAGTGTAAGTATCAACCAACAGGGGGATAGGATTCATAAGTCTGTCGTAAGTGAAAAGACCCTCAAAGATGTGCCACCCGACATATATAGCAGCGGTAGCTGTAGTTGCCATATTGTCTATAACAGGAGGGTTGCCAATCATAGTAGCTCTAAGGGTTCCACCAAATATTGGGGGGTTTACAGCTACATAACTTCCATAGGCAACCTCGCCTCGGGTAGCTGGTTCATTGGGAGAGATTGTCCCTCCAGGATGCCTCTCGGTAAGGAAAAGGTGAGCAGGAAGATAACCCAGGGATATCCAGCCTAAAGCCCAAGCGGGGACTTTGCTTATATCGGGAGCAGTGATTGGTGGAGTGGTAATAGCGGCAGCTTGTTTTTCCAGGCCTTTGACCTGACCCAACAGGGCGGCCAGTTCGGCTCGGGTTATATTAGCTCCAGGTTTGAAAGTACCATCAGGATAACCTTTCATCAAGCCAGCATTTTTAACAGCTACGATATTTCCATAAGCCCAATGAGTGGTGGAAACATCGGGAAAAGGACTTTTTGCTGGTTTTGACGGGGTCATTTTTTTGGATAAAGCTAAAATGGTAGCTGCTTCAGCACGGGTAATCAGGGCATCAGGTTTAAAAGTACCATCAGGATAACCCTTGATAATATTCTGTTCAGAGAGCTTTCTGATTTGCAGCTGATAACGATGCCCTGTAGTATCTTTGTAAAAACCTACAGGTGTAGAAGCAGTGGCTTTAATAGCAACGGAAGGCATGAGCAGTGCTGCAACCATAACTAACGCTAACAGTTTTTTCATTAATTGACTTACCTCCTTAAACTATATGTATTTTAATAATTTTAGTTATTCAAACACTACTTGTCAATAGATTGAGTAAACTATTGTCTATCTTGAACTTTTTATAGGATTCAAGGGCAAGTTTAATCTTTTTGCTGTTATTTCAACATAAAATGTCACTTTTCTGCAAAATGAATATGTCACCCCCATACCTTCTTATAGAGACAGTTTCGCTTCGCCCTCCAGTTTTGAGTGTAAGGAGTGCCTAAACTGGACATGCCGTGGTAATTGAATTGCTGGGCATCTCTCATTCCATGACGCGTACAATATACCAGGTTCTGTCAAGCCAATGATTTACTACCACATGTACCTTGGCAAAGTGTAATCTCTTTTTTGCGGGAAGTAACTGTATAATCTGTATGTTCACAGAAATAGTATTATCCTGGTCTACCCTCCTCTGGTAGCGTTTGCAAAGAATATCTCTGTAACCAGGCTTTCGGGAATAGATAGCTCTCCAGGCAGATAGGGAGTCTTCCGCTACCACCCCGAAGCGTTGACTGTATATATAGAGACGGGAAGAGTCTTGTGCATTCAGAAACCGTTTATGGTCAACAAACGATGAGCAGGTCTTATACTACTCCTTATAGATTACGAAACTTACACGACTGAGGTGGAAAAGACCAAAGAATTTAAAAAAATGGGCCAAGAGCTTCGCTTTAGGGCTGGAAAAAGTTAAAACCAACCTTCCTGCACTTACCAAAAAGATTTCTTCCTGACATTAAAAAGTGATCATATAAGTATCTATGTGCCATGTTGGGGAGGGCCAATAGTTAACTTCATAGGTTTATTTATAGCCAAGTTTCCTCCTTTTCTTGCTACTATCTGGCTTCCCCTCCTTATTCTTATTCCTTCTTTTTATTAAATTCCTTTTTTCTACCTATGGTTACTCTCTATTATGCTCTTTCCTGGTTACCTTTATGGGATTTTTAGAATAATAAAGGGATTAGTCAAAGGTAAGTAAAAGAGGTATGAAGATAAAAGAAATGAATAATTTTGCATTGCAAGGCTCGAACTTCTTATATATATTATATGTCTCGCATTTGTAACGGAGAAAAAGTTCTTTAATTGTCTTCGCAGGTGACTTTAGCTATATGGTGGAGTAAGAGGACTTTTAAGGAGAGTCTCGGGGACTGCCCCCCTTATTTTGATTACATGAAAAGAATAAAAGCAGCGATACTCAGATAAACCATCACTCCCAGGATATCAATTACTGTGGTGATAAATGGAGATGAAGTCAAAGCTGGGTCTACACCCAGGGATTTGAAAATGAAAGGTAAAGTTGTTCCTGTGGTGGTGGCAATAGTTGAAATGACTACCAGGCTTACTCCAACAGTTAAAGAAAGCATCATATTTCTTTCCAAAATATAACTCCAGATGAAAGCTGAAAATCCCATAAATAAACCGATTAATAACCCCGTTAGGCTTTCCCTGAAAATAACCCAGAAGATATCCCAACTCTCAATCTCCTTAAGAGCCAGACTCCTTATGACTACAGTGGAAGATTGCGAACCAATGTTGCCGCCGCTGTCAATTAAAAGTGGCATAAAAGCAGATAAAGCTATAAAACTGGCTAACATGTTCTCATATCCCACAATTATCCTGCTGGTTATGGTATTGATACCTAATAATATCAACAACCACATCATCCTCCTGGTAGCCACTTGTAGTACATTGGAACGAAAATAGCCTTCTCCTATTACTCCCACTGCACCCATCTTGTAGATATCTTCGGTGGCTTCCTCCTGAACTACATCTACGATGTCATCTACGGTTACTATACCTACCAGGCGGTTCTCCTTATCTACTACGGGAAGGGCAATGAAGTCGTATTTCTGCATGATAGAGGCTACTTCTTCCTGGTCATCATCGGTATTAACGGAGATAACCTCCCTGAACATGATATTGCTGATACATTCTTCAGGGTCAGCAGTTACCATATCTCTTAAGGATACAACCCCTTTAAGGGTTCTCTGTTCATCTATTACATAGCAGTAGTAAGAGGTTTCTTTCTTGAGTCCTATTCTACGGATACGGTTAAGGGCCTGAGATACAGTTACATTCTCTTTAAGGTCCATGAACTTGGGGGTCATCATACGACCGGCAGAGTTTTCCTTGTAGCCTAAGAGTATGGCGGTAGCTTCTTTTTCTTCTGGGCTCAGGAGAAGGAGCAGTCTCTTGGTTACTTTGGCTGGTAATTCTTCAAACAGTTCTGTTCTATCATCAGGTTCCATTTCCTCAATCAACTCTCTAACCCTGGTTTCAGGGAAGGTGGAGAGGAATTCTTGCTGGGCTTCAAACTCCATGAATTCAAACACTTCAATGGCTACATCTTTCTTGAGGAGCCTGAATAGTATTACCCTTTCCCCCGAAGGAAGCTCATGGATGATTTCGGCTATATCTGCCGGGTTAATGGATTGCAGAATGCGTTTAAGGGTAAGGAAACTCTTTTTCTCAATGAGTTCTTTTACCTGTTCAAACAGGGAAAGGCTTTCATCCATGGTTTAAACCTCCTTGTAGTTTCAAGAATCAAATATAGGCCGGGAAACCTGTACTATAAACAATAAAGGATATACCAGAAAGGGGGAAATAGTCAAGGTGTTCATCTAAATGCAGTCTTGGGGACAGTCCACTTTTTCCCCTTTTTAGGATAAAAGGGAGATTTCTGGTCAAGGAAGACAAACCACCCCTGTCATCGCGAGGACCCCCTATGGTCTGTGGTGATCCTATTATTTATTCTTTAGTTTTAATAATTATCGGAACTCCGGAAAAATCGTGTTGCTCCCGAAACAGTTTCTCTAATCTTTTTCTATCATCTTCCCTGAATAAACGGGGCTTATTGACCGATAACACAAAAACAGGCGGAGCAACCTCAGCCTGAGTGCCATATAATATTTTTAAGGATGAGGAAGGTTGGAAATTTTCCAGACAAACATTTACCTGGTGGGTTTTAATCCTCTGATAATAATTCCTGCCAACATCAAAAACGGTTTTTAGCAGTGTTTTCAACCCTCTATTCTTACTGGCAGAAATAAACACTATGGGAGCATACTGCATCTTAAAAAAGGCTTCCCTTATATAGGTAAGGGCTGTTTTTTGTGTCCCCTCCTGCAATAAATCAGCTTTATTCAAAGCAATTACCACACCCTTCTGGCTTTTTTCAATCAGGTAAGCAATAGTTTGGTCTTGCTGTAAAATACCCTCTTCTCCGCTTATCATCAATATAACCACCTCGGAAGATTCTACAGCTTTTACTGTTCTATCTATGGAATAGGCTTCCAGCGAAGAAGAAACACTCTTCCTCTTTCTTAATCCAGCTGTATCCATTACCCGCAGTAATCCCTCAGTGGTATTAATTTCCTCTTCCAGACTATCACGAGTAGTATGGGGGCGTTCATCAACCAGGGCACGGTCATAACCGAGAAGTGAATTGAACAGGGTTGATTTTCCCACATTAGGTCTGCCTACAATGGCTACTCTCAATCCTTTTTCTCCGGGAGACTCAAGCACAACACTCTGCTTCATAATCTCTTTTTTCAATCCACCAAGCCCGTAATTCTCTAAGGCTGAAATAAAAAATACCTTTTCTCCTAATTTGTAAAATGCGGTGTCTTGAAACTTAGGATTCTCTACCTTATTAACCACTACCAGATAAGGCTTCCCCACCACCCTGATTATTTGAGCTATTTCATCATCTATAGGAGTTATTCCTTCTCTTGTGTCCACCACCAAAATAATTAAATCTCCATCTTCCAGGAGGTTGCGACCGATTAATTGAATCTTTTCATCCAGAGCATCAGTCGCTTCAGGTTGGTAACCCCCGGTATCATAAAGATAAACACATCGTTTACCTTCTTTGAGCAGTACTTCCAGGTAATCACGGGTAACCCCGGGCATTTTATCTTCTATGGAGATTCTTTTGCCTGCTAAACGATTAAAAAGGGTAGATTTTCCCACATTAGGCCTTCCTACTATCACAACTTTAGGTATATACATTTAAATAATCCTCTACCTCCTTAATTACTTCCATGGGGGTGGAAGCTCCCGAAAGCAAGGCAATACTGCTAAAAGTACCAAGTGGTAAACTATCCAGTTCCTGAAAATGCGACACCAGGAAAGCTTTAGGATTTACATTTTTAACTAACTCAAACATTCTCCTGGTGTTAGCACTTTTTTTATCACCTAAAACAATAACTGCACTTACTTTCTCTGCAAGTTCTAATCCTTCTTTTTGCCTTTCCACGATCTCCAGACAGAGAGTGTTGCGATAAAGAAGCTCTTTTACTTCACTCTTAAGCGAGATATGACTCAATGTATTTTGAACATCTATCAGGCTCTGGGTAGTTTGTTCTACCAGGGCAATTTTTGCCGGTAACTTTTTTACCTCAGTGGGGTTAAGAAACACCTGATACTTTCCCTCAGGAAGGTAGGAAGTTACATACTTTATCTCGCTGTGTTCTTTATCACCCAAAATAAGGAGGAAATATCCTTGATTGATTAATTGTAAACAGTCTTTTAGCAATCGCACCACAATCGGACAGGTGAGCTCTTTTACCAATAAACCCTGCTTTATCAGTTCGTTTTTATCTTGCTTAGGAAGCCCGTGAGCAGGACCCAGCAGTATGGACCCTTCTTCGGCGTTCTGGTTAAATTTTAACAGTCCCCTGTCTTGAAGCATCGTTTTTGCCCTACTGTTATGGGTTAAATCATTCCAGAGATAGACTTTTTTCTCTTTCCCTTTATCTAAGGCAGTCAAAGCTTCTTTTATAGCTTTTTCTACACCTTTACAATAGCCTAATTTTTTTGCTTTAACCAGTTTAAGTTTAGGAAGCAAGCCAGTATTCCTCTATGATATAAGTTCTGCAATAGAACTATTCAACTCTGCAGTCAGTTTTACCACTTCTTCTTTAAAAGAAGAGATTCCTTTACCCAGAAGGGGCTTACCTACCTTCAGATGAAATTTATGTTTTTTTGGAATAAAAAAGCTGATAATACCTACCCGGTGGGTTCCTTTAATACCCACAGGTACTATTGGTACCTCTGTTTTTAAAGAAAGGTAGGCAGCACCAGCATTGAAAAATCCAATTTCCCCACTTATAGAGCGGGTCCCCTCAGGAAAAAGGACCAATACTCCTTTTCGTTTTAAAATAGTTATGGCTTCTTCAATAGCTTTTCTATCCATCTCCCTTCTTCTAACCGGGAAACCTGCTAAGGAACGGAAAAAAGAAGAAGATAAAGGATTTTTAAACAACTCTGCTTTACCCATAAAGAAAATAGGATTTTTAGTTAATAAAACCATAAACAACGGGTCACTCCAATTGAAATGATTACCTGAAAGAATGAAAGGAGGTGGTGGAAGGTTTTCTGTACCTTCAATGGTCAAATCAAGTAATGGTCTTATCAGTTTAGTAAACAAGAAACAGGCGATTTTATAAAGAAACGGTTTTTTAATCACCTGATTGTCCGGAGATAATTTATTAATAGGGGTATTCATCGGGTATCTTTCACTTTTGATTGATTTATTTTATTGATAATTACTTCAACTACCCGGTTTATTTCCATTTCTGTGGCATCTATATAAAAAGCATCGGAAGGAATTAATAGAGGTGATATTGTTCTCTGAGAATCTTCCTTGTCTCTGTTTCGGATTTCAGCAAGAACTTCATCCAACTTAAGGTTCCCTTCACCTGCATCTTCCAGATAGCGCCGATGGGCTCTTTCAGATAGAGAGGCATCCAGATATACCTTAAAGTCAGCATCTTTAAAAACCACTGAACCCATATCCCGCCCTTCAGCTACCAATCCTTCATAGTTTTTAGCCTCTTTCTTTATTAATTCGCTAACTTTATCTCTTACTACCATAAGTTGAGATATTTTTGAACTCAAACGGTCAACTTCAGGTACCCTGAGTTTAGAGCTTACATCTTTTCCATTAACTTTCACTTTTTTCTCATTTATAACCTCAATACTTGTAATATCCTTAATTATTTCCACTTCAACCGGAAGTTCATCTTGAAGTAAATAAGCAGCAATGGCTCGGTAGTATAAACCGGAATTAATAACAGGATAACATAACCTTTCAGCTAACAACCTGGAAACAGTACTTTTACCGGTTCCTGCAGGGCCATCAATTGTTATAATCATCAGTTCTATAAAGCTCCAACTGTATTAAGAAAAGAATTAAATAGTTCAACTCCAAAACCTATATATTGAGAGATAAAACCGGTATATAACATGGCTATTAGCACTAAAATACCGTAAAAATTCACCTGCTGGTCTTCCAGATAACGGAAAGGGCGAGGAACAAACAAAAGAAGAAAGGCCTTGAAACCATCAAGCGGAGGTAACGGAAGTAGGTTGAAAAGCAGAAGAACAATACTATATAAGCCCACATAGAATAAAAACTGCTGTAAATAAACCAGGTTTAAAAAAGATATCTGGTTAATAATTATCAGTAGTAAGGTTGCTGCCAGTGCTAAAACCAGGTTAGCCGATACTCCTGCAACACTGGTTAATAAAAGATCTCTTTTGGGATTTTTATAGTAATAGGGATTTATGGGAACTGGCTTTCCCCAACCAACACGGAATATAATCAAAGCTAATAATCCTACCGGGTCTATATGCCTTAAGGGATTAAGGGTTAATCTCTTGAGATAGCGTGGAGTGGGGTCTCCCAGCTTATCGGTTACCCAGGCATGGGCAAACTCATGGACGGTAAAAGCGACCATCAAAGCTCCGTAAAGTAAAAGATTATTAAGGGTAAGCAATCTATCAATGAAAGAAAACATCAATTCCTCCGTTAAATTTCAAATTAGTTCAGGGTAATGTTAAATAATATCATATCCAAAAAACTTCTTTAGTTTATTGGTAATTATTTTTCACATACTTCAAGGCTTCTTCCTGACTGGTTAAATAACCATTATAAGATAAAAGTTTTACCTGCCTGATTATTAAATCCAATTGAGGACTCGGGGGAAACCCTGTTTTAATCAGGTCCTCAGCTTTAATGTATTCCTTTAGAAAAGATTGATATTTTATCTGGCATTCTTCAAAAATAAGGTCGCTTTTAGTTAAATAAATAAGAATCAAATTATTCATAACCTTCAAAGAGGCTTCCAGAATAATCCGGTCAACAGGCATATCCTTATATTTCATAAAGTTCTCATAATCAACATACTTGATCTTGAGGTTCAGTTTTCTCAACAGATTGATAGCAGTTTCTCTTTCCAAAAATGAAAGTAAGAATAATAATAGAATATCCCCTCGGGATGGTTTACCATTTTCCGGTGTAATTTCCCATAAGCGGTTTAATTTTCTTATTTTCTCCCCACTAACAGTTTTTAGCCTGGAATCTAACAAACCTAAAAAAGAATGTTTATCTGCCATTTCTGCTAATTTTTCAGTTTTTATACCCAACAGCAGTTTAAGTTCCCTTCCAAACCTTGTATCCAGATAACTATCAGAAAAAGGAGTAACTTTGTCTATTGCCTCTTCCAGAAGGTTTTTCTCTCTTTCTGTTAGGTTGAAATCAAGGGTAATCGCATAGCGGATTGCCCTTAATATTCTCAAGGGATCTTCAATAAAACCATAAGCCCTCAGGAGTCTGATTTTTCTTTCTTTAAGGTCCTTCAATCCTCCGAACAGGTCAATCAGCCTATAGTTCTCACCTTCTGGAAAAAGAACCATACTGTTTATGGTAAAATCCCGTCTTAAAAGGTCTTGAAAAATAGTAGCCCTGTTGATTTTAATCACCTTACCCGGAGGGGAGTAATATTCATAGCGGGGCTTAGCTAAATCTATACTGCCGCCATCGGCAACCCTCAGGTTTACGGTGTGATAATCAGGATGATGCCTTATTTTAAAACGCTGGTCTGTCTTAAGCAAATTCAAGAAGTAGTCCAATTTATTCGGTACAACCAGGTCCCATTCCTCCCTATGAATTTTCTCAAGCAATAAATCTCTAACCGCTCCTCCCACCAGGTAAAGGCGAATTCCTTCTTTTTCGGCTAAATTGAACACCATTTTTAGCTTTTCCGGCAATTGTAATTTTATAATAGTTGAGTTGGTGCTTATTTTTTTCCAAAATTCCTTTTTCTGAATAACCTGAGATAATTCGGGCAAGTGAAAATAATTCTGATAATCTTTAATATTTAGAAGTTTTAAAGCCAGGATGTCACTGGATAAAAGATACCCCTCTGGTATCCCCGTGGAATTTAGAAATTGATAGTCCAGGTCTTTTTCAAGTTGGATAATATCAGGATAAGGTTTGTTCAGAATACGGTATTTCATTTACGGTAATAACCACTTAATTTTAATGATTGTATCAGGAAATTATTTCCAGGATATGTTTACTGGGAAGTACGGGTTCTTGAGAGATCACCAATGTATTTTCCAGATATTTAGCTGCTTCTTCAACTTTTCGATCATCTGAAGAATATACATCAAATATTGGTTCATTTTTAGAAATTTTATCACCTATTTTTTTCTTTACTACTACACCCGCACCATAATCTATTTCATCATTTTTCTTTTTTCTACCTGCACCAGTAATTATATTAGCTACTCCCACTTTATAAGCATCAATTTCCTTGACCAAACCATTTTCTGGTGATACTATAATTTCTTTATATCGAGCATAGGGAATAAGTGAGTAATCATCTACCACATTAGGATTTCCACCCTGATAAGCCACCATCTGGGCAAACTTTTTAACCGCCTGGCCACTCTCCAGGGTCTTGGAGATTAATTCCTTTCCTTCTTCTACAGTTCTGACCTTTTGACCCATAAGGAGCATGTAAGCACCGGTTATGGTAACCACCTCTACCAAATCAGCTGGTCCTTTTCCTTTCAGGGTATCAATAGCTTCCATAATTTCCAGGCTGTTCCCGGTTTTGTTCCCCAACGGTTCATCCATCTGGGAAAGGATGGCTACCACATTAAGATTAGCTCTTTTACCGATATTCACCATAAGATAGGAAAGTGCTAGGGCTTTATCCAGAGTTTTCATAAAAGCACCTTTTCCGACTTTTACATCCAGTACGATTGATTTAGCCCCTCCAGCAAGTTTTTTACTCATAATACTGCTGGCAATTAAAGGTATAGATTCAACAGTTGCGGTTACATCTCTCAGGGCATATAGCTTTCCATCAAGAGGTGCCAGATCTTTGCTCGGGCTGACCATCACGCAACCTACCCTTTCCAACCCTTTGAATATTTCTTCCTTATTTAAACTCGTTTTAAAGCCGGGTATGGATTCCAATTTGTCAATAGTCCCCCCGCTGTGTCCAAGTCCCCTACCCGACATTTTAGCAATCTTTAAACCGAGATGAGCCATAAGGGGAGCCAGGACTATGGAGGTTTTATCGCCTACCCCTCCTGTAGAATGCTTATCCACAGCATCGGGTGCAATTAGTGATAAATCAAGTATTTCGCCTGACTCGGCCATTACCTGGGTAAGGTATAGAGTTTCTTCTTCAGACATCCCCCGAAAACAAGCCGCCATTAACCAGGCAGAAACCTGGTAATCGGGAATCTCATCCTTCATGAAGGAAGAAAAGAATTCCCTGAACTCTTCTAAGGTATGTAATTCACCATCTCTTTTCTTTCGTATAAATTCCTGTGGTAGCATATAATTCCCCCTATGTTTATATTAAAGTATAGCACAATGGCTATTTTCTATTTTTGTTAAAGTAATTTATATTTATTTCACTGTTTTCGGGTAAAATATCAGTATTAAAAAGAACCAGGTGAACAATGGAAAAGATTTACCAGATAATAACCAATACCAACCTTGATTTTAAAGACAAAAGGCATCTTCTCTGCCTGGAAGCAGAAAATAGCTTACCCTATCCTAATATCAGCCAGAAAGCACAAACCTACCTTGAAGAAGGTACTATTTGCGATTTATTTGAAGGTCACGCACCCTATAGGCCAAGATATATTCTACCTGACTACCTTAAATTTATTAAGCAAGGAAGTGAATACTTAAATATTTCACCTCCGAAAAACCTCTTTGAAGCCATAAACGCCCTTCTGGTCATCTATAAGTTCGTTCCTTCCATCACCGGTTACCCGGTTTACCTTGGTCAAATTGATGACTTGCTGGAACCTTTTCTAAGTACTGTGTCTCCCCGGGAAGTGGAAAACCTTTTACGTTTATTCCTGACCAACATAGATAGAACCCTTCCCGATGCTTTTGTCCACATAAATATTGGGCCTTCAGACAGTCAGGTAGGCAGGTTGATTTTATGGTTGGAAAAAGAATTGAAACATTCCATTCCCAACCTCTCCCTTAAATACAGCCCGGAAACCCCTGATGACTTAGCCCTGCAGGCTATTGAAACCGCTCTGGTAACCGGTAAACCTTATTTTGTAAACCACCAGGAGTTAGCTAATGATTTAGGAAAAGATTATGCCATAGCCAGTTGCTACAACACCCTCCTGATCGGTGGAGGAAGTCATACCCTGGTTCGGCTTAACTTAAAACAGGTTGCGGAAAATTCAAATGATTATGATGACTTCATCAACCATAAACTACCTGAGGCTATTTCTTTACTGGTAGAAATAATTAATGCCCGGGCCAAGTTTATCGTGGAAAAAGCAAAGTTCTTTGAAACTTCCTTTCTGGCAAAGGAAGGACTGATTGATTTATCTAAATTCACTTCTATGGCTGGCTTCTTTGGGCTCTATGAGGCAGTTAAACTATTAACTGAATTAAATATGGGTAAGGATGGGGAAGCCGAGAAATATGCTCTGGAAATAACCAGCCGTGCGCGGGAATTGTTGGATAGTTATACTGGACTATACTGCGGAGGATATTGTAATAAAATAGGTTTTCATGCTCAATCGGGTATTGATACCGATATAGAAGTTACCGCAGGAGTTCGCATAAAGTATGGAGAAGAACCACTTCTTTACGAACAGATAATTCTTGAAGGAAAACTTCACCCTTACTTTAATGCTGGTATCAGTGATATCTACACCTTTGACCTTACTGCAAAGGAAAATCCCGAAGGATTACTAAAAATTATTAAAACTGCTATGAAAAAAGGTATCAGAATTTTTGCTCTCACTACTACCGATTCTGAATTTGTCAGGGTTACCGGTTATCTGGTTAAGAAAACTGATATAGAAAAATACCATAGAGGAGAGCTTCTCAGGGAAGATACGGTTAAACTGGGGGCTGATAGTATCAGGAATAACGAAACCTTGAAAAGAAGGGTATTCGGAAAGTCTTAGTTAATACATACTGAAAATATTCCAACCAGTTGCACGGGGAGGTAATAAACATCCAGGGGTTAATCAACAGGATTATTGAGAGTAGCTTTATTGACGGACCGGGTAACCGTTTGGTGGTCTTTATGCAGGGCTGTAACCTGAACTGTATCTACTGCCACAACCCTGAAACCCAGAAAGAATGCTGTTTATGTGGTATATGCGCGGAAAGTTGTCCTGCTAAAGCTTTATCAATTGCTGATAACAAGATTATTTACCTTAAAGACCTCTGCCAGTTTTGTGATAGGTGCCTGCAGGTCTGTCCCTATTATTCTTCTCCAAAATATTTCAGGATGAATACTTCAGAACTTTCTAACTATATTCTCAAGCACCATGAGTTTCTTAATGGCATAACCTTTTCCGGAGGGGAATGCACTTTACAAACACCCTTTATCATAGAAGTATCTCAAAAGGTAAAAAGCAACTCTCCCTTAACCGTTTTCCTGGACACCAATGGGTATGTTCACCAATCAGATTGGGAGTTGATTTGTAATCATGTTGACGGGTTGATGGTTGACCTGAAAGCCTTTAATAGCCATACTCATCAATATATTACCGGTGCGGATAACTCTTTTATCCTGGAAAATATCAAATATGCCTCAGGTCAGGGGCTTTTATACGAAGTCAGGACAGTTATACTAAAAGGGATAAACGATACTGAAAATGAAATTAACCAAATCTCCAATTTCATAAAAGAATTAAATAATTATACTTTCTTTAAACTCATTTCTTTCAGACCTTACGGGATAAAACATCCTTTAAAAGATACTGTTTATCCTGATAAGAACCATTTTGAGAAGCTTTTTCAGATAGCAAAAACTGTTCTCGGTGAAAGGGTCAAGAAATCTCTGGATATATCTTTATAAAACCTTATCTCATTCTCCCCAGTAAAGCCAAACTGAATAACACCAGAAAGATGGTTATCATCACTGGCTGGGGAATCCTGATACTTTTTTTAAGATAATAGTCCCAGAAATATTTATAAGTTGTGTTAGGGTCGCACTTTCTTCGTAACCAGCCTTCCAGAGCAGAAAGTGGGCAGTATTTTTTAGTTAAAGACGGAAGTAAGGTGGCCACCAGCAGTGGAAGATAAATAGTTTTTACCCCAGCATAGTAAAACTGTAACACCGCCCCGGTGGTTAAAAAAGTCACCAGGGTGAGATGAAGTAATGCAACCAATCGGTAAGAAATCTTATAAAACCATTTATTCTTCATCACTTTTATTTTACACTCTGTTTATATCTTTTGGATATGTATTTTAGGAAATCCAAAGAAATCTCTGTTTAGTGGTTCCGGTCAGTACTAAAGATTACCTTATCAATTCAATTACTTTATCTACAGGCACTGGAGAACTTACGCTTACCGTTTCCTGGCTTTTTTCAATGGAGGGTAAAAAGCTTTTTCCTACTATTTTTTCATTTTCCACCCAGTAAATATCCAGGTCCAGGTAAGTATTTTTATTCCAGAAGGTTCTAATGGTCTTATCGGGAAAAACAAAGAGCATTCCGTCAAACTTAACCGGTTTATGGTAATTCATAAGTCCCATAGCCCAGCTAACCGGCTCATCAGCCACCAAAAGACGGTATTCATTATTTCCAATTTTATAAGTAACCGTTCCGTCTCTTTGCGGAGACCCTTCTTTACCGAAGAACAACAAAAAACTCCCGGACAGAAGTGATAAAACAATGATAATTATTATTAAATAATTTAATTTTTTAAGTTTACTTGCCATTATGCCCTATATTATAACTTATAGAGTTGCTCCAACACTTACAGTATAATCACCCATTACCGTCATTGCGAGACTTCTTGATCATAATTGGGGTCAGGTTTGACTTTCTATATATATTCAATTCCATCAATTTTCAGTCTATGTCAGTTTTAATTTACCCGCCGATCAGGCTCATCATATTTTCGTCTTCAATATTAGCCTGCCAGGGTTTTAGCTGTACCATTTTCAAAAAAGATTCTTGCATAGCCCCGTCACCGTCTTTGAGTAAAGGCTTCAGGTCTTCATAAACATGGTTCATCAAGCAAGGATAAAGTTTTCCATCGGAAGTAAGGCGCAAACGGTTGCAATCCCGGCAATAATGATCGCTTAACAAGCCAATAAGACCAACCTTCCCACCCCAGGGGGTTAGGTAATATCTTGATGGACCGGAAAAAGCAGTTTTATTACTCTCATCTTCCTGAACAATCAACCTCTTCGCTTTAAGGCATTTCCGTAACTCTGTGATTAAAGCAAAATTATTCTGCCAGATGTTTCTGGCTTCACCTTTGGGCATTAATTCAATAAAACGGACAATAATTTTCCTATCATGGGTGAGATGAACAAAGTCTTCAACCTCATCATCATTAAAACCTTTAAGATACACCACATTCATTTTCACGGTCTCAAAACCTGCATTGATAGCTTCATTTAGACCGATAAAAAAATCAATAATTCTTCCCCCACCGGTAATTTGTGTAAACTTTTTTGGTTTTAGACTATTTATACTTATATTTAATCCCTGAACCCCGGCTTTTTTTAGTTCCCGTGCAAATCTGCTAAGCAGAAAACCGTTAGTAGTAAGGGAAATCTTTTCTAAACCCTTGATGTCTGAAGTCATTTCCACTAAATTAATGAAGTTCTCTCTCAGAAGAGGCTCGCCACCGGTAAAGCGAACTTTTTTAATCCCCAGGCCTACCCCGATCTTGATAATTCTAACGATATCTTCAAAACTAAGCATCTTCGACTCAGGAGTACCCAAAACCCCACCATCAGGCAAGCAATAAAAACAGCGGTAGTTACATTTATCGGTAACCGATATTCTTAGATACTCTATTTCCCTGTTATATGAATCTTTCATGGTGACTTCCAGATTACCTCGCCCATCTCACGGGTATCATAACCCCCCAGAGCCATAATTTCCTCTTTAAATGAACCTGATTGTAATATCTTAAGAATATGTTGCCCTTTTTTGGTGTTCATAAATTCTTCAGTCATTAAGAGGTCGTACCTCTCTTTATGCAGGGCTATAAAATCAAGGTTGTATAAATTGGCAATGGCTTTGATTCCTAAACCCACCTCAGCCTGGTTTTCCTTGACTCTTTGGGCTACCCCAAAATGAGTAAACTCTTCTTCGCTGTAACCTTTAATATGCTCTGTAGATATTCCTTCCTTATTCAATAGATAATCAAGCAGTATTCTGGTTCCTGCTCCCCTTTGTCTGTTAACAAACCTGATATCATCGCGAACTAAATCCTTAATTTCCCGGATATTCGCAGGATTACTTTTCTTTACCAGTAAACCCTGTTCCCGATAAGTTAGATTAACCAGCACTGATTTAACCTTAAGTTCTTTTAATAGGTGATAATTATAATCACCGGTTTTTTCATCAAGAACATGCATACCACAGATATCTGAAAGTCCCCGGGAAAACATATTAAATCCACTTAAGCTCCCCACAGATAATAATTTCAGGGTTAGTTCCGGGTTCTCTCTTCTAAGGTAAGTATTTAGAATCTCCAAGGTTAAATCCTGGCTTCCAGAAATAACCGTGTTTCCTTTTAGAAGAACGCCGTTATATTCCTGATTAATCATACTTACCAGAACCTCTTCCCCTTCGGATAGACCTTCGCTGTTTTCCGGTATTTCCACCAGACCATCAGCCATGACTAAACTGCTTGATACTCCAGCTCCCCGGGGTAAAGGGTAAGCAAAAAAAGTATCCTGTTTATTTCTATAAGACAGGGCTACTCTTAAAAATTCTCTTACCCCAACTTCCTTAAACACCTTCCTGGCAAGTATAGCTCTAACTTCAGGGAAATCCGAACACTTCCCGGTGTAATAACCATCCAGAAGCGGTTTCAAAAATAGATAAGAAACAATAAAGGCTGAAACAGGATAACCAGGTATGTTAATAACAGGTTTATTCTGTACCAGAGCTAAAGTTACCGGTCTTCCTGGCTTAATAGCTACTCCCTTTATCAGTAATTTACCCAGAGTGGTTAAAACTTCTGGCACCAGGTCTTTAGTACCCCTGGAGGAACCGGCAATAAGTAAAAGGATATCCATCTCCTCAATGGCTTTCTCCACGCCCCTGTTTAACTCGGCTTCTTTATTAGGTAATGGGGGGAATTTAACAGGGGTACCTCCCCAACTATTAACTAAGGCTTCCAGCATTGGGGTATTAGAATCAATAATTTCCCCCACCTTGAAACTTTCCTTGGTATGAGAAACTATTTCATCGCCAGTGGGGATAATCCCTACTTTAAATTTTTTAAGAACGGCAATTTCTTTAATCCCTGCCTGGGCTAACAAACCAATATGTTGAGGTCTAATTGGTTCCCGGGTATTTATCACAACCTGGCTTTCAAAAATATCCTCACCAATTTGCCTGATTCCTTCTCCACAGTTTAATGCCTTATTAATTTCAAAATTATTCTCATCCTTGGAAAGGATTTGCTCTAAAGGTATAACTGCATCCATTCCCCAGGGAATGGGGTCTCCTGTATTGATCTGGATAGCCTCTACTTTATTCTTCAGTTTCCGGGGAGAGGTTTCTCTTGCTCCCAGAGTAGAAGAAGCTTTGACTGCTATCCCATCCAGGGCAGATTGGAGATAAAAAGGGTTACTAATCTTTGCTTTTACAGGTAAGGCAGTTATTCTCCCCAGAGACTGCTCTATGGGAATACATTCGGTTTCAAAGGGTAATTTCACCTCCTTAAGCCAGGTCTTGAGAGCTTTTTCAAAAAAAGTATAAGTTGAATTCAACCTGCTCTTCACAATAACAACACCTCTACTTCTGCACCTTCTTCCACATTCTCCATATTTTCGGGTACCCTGACCAGTCCGTTGGCTTTAACCAGAGTAGAAATAAGCCCTGATTCCCCCAGAATTGGTTCCACCATAATTTGTCCTCTCTCCAGAAAAAGGTTAACCCTGATATATTCCTCCAATCCCAGACGAGATATAATTCTCTTTTTTAGAAATCCGCGGGTGGTTAGTTTTAGTGGTTCTTCCTGCCTACCTCCCAGATAACGCAGTATCGGTAAAGCAACAAAGGTAGCGGTAATATAACAGGAAGCAGGGTGTCCTGGTAGTACGATAATTGGTATTTGGTCAGTTACCCCCAGAAGCGTAGGTTTTCCAGGCCTTATGGTAAGTCCGTGTGCTATGATGCCTGGATTACCCATACGGGTTAAAACCGTTGACATCACATCACGGGTACCTTTGGAAGTCCCCCCACTGATGACAATAGAATCAAAATTCAATAAAGCCTCTTTTAAGCTGTTTTCTACCTCTTCTTCCTTATCAGGTAAAATTCCCCTTATCATAGGTAAAAACCCATTAATTTGAAAAAGAGCCGAGAGAGTATAAGAGTTTAAATCACGGATTTTTGGAGGTTGTGGATGGGTATTAAGAGCAACCACCTCATCTCCACTTCCAAAGATGGCTATTTTCACTTTATTGAAAACTTCAACTTCTCTGATCCCGGTAAATGCCAATAACCCAGCGTCTTGAGGCCTGATAACCGCTCCCTTATGGATAATAATTTCTCCCTTTTTATAATCTTCACCTTTAAAAATAGTGTTTTCTCCAGGAGCAACGGTTTCCAGTATTTCCAGGAGTTGACCCGAGGTTTCGGTCTTTTCCATCATAACCACAGCATCCGTACCCTCTGGAAGCATAGCGCCGGTGGGCACATAAAAAGCCTCTCCCGATTCACATACTGATGGGGGGACTTCGTTAATATTTATACTACCTTTTAATTTCAAAAGCACGGGCGATTGTGCGCTGGCTCCCCGAGTATCTTTTGCTCTAACCGCGTAACCATCCATAGTACTACGGGTAAACGCTGGAATATCCTCTGGTGTGAAATAATCACGGAAACACACCCAACCCCCAGCACTGCTTATAGGTATAGTATCAACCTTAACCGGTTTAAGATAATTGAGAATTAAGTTCAAAGAATCCCTGATAGTGGTTAATTGTAAATATTCCATAAAAGTATTTTATCATTATTAACAACGGGGCTTGTAATGAAACAACCTGTTATCCTGAAAGGTGATGGTCCTATTTATATCGGGATAAGCTTTGTCTAACCCTGGGTAATCCTATATTATGTCTATAATAAACTTATTATTTCTCGTTTAATATTTTCTTTAATTCTAAAACTGTGGGGACTCTACCTGAAACCACCAGTTTATCGTTTACAACCACCGCTGGAGTCATCATTACTCCCATCTTCAAGTATTCTTTTACATCCTTTGAATGAGAGATATCCGCTTCTATACCAAGTTCAGCACAGGCATTGATAACATTTTTTTCTGTTAAGTTACACTTCATACATCCGGGTCCAGCTATATTAATTTTCATAACATATACCTCCTTTTTTAAAAATAAAAGTTACCGGTGAACCAACCTACTATCGTTCCTAAAGCTACAATGGTCAAAACATAAACTATGGCTTTTTTAACACCAAACACCCTGGCAATCGCCAACCAGTTGGGCAAACTTAAACCGGGTCCAGTTAATAAAAGAGCCAGAGCTGGTCCCTTACCCATACCCAATTTCATCAAGGTATCAACGAAAGGTGCTTCGGTCATGGTAGCAAAATAATTAACTGCACCAATCATGGTAGCCAGAAAAGAGGCTAAAAGACCATTCCCTCCAAGATAGTTTTTAACCCATTCTTCAGGGATAATCTTTCCTACCACTCCTACAAAGAAAACGCCTAAAAGTAAAAAAGGAAAAATCATTCTGATGAACCACCAACTTTCTCTGAGCCATGCAGAAATCTGCAACCGTGAAAAATAAACCTTCCCATAGATACCGATCAAGACAGTCAACCCCAACCACAATAAAACTTTATTTAAATAAGGACCGCTTGGAATTAAATAATTAGGTAAAAGTAGAGAGGAGAGAATAAGCAACATAAAAATTACTTCTTTTTTTCTACTATGTTATTACTTTCTTCAGTTTTCCTGCTAATTTGCTCAACTCTGTTGTTTTCTTTGTTAAAAGACCAGGTCATAATCAATCCCACGATAAAAGCCATTAATAAAGCTGATACTAACCTGACCAGGACCATTTCACCTCCGAGAATGGTTCCTGTGTAGAGTAATGCTAAAATGTTAGCTGCAGTAGCTACCCAGAGAATTATAAATGCTGGTCCGATTCCTGCCCCACTATATAAAAGACCACCAGCAATGGGTATAACTGTGCAAGAACAGGCTGCCAGAAAAAAACTGGAAAAACCTGCCAGAAAGAAACTCTTAATCCTTCCAGTTTTCTCGCCCAGGTATTTTAATATAGCTTCACGGTTAATGAAATTGACCATTGCGCCTGCAAGTAAAAAAGCTGGAACCAGACAGGTAAGAACATGGGTAGCAACATAATTCTTTAAGGATAATAGACCAGCAGTAATTAATTCCAAAAACATTTTAAAACTCCAGACAAAATATCTCAAAACTTCATAATCAACAAAAAGATGACTATTGAAAAGATTTGTTAAAATTAAGAAGTTAAGTTATAATAAAAACCCTGTTTTATAATAAAGACCCTGTTTTTTCCTTTTTCTTTGGCTCTATACATAGCTCTGTCAGCGTTAGAAACCAGGGTATCCATACTTTCCCCTTGTTGTAAAATATAAATACCAATACTGATAGTTTTGTTAACACTATATTTATTTCCGTTAGCATCTTCTGGTGAAAAAGTATGGGAAGAAAAAGATTTTCTGACTCTTTCGGCTACTTCTATTGCTTTATTTGAATCAGTCTCCGGACATATTACTGCGAACTCCTCCCCCCCGATTCTGTAAGAAATATCACTTTTTCTGATATTGGTTTGTAAAATAATAGCAAGTTGTTTTAATACCTTATCTCCTTCGGTATGACCGAACTGGTCGTTATAAAGTTTGAAATCATCAATATCCAGGTATAACAGAGCCAATTTATTTCCATACCTTTTAGACCTTTGCATTTCTTGTTGTAATTTATCATAAAATATCCTGCGGTTCCCTATCCCGGTTAAAAAATCGGTATCGGCCATTTTTTTAATCTCTATATTTAATTCCTGGATTTCCCCATAAGCTTTTTCCAGCTTGGAGTAAATGAGGCGGTTTTCAATAACTGCGCCTATCTGGTCTCCAATTGCTTCTAAAAGATTTATTACTTCTCGGGTAAACATATCTTTCCGTTGATCATTTACCTGAATTAACCCTATTATTTCTTGTTGGGTTCTTATAGGAATCAAGGCTACAGATTCATAACCGAATAAGTTACAGGTATTACGAGTTCTGAATTTTAACTCATTTGCCCCGACAGATAATAGAAAATCAGTGGTGTTATTGGTCCAGAAAGTTCCACCGGGAGTAAAATAAGGTCTCTCATGGTCTATATCTCCCCTGATAATAGCCCCACACATACATTCCAAGTAAGATTTTTTATCAATGAATTGATTCGTTTTTTCTTCGGCAATTTCATTACTCAGTAAATAATTCTCTTTATCAATAAATGATTCTGGAAAACCACTATGGATAAGATAGGGATAGTCTTCACTATCTCTAAGTCGTATACTGATAGAACTACAACCGCTAATCTGTTTTAATTTATTTATAACCGTAGTCAAGGTAGGTTTTATATCAATAAAGTTATTGAGTTCGCCAAAAATCTCCCTCAGAGTTCGTTCTCTTATAAGAATATCTTCTATGTTTTCGGTTAGATCTTGCATTTTTTATATTTATTTATTTCCCCAGCTGTTTTTATAGACTATTTCGTCCAAAGGTAATCGGGGTCGGGGAGCAGGTTCTTCATCAGGGTATCCCATAGTTAATACCTGCACCACTACATATTCTTCAGGAATCTGAAGCACCTGTTTAACTAAATCCTGGTGAAAAGCACCAATAAAACAGGTACCCAAACCAAGTTCGGTTGCTTGTAAAACTATCTGAGTCAAAGCGATACTCAAATCCACTGTTTGTGCCGTAACACCACACCTCATGACCAGAGAAGGATTTATCCCCACGCCGGCAATTACTACCGGGGCTTCTCCCACAAATTTCTGGTTAGCACAGGCTGGAACGAGTTTTTCCCTGGTTTCTTTATCAGTTACCACCACAAAACGCCAGGGTTGTAAATTCTTGGCCGAAGGCGCCAGTTGAGCTGCTTTCAAGATTATCTCCAGAACATCCTCTGAAACAGCACCTTCTTTATATTTCCTTATGCTTCTTCTTTTAAGTATGGCTTCAGTTACTTTCAAATTTTCACCTCATTCTTGGAATTTTTCTCTGATATCTCTTATTCTATCAGAAGCGTCATCAGAATTAATCTTGCCAGAAGATAATTCTGACAATACTTTATTTATTTCTTCTTTTTCCATCTCTGGATTATATTTGGTTTTAATCCCAAACTTAACCCAACTTTTTCCTGGGCGAAAAAGACCATTAAATATTTCCATAACTCCTATGATAATTAAAATGACTGGCCAGTCTCTTCGGAAATTAAAAATAAAAATACCAAGATTGGAAAGCCAGATAAAAACACCTATAACTATTAATATAAGAGCTTCGCTGGAAAATTCTCTTAAATAAATCCTCACATTTATACCTCCCTGTAATACTCTAAATTAAACCTCATAATTGTCCCTGACATTTTTGATTCTTTCCGAGGCTTCTATGGAATCTATTTTTCCTTCTGATAAGTCAGCGAGAACCTTTCTAATCTCATCTTTTTCTTTTTTTGGACGATGGTCAAACCGGCAGCCAAACCCTGAAAACTTCCTTCTTCTAACAATTAACCCTTTTATTAACCAGTATAGACCTAAGGCTATTAATATAAGTGGCCAGTCTCTTTTAAACTCAAAATTAAAAAAGCTTACCTCCAAGTTGGTAAGCCAGATCCAGACACCAATTAATACCAGTAAAAAAGCAGTAAACGAAAACCTTCTGATATATCTTGCCAATTTAATACCTCCTTATTCTATCCAGATGTTAACCTTTTTACCTTCTCCAGTTTCTACATCCAGTACCTCTCCAATTTTTCCTTCACTAATTAATTCCATCATCTCCTCTATGTCAATATCTTCCTCTTCCAGGGCAATACGAGCTTGTTTGGGGAGATGTTTGGAAACAAAAGTAAACACCCCCAGGGGTATTTTGAGGTTAACTTTATCTCCAGTAAGCGTATCCACTTTAATTCTTAAATATTTTCCTTCAGGTGCTGGTTTTGTTTTTAGTTTTGGTTCCGCTTCCAGGGCTTCAATAAGTTTATCAGCATCTTCAGCGGTTATTTTTTTCTCTTCCACCATTTTTAGAATGTTTAAAATCTCTTCTTTCAAAAATTTTTACCTCCTTTCCTTTTTTATCAGATCAGCAGCTACCCGGGAGGAAATCTCTCCATTTTCCAATTTCTTGAGTATCTCTACCCTGGATAATCTCTCTTCCTCGTCAACTTCCATAGGGGTAAGACCCAATTTTTCAATTATTGCTTCCAATTTACTTCTTACGGTAGGATAAGATATCCCCAACAATCTTTCCATCTCCTTGATGTTTCCTCGGGCTTGTAGAAAAAGCATTACGAACTCTTCTTCTTTTTCACCTAAGTATTTTAAAAGTGAGGGCGTGAATGTGCCTTCTAACTTTACTTCACAAGAAGGACATTCTAAAACTCTAACTTCCATTACAGAATCACAAACCGGACATTGTGGTAAGCCTTTAAGTTTTTTCATCTTTTATTAACCTTTTTAATTAATTTTATTAATATATTTAATTTTGTCAAGGGTATTTATGTAAATTAATCTATTCATACTTTAATAATAAACTAAATGTTTCTGGTGTTATAATCAATAAGTAAAGAGCTTTCCAAAAAGGATGCTATGAAAATGTTTGGTATCATTAAAAATATTTCAGGCATTTTAGTTAATTTAACCCTAAACTTCACCTTAGCCTTTACACCAAACACTGAAGTAAACACCAGGAGTGGTTCCTGGAAAGTTGTTGGTTGAGGAATTACAGGATTAACCCATACAAGTACTGATGATAGATTCGCGTAATTCTAATATTCTTTACTGCGGAACTCAAAGCTTGTGAATATAATGCCATTACGATCTTGCCAAAAGCAGGCATGATAATTTCATTTTTTACCTGTTTGTCCCCCTGAACTCCGATTCAGGGTCTCGTTTTAATGTTATATAAGTAATCATCATAATGCTTAATGATATAATATTCTGTTATATTATCAGGAGGCAAACTTGAAATGGCAAATACCACAGTAAAAGTAAAATGGCTTAACCACCTGAAATTGGAAGCTACCACCCAAAATGGTCATTCCCTGATACTGGATACCAGCAAAGAGAACGGTGGTTTAGATAGCGGTCCCCGGCCTATGGAATTACTTCTAACTGGCCTGGGAGGTTGCATGATGATGGATATGGTTTCTATCCTGACTAAAAGAAGATTGGAACTAAAAAGTATGGATATGGATATAACCGGGGAAAGAGCAGAAGAACACCCACGGGTATATAAAAAAGTAACTGTAACCATAAATACGTATGGCGTGCCTAAGGAAGAGGTAGAAAGAGCTTTTAACCTATCAAAAGATAAGTATTGTTCTGCCTACGCTATGCTTAGTCAAGCTGTAGATATAGATTACCTATTAAATATCCAGGAGGCATAAAAGATGATTGAAGTAAGATGGCACAGTAGAGCCGGTCAGGGTGCCAAAACTGCTGCTTATATATTAGGCGAAACCGCACTTAAAAGCGGTTGGCAGATTCAGGCTTTCCCGGAATACGGGCCTGAAAGACGGGGTGCCCCCATGAGAGCTTTTACCAGAATCAGCGAAGAACCAATTCTGGTTCATTCACAGGTACAAAATCCGGATGTAGTAGTAGTATTGGATACCACTCTTTTTAAAATGATGGACCCTCTTGATGGCATTAAAGAAGGGGGGGCAGTGGTTATTAATACTCCCCTGACTCCCGAAGAGGTAAGAAATAGGATTGCTGGCAATAGAAATATCCGCATATTTACCGTTGATGCTACAAAAATATCTTTGGAAACCATCGGCATTCCCATCCCCAACACCCCTATGTTGGGTGCTATATCCAAAGCTCTGGGCATCGTAAAATTTGATGTTTTACTTGAACACATTGAAGAACAGCTGGGACACAAAGTTTCTCCCAAAGTAGTTGAGGGAAATCTACAAGCGGTGAGAAGAGCTTACGAGGAGGTAAAAGGATAAAATGAGTCTTCCTAAATGGAATGAATTACCCGTAGGAATATATATTGAAGGTGGAAAGGCTGCCGGTCAATACAAAACAGGTGGTTGGAGGACTTTTCGCCCCGAAGTTGACCTTCTTAAATGCACCAGTTGTATGTTTTGCTGGATTTATTGCCCGGATAGTGCCGTTATCACTATTGAACAAAAGATGACTGGTTTTAATTATGATCATTGCAAAGGATGTGGCATCTGCGCTCATGAATGCCCGGTTAAGGCAATATCCATGATAGAGGAGGAAAGGCTTCTATGAAAACCAATAACAAAAAAATATTAGCTCTTGAAGGAAATGCAGCCATTGCCTATGCAATGAAACAGATAAACCCCGACGTGGTGGCTGCTTATCCTATAACCCCACAAACCGAAATTATGCAGCACTTTTCTCAATATGTGGCAGATGGAGCTGTGGATACTGAATACGTAACGGTAGAATCGGAGCACTCCGCCCTTTCTGCCTGCATTGGAGCTTCTGCTTCCGGAGCACGGGTCATGACCGCTACCTCTTCTCAGGGGTTAGCTTTGATGTGGGAAATGATGTATATAGCTTCTGCTGCCCGTACACCTATCGTTATGCCCGTAGTTAACCGGGCTCTTTCCGGACCCATCAATATTCATGGCGACCAGTCTGACATAATGGGTGCTCGTGATGCCGGTTGGATTTGCCTGTTTTCAGAAAATGTACAGGAATCTTATGACAATACCATACAGGCTATACGTATTGCTGAAGATCCGAGGGTGAGATTTCCGGTAACTGTTAACCTTGATGGTTTCATTACCAGCCATGCTGTAGAAGTAACCGAAGTCTTGCCAGATGAAGAAGTGAGAAAATTTATCGGGGAAAGCAAGCCCTGGGGTAGAACCCTACTGGATATGGACAATCCTATCACCGTAGGAATGGTTGCTCTAACCGACATTTATATTGAATTTAAAAAGAAACAGCGTGAAGACATTGATAAAGTTATGCCGGTGATATTGGAAGTAGCGCAAGAGTATAAAAAACTCACCGGTAGGGGTTTTGGTCTTTTTGAAACCTATAGACTGGAAGACGCAGAAGTTGGGATTGTAGTTATGAATTCCACCGCTGGTACTACCAAGGTAGTTATTGATGAATTGAGAAAACAGGGGAAAAAAGTCGGTTTATTAAAACCCCGTGTTTTCCGTCCTTTCCCCTACCAGGAGTTGGTCGCAGCACTTTCGCATTTGCAAGCCATCACCGTAATGGATAAAGCTGATTCTATGGGGGCTCTCGGTGGACCACTTTTCCAGGAATTGCGTTCAGCTTTTTATGGTATCAATAACTCACCTTTGATGATGAATTATATTTTCGGCCTGGGTGGAAGAGATGTACCCCCAGCTCATATTAACCAGGTATTTGAGGAAACCTATAAAGTTTTAGAAACCGGTAAGCCCTGGGAAAAGCCCTACCGCTACCTGGGTGTAAGGGAATAAGGAGGAAAATATGCCATTTAATATAAAAGAATTGTCTAAAAAAGAGGATTTACTTTCTGGAGGACACCGACTTTGTGCAGGTTGTGGTGCTTCCGTGGTGCTTCGCCAGATGTTGTTAGCCACCAAAACACCGGTGGTATTAACTAATGCCACTGGTTGTGTGGAAGTTTCTACTACTATATTCCCCTTCACCTCCTGGAGAGTTCCCTGGTTTCACAGTGCTTTTGAAAACTCAGCCGCTACCATATCCGGAATTGAATCCGCTTATAAAGCCCTTAAACGAAGAGGTTTAATAGATAAAGACATCCGTTTTATCGGTATGGGTGGAGATGGAGGAACTTATGATATAGGCTTTCAAGCATTATCCGGGGCCATGGAAAGAGGTCACCGTATGCTTTACATCTGCTACGACAACGGAGCCTATATGAATACCGGTATCCAGAGAAGCAGTGCTACCCCATTGGGTGCCTGGACCTCTACTTCTCCGGTGGGAGAGGTTATTCCTGGTAAAATTCAATGGAGAAAAAATCTCACCGAGATTATGGTCGCTCATAATATCCCCTATGTTGCTCAAGCCAGTCCTTCTCATTTTAAAGATTTAATAGAGAAGGTGGAGAAAGCGCTGGATGTTGATGGTCCCACCTTTATTAATATTCTCTCTCCATGCCCATTAGGTTGGAGATATGATGGAAGTATCTCCATAGAACTGGCCAAGTTAGCGGTGGAAAACTGTTTCTGGCCACTTTATGAAGTAATTGAAGGTAAGTACAGGATTAATGTAACTCCCAGAAATAAAAAACCTGTAGAAGAATGGCTTAAAGCCCAGGGTAGGTTCAAACACCTTTTTGAAGCCAAGAATGTTCACTTTCTGGAAACTTTCCAAAATAAAATTGATGAAGAATGGGAAAAACTCCAGAAAAAAGCGGGAGTAATTTAAGAATAACTCCAAGGGGACAGGCACCCCAATTAAATAGGTGTCTGTCCCCTCAAATGTACAATAAAATACTTGCAGAAACCCGCATCATATCTTATAATATTGAGAAACGTTCTCAATTATTATCTTATCAAAAACGCGTAATTGTAATCAGAATAGTTTAT
>JBBIIY010000004.1:78337-91019 GCA_037446255.1 Coprothermobacterota bacterium
ACGTTCTCAATTATTATCTTATCAAAAACGCGTAATTGTAATCAGAATAGTTTATTGTTAAAATCATTAGTATAGACATGATGGAAAAAATTAGAAAACGTTTATATGAAATATTAGAAATCGCAGAGCCTGAAGACAAGGTAAGCGTGAGCGTGGATGCCTTTCTTTTTTCTTTGATTCTGCTCAATATCTTCGCAGTAATAATAGGTACCGTAGATTCAATAAACACTATATACGCAAATTATCTCTATGGGTTCAAGTTATTTTCTATAATAGTGTTCTCGGTGGAATTTATTTTACGAATTTGGGTTTCCAATTACTGTACCAACCAATGTGATTCCACTATCTTTATCAAACGCTTGTTTAACCCTTTGATATTCCTGGATTTATTAGTTATATTGTCTTTCTTTTTATCCATGTTAATCTCCATTGATTTAAGATTTTTAAGAATTTTTCGTCTATTCAGACTACTACGATCTTTCAAGATTGGTAGGTACTCGGAATCTCTCAACGCCTTAGAACAGGTATTAAAAAACGAAAAAGAGGAGCTTTTTATTATAATACTTATTATTTTTTCCTTACTTGTAACCTCCGCCAGCTTAATGTATTATGTGGAACATAAAGCTCAGCCAGAAGTGTTTACCAGCATTCCCTCGGCTTTATGGTGGGGTATCATAACTCTTACTACGGTTGGTTACGGAGATATTTATCCTATTACCACCCTGGGCAAGTTTCTGGGAGCCCTTATTGCCTTACTTGGTCTGGGTATGTTTGCCCTGCCTACCGGGGTAATTGCTTTCGGGTTTATGGACGAACTTCAACGGCGTAGGGCTAATAAAGGGCAATGTCCACACTGTGGTAAACATCACCACAACACTAGCAATACTCCACCAACTTGAGCTGATTCCTGATACCGGGGCTACCTTGATACAGGGTATATAATCGTTAAACGCAAATTTTTGAATAATTATGTAGCAATGCGTGTAACACATAAAAATGTAATAATAATTTTGATATCCGGCAGAATCAAATAATTCTACCAGAATATTAAATACCAGGTAATTAGACACCTCAAGACGAGTTGATGGTAAAGCCCATTAATAGGTCAAAAAGAGTTATTTTGAAGATACTATCATTTAATCTTTCACTTGATAGTGGAAACTAATGGGAAATATAATACAACCTTAAACTATGAATAATTTTTATTTTAAAAATTAATAACTGACCCTCTGTATGTGAGAGCAAATCACTTTATCTTTACCAAGTAAGTGCTATAATCATTTTATGTGTGGAAGATTCATATTTATTGAACCAGACGATATATACGATAGGTTTAATATTGTAGAAAAGCCTTCTTTACCACTTCATCCAAATTATAACGTAGCTCCCTCGCAAACATTTCCCGTAATTATAAAAGAGAATCCTCATAAAATTATTTTAATGAAGTGGGGACTTATTCCTCACTGGTGCAAGGATGCTGCTGATTTCAAGGGCTTAATTAATGCCCGCGGGGAAACCGTCCTGCAAAAACCTTCCTTTAAGGACTCTTTTCGTAATCGCAGGTGTATCATACCGGCTAATGGCTTTTACGAGTGGAAAAAAGAGGGCAACAAAAAAATTCCCTATTTTATTCATCTAAAAGGTTTTAAACTATTTGGCTTTGCCGGTATCTATGACAGGTTACAGGAAGAAGACGGAAAAATACTGAATACCTTTTCCATAATTACTACCGAACCTAACGAGTTAATTTCTTCTATTCATAACCGTATGCCGGTTATTCTTTCTCCCGATGATGAAAACAGCTGGCTTGACTGCACCCAAACAGACACCTTAAACCTGCTTGGCCTTATGAAACCTTACAAAGCAGAAGATATGGATTTTTACCAGGTATCTTCATTAGTCAATAATCCCCGTCATAACTCCCCCGATTTGCTTAAAAAGATTGTTCAGTGACTAAAACTATCAAGCCTACTACTACAATGATTCATGGTATGTGTGGGAAGATTGATGTTTTACCAATTTCAAAAAACCTGAATAGAAAAAAGTAGATTCAGTTAAGTGATAATTTATTAATTTTTAAAAGGAGGATTCATGGAAGACCAGGAAAAAAATAAAACTATAAAAACTTTCGCCATAGCATCATTTTTAAACGATATGGGTTCAGATATTATCTACCCTATCTGGCCACTTTTTGTAACTCAGATACTGGGAGCAAACATGGCTATATTGGGTTTGCTGGATGGGCTGGGAGAAGCACTGGTTTCTATTTCTCAGGCAGTTTCAGGTTATCTTTCGGATAGATTAAAAAAGAGAAAAATATTTATCTGGATAGGTTATTTTATGGGGGGTTTATCCCGAATAGGATATGGATTATCAACTACCTACATTCACCTCATACCCTTTAGAATATTAGACAGGGCGGGAAAGATAAGAAGTGCTCCCAGGGATGCGATTGTAGCTGATTATTCTAATCGGGAAAACCGGGGAAGAAACTTTGGGCTTCTCCGGACTGCTGACCACCTGGGGGCTCTGGTAGGTATAATTATCTGCATTTCGCTTTTTAAGGTTTTAGGGTACAGAAATCTTTTTCTACTGGCAGCTATTCCTTCCATTATCGGTGCTGCCTTAATTATCTCTAAAATCAAAGAACCTAAAACATCAGAAAATAAAATATTTAAAGGGATTAAATTATCTGATTTTAACAAGAATTTCCAGCTTTTTCTGATATTAAGTGCTTTTTTTGCTCTCGGTTCTTTCAGTTATTCCTTCCTTCTTATTTACGCTAAAGAGTTCGGCTTTAATATCACCTTTGTTCCTGTTCTCTACCTCATTTTCACCGTATTTGCTTCTCTTTTCTCCCTACCCTTTGGAAAATTGGCTGATAAAATTGGTAGAAAAAAAGTGCTTTTGATTTCCTACCTTTTATGGGGTCTGATGTGCTTGAGCTTCCTTTATCTGATTTACGGATATCCACAAATACTGGCTAACTTCATAATTAAAACCTTTAATCTTGGTGGAATCCACCTTTATAGTGACATAATAAAAGTTATACTCACTTTTACTGGTATTGTTACTGCTTTTATTCTTTATGGTTTACATAAAGCAGCTTTAGACCCTGTCCAAAAGACTCTGGTTTCTGAACTTGCCCCAGCAGACTTTCGTGCCAGTGCGCTGGGTGGATACCAGATGGTGGTTGGTTTATGCGCTCTTCCTTCGTCATTGGTAGCAGGTATTCTCTGGGATAAAATAGGACTTGAAGCCCCTTTGCTGCTATCTCTGGCTCTTACCTTAATTGCCTTAACTATGTTAAACTTTATTAAAGAAAGTAAATCCCTGGCTTAAGCATAGTATAAGATTATTAAAGGCTATGGCCCTGAAACAGATTCAGGGTAAAAGGTGGGAGGAGAATCACTTCTCAAAATACCACTCAAATATATTCCAGGTAGGCGGAGTATCAGAAATCCCTGCTGGTTTGTAATTAACCAGATTCGTTTTAGCCGTAGTAACTTCCAGCCTGAAATATAGCGGAATTACCGGTAGTTCATCCAGCACCACCTCTTCCATGCGATGAAGAAGTTTTTTTCTGCCTTCCTCTGTCATCTCTGTAGAAACCTTCGTCAGTAATTCAGTTACCTCTTTATTTCTATAACCATACCAGTTGTTACCGAAATAGTTATTAGCTGGAGAAGGTATATAGTCTTCTCTAAAGAAAGATTCCCCCATAGAGGTAGGCCGAAGCGTCCAGGCAAACATAATAAGGTGAGAATATTCTCTCCTTCGGGCGCGGGTGGTAAATGCAGCTGAAGGACGATTTTTACTTATATCTATCTCAACCCCTATATCTTTCCACATAGAAGCCAGCGTGGTTTGTACTTTTTCTCTAAGCGAATCTCCAGTAATTGTCTCCAGAACGAGCGTTAACTTCACCCCATCCTTGAACCTTATGCCCCCCGTCCCTATCTTCCAACCAGCTTCTTCCAGGAGTTGTCTGGCTTTCTCAGGATTGAAAACATACTTAGTTTTAGGACTGCTGTACGCCCAGTGGTTCGGATGGAAAAATGTATAAGCAGCTTTTTGTTTTCCACCAAAAAAAGTATTTATTATTTTCTCTCTATCTATAGCATAAGATAAGGCTTTACGGACCTTTATATCTTTTAATATGGAATCGTCCATATTTATACCCAGGTGTTCAAAGATGAAACCATCGGTATAGTACGCTTTGGTATGTTTAGGTCCCCGTTCTTCTAGAACAATGGCCTGGTCAAAACCAAGACCCAGAGCCGCCACATCCACATCCTGCCCGGATATAACTCGAGCCAGCAGAGCTGTAGTGTCGGGAATAAAACGGAAAACAACGCCATCCAGTAGTGGCTTGCCAAAAACATAGAAGGGATTTCTCTCCAGGGAAATATAAGAACCGGATTTCCACTCTGTTAAACGGTAGGGACCATAGCCAACAGGTTTTCTGGTCATAATTTCATCTGTTCTAAACACCTCTGAATTTCCTGTATCCTTCATTTTCTTGTAAACTTTTTCCAGAATATGTTTGGGGTAAAGGGCCATTGAACCCGGAAGCCAGGCTCCCGGTACCCATAAATCTACCCTCCATTCTAATTCGCTGTAATATACTTTAATTGAGTGAGAATCAAGAATGTCAAATCCTTTCACGCCATAAGCCCCTTTACCTTTAGTCATATCCACCTTGTCATCCAAGGGACTGCGGGTGGTGGGAACAAGAGGGTCCTGTAAGACCATGAAAGCGTAAGCCCAGTCGTCAACATCTGCACTTTCTCCATCAGAATAACGGATACCCTCCCTGAAATTATAAATAACCTCCAGGGTTACACCTTTGATTTTAATGGTCCCGTCTTCTACTGATGGTCTTTTCTTTAATACCCCGGGATAAGGGTTCCAGTTTTCATCCCGGCCCACAGCAGGAGGGTAAGCCCAGGTAAAGTTAACTGTATGCATAGCCATCATTATACCTACCCAGGTGCTCAAGGTATCAGGCTCAGCATTCATAGCCACCTGAACAATACCACCTTTTTTGGGGGGATAAAGAAGTTGATACACAGCATAAGCTACCTCTCCACGCATGGCCAAATCTCTGGGAGCTGACCTCCTTCCCTGTTTATAAGTCAGGTATTGGTGTTCAGGGAAATACCCGAGAGTTACCCAGCCTATTGCCCATCTGGGAATTAAGGCTTCATCATTGGCCATGGCCAGAGGAACAATTATCCTGGCTTCTTCCCACTTCAAGCCTTTTGCCTGCCCGATAAGGGCAGATAATTCTGACCTATTTATCAAAGCCTCTGGTTTAAAAGTACCATCGGGGTAACCCTTCATAAAACCAGCCTTGTAAACAGCCAGAATACTGTTTAAAGCCCAATGAGTAACAGGTACATCTTTAAAAGGGTTAACTGTGGTTTTATCCTCAATCAGTTTTTTAGCTTTCGTAAGTAACACAGCCGTCTCGGCTCGGCTTATTTGAGCATCTGGCCGGAAGGTGCCATCGGGATAACCAATAATTATTCCCTCTTTTTGTAGTTTTTCAATCTGCTTCTGGAATTGATGGTTCGTAATATCCCGGAAAATGGTTGTTGTTGATTCCGCAGGAAGGTAAAAAATTGTAAACAGCAGTGTTAACATTATAAACAGGGAAATAAGATATTTAATGGTTTTTTGCCTCCTATGGATGAACCAATAGGTGCTAATCATTTAAACCTCCGAAAATCAGGCTCCAGTTTCCCCTGGGGAATACCGGGCGATATATTTTAACACAGTATTTGTTATAATGAATATTATATTATTCAAGCATAGTAATACTTTACTCTTTTATTACTAACGAGAGTTGGAAAGGAGGTACTTAAACTGAGAGAAACATTAATAAAAATATGGCAAAACCAGTATATTCGTCTGACCTTTTATAGCATCGTCCTTTTCCTGGTATTGTATTTAATTTATCGGGCTCAAAACGCCCTTACGATTTTTATTTTAGCCTTCATAATTGCCTATCTATTTCAACCATTGGTTAATTTCCTGGAAAAACGAAGAATCCACAGGATTCTGGGGGTGATAGTAGTTTACTTTTTGATTTTCCTGGTAATTGGCACGGCATCTGTACTGTTAGCAAATGTGGTGGTCCAGCTTTCCCGTTTTGCCGCAGATCTCCCTACCATACTAAAACCATTAATAAGCTGGATTCAGAACTTACCCGATAAAATTTTACTGATACCAATTCCTTATGGCATGGAAGAGATATTTAATCAGGCTTCTCTGGCTTTCAAAAACATTCTGGAGGGTTTTACAGGAAGTCTTTTATTCTGGATAACAGCGCTTCTTGAGCAGGGAGGAAAAATAATTGTAGCCCTGGTGGGTGGCCTTTTTCAGCTGATTACTTCTATGCTCTTGGGGGCTTACCTTCTCTATGACTTTCCTCGCATTAGTAAAAGCCTATTAAATGCTTTTCCGGAAGTTTATCAACCAAAAGTTATAGAATTGGCTAGAAAAGCTGATAAAGCCGTGGGAAGTTACGCCAGGGGGCAGGTACTGGTAGCCATCATTGTTGGTTTGATAGTAGGGATAGGGTTGGGAATCATTGGCATACCTCTGGCTACTACCCTGGGATTCTTAGCTGGATTATTTAACCTTATACCTTTTGTGGGGGTTATCGTATCATCAATACCAGCCATACTGCTGGCTTTAACCACAGGGTGGTTAAGGGTAATTTTAACTCTGGGTATTTTAATATTAGCCAACCAGATTGAAGCTCAATTTCTAAACCCGGTAATCGTGGGTAAAGCGATAAACATACATCCAGCAACAGCCATTTTAGCTATCTTGGCAGGTGTTGAAATTTTGGGGTTGTGGGGAGCTTTGCTAGCACTTCCCACTATGGCTATTTTGAAAATGCTCTATACTGATTATTACCAGAAAAGCAAGTTTTATAAAGAAGGTTGAGAATTATTTAATCTTCCCTCCACTTGGATTTTTTGTAGGAAATTAAAATAAATAGAATACAGCTGAGCATTAATATTGACCAATGAAGCAGTGAACCCTGTAAGTCCATAGGACCTAAACCAGCAAAACCCCTGATAATACTGGCGGCATTGGAGGTTGGCACCAGCAAACCCAGAAAACTTAAAGAACCCAGCATTTCTTTGGGATAATAAACCGGTGGTAAAAACACAAAAACAATTCCAAATAAATTAGAGGTAGCACCTATGGTCATGGGGGTTGCCCTGGTCATATAGGTAGCAATGGTAAAACCAATAGCTGATATTGAAAGCCAGCACAATAGGATAGCGGACAGAACTGCAGGAAGAGAAAACAGGGAAATTTTCCCAGTAAATAACAGGTAAGATAGAAAAAGTAAAACTCCTGGAAAAGAAAAGAACAGGGAAGATAAAGCAACTCCAAAGGCATAAGACATAGGATTTATGGGCATAGCCACCATCATTTCCCTGAGTTTTATATACCTATCGTTGTAAATATCCTGAAGCATGGTATTTATTGCCATGAAGCCAAGAATAGATACCGAAGCTCCCGCAATGGTGTGGTAAAGCTTATCTCCTCCACCTCCTAAAACCAGGACAAAAATAATTGGAACTATTCCAAAAAAACCTACTATTACCAACTGACTCAGAGGACTACTTTTAAAAGGAGGATAAAAATTCATCCATCCAATGATAAATATATCTCTAATTGTTTTCATTTTCCCATCCTCCCAGCAATTTGATAAACACGTCTTCCAGATTTACCGGAGATATTTCAGCTTTATATCCCGAATGTAGAGCATCTTTTAGAACTACCAGAGCCTCTTCTTCATTTCTTGTATAATAAATGTTTTTGTCACCTAAGTTGACACTTTCCCTGCCAGGTATGGTGCCTTTAACTACTACCCTATATTTTTCTGTAACCTGCCCTTTTATCAACTCCGGGGTTCCCTCTGTCACCTTATTACCCTTGTTTACAATACATATTCTATCGGAAACCATCTCCGCCTCTTCCATATTGTGGGTAGTTAATATTATGGTTTTGCCTAATTTAACCAATTCCCTGAGGGTTGACCAGACCTTTCGCCGGCTCACCGCATCCAGACCGCTGGTGGGCTCATCCAGCATGAGAAAATCCACATCAGAAGCCAAAATGCCAGAAATAACCGCCCTCCTTCGTTCCCCACCAGAGAGAGTAAAACAGTATCGCTTCCTTAAATCCCATAGTTCAACAGCTTTAAGGGCTTTTTCTGCATTTTCTCTGGCTTTATTTCTATCCATACCCCTTAAAAGAGGGAAAAAGTAGGCATAGTCAAAGGGAGTAAAAGAGCCGTAGGATATTACGTCCTGAGGGACAATACCAATAAGGTTCCTTACCAATTGAGGTTGTTTAACTACATCAAAACCAAAAATATGAGCTTTCCCTCTTGTGGGAAGTAGTTGGGTGGCAATAATTCTTAAAAGGGTGGTCTTTCCAGCCCCATTAGGTCCTAGAATGGTGAAAAGCTCGCTCTTTTCTATCTGTAAACTTATATCATCAATAGCTTTAACTCCATTTTTATAAGTTTTTCCTATATTTTCCACACTTAAAGCTGTCATTTAACCTCCAATTTTAATTTTTATACCATAGTATTAATATATTTAATATTATTATACATATTATATATTATTTGTCAATACAATATTAATAATTATAAATATAAATTATAATAATGAATTTTAATATTAAGGGTATAGGATTTTAAAATTAACCATAAGATATAAAAGGAGGAAAAAATGAGATTGCTCGACTTCTTTCAGAAGTCCCGCGATGACCTTACAGGTAAGTTCATCACAGATGTTTTTAGTAGGGCTAAATATTTTATGTCCTCAGAACCACATCTTCCCGTTCAAGGATTTTTACCACAATCATAATCCCCAGGGCAACAAGTATTAAATTAGAAATCATGGCAAAAAGCATATTGTTCCAGACTATTTCACTCATCATAGCATCTTTTAATACCGGGTAAACATTAATAAGCGGAATAAAATATGCCCATTTGGGAATGGTACCCATAATTCCCACGATATAAATGAATACAACCGGTAAAATCACTATCATGGGCAGGTATCCCAGGTATAGTTGAGCTTCACGAATATTACGGGAATAAATTGATATAGCAAACTGTAAAGCTCCAGAAGATAGAGAAAGTAATAAACCAGCTATTAATATAATAAACATGGTAAGCGAAGTCAGAGAAAAAGATGTAGGCATTTGTTCTTCCATAACAAACAAAGGCTGTCCGTATTTAACTGTAAGAATCATCACCACCAGCATCAATAATATAGAAACAAAGGATAGAACACTTACTGCCAGCCATTTTCCCAGAGCAACCTCCTTTCTATCTACCGGGGTTGCCAGAAGTGGCTCCAGGGTTCCTTTTTCCTTTTCACCTGCTCCAATATCGGAAAACAGGTACATATTTCCTGAAATACCTATGGAAAGAATCATCAACGGTATAAGTAAAGCGGCAAAATATGCTCCCATTTTACTGGGTTCAGCCACGCTTTCCTCTTTTATCTCAAACACTTTTACTATTGCCGGGTCAATATTCATATTTTGCAGACGGCTTTCCACTATTTTTTCACTAAGCAAAAGTAGAGTGGTTTTAATCCTAAGCATGGCTGCGGATGAAGCGTTTTTAGTAGGATCAAAATATATGAAGGCCTTACCATCTTTGATAACCAGAGCGGAATGTATATTACCTTTTTCCACTTCTTTGTTGGTTTCCTCGGTATAGTCCAGTAAAACCAACTTATCCATTGAACTTAGAAACATTTTAATTTCCTGTGGTCCTTCATAAGCGAGCTTAATTTCTTGCTCTTTAGCTTTCTCGGTTTCTGTTTTCATTAAATAGAACTGCCCGAAAAGCATTAAAGGTATGAGAAGGGTTGGTAATATTATGGTCATAATAACAGTTCTTTTATCGCGAAAAGCTTCTTTCAGTTCTTTAAAGAAAATTAAAATAGTTTTCATTGTTTCACCGCCTTGATGAAGGCTTCTTCTAAATTAGAGGTTTGGTATTTAGCTTTTATTTCACCCGCTGTCCCTTCCTCTAAAAGTAAACCCCTATCAATGATAACTATCTTATCGCACAGGGCTTCTACTTCCGACATAAGGTGAGTTGATATAACCACGGTTTTGTTCCTGTTTTTAAGAAAGTTCAGCGATTCTCTGACTTTACGAGCCGAAGTTACATCCAACCCTGCGGTGGGTTCATCAAGTAAAACAATCTGGGGGTCAGCAATTAAAGCCCTGACCAGAGCTATTTTTTGAGTCATTCCTTTGGAATATTGTCCAGCCTGCCTTTTAGCGTAATCCACCTCTAAAACCGAGAAATATTCTTCCATTCTTTTACGGGAAGTCCTTTCGTCTAGACCATATAAACCGGCAAAATAAAGGATGTTTTCTTCGCCGGTCAAACGCCTGTATAACCCGGCATTTTCATAAAGAATTCCCAACCTTTTACGGGCTTCTCCGGGATTTTTTATCACATCAACTCCATCAACTTTTACGGTCCCCGCAGTGGGTTTAATAATGGAAGATGTTATTCTTATAGTAGTGGTTTTTCCTGCTCCGTTGGGACCGAGTAAACCAAAAATAATTCCTGGTTGTATCTGGAAACTAATACCTTTAAGGGCTTCAACTTTCCCAAAGTTTTTTGTAAGATTTATAACCTCTATCAATATCAATCTCCTTTTTTAAAATACAGGATAATTATACCCTTAAAAATTCAGGTTTATGCTAAAATTTTATCTGTACCAGACTACAAGAATCGGGAGGAACTGTAATGGAGCAAAGATGGAGTCTTGACGACTTATATACTTCCTTTGAAAGTGAAGAATTTAATAAAGACTATGAGTTATTGCAGAGTAAGGTGGAAATCTATAAAAAATGGGCCGAAGAAAACCTGGTTTCCAAGGAGAGGGCGCAGGAGAAGATAGAGTTCTACCTCAATAACTACAATGAAATGATGTCCCTCGTTATTAAGTTGGCTGCCTTTGCCCGACTCTCCTTAAGTGTGGAAGCCAGGAATATTAGGGCACTTCAGGTGGTGGAAGGGATGGAGAAGGTTATGACAGAACTCACCCAGCCCAATGTTAGGTTCCAGAGGTGGCTTTCAGGTATAGAAAACATAGACGAGATAATCGCCTCCTCAGAAATCATTATAGAGCACGAGTTTAATATCAAAGAAGCCATAGAAAACGCCAGGTATCTACTCAGTGAACAGGAAGAGGTGGTCATTTCCAAAATGAAGCAGACAGGCTCCAGCGCCTGGACCAAACTTCAGGAACTTTTAACCTCCACTTTGCTGGTAGATATTAATTTAAAAGGTGAAGATAAAAAACTTCCCCTCCCGGTGGTGAGAAACCTGGCTTATGACCCTGATCCAGAAGTTAGAAAAACTGCCTATTATGCTGAACTGAAGTCTTACGAGAAGATAGTAGATAGCTCGGCCGGTGCTTTAAATGGAATAAAGGGAGAGGTTATCAACATTTCCAGGATGAGGGGATATAAATCTCCCCTTCAGGTAACCCTGAGAAACTCCAGGATGGATGAAGAAACCCTTAATGCACTCCTTCAGGCGATGGTAGAGTATCATCCTCATTTCCGAAGATACTTAAAAAAGAAAGCGGAGATTCTGGGACATAAAAACGGGCTTCCCTTCTATGACCTATTCGCTCCTATAGGAAAGATAAATATGCAGTTTTCCTATCAGGAGGCCCGGGATTTTATCGTCAGTAATTTTAGAAAGTTCAGTAATAAACTGGCAGATTTTGCAGACCACGCTTTCAGAAACAGGTGGATAGATGCCGAGCCGAGAGAAGGCAAGAGAGGTGGTGCTTTCTGCTCTAATCTTCACCCCATAAAACAGAGTAGAATCCTTTCTAACTTTGACGGTAGTTTTGGAAATATGACTACCCTGGCTCATGAGCTGGGACATGGCTACCACGGGCAATGCCTTTTTGAACAAACTTTGATGAACTCTCGCTACCCCATGCCTATAGCAGAGACTGCTTCTATTTTCTGTGAAAACATAGTAGTAAATGCTGCTCTGGAAAAAGCTACCACGGAAGAAAAGTTAGCTATTATAGAAAACGACCTTCAGAGTTCTACTCAAACCATAGTGGATATTTACAGCAGATTCCTTTTTGAAGATGAGGTCTTTAAAAGACGGGAAAAAAGTTCTCTCCCCACTAAAGAGTTAAATGAGATAATGATTAACGCCCAGAAGGAAGTTTATGGGAATGGACTTGACCACGATTTCCTGCATCCCTATATGTGGGCAAACAAACCTCACTACTACTATCCGGACAGTAACTACTACAACTTCCCCTACGCTTTCGGTGAGCTCTTCGTAAAAGGTCTTTATGCGCAGTATCTGAAACAGGATGAGGCTTTCATTAAAGAATATGACAGGCTTTTATCCATAACAGGAAAGCACAATCTGGTTGATGTAGCCAGGACAGCAGGAATTGACCTGCACTCCATAGACTTCTGGAGGAGTTCGCTCGCTCTTATAAAAGAAAGTATTGAAGAGTTCATATCGCTTGCATAAAAAGCTATTAAATTTTTCACTGGTTTTCATGGCTGTTATTGTAACAGTGTTCCTGATTAATTTAAAAGGATATCTATTCATAAACCA
>JBBIIY010000005.1:0-87952 GCA_037446255.1 Coprothermobacterota bacterium
AGAACTATTTGAGAAACGTTCTCAATTATTCAAGACTTTCACAATTATTCAAGAGGTAAACTTGGGATAATCAATATTATTTATAGGCTTTTATTTGAACGCTGATTATCTTTCCTAACAATCTATCATCCATTTCTGGTTCAGAATAGAATTTTTCAGAAACAATGGATACCTCCTGGAAGCCAGCCTTTCTGATAGTATTCAAATACTGTTGCTTTTCCATGGCTCCAGCGATACAACCCGCCCAGGCTGCAAAACTTTTTTTGATGTCCTCGGGAATCTCTCCTTCAGTTACTAAATCAGAAATAAGTATCCTACCCCCGGGCTTTAATACTCTAAAGGCTTCTTGATAAGTTTTTAATTTGTCAGGTGATAAGTTAATGACACAGTTGCTTATAATTACATCAATAGAGTTATCCTGTACTGGTAGATTTTCTATCTCTCCCAATCTGAACTCCACATTTTGATACCCGAATTGACCAGCAATTTCACTTGCCTTCCTGACCATATCTTCAGTCATATCAACACCTATAACAAATCCTGTAGTGCCAACTTTTTTGGATGCTAAAAATACATCTATGCCACTTCCTGCGCCAAGATCTAAAACAGTTTCGCCTTCTTTTAATTCTGCCAGGGCTGTGGGATTGCCACAACCTAAACCTAAATTAGTAGAGAGAGGTAAGCTATTTAGCTCTTCTTCAGAGTAACCGATACTCTTTGCCTGTTCAATCACCCCAGAACCGCAGGTATCACCACAAGAACAACATGAACTTCCTTCTCTGACTATCTGGGAATATCTTTCTTTTACAACTTCCTTTATGTTTTCTGCCTCTTTTTCAATATTCATGATTATCTCCTTTTTGATAGCAAATCGGCTGCCTTATTATGGTAATCAGTTTTTCGGGAGCAGTTTTGCGTGGATCATTTAAATATATTTCATGATGCAATCCACAAAGCTCATAACCTTTCTCTTTGATGAATTTATGAAGCTTTTCTATGGTTGGTCCTTCCGCTGAATATGGACCTATATGGACCACTTGAGCGGTTTTGCCTTCATTATAATGCTCAAATCTTACTTTCTCAAGGGCTTTGAAATTCTTTTTTAATTACCTGTTTAAGTGCTTCTTCATAAAGTTCTTTGGTAATAAAAGGTGGTTGCATAATCATAGCTATCCATTTCCATTTTTCCTTATTCCCCTGGATGAAATAAATCATATCGTCTGCCCACCACAGGCCTTCCAGAGGCATCACCCCATAATCTACAGATGTTTCTCCTTTTTTAATCATAAATTTCAGGGTATAGGATAAAGAATATAAAGCCTCAATAGCTTCTTTGTAATCTTGCGAAATATTCGGATCCCCGATTCCCTCAATCATCAGATAATTCATTCCAGGAACATCAACTATTTCTATCTCCTTTTTAGTAGGACTATATAGATACTTAAGTTCTTTTTTAAAATCAATTTTTTCCATACTTTCACCTATTGTATTTTTTATAAGTATAAAAACCTTACAAATTAATCCAAATTATTAGCCTATAATAACGCTTTTTTGCCTATGAAGCAACCTTTTTACCAAAACAGTTCCTGATAAAAAGATTATAATTATATATAAATATTTGGTAACTGCTCAGGTGAACAGGCTGTAGGCAGTTAGCCTGCAGGAGAAAGTTATGCGCGACCATACGAAATTCAGAGCGTTTGAGCCAGCTGACGAAGTGGCAGTATTGATCTATCGAGCAACCAGAGGATTTCCCAAGCAGGAAATCTATGGGCTGACTTCCCAGATGCGAAGAGCAGCAGTTTCGGTACCGTCAAACATTGTTGAGGGATGTGCAAGTGAAAGTCAGTCCGAATACCTTCGCTTTCATGAAATAACTTTCGGTTCAGTAAGGGAACTGCATTACCAGTTCGGGCTAGCCAGCTGCTTGGGTTATACAAATAAGTTAGATGTACCCGAATGCGACTCCAAAATGGCTAAGATAGAGAAGGTTCCGAGTGCTTTGATTCGGTCAATGCACGACTAACAGCCTTCAGCCTGCAGTCAAACAAACTGAGTAGTATAATATTGAATATAACCGATGGAGGTTTAATATGGAAAATGACAACTCCGAACTTGTTTATGAAAAATATTTGAAATACTTAAACCCTTCACTTGCCCGGCTGATGAAGGTTTCTGGTTGCGCTAACCTGGAAAGCAAGGCCTCGGGTTGTGCTATCTTTGATAATTCAGGCAACCGCTATCTGGACTGTCTGGGTGGGTATGGGGTATTTAATTTCGGTCACCGCCATCCTAAAATTGTCAATGCTATCATCAACCAACTGAATAAGATGCCTCTTTCCGCCAAAATATTTTTAAATGAGCCCTTAGCTAATGCTGCTGAGATGTTAGCCAAACTAACCCCGGGTGATTTACAGTACTCATTTTTTGGAAACTCAGGCACCGAAGCTGTGGAAGGCGCTTTGAAATTAGCCCGACTCTACACCAGAAAACCACATATCATTGCCACTTACAATGGATACCATGGTAAAACTTTTGGTTCTTTAAGTGTTACTGGACGAGATGTTTTCAGAACTCCCTTTGAACCTCTCCTGCATGATGTAACCTTTATTCCATTCGGAGATGCTAACGCCCTGGAAGAAGCTATAACGGTAAAAACTGGAGCCTTTATTGTTGAGCCTGTTCAGGGTGAAGGTGGCGTAAATGTACCACCAGCTGGATACATGACTGCCGTGAGAGAAATCACTAAAAAGAAAGGAGTTCTCCTTATTGCTGACGAAATTCAAACCGCAATGGGGAGAACGGGTTATAATTTTGCCTGTGAAGAAGAGAGAGTATGCCCTGATATTATGGTGTTAGCCAAAGCCCTGGGTGGTGGTATTTTGCCCGTGGGAGTTTTCATCGGTACTCCAGAAGTCTGGAAAGCATTTGAACCTGTACCTTTAATACATACCTCCACTTTTGGTGGCAATCCTCTGGCAGCTACTGCAGTCCTGGCTTCTCTCCAGGTTCTGGTGGAAGAAAATATCGCTGAAAAAGCTCGCAATGGTGGTATAAAGCTAAAAAGTGAACTTCAAAAAACTGCCAATGAATTCCCATCTATCGTTAAAGAGGTCAGAGGAAAAGGTTTATTACTGGGCGTAGAATTTATAGATGCAGGATATGCCGGTTCAACTATGATGAAAATGGTGGAAAACGGTGTTATTGTTGCTTACACGCTTAACAACCCGAAAGTCATTCGTATAGAGCCTCCTTTAATTATAACCGGGGAGGAAATAACTACTGTGGGTGAAGTTTTCAGAAAAGCGGTCTCTGAAACCGTAAAATTATTGGGAGGTTATTAATGCCCGTAGTTATAGAAAATATAGAGATTAAAGGTGATTCCAAAAAAATATTTGAAATAATAATGGACCTGGAAGCGTATCCTCAATATATGAGTGCTGTCAAAAAAATTGAAATAGTAGAGAGAGGTGAAGGATATGTGCTTTCCAGGTGGACAACTTCGGCCTCGGGAATAACTTTAAAATGGACGGAAAAAGATACTTATGACCAGGAAAATCTTACTGTTAACTATAAACTAACCCAGGGCGACATCTCTAAATTTGAAGGCTACTGGAAAGTGATACCGGTTACTGATAATTTGAATAAAGTTGAATTAAAAATTGACTTTGATATAGGTGTCCCCATGCTGGAAGCATTTGTTGGTCCTATGGCCAAAGCGGTGGTTACCCAGAATGCTAAAGGGATGCTGTATGGTCTGAAGGAGAAAATTGAAGGTGGTTTATGATGTAATCATCGTGGGGGCAGGACCTGCAGGGATATTCACCGCCCTTGAGCTTACAGACAAAGCTCCAGCACTAAAAGTTTTATTGCTGGAAAGAGGTCCCTCTATAAAAGACCGTTCTTGCCCGATGAATGAAAAAGGGGTTTGTATTTTTTGCAAACCCTGCCAGGTTTTATCAGGTTTTGGTGGAGCTGGAGCATTCTCGGATGGAAAGCTCACTTTCAGTCAGGATGTTGGGGGTCATCTTTCCAGATACATACCTGCCCAGGAACTGGAAAATTTATCCCATAGAGTTGAAGATACTTACCTCAAATTCGGTGCTCCGCTTGAAAGGGTGTACGGTCTGGACAGTGAAGCCACCCTGGAATGGGAAAAAAAGATATCCGTAGCTGGTATGAAATTTACCCCTATGAAAATCAGGCATCTGGGTACCGACAACGCTTACAAGATATCTGCTGCTATGCAGGATTACCTATCACAAAACCTGGACTTTCTTGACAAGACCGCTGTAAAAGAAATAATGGTAGAAGAAGGAAAAGTTGTTGGTGTGATCACAGAAAAAGGAGAAGAGTTCAAAGCAAAATATGTGGTTTTGGCTCCCGGAAGGGAAGGTTCCTCCTGGATTCAGAAGGAAGCTAATAGATTGAACCTTCACCTGGAGAGAAACCCGGTGGATATTGGAGTCAGGGTTGAAGTAGAAGCTCCGGTTCTGGAGCATCTGACAGATATTTTCTATGAAGTAAAACTGCAAAGGTATTCCAAGCCTTTTGAAGACAAGGTTAGAACTTTTTGCATGTGTCCACACGGAGAAGTAGTGCAGGAGTGCGCAGACCATACTATTACCGTAAATGGCCATAGTTATGCTGATAAAAAAACACGCAATACAAACTTTGCCATACTGGTAAGCACCACTTTTACCGAACCTTTCAAAGATCCTATTGGCTATGGAAGGTATATAGCTCGCCTGGCAAACCTGCTGGGGGGAAATATTATTATACAAAGGTTGGGTGATTTACTTTCTGGCAGGAGGTCCACTATAGATAGGATCAAGAACTCTTTGGTAGTACCAACCTTAACTACTGCTACCCCAGGAGATTTAAGTTTTGTCCTACCTTACCGCCATATGACCAATATTCTGGAAATGCTTAAAGCCTTTGATAGTATTGCTCCAGGTGTTTATTCTCCTTACACCCTGCTTTACGGGGTGGAGGTTAAGTTCTACTCTTTGAGAATGGATTTGAGTCCAGAATTGGAAACGAAAATAGAAGGCCTTTTTGCTGCAGGTGATGGCGCTGGAATAACCCGCGGATTGGTTCAATCTGCAGTATCAGGTATAGTAACAGCTAAATCTATCCTTCGCCGGGAAGGTTACGAATCCTTAAATTAGTAAGGAGTAAATAATGGCTGATATTAAAAATAAAATCCTGGTTCTCATCTGCGATGGTATGGGGGATAGGTTAACCAATGGATATACCCCCTTAGAAAAAGCCTATAAGCCTAATTTTGATTATCTGGCTTCTCAGGGCATACTGGGCATAATGGACCCAATTGCTCCAGGTATCAAGCCCGGAAGCGATACTTCCCACCTGGCAATTCTTGGATATGACCCCTACAAATACTATACAGGCAGAGGACCTTTTGAAGCTATCGGTATCGGCATGGAAGTTAAAGGGGGAGATATCGCCTTCAGATGTAATTTTGCTACCTCTACACCCGAACTGGTGATCAAAGACCGCAGGGCGGGTAGAATCAGCGAAGGCACTTCCTTGCTGGCAGAAATTGTGAATAACCTGGAAATTGATAATATCAAAATCATGTTCAAGGAATCGGTAGAACATCGTGGAGCCCTGGTTTTGCATGGAGAAGGGTTAAGCCCTTATATATCAGACACTGACCCGCACAGAGACGAGTCATCAGTATTAGAAGCAAAACCTCTGGATAATTCGCTTGAAGCCATAAAAACTTCCGATATTATCAATAAGTTCACCAGACTTTCCTATCAGCTTCTTTCTTCACATCCAGTCAACCAGGAGCGACAACAAAAGGGAGAAAGTCCAGCCAACATAATTCTTTCACGGGGAGCAGGCCTGGTTCCTCACCTTCCCTCCTTTGAGGAAAAATACCATCTACAGGGAGCATTTATTGCCGAAGTTGGGCTTGTTAAAGGAATTGCTCGCCTTCTGGGCATGTATGCTCCGGATTTTCCTTTTGCCACGGGCTCATATGATACGGATATGAAACAAATGATATTAACAGCCCTGGAATTTTTAGAAGAATACAATATAGTATTCGTGAATATTAAAACCTGTGACTTACCCTCACATAACCAAAACTTTGAATTGAAAGTAAGGGTAATTGAAAGAATTGATGAAGCTATCGCTCCCTTGAAAAATTTTAAGGGCACCCTGGCTATTACTGCTGACCATTCTTCCCCTATTTCTGTGGGTGACCATTCAGCTGACCCGGTACCTCTTCTTATTACCGGTGATGTCAGAAGAGATGTAGTTAACACTTTTTCTGAAAGAGCTGCTGCCTATGGTGGTTTAAACCGCATAAAAGGATTAGATTTGATACCTACCTTATTAGACCTGGCAGGTTATTCAGACAAATTCGGTGCTTGATTATTTATTAAATGGCTGCTATAACCACCAAGAATCACCAAAATATTAGCTTGATTAAAATATTACTTATAATTACCGGAAGCATCTCCCTTTTATTAGGGATTATTGGTATTTTTGTTCCCCTTTTACCAACCACTCCCCTGCTTCTATTATCTGCCTGGTGTTATTTAAGAAGTTCAGAAAGGCTATACCTCTGGGTTATACGCAACCGAATTTTTGGGAGTTATATCCGAAATTATCAAGAAGGTAGGGGCGTTTCGCTATATTTTAAAATCTTTACCCTTATTCTCCTCTGGGGAACTATTTTTTACACTACTGTTTATGTAATTAATTATCTCCCATCAAGATTACTGCTTTTAATTATTGCTATTTCGGTGACGGTCCATATTTACCTTATCCCTACTTACTGTGATAAACCATGAATACATCATTTAAGTTTAATTCGAGGTTTTAAATGAATAATAGTTTGGTTGTTTTTTATTCGCTTGAGAAAAACACAAAATTTATTGCTGAAATACTGAAAGAGGTCTTGCGGGCTGATTTATTGGAGATAAAACCTAAAAAAGAGATAATCTCTCGGGGAATAATGAAATACTTCTGGGGCGGAAGACAGGTTTATATGGGGGTAAAACCTGTTTTGCTTCCTTTTGACAAAAACCCCTTTGATTACGAAACTATTATTATTGGAACTCCCGTTTGGGCCTGGACCTTTTCTCCGCCACTACGCACTTTTTTTTCTCAGGTGAAACTGAAGGATAAAAATATTGCTTTATTCTGCACTTCTGATGGAAGTAGTGGTAAAACCCTGAAAAATATGAAAAGCGCTCTTGAAGGTAACCATTTTCTGGGTGAAGAAGAGTTTGTAAATGTCTTAACTTATAAAGAAGAAAATAAATTAAAAGCTATAGCCTGGGCGGAAAAACTGCTTTTGTCAAGAATGAAGACCTGACCACTTGATTATATTGCAAGCACAAATACAATAATACTTTTTTTTGATAAAATTAACATTCTGATAATATAAATAGAAGAAAACAAATAACAGGAGATTATAAAAATGAAGATTATTATAGTTGGTGCCGTAGCCGGTGGAGCTACAGCTGCTACCCGTTTAAGAAGAATTAAAGAAGAAGCCTTGATTACAATTTATGAAAGAGGTAATTATGTTTCTTTTGCTAATTGCGGTTTACCCTATCACATTGGTGAAGTTATCAGTAACCGAGATTCTTTAATACTACAAACACCTGATAGTCTAAAAAGTATTTTTAATTTTACAGTCAAGGTTAATCATGAAGTAAAATCAATTAACCCAAATAATAAAACTGTGAAAGTTAAAAATCTTGATACCAGCGAAGAGTTTGAAGATACCTATGATTACTTGCTACTTTCTCCTGGATCACAACCGATAAGACCTGACATCAAAGGTATAGAACTACCGAATATCTTTACTTTGAGAAATATACCGGATATGGATAGCATAATATCGGCAATCTCTCGTGGTGCCAAGAAAGCGGTGGTGGTAGGTGGTGGATTTATTGGTCTGGAAATGGCAGAAAATTTACATCACCAGGGTTTAGAGGTTTCTATGGTGGAAATGCTCGATCAAGTATTAACCAGCTTGGATCCTGATATGGCTTCTTATGTTCATCAGGAATTATTGGATAACGATATTAAACTCTTCCTGGGTGAAAAAGTAGAAGGTTTTGAGAAAAATACTGAAGGACAGATAGAAGTCTTGCTTTCCAGCGGAAGAAGATTAACTACCGATGTGGTTATCCTGGCAATAGGAGTAAAGCCAGAAGTAGTTTTGGCTCAAGAAGCAGGACTAACCATCGGAAAAAGTGGAGGAATACTGGTTAATGAAAAAATGCAGACCTCCAATGAGTTCATTTACGCCGTTGGAGATGCTGTAGAAGTATATCACCTGGTTATTGGGGCTTCTACCAGAATTCCTTTAGCTGGAATCGCCAACAAGCAGGCGCGGGTAGCCGCTAACAATATTGCTGGTTTGCCTTCTACTTATGAAGGGGCTTTAGGAACCTCTATCGTGAAAGTTTTCAATCTGGTTTGTGCCTCTACTGGTGCAAACATAAGACTGCTCGATCAATGTCAGATACCCTATAAAACAGCAGTCATACACCCTTACCAGCACGCGGGATATTATCCCGGCGCTTCTATGATGCATATTAAATTAATTTATTCACCTGTGGAGGGAAAAGTTCTGGGAGCACAGGTTGTAGGTTTTGATGGGATTGATAAAAAAATTGATGTATTAGCCACTGCTCTAATAAATAAGGCTACTGTTTATGATTTACAGAACTATGAATTAGCCTATGCTCCTCCTTTCAGCTCGGCCAGAGATCCGATAAACAGTTTAGGTTTTATTGCTGTTAACGATATTACCGGTTTTACCCCTTTGATTGACACCTATTCTCTTAAAAACTGCCTTAATAATAATTACTTTTTACTGGATGTAAGAAACCCAGAGGAAGTACTGGCTGGTAAAATACCAAACTCCTATAATCTACCTCTTCACGAACTACGCAGTAGATTAAATGAAATTCCCAGAGATAAAACCATAATCTCTTATTGTAAATTTGGTTTACGAGGGTATCTAGCCCAAAGAATACTGATACAAAATGGTTTTAATGCCTATAATTTGTCTGGTGGATATGACAGCTTTCAAGCCCATTTTAGCCAACCTGAAACCACCATAAGGAGGTTTTCCGAAACAATAACCATGGAAAAACCGCTAACAACCAATACTTTCAAAGTGAATGCCTGTGGATTACAATGCCCCGGACCTTTGATGAAACTAAAAGAAGCCGTGTCTAAAGCACAGGTTGGTGAGATTATTGAAATTGAAGCCTCAGACCCTGGATTTTATAAAGATGTACAATCTTTCGCTACCTCTTTGAATTTAGAGCTTCTAAATTTGGAAAAAGGGAAAACCATCAAAGCTTCCTTAAAAATCTCGGATTCAAAAAAAGAGGAAACATTATCTACTTCTTATAGTAATCAGGTAACTATTGTAGTCTTTTCTAATGATTTAGATAAAGCTATTGCTGCTTTTATCATAGCTAACGGAGCACTGGCCATGGGTAAAAATATTTCTATGTTCTTTACTTTCTGGGGTTTAAATGTTCTAAGGAAAGAGGGAAAGGTTGCTGTTAAGAAAAATATAATTGAGAAAATGTTCGGATTGATGATGCCCAAAGGTTCTCGCAAACTTATTCTCTCCAAAATGCATATGTTAGGTATGGGAACCGGAATGATTAAATGGCTGATGAAAAGTTATAATGTAGATTCTCTGGATACTCTTATCAAGTCAACCATAGATAATGGTGGAAAACTGATCGCCTGCACTATGTCCATGAATCTGATGGGGATTAAAAGAGAAGAACTATTAGAGGGAATTGAAGAAGGCGGAGTGGCCACTTATCTGGGTGATGCTGAAAAAGGTTGTATAAACCTATTCATTTAATATTTCAAAATTTTTAAGGAGGTGAAACCATGAAAGTAAAAGAAACCATTAACAAAAGAAGGGCTTACCGTTCACTTGACCCGGTAGAAATAACCGAAGAGTTCATCAAGGACCTGGCTAAGTGTGCTCAACTTACTCCATCCTGTTTTAATAACCAGCCCTGGAGATTCGTTTTTGCTTATGATAAAGAGATTCTCCAGAAACTTTTCACAACCATGTCCCGAGGAAATGAATGGACTCATTATGGTTCCATGATTATCGCTGTCTTAAGTAAAAAAGAGCTTGATTGTGATATAAAAGGGCGTGAATATTTTCTCTTTGACACAGGTATGGCTACTGCTTTTATGATTCTTAGAGCTACCGAACTGGGTTTAGTTGCCCATCCGATTGCCGGGTTCCGTGAAGAAGAGGTAAAAACCATATTAAATATCCCTGAAGATATGAAAGTGATAACTCTGGTTATTGTAGGAAAACATGCTGATGATATAAAACCTCTGCTTACCGAAAAACAGGTCAAAGATGAACCGGTAAGACCAGAACGCCTACCCCTGGAAAAGTTTGCTTACTATAATAATTATTCAAGCTGATATTTTTCAAGCGTTTATCCTGCAAATAAAGTAAGCCCTCTATTTGAAAACAAAACGCGGTCCATTGATGGTTTGGTTCTTATCGGTATTGGTATACGGATACTTACTGAGCACCTGTTTTTTTAAAGTATCAATTATTAAACCACCACCAACAGTATTTGAAGTTTATATTGCGAACACCTTATTTATCCTTTCCATCGCCCAGTCTAATTCATCTTTAGTAATTATAAGTGGTGGGGCAAACCGAACAACATAATCATGAGTTTCTTTACACAATACCCCTTCAAGCATTAATTTCTCACAATAAGGTCTTGCCTTACTATAAAATTCCACCCCAATCATAAGTCCCCTACCTCTTACTTCTTTTATGTTCGTGCTCTTGATTTTCTTTAATTGGTTTATGAAGTACTCTCCCATCTGGAAAGATTTCTCAACCAATCTTTCTTCTTCAATAACTTCCAGGGCTGCTATGGCACAAGCACAGGCTAAAGGATTGCCCCCAAAGGTTGAACCATGAGAACCTGGTTCAAAAACCTCTAAAATATCTTTATTGGCCACAACTGCAGATATCGGTATCACTCCACCACCAAGAGCCTTTCCCAGTATATAAACATCAGGAACAACCTTTTCCCAATCACAACAAAACATCTTTCCGGTTCTCCCCAGACCTGTCTGGATTTCGTCTACCATAAACAAAATGTTATTCTCCTGGCAAATTTCATAAGCTTCTTTTAAAAATCCCTCTGGAGGGATAATTATTCCACCTTCACCCTGTATTGGCTCTACCAAGAAAGCAGCCGTGTTGGGTGTGATAGAAGCTTTTAAAGCAGCTGTGTCCCCATAAGGTATAACCTTAAACCCTGGAGTAAAAGCTCCAAAGGCTTTCCTATATTCCTCAGCGGTGCTAAAAGACACTACCGTAACAGTTCTACCGTGAAAATTACCCTCACAAGCTATAATTTCCGCCTTATCCTGAGGTATATCTTTGTGGTAATAAGCCCATCTACGAGCAGTTTTTATGGCTGTTTCCACTGCTTCGGTACCGGTGTTCATGGCTAATACCATATCTTTTTTGGTAACTTCAGCAATTTTTTCGTAAAAGGGGCCTAATTGTTCATTATGAAATGCCCTTGAAGTAAGAGTAACTTTATCAGCCTGATTTTTGAGTGCTTTAATGATTTCGGGATGACAATGACCATGATTTAAGGCCGAATAACAACTGAGCATATCTATATACCTATTTCCTTCAGGGTCAAAAACCCAAACACCCTTAGCTTTGGAAATAACAATCGGTAGTGGTTTATAATTGCTTGCTCCATACTTTTCGGTTAACTGAATAATTTCCTGACTTTTATCCACTTTTATTCTCCTTATCACAAGATGTTTAATATTGTTTTTGTTATAGATGCTTTTTACTGCTTAGCTTTCAATTCAATGTATTAAATTTAACCATAGATTTTTTTAATTACCTTATTTATTATATAACTTCTAATAATGATTAAAAATAATTTGCCTCCCTACCAGGAGAGGGAAAATATGGAATTGCCACGACTTCTTTTTAAAAGTCTCGCGAAGACGAAAGAGGAGAAAATAGTTGAAATAACTACAAAAGCCTGTTATAATGTAAATATTATTTATAGGAGGATGGCGTTTACTTTTTAAATCAGCGCCTTGTTTATAGAATTATGAAATATTTAATACTTGGTGGCGGACTTCAAGGCAGAGCACTTGCTTTTGATTTATTGACTTATGACCCTGGTTGCGAAGTTGTAGTTGGTGATAACAACGAGGAAAACCTTGAACTCACTCGCAAATTAATTAAAATCGGTGGCTTAAGCACTGTTAAAGTTGATGTATTTGATGAAGAGGCAACAGCCAGAGTAATGGAAGGAGTTGATGTTGCCATAAGTTCTTTACCCCATACCTGGCCCTTTACCGAAAAATTTTACCAGGCAGTGGTAAAAGCTGGTGTTAAAGGTGTTTTAACTGACTACTGGGAATGGCAAAGGCACTACGAATTTGACGAACTTTTGAAAAAAGCTAAAACAGCGGTTATCCCCGGATTAGGTATCGTTCCCGGATTTGGAAATATTTGTGTTGGACAGGCGGCTCACGAGTTTGATCAGTTAGAAGAAGGTGCCATTTACTGTGGTGGATTACCTGTAAGAAAGAACCTTCCTCCCCTTGATTATATGGAAATGTTCATTATGGAAAGCCTTTTTGACCTTTACTACACTGACCCCCAGATAATTATGGATGGTGAAGTAGTAACCCTTAAATGTGCTGAGGATATTGAGAAATTTTACCTCCCTGGTGTGGGAGAAACTGAAGCAATATTCACCGATGGTCTTTATAGCCTTCTTAAAACGATGAAAGAAAAGGGTGTAAGAAAACTCACCGAAAAAACCCTAAGGTATCCCGGTCATTTTGAAAAGGTTGAAATCCTCAGGAGTATCGGTTTTCTGGACAGAGAACCGCTTAAAGTCGGTGAAATAGAGGTATCCCCCAGGCAATTCACTGAAACCCTGTTTTCCAAAAAACTGAAGAAGATTCCCGGTGAAAGAGATTTTACTTACCTTCTCGTCAGGGTTAAAGGTATGAAAGACGGTAAACGGGTAGAAAAGAAATGGGAGATTATGGATTACAGCGACGAAGTCAATGGTTTGACTTCCATGGAAAGAACCACTGCCTATCCTTCTTCCATAGCTGCCATTATTTTGGCACATGATAAGTCCGATTTATATGGAATATTAGAACCCGAACTATACTTTATCGGCGACAAATTTAAGAAAATGGTTGATGAACTGGCTTTAAGGGGTATTTTCGTTTACGAAAGTTTACTTTAAGATTAAATTAAATCCTTTTATATTTTTAAGGTAACCAATTCAAATCGGGCAGGGGACTACTAAATAAGGATTTCAGCTCTCCTGCCCATATTTTTTTTCCGGATTTTCTGTTTTAACTTTACTCGTATCTTAAAGCCACTATCGGATCAAGCGAAGCTGCCCGATAAGCAGGATAAACCCCAAATACTACCCCGATGAAGGTTGAAAAAGTAATAGCTACCACTACCGAGTTGGAGGTTATAGCTGAAGGTACGCTAAAATTCTTTAAAACCAGCGAACCTAAATACGCCATGAGTAAACCTAATAAGCCTCCAGCCAGAGAGAGAAAGACCGCTTCCAACAGAAATTGCGCTAATATATCTTTCCTCCTGGCTCCAACTGCTTTCCTTATCCCTATTTCGCGGGTCCTTTCTGCTACCGACACCAGCATAATATTCATTATACCGATACCACCAACCAGAAGTGACACTGCGGCAATCCCCCCTAAAGCCAGGTTTAAAGTACCTATAATGGTTCCGGTAATTTCTAAAATCTGGGATTGCGTTGTCAGGCGAAAATTCTCTTTACCACGAACTTTTTTCAATAATGTAATAATTTCTTTTTTAACCCTGTCTATCTCTTCCTGACTGCGAACAGACACATAAATGGTGGTTATATTTTCATTATTAGCAATATTCTGCATAACCCTATAAGGAACATAGACTTCGGTATCCTGGTTCCCCATCATACTAACGCCTCTTTCTTTAAGAACGCCTATCACCTTGAAAGGCATATCATTTATATAAACGGTTTTATTTAAAGCGTTGCTATTTAATATTTCTGAATATATTTTATAACCGATAATAACTACTTTTTCTTGAGCGTCTTCGTTTCTTTTGCCAAAGTATTTACCTTCTAAAAGAGGTAGAGAAGCAATCTCGGAATATACATAATTACTTCCTGTCATTTGCACAGATTCCGTAAGACCCGAGTACTTTAAAACCCCGCTCCGGGAAATGACCGGAGATATTTTTACACCCTTGATTTTCAATAAAGCATTGTAGTCTTTATTGGTAAGCGGAGTAACTCCCATAAAACCACCACCCATCCCCTGAGGACCAATTCTTCTTGTACCAGACCCCTGTATGGGATTGCCGGAAGTTACAAAGATTATGTTGGAACCAAGACTTTCAATCTGCTTGTTTATATCTAACCTGACACCTTCACCAATAGAGACCATAAGAACAATTGCAAATACCCCGATAAGAATTCCAAGCATGGTCAGGAAATTTCTGGTTTTATTGGAGTTAATCGAGTTAAGGACTATTTTTAGAGTATGCGAAATATCCAACTCACACTTCCCTGATGGGGTTAAGCAAAACCTCATCTCTAACTACTTCACCGTCTTTCAGGTGAATTACTCTGCCAGTATGTTCAGCTAAAAACCGGTCGTGAGTGATTAACAGTACTGTAATACCAGTATCATTTAAATCCTGTAACAGTTTTATAATTTCTTTACCTGTTTTAGAATCAAGGTTTCCCGTGGGTTCATCGGCTAAAATAAAAGAAGGGTTGGTAACCAGCGCTCGGGCTAAAGCCACCCTTTGTTGTTCTCCACCAGAAATCTGGCTTGGCCTATGACGCATTCTTTCCTTGAGTCCTACCCTTTCTAACACTTCTTCGGCCTTTTTCCTCCTCAAGAAAGCAGAAACTCCCTGATAAATTAACGGTAACTCTACATTTTCCACTACTTTGAGTCTTGGTAAGAGATTATAACTTTGAAACACAAACCCCACTTGTTTGCTTCTTATAAAAGCAAGGTTATTATCATTAAGATTATCTACCCGGCTTCCGGCAATCCAAACTTCACCCTGGGTAGGCCTGTCCAGACAACCTAAAAGATTCATCAAGGTGGATTTACCCGACCCTGATGGTCCCATAATCCCTACCAACTCTCCCTGGTTAATTTGAATGCTGACATTGTTAAGGGCTGAAACCTTTATGGAATCAAGATTATATACTTTATCCAGGTTTTTCGTTTCTATGACAATCATGGAGTTTTAATCCTCACCATCATTCCATCTTTCAATGATTCTACAGGATTTACTATTACTGTATCTCCTACCAGTATCCCTTCTAAAACTTCTACTATACCGTTAGTCTCCAGGCCTGTTTTAACTTTAACCAGGGATATTTTCCCCAATTTATCTTTGGTAGCAGACCATGTAAATACATATTCTTCATTATTTCTATAAATTAGAGCATCAGAAGGTATAGTTAAAACCTTTTCTTTCTGTTCTAAAACTATATTTATCTCCACTCCAGCGTTATCGGGTATATTCAGCGGGTGGTCTATTTCAATTTTTACATAATACACATTGGAACCATCTCTTCCTAATTGAGCAATAGAGGAAATCTCCGAAACTTTCCCGGAAAATACCTGTTCTAAAAAGATTACTCTGGCATTCATGCCTTTGCTTGCGCGAGTATATTCTTCTTCACCCAGGTAGCCCCGCACAAAAGGTTTTCCTTTTTCAATTATCAGAAGCACCTGTCCTGGGGTCAGGGAATCCCCGATCTCCACATTTCTTTGCAGAACCCTTCCCTCACTCCCGGCAGTTATCTCATAGTACTGTTTTTGTTTAATCAAGCTTTGTTCCTGGAGTAACAGCTCTTTGTATTGCAGGTTCAGTATTTCCAGGTCTTGTTTTAACGACTTTACCCCTTCTTCAGCTTTTTTCAGGTTTGCTTCCATCTGTTTTATAGTTCTTTTCTGCTGTTCAATCTGGTTTTCCAGATCCTCGCTCTCAAGCTGGATTAACAGTGCTCCCTTGGTGACTGCCCTGCCAGGGGCTTCAACAAAAACTACCTCACCTGTTAATCGTGGAGTGTACATCACTTTGGCATCACTTTCCAGATAGCCACTATACACTTTATCTAAATCACTGCCTTTAAACTGCACCGAAACCGAAGAAAATATGGGGAAATCTATTTTCTGGTTTGCTTTGATTTTCACTTTAACAGATCTCTGACCTGATTTGTCCAGTTCCACCAGGTTTCCTATCTCCTGGATGGTACCCGAATAAACAGTGTCGGACTTTAGAAAAAAGGTCAATTCAATTGAAGTCGCCTTGGCTACTGGAGATTTATCTTTCTCGGGAATATACAGAAGCACGAAAAGAGTATCAGATTGATACATAGAAATTGCCGATACCGAAGGGGTAACATAATCGCCCTGGCGGTATTTACTTTCGTAAATAACCCCGTTAAAAGGTGCCACCATCTTCAGTCCTTCAACCTTATTCTCAAGGCTATGCAAAGTGTTCTGGTTGCTCTCTAAACTCATCTTCGCTAAATCCACATCTCTTACTGAACTGGTGATTCTATCATTCATTTTATTTATATTGATAAGAGATTGTTTTAATTTGATATTAAGGGAAGCTTCTTGATTCATAAATTCGTCGGAATCTATTTTTACTAATAGGTCTCCTTTATTAAACTCCCCCTCTTTTATAAAACCAATATTTCCTGAAACCCGGGAGATTATATTACTTTTCTGGTACAGGTAGTTACCGGAAATAATCAGCAGGTCTTCAATATTGCCTGTTTTTGCTTCCGCTGTTTCTATTTCGGTTGTTCCTCTTGAAACTATCTGTCCAGAAAATACCCAAAAATATGAAAACAGGCCGGTGACTGCTATCACCAGTAACAATATCCAGATCCATCTATTCTTCAACATTACCTTTATCCTCCTGAAATTTATCTTCATTATTGATAATCTATATTTACCCAATATTACGAATTAAATCAGTTAATTGTTTCAATTTCCGAAATAATCCTACAGTTTTTATGGTCGGGGATTCCTTCTCTAAGATACCCGAGGAAACTGATAAAATAAAGAATTGTAAAAATATTATTATCTCGGTATCTATAAATTAATCGGCATCAAGGTAGTCAAGCATTGGCATTCAATAATCTCTCATTTACCTGAATAAAAGTCTTTTTGTTGATCTTGCTGATAGCTCCCGGTTTAAGTTGTTGATAGGTTAGAATTTTTACTGAGTCAATAATTTATACCCCTTTTCCTTGAATAATTTAAGACAGGCATCTACAACTTCAGTATCGTAGGTTATTCCTCTACCGTTCTCTATTTCCTTCAAAGCTGCTGACAAAGGATAGGCAGGTCTATGAGGACGATGGGAAGACATAGCTTCCACTACATCCGCCACCGCCAAGATTCTGGCTTCCAACATCATTTCCTCACCTTTAATTCCCCTGGGATAACCGCTTCCATCCATTCTTTCGTGGTATTGTTGGACAATACCGGCAACTGGCCAGGGAAATTCAATATTCTTTAGAATATCGTATCCTAACTCAGCATGAGTCTTTACTATATTGAATTCAAAATGGTTGAGTTTACCAGGTTTATTGAGAATTTCTGAAGGTATATATATTTTACCTATATCATGCACCAGGGAAACCAGGTATAAACCGTTAACCCTGTTTTCTTCCAGACCTATCTCTCGAGCAATTGCAGTACATAAATCTGCCACCCTTCGTTGATGCCCTGCTGTATATGGGTCACGGATTTCCACAATTTTCGCCATGGCATAAATAATATCCTCAAGGTTTTTATTGGTTTTATTATAGCTTTCCCTTATTTTTTCCTCGGCCAATTTTCTCTCAGTTATATCAATATGGGAACCTAAAATACGGAGAGGTTCTCCATTTTCGTCCTTGATTAAGGTTCCATGCGACAATATCCACTTGTAAGTGCCATCTTTATGTCTTAATCTAAATTCCAAATTATAGGGATTTTCCTGATTTTTTATATATTCATTCTGGATGCCAAGTACCCTATCTTTATCCTCTGGATGTAACCTGGTTAACCACTCATTATTGTCATCAGGTATTTCCTTATCTTCATACCCTAATTGTTTTTTCCACTCGGGAGATAAATAAGTTTCATTGGTTTGTACATTAAAGCTCCATAAACCGATATTAGCTGACTGGATGCTTAATCTTAATCTCGCCTCACTCTCTACCAACTTTTTTTCAACTAATATTTTTTCAGTAATATCTTGGATGATGGAAATATTACCTAAAGGCTTTCCATCAGCGTCTAAAAGTTTATAAGCATGGATTTCTCCTGTAAAAACTTCCCCGTTTTTTCGTTTAAATCTATATGTCAGATTTTTAGGAGCAATTGGTTCATCAATATAAAAAAACTCTCGCCCACTGCTTTCATAATCCTCGTCGCTAGCATAGAGCAGTCGGACATTTTTTCCTATCACTTCTTCTGGAGTATAGCCAAACATGGCTTTCAAAGCTGGACCATTGACGTCTATAATCTGACGGTTTACAGAAGTTATTAAGATAAGATCTCTAATACTATTAAAAAGGTTCAGGTATTTTTCTTCGGATTGCGATAATAATTTATATGATTTTAAAAGCTTATTTCTTTCATTCTCAATTTTATTTATTATTAAAGAGGAGTATTGTTGAATAAATTCTGCTTTATCTATCATAGCAAACGGGGTAGGCTTATGAATTTTAAATTTATTCAAGTTATCATTTAAAACTACCATAAACTCTTGAAAATCGTTACCTTTAGGTATATAACCATCGGCAACCAGATTCATAATAAAGCTTTGCTCATCCGGATCGGTATAGACAGATGAATAAGCAATCATAGGTATATTTTTAGTGCCATCGCCAGCTTTTATCTCATATAAAAACTGAAATCCATCCATCACAGGCATGGAAACATCAAAAATTATTAAATCAGGGTTCTCTTTTCTGGCTAATTCCAAACCCTTCTTACCATTTTCAGCCTCCACAACCTGATACTCAGCTTGCCGAAGGAACATTTTCAATAGTTTTCTTTCATCGTCATTGTCGTCAACTATCAATATTTTCATCTTTATACACCCCAAATCTAAAAGTTTGGTTGTATTTCAATTATATAATAATTCACTTATTTTAAACACCCAACAATTTATGAATTTCCTGGATAATGGTAAGAGGGTTTATGGGTTTATCAAAGTAACCATTAACACCATAACTTAATATCCTTTCCCTATCACCCCTCATGGCAAAAGAAGTCATAACTATAATTGGAATTTGTTGACATAAGGAATTAGCTCTAATTTCCTTTGCTACCTGCAAACCATTGATATCAGGTAAATCAACATCCAATATAATAAAAAAAGGGTTCTCTGAAGTGGCTAATTCCATCCCGGTAGTCCCATTGGAAGCAGCTATTACCTGATAACCAGACCTTTTTAAGGCATAAGTTATAAGTTTCAAGTTGTTTTCGTTATCTTCAATTACTAGTACTTTTTTCATGTTTTAGCCTCCAATATCTCTCGTTTCTCTAAAATAGGTAAAATTATAGTAAATTTACTACCCTTATCTTTCTCGCTTTCTACCAGTAGTTCACCTTTCAGTATCTCATTTACAATCTTATTAGTAAGATAGAGCCCCAATCCTACACCAGCAATTTTTTTCTCTTTATTCACCAGGCGGGTAAAGGGGGCATACAGTTTATTAACTTCTTCAGGAGTCATTCCCATACCAGTATCTTCCACGGTTATTACCAAACGGTCAGAAAAAATATGATTACAGATGGTTACTCCACCCTTTTCGCAAAACTTCAGAGCATTGCTTAATAGGTTGTAAAGGCACTGAGTTAAACGTCTTTTTTCGGTAAAAATATTTACAGGAGTAAGTTCTAACTTTAACCATAAGCCTGAGCTTTTTGTAACCGTAGAAAGATTTTTAACCAGTTCTTCTATCAGTTCCTTTAATTCAAACTCTTCAAAATGCATCTCTGAAACCCCGGCTTCAATTTTTGCCACATCTATAATGTCGTTTATTAAAGAAAGAAGGTATTTTCCGGATTTTAGAACTATAGAAAGGTTTTCCCTTTGTTCATCATTTATGGGGCCTACCCATTCCTCCAGTATAATACTGGTAAAACCAATAATGGAGTTTAGAGGAGTGCGTAGTTCGTGACTCATCGTAGCAATAAATAAGGATTTCAGGTCATCAAGTTCTTTTAATTTCCGATTATACTCTGTTAAATCATGAACGGTTTTCTGGGCTTCCCTCAAATGGGTGATATTAATTCCGTTACTAAGGATGCCATAGATTTTACCATCTTCATCTCTTAATAAATCGTTATACCAGTATATCTGTATCTCTTCACCGCTTTTGGTCAGCACAGGATTTTCATGATAAAATTTTATATCTGTTTCTCCTTTTAATGAACTAAAATAATCCTTCACCTCTTTATGAATCCTCACTGGTAAAAATTTATCTACCCAATTTTTGCCCAGTATCTCGTAATCGTGATAACCAAGGAGTTCACAACCCTTTTTATTTATGAGGATTACTTCCATTTCCAGGTTCAAAGCTAAAACTATGTCACCAGTTACATCCAGCAAAGCCTTCAAGAATTTTCTTTCTTCGGCTATTTTGGTACGAAGTAGTAATTTTTCCGAAACATCATGAAAAATCGCTAATAAACAATTTCTATTTTGAAGTTCAATCTCTTTAAAAGTAAGGTCAACATAAACGATTGAGCCATCTTTTAGTATTACTGGAATTTCATAGGCATGTATATTTCCTCTTTCATAGGCTTCTTTAAGGACAGAAAATAATTTTTTTAAACAATCATCTTTTTCTCTACCCTCAACTACTTTAAAATTTAGTATTTCTTCTCTACTGTAACCCAGCATATCTTGCAAAGCTCTATTGGAAATTAAAAAAGATTGATTTTCCACATCTACTATTAACATACCTTCAACCATGGAATTGGATATTTTTCTTATTTGATTGAGGTATTCTACTTCCTTTCTATGAGTTTTTTCTAAATCCAGATAATAACTTCTGATAAGTGCAAATAGTACCAGACCGCTAAAAATTACATAAAATGACTCTTTATAACTTTGAAATACCATATACAATTCAGGGTCGGGAACCAATAATGCCAAGGCTCTGTCTGAAAAATAAATCCAGGCAAAGCCAAATGATATATAAATAAGGAAGATCTTTAAGGGTACTATTAAATTTTTCATGTTTTTAACAGATAATTTATACATTCACTTATCAAGTTCGTAGACACCCTTCACCCCTTATCCAAAACCTAACTACCATAACTACTTAAATTGACAGAATGTAAAACATTACTTTCTCATTATATCACTTTAAAACCCTGTCAATTATATGCTCAATAAATGTGAAATAAGTTAAAAAGTCTTTTTGCAAGACAAGCGCCTTTTATTCAATTTTGTATTTTTTGAAACCTCTCCTTAATAGATGGAAAGCTTGATTTTGAGTATTGAAATGCCTTTTAAATTATGGCTAACAGGGTGGAAACTGAAAGGTTGGCTGGGGAGAATGGATTCGAACCACTACTAAGGGATCCAGAGTCCCCCGTCCTACCGTTAGACGACTCCCCAATTTCACTTATAAAAGGATTGCCAAACATTATAATTATATCAGGCAGATAAAATAATATGACTACTGGTATCAACCTTAAATCAGATAGCAAAGAAGATACAATACTCTTCCTGGAAATTATTGCCTTATTGCACGATATTGGAAAACTTAGCACTAACTTTATCCATTCCAAAGCCATAGATAATTCCCAGGAAGACACGCATGCTTTATTACCACTTTCTGATAATTTTCCTGAGATTTTTCGGAAGATTATTACCATTTATAGCAATAACAGTAAGCAGAAGCCTTTTGAGTTTAACCCTTTTACTTTAATCTGTTCTCACCATGGTTGCGAAAGGTGCCAAAGTGAATGCTCATTTAAACATAAAAATCCTATAACCACGCTTCTAAGGCTGGCTGACCGGAGAGCCTCCGAAGAAGAAAAAGGATTTCTACTGGACAGCTATAGGCAACCAAAAGATGAAACCTACTTTTCTAATCCATTCGGAAAAGAATTATTGGTTTTCACGGGTATAATTGACGAATGCCGTAATGAGTTATGGAAAATAATCAATAAGGTATTGGAAAAGAAAAATATTCAAGAGGTCAGGAATCAGATAATTCCGTTAATAGAAGCTGTTTACACCTTCTTCCCCTCTGAAACCAGAAGACCAGGAAACGATCTGTCTTTATGGGATCACTCCTTCACCACATCTACCTATTTTAAGATTGCCCTGTATGAAATGCTCATAAACGGTAAAAATATTCTCTCAACGCAAAAAATTCCTGTGGTTTTCCTTAAAATAAAAAAGAGGCAGGATAAATTTAGAGAGTTAATAGAAAATAAATATTGTGCAGGTAACCTTATTCTTTCCTTCGGTGGTTATCATATTTATGCTATTGGAGAGTCTTTTCTGAAAAATGAGTCTTTGCCGAAGAACGAAATTTCTGAATCTTTTTTCTCTTTAATTCCCAGTCTTGAAGAAGAAATTGAGAACCTTGACTTTACCGGTGCCACCTCAGTTTTTATACCCGATTATCGCAGTTTATTCAGTCATATTGCTGAATCCACTTTTACCCAACCTCTTACCAGGAATCAGATGGTAGAGGCAAAGGTGATTTTAAACAAAGTTATTGTCCAGAATTGTCTCCGTGAAAAAAGAGAAATTGAAGAAAAAATAAAGAGTATCTCCCGCCATATAAAAAATCTGGAAAATAGCGGATTGAAGGAAGAGAGAAAAAACGAATACTTATTGAAATTAGAGGATATTTACCGCTTGAATGCAAACCTGAACTTACTTTCCAAATTAAGTGAAACATTCAATAGTGAGAATTCTTTTTTGAGGCTTAACCTCCCATCCTGGGAGGTATCGGTCCTAAACCTATATCAAGATTGGCTCAAAACAGATTCTGCTATAACTTTTGATGAATACGCTCTTTACAATCTTTCCCAAAGAAAACCATCTGTAAGTTCGTGTTCCAGTCTGGTAAGGGAAGTAGAAAAACAACTTGCTGCTGTAAAAAAGTTTCTCTTAAATAGAGATTGTTATTGTTGGGAAAGCGAGGGAGTTCTGTATATTAAAGAACCTTTAACCAACGATTTACTTCTGGAAAGTAAAAAAATAATAAACAGATTATCAGGAAAAAGCCTCGGTTTAATTCCTATCTACTGGTATAAGATTAATAAAAAACCTTTTTCTCCAAAAAAACGGAAACACAGTTTTCATAAAGTTGAAGAGTGGAAGTGGGGTATATTAACGCCCGAGAATTTTTTATTACTTCAGTTTGAAAAAAAGGAGACGATAAAAGTCAATTTAGCCAGAGGAGATAGTTCGTTGGATATTCACAGACTTTACCGAAAAAATAAAATTGGGCGGTTTATACACCTTAGCGATGTTAGGGTAGGGGATTCAATTCTCTGGTTTTTTCCTCTGGAAAGATATTAGTAAAATCTTTTTAATATTTACCTACCAAATAAACTATGCGAGAGAAAGAGAACTACAATACCGGCAATGGCTGCTCCCAGAGAAATGGAAAGAAAACCTTTTTGCCAGCTCATTCCTATCAACCAGCTGAGAATAGTGCCTGAATAAACTCCACTTGCAGGTAAGGGAATTGCTACAAATAAAGCTAACCCCAGCATTCCGTATCTGTCAACATAAGGCTTCCCCCTGCTTCTTAAATTAGTTATATATTTTTTGTATATATTCCATTTAAAAAGATATTTTTCATGAAAAAAGTTGAGCAGGATAATTATAGGGAAAAAAAGGAGAATATTCAAAACTACGATACCAAAATATGCCAGTACAGGATTAAAACCTAAACCAATAGCCAGGGGAATACCACCTCTAAGTTCGCTTATCGGGGTTACGGTTGCTATAAAAACCATAAATAGTTTATGAAAGGCGTTTAATTCCATTAATCAATATCACATCAATTATTAATCAGGTAAAAGACAAATAATTATTTACTCCTTATTATTCGTATTGATTGAGAGACCGTCCCCTTTGTTTTTTTAAGTTGCTTTCAAGATATTTCATGAGTAAAACCAGCTGTCTAATTTGATAGAACAAGAGCAGGGATAGCATCTATAATCCTGAAAACAAGACCGCACCTGGTGCAGGTAAGTAAACCAGATATAACTTCATCATCTTTTTCCTCTTCTATGGTAAGGCTCAAAGATGATTTACATTTGGGGCAGGCTAAAATTTTTAATAGGGTTTTTTTCATTTTTTATATTCCCGAGCAAATAAGTTTAGCATAATATCACAAATACCTTTCAATAATCAATTTGGGGACGGTCACCTAAATTCCTCCTGGGGACTGTCCCCTTTGTTTTTCAAAGACGAGTTTGCTGCGTCGTCTTGACAGGCTCTTTGCAAATACAGAAGTGAATGTTCAATCGCGAGACTTCTGAAAGAAGTCGTGACAATCTCATCTTTCCTGGTACTTCATTATCAGTCCTTGAAGAGTGTGTAACAATTCTTTGTTTTACATACATCTTGACTTTACCAACTACTATGATAATATAAAGCATACATAATAATATCCTCGGGCAAATATAGCCCTTCTTCGGGGAAAGGTATATTACTTACCCGTCCCAAAACCTAAATATTTCAGGAGGTATGCTGAAAATGAAGAGAATTTTTGCTCTTCTATTAATTATTTTATTTTTAGTGCCTCTGGGACAGGTTAAAAATATACCAGAGGTTTATTCACAAATTACCTTTAAAGATGTAAAAGGTCATACATTTGAATCGGAAATTCTTCGTTTAGGAAAGCAGGGTTACCTTAAAGGTTATCCTGATGGCACCTTCAAACCCGATGTTTCCATTAGCCGGGCTGAGATAGCAGTTATCATTGCAAAAGTGTTTAAATTACCTTTTTCTAACAATAACAACCTTCCTTTTACCGATATTTCACGTACTCATTGGGCATACTCTTCTATTCAGGCTGTTTACCAGGCAAACTTGATGCTGGGATACCCCAATGGTACTTTCAAACCCGAACACTCCCTTACCCGAGCCGAGTTAGCGGTACTCCTGGGAAAAACTAAAGGTCTGGATAAAGAGGTTAGCCGGGTCAAAGAAAACATTTACTGGTCTAACGATGAACTGTCAGTTCCCGGTTGGGCAGCAAGCTTTTTAACTCTGGCTTACTATCCTGAACACCAGTTCTTAACTTATAGACCGGGCAGAATGGTAGCACCCAATGCCCGCTCTACTAGAGGAGAAGTTGCTTATGGTCTGCACTCCTTAATTTATCCTCCTACAACTGGTAGCATCTTGAACATAGTAATGAACCAGGAACCGGACACTTTAAGCACCTGGACGGGCTTTACCACAGCTATGAACCACTTGCTCGGCGCTATAAATACCCCCGCCCTGGGCAGGGGTGATGGTTGGATTCTTTATCCTGGATACCTCAAAGAGATTCCTACCGTGGAAAATGGTCAGTGGAAAATAACCGGTAGCGGGCATATGGAGTTAACTTTTACCATAAGGGATAATCTTTTCTGGAGTAACGGTAAAAAAGTGAATATTGAAGACTGGTCTTATGCTTTTTCTGTATTTATGGACTCTCAAACTCCTGTCAGGTCCAGGGTTATAGAGGAAAAAATAGATCTGACCAAAGGCTCGGGTGGATATGGCACTCGTGGTTTTGAAGTGTTAAATCAAACTCAAATAAAATTTTATTTTAAAGAAATAGATTGGAGAGCTAACGCCAGCCCTCCCGGAGTAGGACTTTATTTCAAAGAACACCTGGAACCAGCGTATCGTAAAATGAAAGACACTGGAATAATTGACCATTTTATAAAAGATGAAAATCTTTCCCGAAAACCAATTGGGATGGGTCCTTACCGTATTGTCGACTGGAAGCCTGGTGTACATATTATTATGGAAAAAAATCCTTTTTATGCCTGGGGTAATCCACTTACCGACAGGTTGGTTATACGCTTTATACCTGATACCACAGCCTTATTAGCGCAGGCAATTTCTGGAAAAACCGTGGATATCGCCATAATGGGCTTAACTTTTGACCAGGCTCTGGCTTTAGAAGCCAGACCCCCTGCACACCTTAAGGTGTTTTTCTCGCCGGGAACTTTTGTAGAGCATATTGCCTTTAACCTGGATAATTCAATTTTATCTGACCTGCGTGTGAGAAAAGCCTTAGCTTATAGTCTTGACCGTGAAAAGATTATCAGGGATTTCTATGGAAATAGGGTGGAGCTGGCTCATAGCTTTTTTAACACCCGACACTGGGCTTACGACGATACTGTGCTTACCAGATACAATTTTGACCCTGAAAAAGCCCGCAATCTCCTGGAAGAAGCCGGGTGGAAGATAGGGTCGGGGGGAATTCGGGTTAAAGACGGGGTAAGACTTTCGGTGGAACTTAGAACTACATCCGGGAACGCACTCAGAGAAAGAATACAATCTTTTATTCAACAACAGTGGAAGGATATCGGGGTAGATATGCGCATTCATAACCTGCCTTCTACTACCTTTTTCAGCAGGATTCACTACACCATGAGAGCCTGGCCTTCCATGCTTTTATTATCCATGCCTTTTGAACCGTTGTTCATGGGTGAAACTGTGTGGCGAGAAGACTACATTCCTGCAGAAAATAATAATTGGTCAGGTTCTAATATTTACGGTTATAAAAATGCAGAAGTTACCGATGCCCTGAAAAAAGCAGAAATGGAACTAAGAGAAAAAGAAAGAAAGAGATTGCTTTCTCTGGTCCAGAGAAGGATAAGCGATGAGCTTCCTATACTTCCGATAAACTATACTGTGGGTGTTTCTTCCTATAAAACTAACCTGGTAAATTACCGTCCACTCGGATTGGGACCAATTACCTGGAATATTCACTACTGGTATTTTAGGTAAATTGAAATAAAAAGGGGTAGTCTTCATCAAGATTTTAGGGGACTGCCCCCACAGCAATCCTTCTCCAGAATAGGGAGGGCAGGGTGAGGGGAGAATATGGGATCGCTACAGACACTATGAGTGTTCGCAATGACAACCAACCACCCTTGTCTCCATGAGGTTGTTGAAAACAACCGCTTAAGTCTTATTTTTAATCTTTTATCTTCTCGGGCCTAACCCGAAAACTTTGAATTAAAAGTAGAGTTAGCCCTATTTTTTACCCCGTCTTCTGAATTATATATAATTATTATTTACATAAACTTTATAATATACTAATTAGGAACATTTACCATCAGGCAGTACATAATATTATAAAAGAGGTATTTTTTGAATAAATATGCGATAAAACAGAAAGGGTTAATATTACCTATTCTTATTTCCTTTCTTCTTTGGATAGCACCCTTACCCTATGCCTATGCCCTCACCACCCTCGCTGAACCAAGAATAAACATAACTAAAGCAGAAACTTTTGAAAACGACCTATACCTGGCAGGTCAATCCGTTAATATACAGGGCAAAACTAAAGGAGACTTACTTTCCGCCTCTATTGACTTCACTTTAGACGGTAGTGTGGGGGGAGATTTAAATGCCATTTTTCAAAGAGGCTTCCTGAGTGGAAACATAGGTGAATCTGCACGAGTAGTAGGAGTATGGATATTTTTCCAGGGGAAAGTCGCTAAAGACTTCCTGATGATGGGAAGCGAGGTTCACCTCCAACCAGAAGCATTGATTGGAAGGGATATTTTGATCGTAGGCAACAGGGTAATACAAGAAGGAACTATAGGAAGAAACTCAAGAATTTGGGGAAAGGAAGTCTTTCTTAAAGGCAAAATTACCGGAGATGTAGAAATCACTGCTGAAAAAATAAACCTTTCTCCAGAAGTGGTAATTGAAGGTAACCTGGTCTGGAATTCTTCTAACCCGGCGGAAATTAGCCCTGAATGCATTATAAAAGGTGAAATAAAGGGAAAGATTATCTACATACCCCCATTGGAATTACCCTGGAAAGGCAACTTCTCTATATCATTTCTCCTGAACTTTTTTGCGCTTTTCATCTCGGGAATAGTCCTGCATGTAATTTTTCCAGAAAGATTCACGGTGATTAGAAGTAAAGCTATATCCTATCCATTTCAAAGTCTGGGAGTGGGTATAGCAGCCTTACTGCTTTTCCCGCTAATTATTGCTGTTTTATTTGTTTCTGTAGTAGGTGTCCCTTTGGGAATTATGTCACTATTTTTTTTAATTTCTACTATATATTTAGGTAGAATTTACGCAGGTTTTTATTTAGGCGAAAAAATTAATTCTCTTTTACTCAAGAAAAGCCTGCACCCTTTTATATCACTTTTTATGGGATTATTAATTATTCTAATTTTAGCTCAACTTCCCAATTGGGGATGGATTGCCACTATTCTATCTACCATTATGGGTATGGGAGCTTTGGTGATGGCTTTTATTCAGGGTTTTCTGAAAAGAAAAGTAGGTAATAAATAATATAAATAACACATGAAAGATAAACTTGATGAATTTTTACTTTATCTCTCTCTGGAAAAGGGGTACTCCAGGCAAACTATCACTGCTTATAAGTCTGACCTGAAATTTTATTTTCAGAACTTTGACAATTTGGATGAAAATTCTTGCGAGGCTTATTTAAAGCTTCTATACAGCAAAGGGTTAAAAGGAAGCAGTATTGAAAGAAAAATTTGCAGTCTCAAAGCTTTGCTTAAATATCTATACCTCAGGAGTTATATCACCAAAACCAATTGGTCCGGCTTAAAGTCCATCAAGCGAGAAAAAAAACTGCCCAATCCTCTTAGGCCTTCGGAAATTGAAAAGATATTCTCTTTAGCCAACCCCAAAGAAACTCTTATTCTCGAAACTCTTTTCGCTACTGGCATCAGGGTCTCAGAATTAGTGGGGTTAAAAGTGAAAGATGTGGATTTGAAGGAAGGTTTTTTAAAAATCAAAGGCAAGGGGAATATAGAAAGGATAGTTCCCATGACTCTTTCTCTTATGGGTATGCTGGAAAAACATATATTGGAAAGGAAGGTTCAACGAGATGATTTCGTGTTTTATGATACTCATCCCCAGGTTCATCTAACCCGACAGGCAGTTTTTCTGATGATAAGGAAACTCGCTGAGTTGGGAAGTTTAACCAGAAAACTGGGTCCTCATATGTTCAGGCATACTTTTGCTACCCGCCTGCTCCGTGGTGGAGCAGACTTGAGAGTAGTTCAAGAAATACTGGGGCATAAAAATATTACTACCACGCAAATATACACCCAGGTTGAAGATGATGCCCTAAAACAGGCTTATCAACAGAGCCATCCTTTAAGTAAGAAGAATAAATAAATATGAGTAAAAGGGTAATATTGATTATACTTGATGGTCTCGGTGTGGGAGCAATGGAAGATGCTTACCTTTATGGAGATGAAAATACCAACACCCTTAAAAATGTTCTGAATGAAACCGGTGTAGAAATACCTAATCTAATTTCCCTCGGATTACTAAAAACTATAAATAAACTGAATGAACCAGTAAACTCCTCGGCTGCTTATGGAAACATGAAAATTTCATCTCCGGGTAAAGATACCACTACCGGTCATTTTGAGTTGATGGGGATTATCAGAGAAAAACCCTCACCTACTTTCCCCGAGGGTTTTCCTGCGGGTTTGATAAAGGAGTTTGAAAAAAGAATAGGCAGAAAAACGATTGGCAATAAACCTGCCTCCGGTACGAAAATAATAAATGAGTTAGGGAATATACACATGAAGACCGGCTATCCCATTGTTTATACTTCAGCCGATAGTGTTTTTCAGATTGCAGCTCACCAGGAAATTATTACTTTAAAGGAACTTTACCGTATTTGCGAAATTGCCAGGCAGTTGCTCCAGGGTGATTGGGAAGTGGAAAGAGTTATTGCCCGACCCTTTATAGGTGAGAGCCCAAATTTTATCCGTACTCCCTTCCGCAAGGACTTTAACCTGCCAGCACCAGAAAAAACAGCTCTTGACTTCCTATCAGAGCATAATATTCCCGTATGGGTAATCGGTAAAATCGGAGATATATTTTCCATGAAAGGAATAAGCCGGGAAGTTCGTACCAAAAACAATCAGGATGGGATGAAAAAAATAACCTTAAGCCTGAGTAAATTGGAAAGAGGATTAATTTTTACCAATCTAAACGATTTTGATACTCTTTTTGGACATAGAAGAAACCCCGGGAAATTTTCCGAATCGCTTAAAGAGTTTGATGATTTTCTTCCCGTTCTTCTTGATAAATTAAAAAAGGAAGATTTACTCATAATAACTGCTGACCATGGCTGCGACCCCACCTATACCAGACACACCGACCACACCAGAGAGAAAGTTCCCCTGTTGGTTTATTCCCTAATGATGAAAAAGAAAATGTATCTGGGAGAAAGAGAAAGTCTATCCGATGTAGGACAAACTATACTTGACTATTTCCAAATTTTGGATAATTCAGTTGCAGGAAAGAGCTTTCTCCCCGAACTCAGTATAGGGTAAAGTGAAGATAGTATGAATTACCAACCGCTATACCTGGAAATGATTAAAACCGGAGAAATTGATGAAAGAATTAATAAACTTTTTAATATTCTCCAGGATTGTGTTTTATGCCCACGAAAATGCCGCATCAACCGTATTAAAGGCGAAAAAGGTTACTGCCAGGCTGGTCGCGAACTGGAGGTTTCCAGCTATGGGCCTCACTTTGGTGAAGAAGAACCATTGGTGGGTTCACAGTCCCTGGTAGTTTCCTACCTGGGAAGGGTTAAACCAGCTGGTGGTTCTGGTACCATTTTTCTAACTCACTGCAGTCTTCGCTGTAACTACTGTCAAAACTATACCATTAGCCACTTGGGTGAAGGCAAAACCGTCTCTCCAGAAAAATTTGCTCGAATAATGCTTGAATTGCAAAATGCCGGGTGCCGTAATATTAATCTGGTTACTCCGACACATTATACTCCTCAACTGGTTAAATCGCTGAAAATAGCCGGGAAAATGGGTCTTCTCCTTCCAATTGTGTACAACTGCGGAGGTTACGAAGAGGTAAACACCATCAAGTTGCTTAAGGGTTTGATTGATATTTACATGCCTGATATTAAGTATAGTTCACAGGAATCAGCACAAAAATATTCTGATGCCCCTGATTACTTTGAAAGGTGCAAGGAAGCAGTTAAAGAGATGCACAGACAGGTGGGAGACTTGCAACTTAACGATAAAGGAGTCGCTTTTCAGGGACTTTTAATCAGGCACCTCGTTCTACCAAATGACCTGGCAGGTAGTTTTGATATTCTTAAATTCATTGCCAGTGAAATATCTATTAATACATATATAAATATTATGGACCAGTATCGGCCAATGTTTAGAGCCAGCCAGTACCCGGAAATCAATCGTATACCCAGCAGACAGGAGATAGGTTCAGTTATGGAGATAGCTAAAAATCTGGGATTAACTCGTTTCAGAAGAGATTATTTCTCCAATACCTGATTCCCACCTACCTGAAACCAATAAACTATTATTTTAATAACCCGTATCGGGCAAAAAACTGGTATATTTATTGATAACAATATGATTAATGGTCTGCAAGCAATAAAACTTATCCGCGAGAAAAAGATTAAATTCCCCCTGCTACTGTGGGGACCAGAAGTATATTTAAGAGACCGTATTAAAAGAGAGCTGATTAACTCTTATTTAGAAAAAAGATTAATTGCTTTTAACTTTCAGGAAGTAAAAAACGGCGACCTCAAAATAAATGAGATAGTCAATGCCCTGTTGGAACCACCTCTACTTTCCCCGGGGAGGATATTTTTTATACACCTTTCTTCCTACTCAAAAAGCGAATTAACCCAACTGGCTTTCAGTTTAGAAAAAATAGAGTTGTTTAATACTTATTTTGTAGGTTATTCCCCCGAATCGCTTCCCCAGGAGTTTACCAAGGTTATAAACAGTAAGGGAGGCACAATAATCAATCTAATTAAACCTGCAGCTAAAACTGTTCTTGACTTCATCAAGGATCTATTTACCCGTGCCGGAATGAGCGTAGAAGACAGAGTAGTGGAAACACTGGTAAGTGATAAGAGGGACTTGCAAACCCTCAGAATGGAGGTAGAAAAACTAATTTTATATGCTTCAGATAAAAAAACAGTACTGATGGAAGACTTGTTGCAGGTTTATTCCTCACCCGAAGGAGATAATATTTTCTCCCTTATTGACGGACTTTTTGAAGGTAAAACAGGTAAAAGCCTGAAAACTTTAACTTATCTTACCAGCATTGGGGAGTCACCTTCTGCCATCTTATCGGTAATGGCTTCTCAGATAAGAGGAGCTTTCAAAACCCTTTATTTAAATGAAAAAGAAACCGGACTTCATCCTTATGTGTATAGAAAACTAAGAACTTATGCCAAAAGAATGCATCCCCGTCACCTGGAACTTGCTCTGTTAATACTGGCTGATACCGACGAAAAAATTAAAAGTGGCAAGGGTGACAGTAACTTCCTGATAAATCAAGCCGTAATAAAGGTAGGTCAATTATGGAAAACAAGGTTAAATTAATAAAGCTGGACAATGGTTTAACTCTCATCAGCGACCACCGCCCCTGGTACACTTCTGCCAGTGTAGTAGCATATGTGGGAGTGGGAGTAAAGCACGAACATGAAACCAGGGTAGGCATTTCTCATCTGCTGGAACATGTAATTTTTAAGGGTACCAAGAATTATCCTACTTTTAAGGATATTACCGGTAAAATTGAGGGGATTGGAGGAAGATTGGACGCTTTTACCTCGTATGATTATAGTGCTTATTATGCCAAGGTTCCCCGCAGTCAGGCAGAAGTTGCCTTACATATGATACTTGACCTGGTCTATAACCCTCTATTACTGTCAGAAGATATAGATAGAGAAAAAGCTGTAATATATAATGAACTAAGACTTCGCTACGATGACCCTGAAGAGTATTCGGATTTAATGTTAACTCAGAATTTATGGGTTAAAGGGCCTTTATCTAGAGAAATAGGCGGTACACCGGAAACAGTTGCTTCTATAACTCAGCAGAATATTATTGAACTTCACCAACATTTTTACCGCAACCCTAATATCACTATTGTAGCTTCAGGTGCCTTTGAAGAGAATAACCTCATAAACATTCTTGATAAAATTCCTACACAGCATTTTGATTACCCCTCCAAGGATATGGACTCAGCATATCAGGTACCCCAGAGGAAGAGCATAACCCGTGATACTTCAGAATCTTACCTCAGGTTAGGATATCCGCTTTTTAACCGATTTTCTCCTCTCAAAACCTCGGTAGCGGTTTTTAATGTACTATTAGGGGTAGGCGGCAGTAGCCGTCTTTTTGAAGAGGTAAGAGAAAAAAGGTCCCTTACTTATGATATCGGGTCTTCACTGCTACTTCTCAAAGAAGCAGGAGAGTTATCTATCGCTTTGAGCACCCATCCTGATAAGATGGATGAGGCTTTAGGAGTGATTCTTAAGGAAGTTGAAAACCTGAGGGAAGGCAGGGTCATTGAAAAGGAAGTAGCAAGAAGCAAGGCTTATATAAAAGGGAGCTTTCTTCTGAGTTTGGAAGATTCCCTGAGAAGAGCTTTTTTCTGGGGAGAAGGTTATTTACTTGATGGGGTTATTAAAGATATTGAAAATGAGATCAGAAACTATGAATCGGTGGATTTTTACTCGGAAGTAAATCAACTGAAACCTTACTTTGCGCCTGATAGGTGTTGTATCGTTTCTGTTGTCCCCAGAAATAGTTAGTTCAATCTCTTTCACTATTGAATAACTAAAATACGATAAAATATTATATTCATAACAAATATATGGGAGAATTAAAATGAAAAAAATAAAAATAATTTTCAAAAAAGCCCTGAAAGCGTTATCTTCGGAAAGATTTAAAGTATCCTGCCAATCTGCTTGTAAAACCTCCTGCACTATAGCCAACCAGACAAACTTTCTAAAACCTGGCAAATAAGCTTGGTGGAAAATTTTACCTTGAAGAAAGGAAGAGGTCAGGTTCACCTCTTCCGCTGTGCCAATGAATTCTTCGCTCTGGATGTTAATTCAGACACCCTCATAGAAATTTCAGCTGAAGTTTATGAAATTCTAAAAAAAATAAACCAAACAGGAGAACTTTCTTTCTTTGAAATTCCTCAGGAAAACCAGGATGATTTTAATAAAATAATAACTCTTTACCAGGAAGAAGCCCTCTTTTCCTCACCCCTGGAATATTCAGCAGAATATTCTCCTCACCTGCAGGGTATGTGCCTTTTTATAGATGGAAGGTGTAACCTTGCCTGCTCTTACTGTTTTGTCAAGAATAAAACTACCACCGAATATCTTTCAGCAATGAATTTTTATAAAGCCCGTATTGCTATTGATTTTCTTTTCCAGAACTCCCCTTATGAGGAAATGGAAGTAGATTTTTTTGGTGGTGAACCGCTTTTAAATTTCCCTGTATTACAGAATACTGTTAACTATGGAAACAAAAGAGCCCTGGAAGAAGGAAGGAAAATCAACTTCACCCTGACCACCAATGCTATTTTGTTGACCCCACTTGTTCAGGAGTTTCTGATTGATAATCACATTGAAGCTGTGCTGTCTCTTGATGGTTCACAGGATACCAACGACCTATACCGTGTTAACCCTCAGGGTAAGGGTTCTTATAATACCGTTTCTCATAATATTAAAGAGTACATATCTAAAAACCCTCCACCTTTCTATATCCGTGGAACTTATACCAGTCAGACACTTCATTTTGCTGACTCAACCCGGTATCTTTTTAACGAAGGTTTTCCGGTAGTTTCTATGGAACCCGTAGTTGGTAAAAAACATAGTTTCACCCTGAAAGAAGATGATTTACCTGAAATATTCCAGCAATATGAATTGCTATCTCAATGGTATTTAGAAGAAAAACTTAAAGGTAAGGAAATAACTTTTTTCCACTTCCTTCTGGACCCTTTAAGGGGACCCGACCTTAAAAGAAGAATCGGGGGTTGCGGTGCTGGTCGGGAGTACATTGCTATTTCCCCCAGAGGAAATATTTATCCCTGCCACCAGTTTATTGGCGAAACTAGTTTTATATTAGGGAAGCTGAGTGAAGGCATAAAGAACTTGGATCTAAGGGATAGATTTATATCCCTTGATTTTTCCACTAAGGATAAATGTTTACAATGTTGGGCAAGATTTTATTGTAGCGGTGGATGCCACGCTAACCATTATTTTGCCAATGGTAGTATCTACCAACCCGATGATTTAGAATGCGCTCTTCTAAAAAAAAGATTGGAATGGGCCTTATGGATTAAAGCAAAATTGAAACTTCTGAATAAAATAAAGGGAGGTAAAAATGAAAAAAATACTGCAAAGTTCTAAAGCTCCAAAGGCTATCGGACCTTATTCACCAGCAATTGAGGTGGAAGGATTCAAGAAAATCATTTTCCTGTCCGGTCAAATACCCCTTGACCCTGAAACCGGGGAATTAATTGGCACAAACATTAAAGAACAGGCAAGAAGGGTACTATTAAACATCGTAGCACTTCTTGGCGAAAGTAATTTATCGCTGGATAATGTTGTTAAAAACACGGTATTTTTAACGAATCTCCAGGATTTTTCCGATTTCAACGAGGTCTATAAAGATTTTTTTAAGGAAATTTACCCTGCGCGAACAACCATAGAAGTTAAGGGGCTTCCCCGGGGAGCATTGATAGAAATCGAGTCAATAGCGGTAGAATATTAAAATATGAGATATCAAGAGGGACAGTCCCCAATTCCCTGATAGTTACTGAATCACTGAATCGGGGTTTAGAGTGACGGAAAGCAGTTTGACCTTATTCTAAGGTAAGCTCAGTGCTTTCTTTATAGCTGAAAGAATGACCTCTCTTGGACCACTATCCAAAGAATTATATTTCCTTAAGAAATCCTGTGGTGTCATTCGCAATACCTCACGAGCAACTTCCAGTAATTTTTCCTGAAAAACCGACATAAAAGAAGAACTTCCTTCATATGAAAGCGCTTTCATTCCACTTATCTTTCCGGAAGTTACTTCTACCTCCATCTCCACTTCTCCCTGAGGGGAAGAAGCTCTTCCGATATAAGTGCCATCAACTACAATTTTATAAATCAGAATGACCAGATTAACCTCTTTTATCAAAGGGTCGTCTGGTAAGGTCGCTGTATGAGTATAAAATCCTTCCTTCTCAACAAGAACAGTTTTTACACCATCTTTTATTTTCAGGAAGAACCTTCCTTCCTCATCAGTTAAAGCCTGGGTGCTCCCTACTGAAACCCGAGCCCTAACTACTGCTTGATTATTTATATCCTTTACCCTACCGGATAGGTTAATATCTATTACAATTTTTTCCAGGAATATTTCCAGTTGTAAAACTTTTCCAGCTTCAATTTGAATTTCTCGCGATACGGTTTGATAACCCTTCAAACTAATTGACAGGGATAAAGGACCAGGGACCAAGTTAGGAAAAACAAATCTCCCACCCAAATCTGTCTGCGCCTTCAGTGTTTTCCCTTCCACAGACACTCCGCTTAAAGGTAAACTGTTGGAACTATCCTTGACTATTCCGATTATTCCGCCACGCCCCTGCTGACCTGAAAGCAGTTTTACATTTAACATTGTGTTCTCATTAACTTTTATAGATACCACTTCCCTATACATCAGGTAGCCAGAAGCAGTAAATACAATTTCCGAGCTCTGGGCAGGGACTTCAGTTATTAAAAGGTAGCCCTCAATATCGGTAAGTCCTTTCTTTTCTCCCACCTGAACGGATACCTGGGATATAGCTCTACCTGTTTGGGCATCGGTAACTTTTACTTCCAGGTTACCGTAAGTCCCGGGTAAGGGTTTTTCTTTATTTAAGGCTACTTCAAGGTTGGTGGTTTTACCAGTAAAAGTTTCTATCCCTGATACTTTATAAGGTTGATAACCCGGATGCAACACTTCCACCGAGTGAAGCCCGGCTTTTAGAGGAATGGTAGCTAAACCATCTTCATTGGTGTACCAGACTGTTTCCCCTATGTTAATTACCGAGCCTACCAGAAGGGATTTCGTTTCCTCATCTAACACCTTGATCCGGATAAGGGCTTCTTCTTTCCCTACCTCCACCAGGGTGATAAGTAAATGTATTTTATTTCCGCCTACCCCACTAACTTCTTCCTCATAAGGATGAAATCCCTCTACCTCTGTCCTTATCTTTACCTTACCTGTTTTAAGGGGTGGAAAGGTGAATTTACCTTTATTATCAGTTAATACCTCGGTTTCCTTTTCAGGTAGAATTACCTTTGCTCCAATAACAGGTTCCCCATTACTGTTGATTACCTGCCCGTAAAGATTAAAGGTTTGTGGCCTTCGAAAAAAACTATAGGCAGTTACCATAAGGATAATAACGAAAACTACCGGTATTATTAATTTTAATATGGTTCCTAAAATTTTCTTTCTTTTCATCTCTTTTTATAATATACCACAAGATGCCTGCAGTTAAAAATATTAAAACCTATCTTATCAAGATAGCTAAAATTATTTAAGCAGTGTTAATAGCTGATAATAAAGGAAAATTACCATTTTTTCTATTAACCCCTGCTCTGATAAAAACCGGATATAACCAAATATTATAGACTTTTCCAATTGGAGAGAGAGAAATCCCGGAAACATCTGATGCAATAAAGTTTCCACGAAGCCCGAAAGAAACGCTATTAACAAACCGTAAAAGAAAAGGTTCAACATCCCTCCCAGAACGAAATTGATAAAACCTACAGGTTGAAGGGATTTAAGAAGCTTGGTTACCATGGTAGTGGTGAAATTTAGTAACCAGCGGGATAAAAAGAAAAGCAAGATGAAGGAGATTATTCCCAGAAGAATAAGACCGAGGAGTTTGCCTAATACGCTCGCCAGTATCAGGGGGTGCAGGTTGGCTGTTATATCAGATACTCCACCAATAATTATTTCCTTAACGGATTGTGAAAAAGGCATGGTATTAATGAATTCTTTTATGCCTTCTTCAGAAATTTTTATACCGAAAAGATTGGGGTTTTGTCGTAAGAAAAATCTTTCTACGGAAACAGTAATTTTGCTAAGAATTGATAATCTGCTTTCTAAAAGCCTTATGAAGGTATCGGTGTGGGCTAAAGCTACATACCAGCTTATAAAAAGAGCTAAAACTGCACTTAACTGTTTTATTAACCCTCTTTTATAACCCGAATAAAACAGGTAAATAAACCAGGCAGATATAATAAAATCAAACATCATATCTTAACGGTGCCTCGCCAGGCTGATTCTTTCACCATCAATAATTTTAACATTTAAAGTTTTTTCTAATTCGGATATTTTTATACTACCTTCCGTGGTGTAAAGGCTTTTGAAATAAAGCAGGGTGTATTGGTTATTTGTAAGCCAATCAAATTCACTTGAGTCATTACAGATATTTGTTTTGAATCTCGGTAGGAGTATTTTCTCTAAAAAATTACTTACTACTGCCTTATCAATAATTTCTAAATGTAAAACAAAAGGTCTGATATTAAACAATTTTTCTTTCCTTTTCCGGTTGTCTTCTCGTAAAACCTGGTAGTAAGATTGACTTAAAAAACTGTTAATAGATAATTCAATTCCATTCCCTTCTACTAAAATTAAATAGTTGATTTCTATGGGGAAGCTTCCCAGGGAAGGATAACTATCAGGCAAATATTTTACCTCTGAAAGGTTGTAACCGCAAGGAAGAGTGGAATTAACCATAAAAATAATCTCTTCAGGTGTAAGCTGTTTATCTAACTTAACTTCCAATAATTGAGCCCGGCTGGAAAAACCTACCGGAAGGGGAGGTCCAAAGGACATTATCGGACGGGGTGAAAAACCCTGTGAGTACACAAGCGGAATATTAGCCCTGCGTAGGGTTCTTTCCAGGGCTCTTACCTCTTCCAGATGAGACAAGAACCTGACTGACCTTTCCCTATTAAATATCAGTAAATAACGAGGCATCAGACTCCTCCTCCCTGAAGGCTTTATCTCTTTCCCGCTTCAATAATTCCGGTGATAATCCACAATTAATCATCTCCCAGGGTAACGGTCCTTCTTTTTCTTCCAGGTAATACAAAGGGTTTATCTCTTCTTCCGTAAATGCCTGTTGATAATGATTTATTTTAAGATGTTCTTCCCAACCATCAAACCGCGCCCCTTTCTGAAAAGCACTGAGTATCACCCTGTGTAATTTCCTATCACCCCGACCAAATACTCCTTCCAGGAAACTCATAAGTGGGTTATGCTCCCGCAAAGTAAAAAGAGGCTCACGAAGCTGGCTTTTTAAATATCCAATTTTTTCGTAACAATCTTTAATTAATAGTTGTTTCTCTCTTTCAAAGGGAGTATGAGGTTTGGGAACAAAGGGTGAAACGGTGATATTAAAGTGAAAAGGCCGCTTACTGGTGCGATAGGTATTAGCTGTTTTATGAAGTTCTTTTACCAAGGGCACAATAGCCTGCACATCCTCTTCTCTTTCAGTAGGAAGACCTATCATAAAATAAAGTTTTAATAAATCCATTCCCTGCTTGGCAGTTTCTTTTACAGTATCAAATATTTCTTCTTCCGGTAGGTTTTTATTAATCACTTTTCTTAAGCGTTCGGTGGCTGCCTCTGGAGCAAAGGTCAGGTTGGTCCTTCGCCTATCGCTTATGCAGGCTAATTCAACCGAGGAAGCTCTCATGCTGAGAGATGGCAGGGATAAGGTAAGCTTATCACCATAAGTCTTTTTCATAAATAAAATTAATTCTTTCAGGTAAGGATAATCGCTGGAATTAAAGGAGGTCAAGCCTAAGGTGTCAAAGCCTGTATTTTCAATAATTCTGCAGGATTGTTCTTTCAGGAGCGGAAGACTTCTAAACCTTACCGGTCTAAAAAGGTAACCTGCCAAACAGAATCTACAACCCCTCCAGCAACCGCGGAATAGTTCCACTACTGCCCTGTCATGAATCGGAGCTTTGAAAGGAACCATCTGTCTCAGAGGATAATAAGCGCATTCCAGGTCTTTGATGATTCTTCTATTGATAATTCTGGGAATACACGCGTATTCTTTAACAGGTTCTAATCCCAGAAAAACACCTTCCTGGTTAAATATTTCTTCATAAAGAGATGGTACATAAACACCCCCTATACTGCATAGCTCCAATAGAATGTCCTTCCGTGAAGCTTGCTTTAATTTAAGCTCGGCAATTTTATTCAGAATCTCCAGCAAGCCCTCTTCAGCTTCACCTACGAAAAACAGGTCAAAGAAGGGAGCCATAGTCTCGGCATAGGAAGCAACCGGTCCCCCACCAATTATAAGCGGGTCATTTTCGCCTCGGTCTTTTTGAAATATAGGTATTCCACCTAAATCCAGGATGTTCAACACATTGGTGAAAGTTAATTCGTACTGCAGGGAGAAGCCAATAATATCAAATTTATTTAAAGGTTTCCTGCTTTCCAGAGAAAACAGGGGAATTTTCTCCTTTCTCAATATTTCTTCCATATCAAAATAAGGAGCATAAGACCTTTCCATAAAATAAGGGGTGGTTTCGTTGATTAAATAATAAAGTAGAAGATGGCCAGAATTACCCATCCCGATTTCGTACAAATCGGGATAAATCATAGCCATTCTAACTGGAGCCGTCTCCCAGTTTTTTTTAATACTATTGAATTCTCCACCTGTATAGCGTGAAGGACTGGAAACACGGTTTAAAAAATGTTCAATGTTAACTATATCCAATGGTTAATCCTGTGTTGAATTTATCAGATTTTTTCATTTCAGTCAAGGAAAAGGGGGCAGGCTACTTTTCCTCATTCCCTTCCCCTATTATCCTCCAACCAAGCGATTTACTACCTTTAAAGTTTTATACCTATCTTTCCTGTTTACTCCCTAAAACTTCCTATAATTTCAATTATACTACTACTGCCCTTTATCCAGATGAATTTATGTCAAAGGAGAAAGTCCCCAAGAAGAATTCAGGAGACTGTCCCCAATCGTACCCAGGGAAAGGAAAAACATTAGTCACCACGGATACTTTGTATCCTCGCGATGACTGTGACAGTGTGTGATTGCCATTACTCCTTTTAAAAAGACTTGCACTAACATATGAAATACCGAGACGCTGAATCAGCGTCCAGAATAACAAAGAGGTAAAAAGACGTGTTATAATATTAAAATCCCGGACTTAAGGGCTTTACCACCCCTCCAAGTCGTCAAAGCAAGGGAGGTACGATGTGATAAAAAAGTTAGTCAATCCTCTGGATCTATCTATCCAGGAATATCAACATCTTTTTGAAACCGGAAAAAAAATCTACGAGTCCCCACAAAACTTCACCCAATTAGCAAATTCTAAAATTCTCGCCACTCTTTTCTACGAGCCAAGCACCCGAACCCGCATGAGTTTTGAATCCGCTATGTTCAGGCTGGGAGGAAAAGTACTGTCTATGGCAGATACCAGCGCCAGTTCTGTAGCCAAGGGAGAAAGCTTGGCTGACACCATAAAAACCATCAGTAATTATGTAGATATAATCGTTATTCGTCATCCCAAGGACGGTTCAGCCGAAGTAGCGGTCAAGTATTCTTCGGTACCGGTAATCAATGCTGGTGATGGTGCTCATCACCACCCCACGCAAACACTTACTGACTTATTCACCCTTTATATGTACCGGGGTAAGGTAAGCAATAATTCCTTCGGTTTTTGTGGTGATTTGAAGTATGGGAGAACTGTTCACTCACTCATTACCACCTTAGCCAGGTATCCTGAGGTTAATTATTACCTGATATCCCCCGAAGAACTACAACTACCCCAGCATATTAAAAACTCGGTATTAGAAGTTAATCCTGAAGCTATCTTTCATGAAGCTTCCCAGATGGAAGAAGTTTTACCCAATCTTGATGTTCTCTACATGACCCGTATCCAACGGGAAAGATTCTTTAACGAAGATGACTATCTCAGGCTTAAAGACACCTTCATCCTTGATAAAAACAAGGTTAACCTGATGAAAAAAGATGCTCTAATTATGCATCCCCTTCCCAGGGTTTCTGAAATAACCTACGAGGTTGACGATGACCCCAGGGCGATTTATTTTGAACAGGCAAAACTCGGTATGTTTATCCGCATGGCTTTAATCAGCCTGATGTTAGGCTTGAATACCATCTAATAAAGGGAGATACTGATATGAGTGATAGCGAATTAAAGGTTGAAAAAATTACACGAGGTATAGTGATAGACCATATCAAAGCCGGTAACGGATTAAAAATTTTTAATAAATTGAATCTGGGAGAGTTAGGCAAAGCCATAGCTCTACTTATAAATGTTCCCAGCTCCAAGATGGGAAAAAAGGATATCATCAAAATTTCCGATGTTCTGGATTTAGATTTAGCCGTGCTGGTTCTCATTGACCCGGATATAACTCTTGATTACATAGATGAGGGAAGGGTGATCAAGAAAATAAAACTGGAGCTGCCTAAAACCGTAAAAGGCTTATTGAAATGCCGTAACGCCCGTTGCATTACCTCTGCTGAATCTTATCTGGAATCTATATTTTACCTGACTGATAGTAGCAGTAGAACCTACTGTTGTCATTACTGTGACGAATTCCTCAAAGTATAATTGGCATTTTAAAAACATATCGCTGGTAGACTCTTTCACTCAAGAGGAGGGTGGTTTATGGGTAGAAAATGGCATAATCACTGACAAGCCTTCAGCAAATAAGGATTACCAATTAGTTGATGGTAAAGGTTTATTGTTAATGCCTGCCTTTATTGATTTACATGCTCATTTTCGCGAACCTGGCTTTACCTATAAAGAAGATATGCTTTCAGGATGCAAAGCGGGTGCTAAAGGTGGATTCACTACCATTTCCATTATGCCCAACACTTCTCCTGTTCTGGATAAACCTGAAATTATAAGTGCCCTTCAAAAAAAATATTTAGAATTGCTCCCTCTTGACATATTTTATACTTCTTCTATAACCCAGGGACAGGATGGTAAAGAAATTGTTGATTTTGACAATCTTGCCCCTTTTGTGTGGGCTTTTACTGATGATGGAAAGGGAGTAGATAATCCCGAGGTTTTTCAACAAGCTCTGATAAGAGCCCGGGATATTAACCGAATTTTGCTTTTACATGAAGAAGTGAGCCTTTCCGAAATGCCTCTTTTTGCCAAAAACATCTGTCCCGAGCTATGGATGGTTAAAAGAGATCTGGAGATGAACCAAAACATAAAAGCAAGTCTCCATTTAACGCATTTATCCAATCCCCAGAGCATTAAAATGGTTGATGAAGCTCACAAGAAAAGCCAACCGGTAACCTGCGATGTCACGCCTCATCATCTCTGCTTGAATATGGAAAATTTTCCCTATAAAGTTAACCCTCCCTTAGTAAATGAGTCCACCAGAAAGCATCTCCTGGAACTGGTAAGACAGGGTATGGTAAACGCTATTGCTACCGACCACGCTCCCCATTCAGATGAGGACAAAGAAAAGGGAGCACCGGGTATTAATAACCTTGAACTTACTTTTGCCACACTTAACAGTTTCCTGATTAAAAAGGGACAGATTACCCTACCTAAATTATCCTTCCTGCTCTCCTTGGGTCCTGCGCGTATATTAGGGATAAGTTCCCAGGTAAGCCTTTTACGAAATGGTTTCCAGGCAGACCTGGTAATAATTGACCCCAACAGAAAGGCAACCGTGAACATTAATTCCTTTGTATCCAAATCTCACAACACACCTCTACTTGATTATCCTCTTTTTGGCTGGCCCTTGTTAACCTTAAAAAAAGGAAAGGTGGTTTATAATGGTGGGATTATTGATTGATAAATTATATGAAACGGTAAAAAACCATAGCCCCCTATGTCTGGGATTAGACACTGATTTAAGCTATATCCCAGATTTTATCAAAACCATAAGTTCAAATCCTTCCGAGTCATTATTTATTTTTAACCGTATGCTGATTGATTCTGCTAAAGAACTGGTGGGTGCGGTAAAAGTGCAAATAGCTTTTTACGAAGCCCAGGGGATAGAAGGATTAAAAGCCTATTCAGCCACCTTGAAATATTTAACTAAAAAAGGCATATTGAGTATTGCTGATATTAAACGCGGTGATGTCAGTGTTAGCGCAAAGCAATACGCCTTGGCACATTTTTCTGGTGATTTTGAAGCAGATTTTATCACCCTGAACCCTTATCTTGGCTTTGATAGCCTTCAGCCTTTTCTGGAAGTAATAGAAAAAAATAATAAAGGTGCTTTTATTCTGGTTAGAACCTCTAACCCTTCAGCCAGAGATATCCAGGATTTAGAAGTATCGGGTATTCCTCTTTACCAACATATAGGCAAACTGATCAGCGAGTGGGGCAAGGACACAACTGGCATCAATGGTTATTCTTGCCTTGGGGCTGTCTTTGGAGCTACCTACCCGCTTCAACTAAAAGAGTTTAGAGAACTATATCCGGAAATGTTTCTGTTAGTGCCTGGCTATGGTGCTCAGGGAGCTAATAAAAAAGATATTATTTATGCCTTTAACCATGGGAATGGTGCAATTATCAATGTTTCCCGCTCAATCATCACTTCCCTGAAAGATTGCCTGAATGAAAGAGAGTTTCAGGAAAAAGCTCATAAAATCATTAGAGAAACTTCAAAAGAAATAAAGACAGCTTCTTTTAAAAGTATAAACAGTGATGGTTTATAAAAAAGCAGGAATTTTAGATAACACCCGGGTTTACGAAAATATTTTTCATTTAACTCTTGATTTTTCAGGAACAGCACTTCCGGGACAGTTTTACCTCATCAAGCTGCCCTTCCAGGAACCACTTTTGGCCCGTCCTTTTAGTGTTTTTGAATCAGGCGAGAGAAGTATAGGCTTTCTTTATCAAACTAAAGGGGTGGGAACAAATCTTCTTTCTACTATGGTAAAAGGAGAAATATTAACTCTTACCGGGCCTCTCGGAAATGGGTGGCAACTACCTGAAAGTAAAAAGAGAATAGCCCTGGTTGGAGGGGGAATTGGCCTGGCTTCTTTAAATATGCTCACCCGGGAGATTCAGAGTAAAAATAATAGTGTATTTGACCTTTACCTCGGTTTTTCCAAAAAACCTTTTATGCTGGAAAGTTTTTCCAAAATCACCCATAAAGTAGTTATAAGTTCGGAAGAAAAAAATGAATCTTTTTTACAGGGAAAAATTACTGAATTTATTAATCCAGCTAACTACGACACTATTTACGCCTGTGGCCCCAAACCTATGTTAAAGGCTCTTTACGCGATGGTAATGAATGAAGGAAATAAATTTAATAAACTTATTGATTTATGGGTATCTTTGGAAGAAAAAATGGCCTGTGGGTTAGGTTCCTGCTGGGGATGCGTGGTCAGGGTAAGGGGTGAGTATAAAAGAGTTTGCCGTGATGGACCGATTTTTAATGCCAGGGAGGTTGACTGGGATGAGTACAGTTAATTTAGAAGTTAGAATAGGGAATCTCTTTCTAAAAAACCCTCTCATTGCTGCCTCTGGTATTTATGGTCCTGATAGCTTTGAATTGATTCCACCCTCCCTGTTTGGAGCTGTTTGCACTAAAGCAGTAACCTTAAACCCCGTATCAGGGAATAAACCACCACGATTGTTTGAGGTTAAGGGTGGTCTCATAAACCGCATAGGTTTGCAAAACCCGGGAGTTCATCAGTTTGTTAGGGAGATATACCCCCGGTTTGGCCAATACAACACACCGGTGATAATCAATGTGGCTGGTTTTACTATTAACGAATATCTCAAGGTTTTAGAAATCCTGGAAGATAAAATTAAAGATTCGGTAATCTATGAAATAAATATTTCCTGTCCTAATGTGGAAAAAGGTGGGATAGCTATTGCCCAGCACTTACCATCTTCAAGACGACTGCTCTCAAGGACGCGTGAAATAACCAACAAGCCTCTCTGGGTTAAACTCCCCCCTCAGAGTGACCTTGGCAAACTCCTGAAAATATGTGAAGATACCATGATGGAAGCAGTGGTAATAGCCAATACCTACCGTGCCTTAACTATAGATAAAGAAACCGGTGAAATTTACACAGGCGGTCTTTCTGGACCAGCTATCAAGCATTTAACCCTGAACCTGGTTAATCAAGCCAGGCAGTTAACCCCCCTACCTATAATCGGTTGTGGGGGAGTTAGTGATTTAGAAGGTCTAATGCAGTACCTCAAGCTGGGAGCCAGAGCGGTACAAATTGGCACTTCTTTGCTTGGTAACCCCGATACACCAGCAACGATAATTAGCGAATTAACCAGTTTTCTAAATAGTAAAAACCTTGACAATCTTGACGATTATCTTCACCCACCGGGTTCTTGTAAAACTATATATAACCGGGGAAGGGTGTAGGGAATCTTCGCTTGGGTAAACAAAAAACATTAAAATAATAGGCTTCAATAGATACGGTAACCTGAAAGATAAAGGCATTACCAATGATGAAAATTCTTGATAATTGGGTTTAGACCTGATTTATCAAAGGAGGAATATATGACAGAAAAAAATATTGGTTTCTTATCCACGATGAAAAAATGTCAGGCTGTGCTGGAAGGCCATTTCCTGCTTTCCTCAGGGCTTCACAGTAATAAATATTTTCAATGCGCTCAACTTTTTCAATATCCCGAGGAATCAGCCAAACTTATGAAAGAACTGGCTTTAAAGATAACTGAACCGGTAGATGTGGTGATTGGACCAGCATTGGGTGGTATTGTTATGGCTTTTGAGTTAGCCCGTCTATTGCAATCCCGGGCAATCTTTACCGAGAGAGAAGGATTGGAAATGAAATTGAGAAGAAACTTTCATATAAATCAGGGAGAGAGTGTTCTGGTTGCCGAAGATGTGGTTACCACAGGAAAATCCACTTTGGAAGTTATAAACATCGTAGAGAAGCTTGGAGGGGATATCAAAGGAATCGCCTGTGTTATAGATCGGAGAAACCCTGAAATAGAACTACCTTTTCCGGTTTATTCATTAATTAAATTAGAAGTAGAAACCTTTAAACCTGATGAATGCCCTTTATGCCAACAGGGAAGTTTGGCTATTAAACCAGGTAGCCGTGGGGTTTAATCTTGGAGACTGGTTATTATTTATAATCTAAATTTGTGATATTGCAAAACCTTGGCCCAAAAGGAAATATTTTATTTCCAGAAAACCCAGATTACTATAGAGCCAACGATAACTGCTGACAGGGTAAAGGGAAGACCATATTTCATAAACTCCCAAATGTTCACCTGATACCCCTCTTTCCTCAATATTCCTATTCCAGCAATATTAGCAGAAGCTCCTATGGGAGTAATATTACCACCTAAAGTGGCTCCCGATAAAAGACCAAAGTACAACAGGTAGGGTTCTATCCCTAATAATGCTGATATTCCCTGGACCACCGGTAACATAGTAGCCACATAAGGAATGTTATCTATGAAGGCAGAAAAGAAGACCGAAGCCCAAACGACCAGGTTAAATGTCATGAAAAGGTTTTTTCCTCCCACTTTTACAAATAACTGGCTTATGTCTTTTACAATACCCATTTCCACAATTCCCCCTATAACCATAAATAACCCCAAAAGTAAAAGAAGAGTAAAGTAATCAATTTCTCGCAAAACTCTTTTAAAAATGTTTCCATCCTTTTTAAGCAGGTATTCACGGATTACCCCTATGGTAAAAAGGGTAACACATACCAGTCCATTGGTAACCTGTGGTTTATTGGGAATGAAGGAGACCAGGATTAATAACAAAATCATGCTTAAAATCAAATAAGTAGGAAAAATATCTTCTACCTTTTCTTTTTCATGTAGATGAATTGGTCGGGTTTCTTTTCTAAATAGATAAAGAAGAACAAAAGCGGAAGCAATAGCTCCCAACTCCACTGCCCAGAAAATACCGGGTTTACCATGTAGAAAAATAAAGTCAATAAAGCTCATATTGGCATAACCTCCAAGCATTATGGAGGTGGCATCACCCACCAAGGTGGCGGCTCCCTGAAGGTTGGAAGATATGGCGATGGAAATGATTATGGGTGAAGGATTTATCTTGAGTTTACGGGAAAAGGACAGTGCTACCGGGGCTACTATCAACAGTGTGGACACATTATCTATAAAAGCTGATATAGCTCCCGCAAACAGTGCCAGGGAGGTGATTACCCATTTCATATTGGGCATTCTGTCTATCAGGATATCACTTAAATAGGCAGGCATTTTTGATTCTATAAACAGGGTAGCAATACCCATAGTACCCGCAATCATCAACAACACATTCCAGTCTACAGCTTGAAATATTTGGTCATAGGGAAGTATCCCCAGAAGAATAAATAAAGATGCTGAAAGAAGCGCAATGTGAGGTCTTTTCCTGGGGAATATTAAAAGCATTATATAAGTGACAATAAATATTATTAAAGCAATGTTTTTCATTAATACTCCTTATGGTGTATATATAAATATATTTGTAAACGGATTATAACACCTATATTTTACATAAGATAATATCATAATATCAGCCTTATAACCTTGGGGATTGCCTCTTTTTGTTCCTACGAGAGCTTGCAAGACTTGTTTTGATCTCATGTTTTATAGCCTTAAAAGATAAGTTTGCTTCGTTTTGCTCGCAAATTAAGGAGGAGGGATGAGACTTCCACGCCTGCCAAAGGCAGGCTCGCCGAGACAAAAAAAATCATCACGAAGACCAGAAGGGTTTGTGGCAATCTCCTGGTCTCCCTTCTCATCATCGCATTTATAACTCCAGGGACGGCCTCACTGTCCCCTTTTACCCTTTTAATAAAATTGGAAATATTTATTTATATATTTATTACTATAATTCTACCTGTCAATGTAATTTCATAAGCCAAAAATATTTGCTTTGGGGAAGGCTGCTTTAAAAGCTGAACCTAAACCAAATAGAAATACCGCTAAACCAATAATAAACCCAAAGGGTAGATAATTCCTGAGTAACAGCAGAGGTATAGCCCCCACAATGTAAGAAAGAGCCGGTACTGGTGATTCAAGTTTAAATACTTTTAACAACATCTCCCCGGTAGTTCGGTAAACTATCACTCCTCCTAATACATTAAAGATAATAAAAGTAGACCAGATTAATAAAGCCAGAGGAATGCCAATCAAGGTGATAACTAAAATGAAAGTTCCACCTATGGCTATAACTGTAAGCGATAGGGTCAGCAATAGAGAATTCCATGGTTTGGATATCAGAAACTCTGCACCCCTTTGAACAGCCAATGGGAATAAAGCCAGGAGTAATACGCCCAGCAATAGGGTAGATATCAGACTTATTAATTTCATAGTCTGATGTATTTGAAATAATCTGGCGGGAATTTTCTTAATATATCCCCGGTCTTTAAAAATACCTTTCAAACCTGGAATGGTAATTCCCACTGATTTTACAGCACCTTCAACGATACTTCCTTCATCACGAGTAATTTCGCCAACAGTAGAAATATCACCTTCAACTATTGCGGTGCTTTTTAATATAACATCTCCCAATCCTACCTCTATATCGCCTCTAACCTTACCAGATACTTCCACATCCCCCAAGCCTACTTTAATCTCTCCTGCTTCTCCCAAAATAATTACATCCCCCATACCCAGAGAAAGGTTTTTAACTTTTCCACCTTCATGGATGGTAATTTTTCCAGTACCGAGATTCAAGTTTTTTACCTCTCCATATACTTCCACATCAAATAGCGACAACGATAATTCATTTACCACATCACCTTTGACCACCACATAAGCAGATTTGGCCATAGCCAGGGGTATAGTGGTTAACATTAATCCAGTAATCAATATAAATAACAAAACTTTTTTCATTTTATCCTCCATTATCTTCTTTTCGCTAAATTATACGCAGGTTAATCCTGTATAGTTTCGTAATTCTGGTAAAAACAAAAACTAACAGCGTTAATACCAGCATGAGAATTGGTGGTAGAGTCAATAAATAAGTTGCAAGTCCAAGATTAACCAAAATAGCTATACCGTTGAAAAAAGAGTATATACCTTTAAATAAATTAAGAGGTAGGCCAAAGAAAAAATAGTAAAGAAGCGGATAACTCAACAATATTAGAAGTAGTGCTGCTAATACCATCCTTCTCCTTTCAATCAACAACACCCGTTTATAAACAAAACGGGCTTTTTGTCCATCGCTAGGGTGTTTTTCGCTTAGCAGTTTAAATAATAACTCATCATACTTATCCATTTTCAACCTCAAGAATACTTTTTAACTTACTCTTACCCCGATGGAGAAGGGTCTTGACCGTCCCCTCGGGTATTTCCATTATTTGAGCCACCTCTTCATATTTATAATTATCTTCATAATAAAGCAAAATTGCTGTTTTCTCCTTTTCATTTAGAACTTTCATAGCTTCTTCAATGTCAGAGGCATCAGTTTTGTTTGGTAAAATATAGCGGGTCTCCTCAAATTCGTTGGTGTAATCAGCGTATTCCTTGCTTCTTCTGCGAAATATATCCATCGCTTTACTATAAGCTATCTTAAAAACATACTGTTTGGCTGTCTCATTCCTTATATAAGGTATTCTCGTTAAAGCCAGAAAAGTTTCCTGCAAAGCATCTTCAGCATCATCGCTATTACCCAGAAGTCTTCTCAAAAAACGAAAGAGATTTTCACCATAATCCTCAAAAAGCTCTTCAATCATTATTTACAAATGAATACGTCAATTCCTTGCGAATTGTTTCATCGCTTCAAAGTTTATTAGCGATAATCAAGCCTATTGCCAAACAATTGAAAAAGAGAATTAGCTGCGTCGTCCAGATTAAATTCGGGTCTGATTTCCAAGTTTAAGGTAGCGTCAGGAAGAACAATTTTTAATTTATGCATATCCTGCTTATTCCCATATTTATCACGAATAATCCTTCCCTTCCTCAGAGTTATGCTTTTCACGGTATTAGGATCTATCCAGATATTTTCGGGGGTTTCGTTAAGGATATATTCAGGGTCAAAATTGACATAACGGGTATAATAGGTAAAACCAGTAGTAGCTACCGCCCACATTTTCTTAAGCATACCCCCACCTTTGCTTTCTACTTCGGATTTTTTTTCCTGAGCAATTTGCTTCCATAAATTTGAGGTAAGTTTAGCCATAATCAATCTATAATTGGTTACCACTAATGTATGTATTTCTGTTTTAAAAAATCCTTTTTTCCAGTTTACCGGTATAGCGCTAATAACAAATTCGCCTTGCATCAGACAATTACCTCCGTAAAGCATTATTAAATAAAATAATCAAATTATTATATACCTTGAAGAATGGATTTTAAAAAACATTGGTAATTTTTTATTATTTTAATAGACGAAACTTGCTGATACTTTTAATACTAATAAATGAGATGTTCTGGTAGCGCTGCGGGGACTCGAACCCCGGTTTGCGGATTGAGAGCCCGCCGAACTAACCCCTGTTCTACAGCGCCACTTTTTATATTATAAATTAAGGTTATTATTTAACCTTTTTTTTCATAAAAAGAATCAGCACTCCTGCTAACACCAAAGCCAGAGGCCAAATCAGCCCAATTAATTGTAGGAACTTTTCTCCAATACTCCCCATTAAAATCCACAAACCTATTATAGAAAGAATTGCTCCTGGAATCAAAGGCCAGATTTTCTCACCTTTATCCGTGGTAACCAGGCTACGGGTGTGCGTAACATAGATAGCTAAAAAAGATAGTCCTAACAAGACTATTATCCAGGCACCATTAATATTTTCAATTTTCTCAACCAGAGTGGAGAAAATGGCTACTGCAGCAATGTTAGAAGCAGGAATCAAAAAACCCAGGCTTTTTTTAACAAATATATAGGCACCTAAAAATCCAGCACTTAATACGTAAAGCAACAAATAACCGGGAATATAGTTTTGGTTGGTTAAAAACCAGGTAATGCCAACTAATATTAAGCCTGAAGATAAATATCTCCTACTATCCATATTTCCTCCTACAAATTATTTAATTAATATTTATTATATATTAATAAAAATAGTTCAGACTGAACGGAAAATACTTAAAAGATTAGATTGCTTCGTCGCTTTTTAGAGCTCCTCGCAAAGACAAAATAGAAGTCCTTGCGAACGAAGACCGGAAGGGTCTGTGGCAATCCCATATTTTCGCCATAAGGTCAAAAGATGAGACTGCTTCGTTACACTTGCAGAGACAAAAGAAACGAAATGAGTTGGCTTCACGACTTCGTCCCTTAGGAATAAAAGCATTTTTAATGACCGTGGACAGTATCCAGAATGCTATGTTTTAATTGCTCTATAACCAATATCTTTACGGTAATGCGCTTTTTCAAAAGAGATCGCTTTTACCCCTGAATATGCCCTGATAAAAGCAGTTTTCAGGGTGGGACCCATTCCGGTAATTCCCAACACCCTACCCCCTGAACTTACGATTTTCTCACCTTTTAAAGCTGTTCCCGAATGGAAAATCTTTACCAAGGGTAATAGTTCAGCAATCTCTAAACCATTTATGGTTTTACCCTTCTTGAAACTCTCAGGATAACCTCCTGAAGCCAGCACCACACAAAGGGCATGGTTTGTTGACCAACTAAATTTAATCTGACTTAAACTCCCCTCAAGACTTGCCAATAATAGGGGAACAAGGTCATTCTTAAGGCGAGGAATTACCACCTGGCATTCAGGGTCACCAAAACGGGCGTTGAATTCCAGTACTTTAGGACCAGTTTTGGTTATCATCAAACCAGCATAAATAACCCCTTTATATATTATACCCTCCTTATTTAACCCTTTTATAAGAGGAATAAATATTTCTTTTTTAACTTTCCGGGTCAGATAAGGAGTTAGCACGGGTGCAGGTGAATAAGCCCCCATACCCCCGGTATTAGGTCCCCTGTCACCATCAAACACCCTTTTATGGTCCTGCGCGGAAGCCAGCAAGCGAATATCTTTACCATCTGCTAATGCCATAACCGAAACTTCTTCCCCTTCAAGGTATTCCTCTATCACCACCCTATTTCCTGCTTCACCGAACAGCTTTCGTTCCATAATATTTTGCACTGCTTCGGTAGCCTCGGTTTGCGTATGAGCTACTACCACCCCTTTACCAGCCGCCAGACCTTCAGCTTTAACTACTACAGGTACCCCAATTTTATGAATATAAGCCAGGGCTGAAAACGAATTGCTAAATATTTCGCTTCTGGCTGTGGGTATACCGTATTTATTCATAATTTCTTTTGCAAAAACCTTGCTACCTTCAAGTTGAGAGGCTTTTTGGCTGGGACCAAATATTTTCAAACCTTTTTCAGTAAAAATATCCACAATTCCTGAAACCAATGGTGCTTCCGGACCAACAACGGTAAGGTCAATGCCTCTGTTTAAGGCAAAGTTGAGAAGACCCTGTATATCCTCCGCAGGAATAGGGACAGAGATAGCCTCTCTCATTATACCGGCATTGCCTGGAGCACAATATAACTCTCTCACCAGAGGGCTTTGCTTTATTTTCCAGATGAGGGCATGCTCCCTTCCTCCGCCACCTACAACCAATACTTTCATAATATATCTACCTGAACTGAGGTAATTCTTAAAAGGTTAATCACTAATGCTTGAAATACCTTCTCCCGGTAATCATCATAGTAATACCTTGCTCATCGCAAGCTTTAATAGAGTCATCATCCCGTAAAGAACCCCCGGGTTGTATAATCCCCTTCACCCCTGCTTTATAGGCTTCATCAACCACATCCCTGAAGGGAAAGAAAGCATCTGAAGCCAATACACTTCCTTTAGCTTTATCTCCAGCGTGCTTAAGAGCAATTTGAGCTGAACCCACCCGGTTCATCTGCCCGGCTCCTATGCCTAATGTTTGCCCGTCTCTAACCAACACTATGGCATTAGATTTGGTATGTTTTACCACTTTCATTCCAAAAACCATATCTTCCAGGGTTTGTTCATCAGGTTTAATCAAGGTAGGACATCTCCATTCATGAACAATTACATCCTCCACATCCATTTCTTGCAGTAAAAATCCACCCTGAATACTCTTTACTTCAACACCCTGGCATTTTTCCCAATCGTTAATTTTCAAAATCCTTAAATCTTTTTTCTCTTTTAAAACCTCCAGGGCTTCTTGCTCAAAATCAGGCGCTAGCACCACTTCCAGAAAAATATCTCTCATTTGCCTGGCTGTTTCCACTGTTATTATTCTATTTACTGCAACTATCCCTCCGAAAATTGATACTTCATCAGCTTCATAAGTTTTTCGAAAAGCCTCGGATATATTATTTGCCGAAGCTACCCCGCAGGGGTTGGCATGTTTAATAGCTACCGCTGTAGGTTCAGTAAACTCCATCACCAGCTGCAGGGCTGCGCTGGCATCATTAAGATTGTTATAAGAGAGTTCCTTTCCTTGAAGCTGGGTGGCAGAAAACAATCCCGAAGCTACCCTGCCCATCTCACCATAAAAAGCAGCCTCCTGTTGAGGGTTTTCTCCGTAGCGAAGCTTCTGTAGACAGGTAAGAGGTAAGATTACTGTTTGAGGAAACAATTCTGATTCCGGGAATTTCTTTTGCAGCCAATTACTGATTATAGCATCGTACCCTGCGGTGTGTGTAAAAGCTTCTATCGCTAAAGAAAAGCGGGTATTATATCCGACTTCACCGTTTTCCCTTAACTCCCGAGTAATAACCCCATATCTGTCAGGGTTAACCACCACCACTACCTCCTGAAAATTCTTGGCTGCTGCTCTTACCATAGTTGGACCACCAATATCAACATTTTCCATAGCAATTTCCAGAGTTACCTCGGTCTTGTTTATGGTTTGAGCAAAGGGATAAAGATTTACCGCTACCAGGTCTATTAGATTTATATTGTGTTCATTTAGTTCTTTAATATGCTCTGCAGAATCCCTGCGGGCTAAAATACCCCCATGTATTTTTGGGTGCAGGGTTTTTACTCGTCCACCCAGTATCTCGGGAAAACCTGTTATATCTGATACCTGTTTAACAGGAACTCCTGCCTCTGAAAGAGTTTTTTTGGTACCGCCGGTGGATATTATAGTGAAACCCAGGTCAATTAAATTTCGGGCAAACTCCACCAAACCAGTTTTGTCAGAAACACTAAGTAGTGCATACTTATTTTTCATCAATAGTACACCTTCTTCCCTGTATTTTTATTTTTCCTTTAATAAAAAGATTTATAACCCAGGGATAAAGTATATGTTCTAACACTTGAATCCTCTGGTGAAGCGTTTCTTTGGTATCGTTGGGATAAACCGGTACCGCTTCCTGCATAATTATAGGTCCCGTATCTACCCCTTCATCAACCAAATGTATGGTGCAACCACTGACTTTTACTCCATACTTCAGGGCATCAGCCACCCCCTTCTCACCTGGAAAAGAGGGTAAAAGGGCTGGATGTATGTTAAGGATACGGTCTTTAAAAGCATTAATAAAAAAGGGAGTCAATAACCGCATATAACCAGCTAAAACCACCAGATCAATCTGATATTTACAAAGGGATTCTACAATATCCCTATCCATATCCTCACGGCTTAAGTAATTTCGGGGATTAAAAAATATTGTGGGGATAGTTCTTTGCCTGGCTCTTTCCAGAGCATAAGCGTTCTCTTTATCACTAACTACCAATGCAACCCGCCCACCTTCTATGTCACCTCTATCTATCGCTTCCAGAATGGCCTGCAGGTTAGAACCGCTCCCTGATGCCAGTACGGCTATCTTGAATACAGTTTCCGTGTTCATAAACTTATAATTACCCCCTGGCTTAAAAAGTTATTTTATACTTACGCCCTTTCCACTTACAACACTACCTAAAACAAAAACCTTTTCCCCAATTTCAGGCAATATTTCCACAGCTTTTTCCGCATCTTTGGATGATACCACTACCACAAAACCAATTCCCATATTGAATACCCTGTACATTTCTTCTTTACTAACTTCCCCTAACTCTTGAAGGAGAGTAAATATTTCCTGGGGTTGCCAGTTCTGGCTATCAATCTCGGCTCCAACTCCTTCAGGCAAACAACGAGGTATATTTTCCAGCAATCCCCCTCCGGTAATGTGAGCCATTCCCTTGATTTCCAGTTTATCGAGGAGAGTTAAAATTGATTTAACATATATTTTTGTTGGAGTCAGCAGCTCTTCCCCGAGTGTTTTCCCCAAACGGGAGATGGTTTTATCTACGGTAAAGTTATGCTTGTCAAAAAATATCTTCCTGACCAGGGAATACCCGTTGCTGTGCAACCCTGATGAACCCAGTCCTAAAAGCATATCTCCTTCTTTGATATTTCTCCCACCTATAATGTTATTTTTATTAACCACCCCCACAGCAAAACCGGCTAAATCATATTCGTCCTGGTTATAAAAACCGGGCATTTCCGCAGTTTCTCCGCCAATAAGAGCACAACCTGCCTGTTTACAGCCTTCGGCTATCCCTTTTACAATAGAACTGACTTTCTCAGGGATTAACTTACCGGTGGCAAGGTAATCCAGAAAAAAGAGTGGTTCTGCCCCCGAGGTAAGTATATCGTTAACACACATAGCCACCAAATCTATACCAATCGTATCGTGTTTATCGGTCATAAAAGCGATTTTAAGTTTGGTGCCCACTCCATCGGTTCCCGACACCAGCACAGGTTCAGGGTATTTGTTTATATCCAGTGAAAAAAGACCACTAAATCCTCCAACATCTCCCAATACCTCGCTTCGGCAGGTGGAGCGAACATATTTTTTCATCATCTCCACCGCTTTATTTCCAGCTACAATATCTACGCCTGACATTTTATAATCCATCTGATAACCTTAGTACCATCCCCCAAACAGATGTTTCTGTTTCCTGAAACTGATTTCCTCGGGATAACAGCCATCAAAACAAGCAGTACAAAAACAATCCCTACCAAGACCTGTAGCAGTCAACATCCCCTCCTGGCTCAAATAACCCAGGTAGTCAGCTCCAATGGTTTTAGCAATTTCAGGGACATCCATTTTAGCCCCGATTAAATCCTTGGAAGCGGTGTCTATTCCATAAAAACAGGGGTGGGTTATACGAGGAGAACTGATAAGAACATATACTTCGGTGGCACCGACTTTTTTTAATTTATCCACAATTCTCATAGAAGTGGTACCCCGGACAATGGAATCATCCACCATTATTACCTTTTTACCTTCCACCAGACTACTCATCGGGTTAAGTTTAAGCCTAACCCCGGCGGTACGCTCACTTTGATCCGGCTGGATGAAAGTTCTGCCTATGTAACGATTTTTAACAAAAGCTGTTTCATAGGGTAAACCTAATTCTTCAGCAACCCCGGGAGCGGTGGACATGGACGAATCAGGAACCCCGGTTACTAAATCAGCCTCTAATTTATTTTCTCGAGCTAAAATTCTCCCTAACTCTTTCCTCACCAGGTGAACATTCTTTCCCATTAATTGGCTATCGGGCCTGGCAAAATAAATAAATTCAAAAATACAAAGTTTCTCACCTCTGGAAGGTGTTAGTTGTTCACTTACCAACCCATCCTCATCAATTACCACCAGTTCCCCGGGTTGAACATCCCTGATAAATTCAGCTCCAAGGGCATCAAAAGCACAGGTTTCCGAAGCCAAGATAAAACAACCATTGAATTTACCTATAGAAAGAGGTCTGATTCCAAAGGGGTCTCTAATTCCTAACAAGCTCTTCTCGGTCATAAGGACAAAAGAGTAGGCACCTCTTAATTGCTCCACAGCAAACTTCAGAGACTTTATAATATCCTTTTTCCCGGAAAGAGCTACCAGATGTGCAATGATTTCACTATCCGAGGTGGTCTGGAATATGGAACCATCCCTTTCCAGTTTATATCTTAACTCTTTACTATTAGTCAGGTTTCCGTTATGAGTAACCGTAAATAAACCTCCACGATAGCGAAACAGTAAAGGTTGAGCATTCACCAATTCGCTGGCTCCGGTAGTTGAATACCTGACATGACCAATGGCGATATGTCCTCTCAGGTTTATTAATTTTTCTTTGTTTTGAAAAACATCAGATACCAGCCCCATCCCTTTTTCTACCTTTATTATTTTCCCATCAGTTACCGCTATACCAGCGCTCTCCTCTCCGCGGTGCTGGAGGGCATAAAGACCGTAACAGGTAATCTGGGCTACCTCTTCGTGGTGGCTATAAATACCAAAAACTCCACAAGCTTCTTTTAACTCATTAATTTTGCGATAGTATTTTTCCATGACTGCTCCATTTCCTCAACACCAAGATTAATCCATTCCAGGCCATCAACCTGGATTGATAATGATTCACCACCTACATAACCAATCGCGTTAACATTAAGACCATTTTTTTGAGCTAACTGCCACAATACAGGTATATAATCAGACTTTATACTTACAATCACCCTGGATTGGCTTTCTCCAAAAAGCAAAGCATCTACCCGAAGGTCTTCTTTCTTTAACACTATTTTTGCCCCCATGCCCCCACTTATACAGCATTCAGCTAAAGCCACAGCTAAACCCCCTTCCGATAGATCGTGAGCGGAATTTATTATCCCTTCACTAATCGCCAGGTATAAGGTTTCCTGCACAGATTTTTCTTTCTTTAAAGAGAGGGCCGGTGGCTTACCCTTGATCAGGTCATGAACCTGCAAAAGATACTGACTACCACCCAATTCGTTGTAACTATCTCCCAGAAGCACTATAATATCCCCCTGAGTTTTAAAAGCGAGAGTGCATCTTTTATCAATATTTTCCAGTAAACCAACCATCCCTACTGTAGGTGTAGGATGTATCGGACTCCCGCTCCTCTCATTATAAAAAGAAACATTTCCCCCCACTACCGGAGTTTGTAAAACTCTACAAGCTTCACTCATCCCTTCTATGGTTTTGAGGAATTGCCAAAAAATTTCAGGTTTTTCCGGGTTACCAAAATTAAGACAGTCGGTAACCGCAAGTGGCCTGGCTCCTGAACAAACAATATTACGGGTAGCTTCGGCTACCGCAATCATACCGCCGATATAAGGATCCAGGTAACTATAAAGAGAGTTGCAATCGGTGGTTAAGGCCAGTCCTTTGGTGGTATCCCTGATTCTTATAACCGCAGCGTCTGACCCGGGGTGTATAACTGTACTGGTTCTAACCATATAATCGTACTGCTCATATACCCATTCTTTGCTGGCAATGGTAGGAGAAGAAAGTAATGTTAATAACACCCTGTTAGCATCTGCTACCTCAGGCAGTTCACTCAGGTTGAAGTTAGATACATCTTTGATATAATCAGGCTCAATTGCTAAAGGAGAATATACCGGTGCATCTTCTGCTAACATCCTGGCAGGTACTTCAGCCACAATTTTTCCACCATGATATATCTTAAGCATTCGGTCATCAGTCACTTTGCCAATAGCAACCGCGCTTAAACCCCAGCGGTCACATACCTCCATAACCTTATTTTCCTTGGACGGTTCTACGATTAAGAGCATCCGTTCCTGAGATTCCGATAGCATTATTTCATAAGGAGTCAGGCTTTTTTCCCGCAGGGGTACCAGGTCCAGATCAATCTCCATACCTGTCCCTGCCCGACTGGCGGTTTCCGAAGTAGCACAGGTCAGTCCTGCTCCTCCTAAATCCTGTAATCCAACCAGATAATCATTTTCAATCAGTTCCAGGCAGGCTTCCACCAGCAGTTTTTCCATAAAAGGGTCACCCACCTGAACAGAAGGTCTTTTGTTTTCTGAAATCTCACTCAGTTCTTCCGAAGCAAAGGTTACCCCATGAATTCCGTCTCTACCGGTACAGGCTCCCACAAGTATTACCAAATTATTCACACCGGTAGCCCAACCTTTCATCAGGCGATTTTTATTTACCAATCCCACGCACATGGCATTAACCAGTGGATTAGATTCATAACAGGGGTCAAAATATACTTCGCCTCCTACGGTAGGTATACCAATACAATTTCCATAACCCCCAATTCCAGCCACCACCCCGCTAAAAAGATGCCTGACGCGGGGATTCAGGAGCAAGCCAAAGCGAAGAGAGTTTAATAGCGCCACAGGTCTGGCACCCATAGCTAAAATGTCCCGGATAATCCCTCCTACACCGGTAGCCGCCCCCTGATAGGGCTCAATAGCTGAGGGATGGTTATGGGATTCAATTTTAAAACAAACCGCCAAGCCATCGCCGATATCTACCACTCCAGCATTTTCACCAGGACCCTGCAGTACCCTTTCCCCGGTGGTGGGAAACATTTTTAAGGCTTTTCGTGAATGTTTGTAGGAGCAGTGTTCAGACCACATAACACTGAACATTCCCAGTTCTACATGATTTGGTTCTCTACCCATTCCATCCGTTATCAACTGGTACTCGGTGTCAGTTAAACCCATTTCCTGCCAGATTTTTGTTTTTTTCATACTTTCTCCAGATGGTTAAGCAGGGATTGAAAAATACATAAACCATCGGTGGAACCCAGAATGGCTTCCCCAGCCCTTTCGGGATGAGGCATCATACCTAATACATTACCTTTCCGGTTACTTACCCCCGCAATATTTAACAACGCTCCATTAGGATTGGCTTCATCGCAAACTGTTCCCATAGAAGTTGTATAGCGAAAAATAACCTGTTTATTCTCTAACAGACTTTTTAAACCCTGTTCATCAATATAGTAATTTCCATCGCCATGAGCGATGGGTAATTTGAGTATTCTTTCAGGCTCAATAAAGTTGGTAAAAGGGGTATTTACATTTTCTACTTTCAGGTGCACGAATTGGCAGTGGAATTTTAAATCTTTGTTTCTAAGCAACACCCCGGGTAAAAGACCCACTTCGGTTAAAATCTGGAAACCGTTACAGATGCCTAAGACCAGCCCTCCTCGGTCAGCAAACTCAACTACTTCCTGCATTACCGGAGAAAAACGGGCAATAGCTCCACAACGAAGATAGTCACCATAGGAAAAACCCCCAGGAAGGATGAGGCAATCAAAACCTTTAAGACTGTTTTGTTGATGCCAGATGTATTCAACAGGCTTTCCAAATACATCTTTTACTAGATGATAAGCATCTAAATCGCAGTTAGACCCGGGAAATACTATTACTCCAAACTTCATCTCAAACTTCTTTGATGCAAAAATGGTAATCTTCAATAACCGTATTGGCCAGCAATTTTTCGCACATCTCTTTTACGGTTTCTTCCACGATCTGCTGGTTTTCACCTGTAAGCTCCATTTCCAGATGTTTACCAATACGAACACTGTTAATTCCTTTATAATTCATGGTATCCAGAGCTTTAGCTACGGCTTGCCCCTGGGGGTCAAGAATTCCTTTTCTGGGCATCACTATTATTATCACTTTATATAACATCTCAGGCTCCTTCCAGCCTTTTAAGAACTTCTGCATAAGCCTGGGTTACACCGCCTAAATCACGACGAAACCTATCCTTATCAAGTTTGTCATGGGTGCTGGCATCCCAGAACCTGCAGGTATCAGGAGATATTTCATCACCTAATATCAGTACACCTTGATGTACGCCAAACTCCAGTTTAAAATCCACCAGCAATATTTTTTTGGATAAAAGATACTTTTTAAGAATATCGTTTATTCTAAAAGCCAGATAAGTTATTTTCGAAACTTGCTCTGGTGTGGCTAAACCCAGGGCATAAATATGGTATTCATTGATCATAGGGTCTTTCAGGGCATCATCTTTATAATAGAGCTCCAATATAGACTTTTTAAGTTCTCTGCCTTCTTCAATTCCTAATCTACGGGATAGGCTGCCAGCAATTATGTTCCTGACCACCACTTCCACTTTCAGAATATCTAATTTTTTAACCAGCATTTCACGCGCGGAATACTTTTTGACAAAGTGAGTTTGAATATTATTATCTTCCAGCAAAAGAAATAGAATGGTAGATATTTTGTTGTTAACCTCCCCTTTGTTGGCTATTTGACCTTTTTTGAGACCGTCAAAAGCGGTGGCATCATCTTTAAATTCAATCACCAGGTAATCTGGATTACAGGTGGCATAAACATCTTTGGCTTTACCCTGATAAAGAAGTTCTCTCTTTTCCAAGTTTACCTCCAACCCTTCTCCTCAATTTCGCATGCTTTAATTTCTACTGCTTCTTTCATTTTATCTTTATAAGAAGCATATTTATGTTTCAAACCAGTATCCAGCACCCCCAGGATTTGTACAGCTAATAAACCAGCATTTTTAGCTCCATTTATAGCTACAGTAGCTACCGGAACACCCGGTGGCATCTGAACAATAGAGTATAAAGCATCCACGCCGCCCAACGAACCTGTTTCCACAGGAACCCCGATAACTGGAAGTTCGGTAATAGAAGCTACCATCCCAGGAAGGTGAGCAGAACCACCTGCACCCGCAATGATAACTTTTAACCCCCGCTGGGAAGCTTTTCTGGCATACCCATACAGCCTTTCGGGTGTTCTATGGGCCGATACTATGGTCAATTCGTATGGAACACCAAATTCTTCCAATAGTTCTGCGGCTGACTTCATTACCGTTAAATCTGAACTACTTCCCATTATTATGCCAACAACAGGTTTTTCTGACATTAGTTTAACCTCCTTCCTGAGATATTATTTTTAAGGATTTTTCTGCTTTTTGGGCAATTTCCATCGCCCTATCTATATTCGTGTTAACCACAGTAAAATGCCCCATCTTTCTAAGAGGAGCAGTCTTCTTTTTACCATAAAAATGAAGGTGAAGACCGGGTAGTGAGAGAGCTTTATTTACCCCTGTAAGGACTGCAGGTCCCTGATAACCTTCATCTCCCAGTAGATTAACCATGACGGCCGGGTTAATCAGGCTTGTGTCTCCCAGTGGCAGACCGGCTATTGCTCTGATATGCTGTTCAAACTGTGAGGTAACGCAGGCTTCAATGGTGAAATGACCAGAATTATGCGGACGGGGTGCTACTTCGTTAACCAGAATCTGCTCATCATCAGTTAAAAACATCTCCACGCAAAATATACCCACCCCTGAAAAAACTGACATTACCTTTTCAGCAACTTCTTTTGCCTTACTACATATTTCAGGTGATACCCGCGCAGGGACCATACACCTGTACAGAATATGATTTCTGTGTTCATTTTCGGCTAAGGGATAGGTTTTAATTTCCCCGTTTATACCCCGGGCAGCAATTATGGAAATCTCTTTAGTAAAACTAACCCATTCTTCAGCCATGAGATTTGGGTTGTTTATTTTCATATACATTTCTTCAACCTTTTGTTGATTTTCCACCAACCAGTTCCCTTTACCATCGTAACCCCCGTAAAGCGATTTAATAATCAGTGGATAACCAAGTTCATTACCAGCCTGGATTAATTCTGCTTTACTGAAAACTTTTCGGAAAAGAGGCACGGGAATTCCTGCCATCGCCAGGGCTTCTTTCTGAAGAAGTTTATTTTGAATAATGTTTAGAGAGTGAGGAGTGGGATAGATAGCCCTGCCCTCACTTTCCAGAGATATCAGGGTAAGGCTATCTATATGTTCAAATTCATAGGTAACCACGTCCGAGGTCTCGGCCAGGAACCTTATAGATTCACTATCCTCAAAATCAGTTACAATTTGGTTATCTGCTACCTGACCTGCCGGGCATCTGGGTGTGGGGTCAAGAATGGTAACCTGAAAACCCAACTGTTTGGCTGATACAGTCATCATTTTGCCTAATTGACCGCCACCAATTATGCCTATCCTGAAGGGAGGTTCAAGAGGGATTCTATCAAGCATATGGCTTACCTCTTAACCCTGATTGATATCGAGAAAATAATAAAGCCCTGACTGAAAAATATAGCCAGAGATAGATAAGAGCAGAATAATCCGCACTATATCTAAACATCATGACAACTATATTATACCACAACCAACCAAAGCCTTAAAACTATGTCCTACATCTACCCCGATCATCGCAAGAAATTCAAGAGGGAGGGGTTCAAGTGGGACTGTCCCCAACGATTTAACTGGTTTTTCATCACGATATTCAATAGAAATTGATTTAACTTCATTATCCTTTATTCAAAAATTATGTTTGTAATAATTCTTAAATTTCTTTGTATTAATATATGAAAATCTTTATGAAAGGAGAATGCTTTATGAAAAAATATATGGTCGTGTTAGTGGTTACCATGCTGGTGCTGGGAATTTCAGTTACTGCGTATGGTTACGGTATGAAAGGGTATTTTCAAGGTGGAATGTTTGGACCTAAATCAGGCGAAAGATTGGAAAACTTGCTTCAAAAACAAGCCACCATTTTAGGCATCACTATAGACGAACTTAAAAAACAGCTGGAAAGCGGTAAAACATTTCTTGATTTAGCCAAAGAAAAGGGAATCAATGTAAAACCGATGATGAATAAGATGTTTAGAAATGAAGGAATGCTTACAAGATATGCTTCTATCCTGGGTATTACCGTAGAAGAACTTAAAAAGGAACTGGAAAGTGGTAAAACATTTTTAGACATTGCTAAAGCCAAGGGAATTACCGAAGAACAACTTAAAGCTAAAATGCTTGAACTACAAAAAGAAAGGTTACAGGAATTGGTCAAAGCTGGAAAAATCACTCAGGAACAAGCTGATCAGAAACTGAAAGCTATGAAACAACGCCAGGAACAGGCTCCGTGCCCTACCTGCGGACAGGGTTTTGGATTTCCGGGGGGATTCAAAGGAAAATTTAATCGGCCCAATCCGTAAGAAAAATTTATTGGTGCCGAGCGAAAGTTCGGCACCTTTTTTTATTGTCTATTAACTCCTTGATACACCAAGTAACACACTAAGGTTCTAAATGTTAAAATGGTTAAAACAACAACAGGAATGTTAAAAATTATACCCGAAAAGGTTTATGAGAATGATAGGGAACTTGTCAAGTACGGTTCGGATGAAGATATCGCCAGGGCCGTACAAAGTGGTGATATAAGCGCTTTTGAGGTGCTTATACACCGTTATGAAGAAAAAATTAACCGTTATATTTTGAGAATTTTACCTGACTTTGAAGAAGCTCAGGATTTACTGCAGGAAACATTTATGAAAGTGTATGTTAACATCAATAGTTTTGATGTGAAAAGAAGATTCTCACCCTGGATATACCGCATTGCTCACAACGAAGTGATCAATAGGGTAAGACAGAAAAGTAGAGAAATGATTTCTCCTTTTGATTTAGATACTTTTCTACCAATGTCTCTTAAAGAAGGTGTGATGAATAAGGCTGATGATATTAAACTTACCTCAGCTGAACTCAATAAGTGTATGGGAAAATTAGAAGTAAAATACCGTGAACCTCTGCTTTTCTTTTACATAGAAGAATTAAGTTACAACGACATTTCGGATATTTTACGTATTCCTGTTTCCACTGTAGGGGTACGTATAAAAAGAGGAAAAGACATGTTAAAAAGAATTTGTAAAGAGATGGGTTATGAACTATGAGTGAACAAGGAATAAAGCCAACCGTTAAAGATAAAATATTGGAAGCTATCAAGAGCAAGCAGGTCAGGATAAAACCTCGCTGGCATTTTATAGTCAAAAGTCTGCTGGTAGCTACTGGCTTGATATTTGCCTTCCTGGCTTCAATATTTCTTATCAGTTTTACTTTATTTAACTTACGCTTAAGTGGTGCCTTGTTTTTACCCGTTTTTGGCTTCCGTGGGTGGAGAATTCTGCTTACCTCTCTACCCTGGCTGATAATCGGATTATCCATCCTACTCTTAGTTATCACCGAGATTCTGGCAAAAAATTATACTCCGGTTTACCGAAAACCTATTTTACTATCGGTAGCAGCTATTATTATTTTAGCCCTGATATCTAGCTTTGTTTTATACGCAACACCCATGCACCAGAGATTATTTGACTACTCGCGAGACCAAAAGATTCCTATTACGGGTCCTTTATACAGGCATTATGGCATGATGCGACCTTCAGAGTTCACTCCTGGCACTATAACCCTATTTATAAACAACGATTTTCGTATTTTAACCCCTCTACAAGAGATATTTTTGGTCAAAACCAGTGCTGAAACTATATTTCCCAGAGGAAGAGAGTTACTTGTAGGAGATATGGTAATGGTGATCGGTAGAAAAGAAGATGGAACCATATTTGCTCTTGGTATCAGGAAGTTTCGAGGCGAAGAGTTCCGGCAACATATGCCAGGACCGAGATATTAGATATTTCGAAAAATAAAGCGTTAAACAGGACAGTTATTGCTTAACCTCCCTCCTTGAACTATCTTGTTATGTGAGAAGCAGTCCCCTTAAGGGACTGCTTCCATTTATGCAAAGATTCTGACCCTGAACCGAGAGTTATAGAAAAAAGGGTCGTCACCCCATCCTTGATACAGAATCTATTTTAATAGAGATTAAAACTGAGACTCTGGATCGGCGTCCAGAGTGACATTCACCCATATTGTCTTCAGCTCTTGAGAAGTTAACCCAAATATTTACTTTTTCCCCAGGTGGATAAAAATTCCTGCAGGTGCGGTTGTTTTATCTCTTTAAGAGAGTTTTTTACCAATAGAAGCTCTTTTTCGTAATCATCGGGGGAAACCAGACCTCTCATCAGGTTAAACCGTTGATATATCAGATAAGTGTTAATTACATCTATTTCACAGTAATTCCTGATTTCCTTGATTCTACCTAACTGCCAGTACTCCCATACTGATGACCCTACCATATTCATTTTTCCCGGTAGCCCTAATAGTCGGGCTATTTCGTGAAGAGGAGCGCTAGCTCTACCCTGATATAAGGAAAACATATCCATTAAATCCAAATGTCGGGTGTGAAATCTATTAATATAGTTGTTCCAGCGAAAATCAGGGTCACCATTATATTCTTTCTCTCCTAAATCCCAGTACTTTCGGGCTATCACTCCATTAATCAAACCTCTGTATATCATGACGGGAAAATCAAATCCACCACCATTCCAGGAAACAACTTGAGGAGTATATTTTTCAATAACCGAGAAGAAAGACCGTATGATTTTCTTTTCGTTTAATTCGGGTTCAGAAAATGATTTTAACTTAAAAGTACCTCCATCTCTTAAAATACAGGAAATTACAATAACCTGGTGTTGGTGGAGAGGAAGAAAATCACTGTTGGTGGCTTCCTTCCTTTTTTGAAAGGCAAAATCAGCAATTTCCTTATCCGATAAAGAAGGGTCAAGATTATATAACAAACGAATTCCACTGACATCAGGAATGGTTTCAATATCAAATACAAGGGTCGGTATCATTTTTACTCCTTACTCATTATTTATCAGTATTTTATCAGAATAATTACCCTTTATGATGAGAGGCAAAGAGATAAAAAACCCAGGTTATTTGAATAGCACCAAAACCATAAGCTATTGATTCTCCTATTAGTAGCACAATTATATAATACGTGCTATAATATAGCCTGTAAATACCATCAGGTTAATTATGAAATCACTACTTTGATTAAGATCAAGTTACATTTATTAACTAAAGGTATTTGTTGGATTTACCTATTTTAGCTGAAAGCATTATTTCTCTCTAAAGTAGAAAAAATATTTATTAACCATATAGGAGGTATATATGGAGGTTAAAACACCAACTTTATTGTTACTGGCTACTTTTGGCCTGGAGATGGTGGAATGTGGTGGGACACTGGCTAAAAATGTAATGTCAGGGGGTAAATCCTATGCCTCAGTGTTGCTTTCCCGTCCAGAATCAAGGCTCCAGATAATGGAGGCAGCCAAGATACTCGGGGTTGAAGTAAATTTTCTGGATTTTTCCTATGGTTATGTTACCCCGGATGCTGAGTCCAAAAAGAAGTTAGTCAAAATTATTCGTCGGGTCAAACCAGATATAATAATAACCCAGGACCCGGTACATTCATTTTCCGACCTTGACCCTGACCGCAGACAAGCCATGATACTCTATCTGGAAGCGATAGCTCTATCTTCACGTGATTTTGCTCTGGAAGAAATGCCTGATTTAAAACCTCATCCTATTCCCACCATATACTATATGGTGCCAGAGCAACCTAATTGTGTGGTAGATATTTCCCCGGTCTTTAATATTAAAGAAAGTGCCAGGGAAAAACTGGAGCACCAATTAGCCTTTACCACCAAAGTTTATCTGAACAGGCTATCCAAAGAAACTTTAAAAAGTATAATACCTGACCTTGATTCCCTGCCCAGTGATCTGGAAATAGGACGCTCTCTGCATAGAGAGATGGATAAAGCTTTTCACCTGTATCATGGACTTTTAGCTCATGGAAGCAAATTTGCTTTTGCAGAACCCTACAGACGGGAAGGTTGTTTTAATCTTGATTACCTTGTTACTTAATTACCTATTATATTTCTATAAGGAGAATGAACAAAGAATGCTTATAAAGAGATTAACTCGTTTAACGTTATGCTTATTTTTAACTATCTCCCTTTTTAATATTAAACCTGTAACTTTTGCAAAGACTTCTCTAAAAGACATCTCGGGACATGAATGGGAATACGAAATTATTAAACTGGTGGAGTCAGATATTGTCAAAGGCTATCCTGATGGCACCTTCAGACCAGAAGTTCCTATCACCAGGGCAGAAGCGGTTGTTTTAATTGTATCGTCTAAAAATTTGTCCTTAATTAAATCGGCAATCAATCCTTTCAGAGATGTGCCAATTAACCACTTTGCCTTTGCTCAGATAGCCACTGCCCATAAAGCAGGAATTATTAAAGGTTATCCCGATGGAACTTTTAGGCCCTCAGCAAACATTACCCGTTGTGAGTTAGCCGTTCTTTTAGGGCAAATGAAAGGTTTGGCAGGTGAGGCTGTAAAAATCTCTGTACCTGTAACCTTGGCCCAAGATGAAGCCAGCATACCCAGATGGGCTGATGGTTGGATAACTTTAGGATTGAGATCTCAACATCAATATCTTTCTTACAGGTCCGTAGATGGTTTTAGACTAATCGCTCCTCAAGCTTTAGCTACCAGAGCAGAAACTGCCTATGGCTTACACCAAGTTTTATACCCCCCTAAAATGGGAGGAACGGTTAATATCGGTATGTTTACAGAACCCGACACCATGAATATGTTCGTAGGTCCTACGGTTATGGCTTGGGTTCCCTTTAGCCTGTTAAACATACCTACCGTAGGTAGAGACCATAACTGGTCATTATACCCTGGAACTCTTCAGGTAATCCCAACAGTGGAAAACGGTTTATGGAAAGTAGTAGGAGATAAGATGGAAATTACCTACCTACTGCGTCAGGGTCTTAAATGGCAGGATGGAAAACCGGTAACCTTAAACGATTGGGCTTATACCTTACAAGTCTTTATGGACCCTTTGGTTCCTTCTGTTAGAACCGTGGAAGATAAAATTGATTTTACCAAAGGTGCTGGAGCTTACCATATCAAGGGGTTTGATATATTAACTTCTGATTCAGTCAAAGTTTACTTTAAAGAATTGGACTTCAGGGCTAACCTTTGGATGCCTGGTTCTATGGAATTAACCGGATTTTACCCCCAACATATATTGGAAAAACCTTATACTGAAATGAAATCGCAACAAAAATCCGAGATATTTATCAAAGATGAAATATTAGCAAGAAAACCAATTGGTCTTGGTCCTTATAAAATACGAGAATGGATACCTGCTACCCGGATGTCTTTAGAAAAAAATTCGGATTTCTTTTTTGGTCTTCCTCTTATTGATAATATTGTCATTCGCTTTATCCCGGATACTACCTCGTTATTAGCACGCGTTATCTCAGGTAAAGACATTGATATCACTCCAGGTGGTATTAGTTTAAGTCAGGGTCTATCGCTGGCAACCAGACCTCCTGAAAACCTTAAAGTCAACTTCGTTGGTGGTTTAGCTTTTTCTCATATAGCTTTTAACCTGGATAACCCTATCCTATCAGACCTCAGAGTTCGTAAAGCTCTCATGCATAGTATTGATAGAGAAACAATTTCACAATCGTTATTCCAGGGAAAACAACCCGTAGCTCATACCATTTTTGCTTCAGGTCATTGGGCCAGTGATAATACCAATATAATTAAATATTCCTATAATCAAACTGAGGCCCGAAAACTTTTAGACGAAGCGGGTTGGAAATCAGGAACTGATGGATTTAGATATAAAAATAATGAGAAGCTGGCTTTAGAATTGAGAACCACCTCTGGTAACCGTGAAAGAGAAGATGTTCAATCTATTATTCAAAAACAGTTGAAGGAAGTAGGTATAGATTTAGATATAAGTAAAAACCTACCATCAGCGGTGTTTTTAGGTACAGAACATTTTGTTATGCGTAAATGGCCCAGTATGATTTTGTTCTCCTGGAACTTTGGGCCAACTTCTATCGCTGACTCCATCTATCGGGGAGATATGATACCTAAACCTGAAAACAACTGGACGGGATGGAATATTTATGGTTGGAATAATAGCGAGGCGACTGAACTTTTAAAAAAAGCTTCGGGGGAAATGAGCCAGATTCAAAGAAAAGAACAACTTTCACGGGTACAGTTTCTCATCACTAAAGAGCTTCCCTTGATTCCTCTTTATTTCAGTACGACCGTGCAAACCAGTAAAATAAACCTGGCTAGCGTTAGACCTGTTTCTGTGGGACGGGCCTTTATAACCTATAACTCATTTAACTGGTACTGGCGTTAAAATAAAGTTGAGGACTGTCCCCTTGGGGGACAGTCCTACTTTTCACTAACTTTTAATAAAAGTTATTTAATCAGATTTAACTGAATAATAGTATATTCTCCGAAAATATCATCTTTAGTGATATTTATAATTAAAATCCCCTTACCTGCTTTATTAGCATTCATCCCTGCCATATTTTCTGAAAATCCAGAGGTATCTATTTTCCAGCCTTTACTCTGCAAGTTTGTTATATAAAAATCAAATACTTCTTTTACAGGGTTTTTTAGTATATATTCAACATAATCTGCTTCCGGTTTTGACTCATAAGAAATCCTTACTGTCCCTACCATACGGGGAACTTCCTCTAAATCTTTACCCTCTACATCCACGGTAGGCACTTTTGGTTCGCCGGGATCCAGGATTGGTTTGTTAGAAGTTATCACGAAAGCTTCAACTTCCTCGCCTTCAACTGGAAATACCAGTAAAACAGCGTTTCTATCTTTTTTGCTGAAGAATACTTCCATTTCTCCCTCTTTGATTATTTCCCAACCACTATTTTCTATCCCCTCTTTGAAGAGTGTTAAGGAATCTTCAACTGAGCCTTTTCCTTTTAGATAACCGCTAATTGTTCCATCGGGTTTTTTAATCACCTCCACAACTTTCCACCCTTTAGGAATTTGTCCTATATCCAGCCGTGGCCTGGAAATGAAGAAATACAGTAAAACCGCTAATGTACCTATTAAAACTAAAACCAGCAATACTAAAAGTATCTTCTTTGCTTTCATCTCAATTTTGCCCCCTGAGTATAGTATAGTATTTATCAGAAACATCTTCCTATAACAATTTTCCGTCTTTATCCCTGGCCTGTATTCTTATCTAATATGACGACAAGGAAATGTTAATTAATTATACTACCGAAAATTATCAGGGTATTATATCTCATGGAAACTCCCCATTTTATCCTTAAACCTGATGCAGTGTCTTCGTAGGTAAAAAATGAGATGCTGGATCAGGGTTCAGCACGACAAAGAGTTGTAGAAAAACAAAGGGGACTGTCCCCAATAGTTACCAAGACTCTGGATCGGGAGTCCAAAGTCACAGAGTCGTATAATACTCTGGATCAATATAAAAAGGTATTGACTATATATTGTCTGACGATTATTATAAAGATAATAGATGGAGTTTAAATTATAAACTACCAAAGGGCTGATTATAATCAGAAACTTACACATATTAATTTCTTGGACTATAGTCCTATCTGAGATTTTGCAGAGCATTGATTGAAAAAATATAAGGAGGAGTACCATAAGTGAAGGAAGAATTCTATAAGAAAGCATCTATGAAAGTAGTTTCACTGTTGGTGGTTCTCGCTATAATAATTGGCTTAGGTTATATCTTTCAACGAGAACCTACTATAATTAAACCTGCTTACTCCCAGGTATATCGGTTAGTTAATGAGAAGATATCCCAGGGTGCTCCGGTGGTTTTTTATCTACCTCAGGGAATAGACAAAGAATCCGCAAAGCAGGGAATTAAGTTTAGCCCGGAGATAAAGGGTAACTGGCAAATTATACAGGATGAAGACAAACTCCTTTTTAAGCCCGAAAAAGATTTAACACTTAACAATTACTATTCAGTAGAGCTAACTACCCCCACCGGTGAACTTCTGCGAACTGATTTTCAAGCGGTAAAGAATCCAGAAATTGTGGCTATCTTTCCCCATGAGGGCTCGGAAACACCGGAAAACTCTGAAATAACCATCGTTTTTAATCGTCCCATGGTGCCCCTGTCCACCATAGACTACCAGAGCCAGATGGATATACCAGTTGAAATTACTCCCGTAACCAAAGGCCGTTTCAAGTGGATAACCACCAGTAATCTTCAATTCATCCCGGAAGAAAGGCTCATAAGATCGTCCCGCTACCAGATAATAGTGAAGCCTGGTCTGATTTCTATGGATGGCCTTCCGGTAGAAGGTAAAAGCATAGAGTTTACCACCCGTAAACTTCGATATGTTGGCAATAGTACGGGTAAGATGATTTATAATCAGCCCTTTATCATTTACTTCAATCAAGAGGTAGACTTGGGGAAAATTAAAAAAGAAATCACCTTGACCGATACCAATACCAAAAAAGAGCTGCCTTTTATTGCTGAGTATGGGAAAAAATCAGCAGAAGGAATCGAGCCTATAGATGGTACACCCAGGCAGGAAGTGACCGATAAATCGGTTATCTATGTTTATAACCAGAGAGATAGTTTCGGGAGAGCCAGGTTCTGGGATTTTGAAAAATCTTATTTTATTAATCTTAAGCAAGCCCATCCTGCTGAGGGTGACCTGATATTAGACCAACCCCTTTGGTCTCTTCTGGAAATAACCGGCCCCCTGGAGAACCTTTCTGCCCAATCCCATAGAACCGACCATGCTTCCCCGGACTTTTTTGACCCTCAAGGAAAGCTGGAAATAAGTTTTTACGAGGAAGTAGATATATCCAGGAGTAAAATCATAGCCCCGGCCCTGAAAGAGATAGTTTATGGAGAAAAACCGGAAGATGATAGCCAATATAATGAAACCAGGATGGTTACCGATAAGAAAAAAATATTGCTTTCCTTTGAAAGCAGCAAAATAGGTCGGGGTGAAAAACTTGAAATCATCTTAAATAAAATAGTCAACTTAGAGGGTTTTACCATAAACCGCGAACCCATTAAAAAGGTAATCACCTCCTATCCCGAACTTAAAATTCTTGAAACCTCACCTGCCAATACAACGAGTGGTGCTGATATTACCAACCTCGGTCTGACTACCACAACTCCATTAAGACTACCCTCACCAGAAGAATATAAAAACTATATTAAATCAAATTTTCCTTACGAATTATATATTTGGGGAAGGCCCTTTAGAGTCTATGATAAAGTTTATCAGGAGAGAGGTCTCACCGCTAACCCTGGTGATTTTGTCACCTGGATAAACTGGGGTATTATGCCCAACTTAGATTATTCTCTGGAATTAAATCTGGAGGATGTCTTCGGTCAGAAAGTAAAAGTAAATCTTGCCTTTATTAGTGGTAAGATGCCCGGTATGCACCTGAGGTTTCAACACCTACAAAACCCCTATAATGTAACCACCCCGGATAATACCAAACTCAACTACGCTACCGTTAATATGGAGTATGTTAATCTGGAGATTTATAAATTTGAGGCTCTCGCTTTCCTGAAAGAGCTGGATAAAAGACCCTATGAGGATGAGCTACCAGAAATTATCAGCGGTTTTAAAGAAAAGATAACTTCCAAAATCAATCTACCTAAAAGATACTGGTTAAAAAATTATTTTCAAATAGACATAAAAGACTATTTTAAAGATCCCTTAGGCCACTATCTGGTGGTTTTCTCTCACCCTCAATATACCTACACCTACTATGACTGGAAGAAACAGCAATCTATCAATCAACCTGCTTCCGAAAGAACTTATCTAACGGTCACCAATTTAGGGGTGGCTGAAAAAAAGATAGACCCGGAAACTGTTGATGAAATATGGATAACTCCCTTAAGTCCTGAAAAGTTAAAGACTCTTTATAACCTCTATTGGGTTACCGGTCTCAAAGATTTATCACCGGTAAGCGAAGCTAAAATTAACCTTTATGAACAACGAGAAGGAAAGTTAATTCCAACTTTTACGAGCACCACTAACTCTGAGGGTATCGCTTTTACCGAATTAATTCCCAACCTTAAGGGAGTGGTGATAAGTAAGGGTAATGATAGCACCATCATACTTTCCAGAGAAAGTCAGTTATGGTGGGCGGGAACTGCTTATACCGCACCCAGAATTTACCTATATACTGATAAACCCATTTATCAGCCCGGGCAGGAAGTATTCATCAAAGGACTTTATAGAACAGGATACGATGGGCAATACGAGATTCCTCAGGGTAAAAAGGCTGGTCTAAAAATCTATAACTCCCGCGGTGATGTGGTCTCAGAGCAAACCCTGAACCTTAATGATTATGGCACCTTTAACACTCGCTTTCTACTTGATAGAAGTTCTCCTCTTGGTAGCTATTGGATGTCTGTTGACCAATCCGGTTACGGTTCTTTTGATGTCCAGGAATATATCCCTGCTCCCTTTGAGGTAACCGTAAAAGAGGAAAAAACTGAATACATCTCCAAAGACACGGTCAATCTGGAGGTAAACGCTCGCTACTACTTTGGAGTCCCCTTAGAAGGAGGAGAAGTCACCTATACCATCACCACCCAAAATTACTATTTTGACCGCTACCCCGAAGGAAACTTTTCTTTTGGCTCAGGCGGTTACTATTGGTATCCTTACGAGCAAACAGATCGCTTTTATATGAGAGGAAGTACCAAATTAGATGTTAATGGCAGGGCTGCCATCTCCCAGCTACTTGATTTAGAAAAGATGTTCAAAGAAGAAAAGGATAGAACCAGCAAAATCATTGTCCTTGATATCACCGTGCAAAATACCCAGGGGCAAAGCGTCTCCACCCAGAAATCCTACATCCTTCATGCCGGTGAGTTTTATTTAGGAATAAGTACTGATAAATACTTTCTTGGAAAGGAAGAAAAGTTTAACCTGCAGGTGAAGTCATTGAATACCGGTGAAAAGCAGGGTTGGTCCCCGATCAAGGTAGAAAATATTAACTTTAATCTCTATCAGGTGGAATGGGTTTATAGTAAAAGGCAGGGAGTAGGTGGAGGCTTTCAGTATCAGTGGGAAAGAAAAAGAACAGTTGTGGATACCTTCATCCTATCTACCGACAGTAAGGGTGATTACCTTAGAGAATACCAGATTTTCAAAGAGGGTGAGTATGAATTAGAAATCAGTGCTTCGGATAAACGAGGAAACCGCGTCTTTGCTAACCGTTCGCTCTATGTTTATGGTAAAGGGGAGGTAAGCATTAAGCCAAGCACTGACACTAAACTTGAATTAGAAACGGAAAATACTCAATTGAAAGCAGGGGAAGAAGGAAGAGTCATCATAAAATCTCCCTACACCGAAGCGAAAGCGTTGATAACTATTGAAAGAGGAAGAATCTTTGACTACCAGATAAAAAAAATTGAAGGAAACCTGTCTGTTTTTTCTTTCCCCGTTAAAGAGGATTACTTGCCTAATGTTTTTGTTTCGGTTCTTCTTATCTCTTCTAAACCGGAGATGAAGTTTGGTCAGATAGAGTTTCAAGTTAATACTGATAGAAAAAGGTTGGAAATACAGGTTGAATCGAATAAAAAAGATTATCTGCCCGGAGAAGAAGTTACTCTGGACATTCAAACCCGGGAATACGCTTACGCCCGTGACCAGGTGGGTAAGCCTGTACCTGCTGAAGTTTCTCTTTCGGTAGCAGATTTAAGCGTTTTGGCTCTTAAAGGAAACCCCAAAAAGAATCCTCTCTCCTTTTTCTATTCTGGTTTTCCCTTATGCGTATCCACTGCCAGCAATGTGCAAAATATTTTAGTGAGGGTAGAGATACCCACCAAGGGAGGGGGAGCTTTAAAATCGGAAGAGGACCTGACTCGTAAAAAAAGAGGTGTTTTCAAAGAAACTGCTTTCTGGCAGGCTGTGGTCAGAACGGATGATAAAGGTAAGGCAAAGGTGAAGTTCACCCTACCCGACAACCTTACTACCTGGCAAACTGAAACCCTGGGAATAACCCTGGATACCCGTTTAGGGATTCATTACCTGGAGTTCATTACCCGTAAGGAACTTATGCTGGTACCTTTAAAGCCTCGCTTTGTGGTCCCTGGAGACATTTTCCAGATAGGAGCCCAGATTTTTAAACCGAGTTCAGAAAACCTTAAAGTTAAGGTAAAACTGGAGAGCCCAACCTTAACCCTTCTGGATGAACAACTGGAAAGGGAGATTATCCTGGAAGCAGATAAAAGTCAAACCGTTTATTTTAAGGTTCAAGCGCCTCCTTCTCTGGAAAAAGGAGAGCATGTTTTCACCCTTTCGGTTAAGGGAGGAAATCTGGAAGATACGGTGGAGCAAAGGCTTAGTATAACTCCCAACAACACCTATGAAGTTACAGCTACCTCTAACTACCTTACCCAGCCCATCTTCAAAGAGTATCTCTTCCTGCCAGATAATATCTCCCGGGATAAGGGCAGCCTCGCCATTAAGGCAAGTGCCACCCTGGCAATATTTCTTTCTGATGCTCTTCAGTACCTGCTGGAATTTCCTTACGGCTGTTCCGAGCAGATAGCCAGCAAACTATCGGCTATTGCTACTGTTAAAAAGGGCCTGAATGTCCCACATCTGGAAGAAAAACTTAAACTCCAAAATATACGCTATGAGGGTAGAGAGTATTCCCTGGAAGAAGTGGTGCAGATAGGTCTCACTGAGCTGGCTAATTCTCAAAACTTTGATGGTGGTTTTACTTTCTGGCGGGGGAGTGAATCGGGTTTTTACCTTACCCTGCAGGTAGTAGACGCTCTCCTTAGGGTTAAAGAGGCTGGTTTTCCGGTAAACGAAACAGTTCTAAATAGAGCGGTAGATTACCTTAAAATAAAGATAACTACTGAATACCAATATTATAGCAACAAAGAAACTGTCATCTTAACCGTAGCTACCCTCATAGGATTCCCTGAAGTAGCCGAGATAGAGGATTTAAAAAAGAAGGTTATCAGCTTTACCAGAGATGAGGCTTACTTACAGGAAAATATAAGTTCGGTTACTCTAACCAAACTGGCTTTAATCATGGTCCAGGGAGGGTACGAGGAAAATCTTAAAGAAAAAGTATTTAATATTCTGGATAATCGGGTAAAGATCGACGGAAGGGGAGCTTTTTTGGGTACCGGGAAAATAGCCTTCTATGATTATTATGAAACCCCGATTAAAAATACCGCCCTTTACCTTAAGGCTCAGGTAGCTTATAAAAGGGATAACCCACTTTTAGATAAAGTTCTAAGATGGCTCTTAAACAGCCGATATAAAGACAGAAGCTGGGGTTCCACCCAGAACACCCTGGTAGCCATAGACGCCCTGACAGATTTTCTGATCTGGAAAAGAGAGACAGAATCGGACTTTACCCTGGAGGTTTCCCTTAATGGACTCAAAGAGGGAGAATACCGTTTCCAGAAAGAAACCATTCTGAACCAGTTCAAGAAGGAAGTACCTTTTGGGAAAATGAAATTTAACCAGATTAACGAGATAACTTTCCGAAAAACCAACCATAATACTCTTCCCAACGCTTTTTATTATGATATGGCTTTGAAGTACTATTTACCTGTGGAACAAATACCGCCAAGGGACGAAGGTTTGGGTATCACCCGGGAGTTTTATCAGCCAAGCGATAAAAAACGAGAAAAACCACTTACCAAGGCTAAGGTAGGCGAAGTAATAAGGGTGAAATTACAAATAACTGTACCCGAATATAGAACCTTTGTGATGTTAGAAGATTTCATACCTGCTGGAATGGAAATCGTCAATCTGGATTTATCCACCGAAGACCGTTCTCTCATGCAGGAGGAAGGGTTCCGTCGGGATATAAACTACTGGCAGACCTATTTTGACCGATTCCTCTTTCCTCAGTATAAAGCTATTTATAACGACCGGGTCTTTCTTTATCTGGGAAGTATGAGTCCTGGAGTGTATGAATTTGAATATTTTGCGCGTGCCCTTATCCGGGGTAAGTTCATTCAGATTCCCGCCATAGTATCGGAAATGTACTTTCCGGAGATTTTTGGTAGAACCGCCGGGAGGTATTTTGAGATAGAGTGAGAACAGGTATATTCTCTCCAACCCGACTGCTAAAAATAAGCGGGATTATATTAATCAGCCTGATTATTATCAGTAGTTTCTTTTTACCAATCGGTTATCATCAGGCAAAATCATTAGTGAAAACCTACCAGAATCTGGAATCAGCAGTTGTGGTGGATAGGAAAGGAGAAGAGATTTTCCTTAAGCCCAATGACCGCGGGTATTGGGCGAGATATTTGGAGGAAATCCCGCCCCGATTAAAAGAACTCCTCCTTATAAAAGAGGATAAGTATTTTTATTACCACCCTGGTTTCAATCCGATAAGTCTAACTAAATACCTTCTGGGTGGCCTGGGAATTGGCGATAGAAAAGCCTCCAGTACTATAACCCAACAGTTAACCAAGATTCTGCTGGGTACGGAAAGTGAGAGAAGTCTGAAAAATAAACTTAAAGAATTAAGTTATGCCCTGAGTTTGGAACTATTTCTTCCCAAAGAGGAGATACTGAAGATGTATGTTAACTCTCTCTACCTGGGGAATCAGGCTCAAGGATTCAAAGAAGCCAGCAGACTTTATTTTAATCTCCCTCCAGAACTTTTAAATGAAGGACAGATACTCCAGCTCCTGGCTACCATCAGTAACCCTACTTTCAATAACCCGGCGCGTATCGAGAACCGTAATATTACCCTGAGGATAGGCAGAAGTCTGGGCGTGGACTTAAATATTTTTGTAATAGAGAATTCTCTGACTATCAAAGAAAAAATGCGTAAGTATAACCGCTATAGCCTGCCTTCTTTTGAAATAGCCTCTTATCTGAAAGAATCAACAGAAAACCAGGAATTAACAGTGGATTTTAGACTTACCGATAGAATAAGAGAAATAGTAAAGAGAAATTTAGATGAACTTAAATGGAAAAGCGCTTATAATTCAGCAGTAATTGTCATTAAACTTCCAGAAAATGAGATACTCTCTCTTGTTGGTTCACCAGACCCCCTTTCCTCTAAAAGTGGGTACCAGATAAACATGTTGCTGGAACCCCGGGCTGTCGGCTCCACCATTAAACCTTTTATTTACCTTAAAGCCTTTGAAAAAGGGTTAAGACCCTACACGATGATAGACGATAGAGAATATAAGTATCTTACAGCTATGGGTCTTCCCCTTTATCCGCGCAATTATGATGAAAAGTACCGGGGGGTGGTTAATTTACACTATGCTCTGAGTAATAGCCTGAATGTACCTGCAGTAAAAGTTTTGGAGTATATCAGGCTTAATGAATTTTACCAGTTTATGGAAGAAGAGTTGGGTTTTAAGCCCATTCAACCCTGGGAAAGTTATCAGCTGGGAATCGCCCTGGGCGGACTGGAGATGAGCCTGCTGGATCTATCTCACTACTTCACCATCTTTCCCAATCAGGGAGTGTTGAAAGAACTACAGATTTACCGTAATGAAAAAATATCCATAACCAAACAGGTGGTTAGACCAGAATATGTAGAGTTGATCAATAAGATTCTTCAGGACAGGAGCACCGGGGTGGAACAGTTTGGTATGAGAACAGTATTAAACCTGTTTCCCAGGAATTACGCTCTAAAAACCGGGACCTCCCGGGATTACCGGGATAGCTGGGTAATAGGCTACACTCCCGATTTCCTGGTGGGGGTCTGGGTGGGAAATAGCAACCATTCGCCCATGGATGAAGTCACCGGTCAGGTAGGAGCAGGACTTATCTGGTCAGAAGTGATGGAGTTACTTTTTAATTCTGCTTATAACCTTAAAACTCCTTTTACCTATTCCCACCTTAAAGAATTTTCTGAGGGAAACAGTATCCAGTATGGCTTGAAAGGAGATGATTATGACAGTGGACTTAATGTTTTAATCATAGAAGATTCATCTCTGATTTTGAGCCCACACCAGGAAGACACTTTCTTGCTGGAAAAAGGGTGCGTTATTTCCCTGCGCGCCAGGGAGGAAGTACGCTGGAGCATCAATGAAAATTTTTTGGCAGAAAGTAAGGAAGCTCGCTTTATTCCTTCATCTAAAGGCTTTTACCAAATACAGGCAGAAAACTTACAGGGAAAACGAGAAATCATAACCATTGAAGTAAGAGAGTAAAATATTTTAAACAATGTTTACTAAAGCGATTGTAAGAAAACCCGGCCTTAATTTTGCTATGGGTATCACCACTTCTTCTCTGGGAAAACCTGACTATCGTGAAGCATTGCGTCAACATACTGCTTATAGTAAGGCTTTAAAAGCCTGTGGATTAACATTAACGGTTCTGAAGCCAGACCCCCAGTATCCCGACGCTCCTTTTGTGGAAGATACCGTAGTTATTGCTGGAAAAACTGCCATTATAACCTGTTTAGGGGATATCCGAAGGCAAGGTGAAGAGAAAAAGATAGAAAAAGAGTTAGCGAGCCTTTTTACCATCAGGAAAATTAAATTTCCCGGAACTGTGGATGGTGGTGATGTCTTAAAAATAGAAGATCATTATTATATTGGACTTTCCCGGAGAACCAACAGAGACGGAGCCAATGAACTGGCAGGATATCTTTCTCGGGCAGGGTTTAGTTCTTCTTTTGTTGAAGTAAAAAATATCTTACATTTAAAATCGGGGATAAATTATATTGGCAATTATACAATTTTAGCCCTAAAAGGTCTGGAAATCTTGGAAGAATTTAAAAACTATAACATTATTGAGGTTGAAGAATCCGAAAGTTATGCAGCCAATTGTTTATTAATAAATAATAACTTGCTGGTTCCTTCAGGATTCCCCGAAACTATGAAAAAATTAACGGAATTACCTCATGGTTACCAGTTAATTGAGTTAAAAATGACTGAGTTTGAAAAAATGGATGGCGGTTTAACCTGTCTTTCCATATTATTTTGAATATTAATTTGTAATAATATAGTATGGTCTTGTAGGCTGATATCCATATCTTCTCCCCGGGTACGAACCCGGGCTAATGTGTAATGTAGGTTTAACGCTAATTTACACAACTGTTTTGGAGGCTAAGTATGTGGAGTATTTTAAGAAATTCACTGTTATATTTTTTAGGCCTTTTGATATTGGTTTCTGTAGTTCATTTTTTAATAACCATGATAATCCTGGTCATCAAAAAAACCTCAGGTCATGTTAAAGATAAGACAGGATTACTCTGGTTAAAAAAGGAGATTTTGCATTGGAAAGATAAGGAGGTAATTTCTTCAGAACAGGCAGATAATATTTTGAAGATATATGATTATCCCCCAAAAGAAGGTATCAAAAGAGGTAGTTTGATAAGGGTTCTTTCCACTATCGGAGCAGTTTTGCTCGGGGTAGGAGTGATTTTGTTTGTAGCTTCCAACTGGAGAGAAATTTCAGCTGCGGTAAAAACTATTATGCTTATATCGGTTACCCTGGGGACCCTCTACCTTGGATACTATTTTTCTTATGAGAAAAAAGGTTTGGTTATGCTGGGTAAGAGTTTATTATTCCTGGCAGCTATCTTCTGGGGTGCTACCTTGGCCCTCATCGGACAGATTTATCATTTACCCACCAGTGGAAACTGGGTTATCTTTCTTTTATGGGCTTTTCCCATACTACCGGTAGCTTTTTTCTTTGAATCAACCCCGGTGTTTCTTCTCTCCTCGGGACTTTTTCTAACCTGGAATATTTTCTTCATGGTAAGTCAGGGAGTTGCTAATTATTATTACCCCCTGATTGTTTTTCTTATCCTTTTACCACTCTCAGGAGAAAAACAGGTTAAATACCTAACTAATATTGCTGCACTCATAGTCGCTTCTTTTCTGGGCTTGATTTATGGTTATGACTGGCTGGTTTTAATGATATCCCTGGGTTTAACAGGTTACTACTTCTATAAAAAAGGGTCCCAGATTTACCTTATAGGCAGTTGTCTGTCCTTTGCTCTATGGATTATCTCAGTTTTTATCCATCCTAAACCGCCTGCTTATTACCTATTCTTTATTCCCCTGCTGTTTTTATTTTATCTGACCTACAAAGATAAATCCAAAGTGAGTCTCTGGATAAATATTGCCGGTGCCATAGTGGGTGTTAATCTTTTAACTTTCTCATTTTTAAAACAGACTGCTTTTTACCAGATAAGAATGCCCTTTCTGATTTTTCAGGTTCTTTTGGGAGTGATTCTTTATTTGATCGGGATGGCCCATTTGAGCGAGAAATATCCATCTTTTAATAAAACCTTTAGAACCTTTGGTTTTATTTTAGCTCTCGGAGCAACTTATCTCTTATCCTTCCAAGGACTTCTAACAATACAGCCCTTGGTGAACTATAACGCTTATCTGGTTGGTTCTTTTATTCTGGGAGCAATAGGTTTGCTAATATTGGCCTTTTACATATTGAAAAAACTTATCACCTTGAGTCATAAAATTTATGAAATTATCTTGCTTTTCCTGCTTATTGCAGGTAGCCTTTCTGTTCTGTCAAGACCAGAATATACTCTAACAAATACAGTGATTATGAATATTCTCCTCCTCTTATTCTCTCTGATTACCATCCTCTATGGGTTTGAGGTTCGCAGTGTAATGGTCTTCAATATGGGGATATTGATTTTTGTAGGTTTTGTGATTACCCGTTACTTTGACATTTTATGGGGATTATTGGATAGGTCTTTGTTCTTCATGATAGGAGGTTTATTGTTAATTTTAAGCTCTATATTCCTGGAAAAGAAAAGGAGAAGTATTGTGAAGGAGATTGAAAAATGAAAAAAAGAACTGTGGTTTTTCTGATCTTAGGGTTGTGGTTACTTACAGCTTTGGCTGTCATAGGATTCAACCAATATACTGTTTTAACCGGTACCAGGGTTCTTTTAAAAACTGTCCCTATTGACCCCAGAGATGTTTTAAGAGGTGATTATGTAATACTCCGTTATGAAATAAACAGATTGGATACCAATAAAATTCCTTTGGATTTTGATAATTTCGCGGTAGGTAAAAAAATATTTCTGATTCTGAAAAAAGAGAATATCTACTGGATTCCTGCAGAAATCAGGAATAACAAACCCGAAGGGGACGAGGTTTTCCTCACCGGACAGATAATTTGGTTTTACAATGATACCAGGAACCTTGAAGTAGTATATGGTATTGAAAACTACTTTATACCGGAGGGTAAGGGGAGGCAGATTGAAGAATTACGAGGTCAGGGGTTAGGGGTAGAGGTTTCTATTGATAAAAACGGCAGAGGCGTGATAATTCAGCTATATTTAAATGGTGAAAAATTTATAATTGAATAACCCATTACTGGGGACGGTCTCCTTTGTGGGTGCCATCGCGAGCATTCTGAAAGAAGTCGTGGCGATCTCATGTTTTTCCCCTCATTCGTCACCCTGAACTCCGATTCAGGGTCTAATGTCGTCCCCTCCCTTCCCCTCACCCTTCCCTCTCCTTACTTAGAAGAGGGTGAATGAAGATAATCTTCCTGCTTTAAGAGAAGGTATACGATTGTCAAGCTTAACTTTGCTTATATTTACTACTTACATAACCGAATATGAAGAATGTCAAGCCTGACCCCACTTACTTGCTGAGGAAAGGAGCCAAAGTAGTTGCGACTCTCTGCTCTTTTTCATTCCTTATGTGTTATATTAAATAATATGAGAATTAGACTTAATAAATACTTAACCGTCCCGGTTGGTTTCGCTTTGCTTATCATGAGTATGTTATTGTGGGTAGGTAGTGTTAATCATATCAACAACGATACTGCCCTTTCTACCAGGCGTATTCGTCTGGCTACCACCACCAGCCTTTATGATTCCGGTCTATGGGAAATACTGGAGCCGATAATTGAAAAGGAACTAAAAATAGAATTGGACATTATCTATGCAGGGACCGGACAGGCATTGGAATATGGAAGAAGGGGAGATGTTCATCTTTTAGCCACTCATGACCGGGTGGAAGAAGAAAAATTTATTCAGGAAGGATATGGAGCCCGGAGAACTCCTTTTGCCTATAATTACTTCCTGTTAATCGGACCTGATGAAGACTCTGCTGGGATAAAAGGGCTAAAGGTGGTAGAAGCCTTCAAGAGGATATATACCCAGGGACAAATAAATCCCGAATCCGTGAGATTCGTTTCCCGGGGGGATAATTCCGGCACACATTCACAAGAAAAAAGATTATGGAAAATCGCTGGTTTTGATTATGAAAATAATATCAGGTCAGAAAAGTGGTATTTGGAAGCAGGAAGCGGTATGGGGCCAACCCTTCTGCTGACTGACCAGAAAAAGGCCTACACGATTACCGACAAAGGCACCTATCTTACTTATAGTAATAGGATCAAATCAACACCTATCATTGATAAAGAAAATGAACTACTTAATATTTATTCCCTGATTACCTTGAACCCCGATAAGTTTCCTTTCCTGGATCTAATAACTGCTCAGAAAGTGAATAATTTGCTAATTTCCGATAAAATACAGAATATAATAGCTGAATTTGGTGTGCAAAAATATGGAACCAGTTTATTTTTACCCGGAGCAGGGGTAGATTTTGATTAAGAGAATAACAAGAGTTATGAGTTGACGGAAATCTGGCAGGGTTTTTTAAAAGCAGTAGAACTGATAATCACTTTTGACAGAGAAGTGATGGAAATAGCGCTTCGTTCACTCAGTATTTCCTTATTGGCAACTTTAATTGCTTCGATTCTTTGCATCCCCCTGGGGGGAATACTCCAATTCTATTTTTTCACTGGAAAGAGAGCGCTTATCAGCTTGATTCAAACCTTTTACAGTGTGCCCACGGTACTGGTGGGTCTTTTTGTTTTCCTTCTATTTTCCCGTTTGGGACCACTGGGAGGCTTAAATCTCCTTTTTACTCCCACAATTATGGTTCTGGGTCAAGCCATACTTATTACCCCGATTCTTATCGGGCTTACTATTTCAGCCTTAAGCGGGGTTGATAAATCCCTGAAAGACACCGCCCTTTCCCTGGGGGCTACCAATACTCAAGCTATCATCACCATTATAAAAGAGGCTCGTTTCTCCATCATTTCGGCTATCCTGCTGGCTTTTGGAAGGGCTATCTCCGAAGTGGGCTGCGTGATCATGGTAGGAGGAAATATCCGCGGCTTTACCAGGGTTCTCACTACCGCCATTGCCCTGGAAACCCAAAGGGGGGAGATAGAGTTATCTCTGGCTTTAGGCCTTATATTGCTGCTGATTTCCCTTACCGTTAACCTCCTGCTTAATATTTATCAACAGAGGAAAGTATGAGTCTGATAACAGTAACCAACCTCGGTAAAAATATTCAAGGTCGCTTTATACTAAAAAATATAAACCTTAAGTTTGAAAAAGGGGAAATATCCGTTATTTTCGGTCCCACCAGCGCGGGTAAAACCACGCTTCTCAGAATAATAGGCTTGTTAGATGAACCAACAACAGGCTTTATAACTATTAATGATTTAGAAGTTAAAGCTGGAATTAACAATGCTTTATTCAGAAGAAAAATATCTATGGTTCTACAGAAACCGGTAGTTTTTAACAGTTCCGTTTGGGACAATGTGGCTTATGGTTTAAGAATCAGAGGCCTAAGTTACGAAATTATCAGGAATAAGGTGGGTGAAACCTTAAATCATTTTGGTCTGGAAAAATATGCATCGGTAAATGCCAGAAAACTATCTGGTGGTGAAATGCAAAAAGTCGCCCTGGCCCGAGCAATGATAGTTGAGCCTGAAATATTAATCCTGGACGAGCCTATGGCCAATCTGGATGTAAAAACCTCCGGGGAAGTTGAGGAAAAGATTAAAGATTATGTTTATTCAGAAAAAGGCACCATTATTATGTCCACTCACGACTTACAGCAGGGTCAAAGGTTAGCTGACCAAATTTCAGTTATACATAATGGAACAATAACCCAGTATGGCGATAAAGGAACGGTATTTTACCACCCCGAAACTGTGGAGGTGGCCAGATTTATCGGTTTTGACAACATTCTAACCGGAATAATAGTTGATAGAATTGCTGATTTAAGCGTGGTAAAAATTTCCCAACATTATCTGGAGGTTATCAGCAACGAACCTGTAGGCACTGAAGTTGATATTTGCTTAAGACCTGAAGATATAACCATTTCCCTTAACAGGCCGTCAACCAGTGCTCGCAACACCTACCTCTGCGAGATTAAAAAGGTCTCCTACCTTAATCCCCTGACCCGGGTAAAGTTGGATGGTAATATCCCTTTAACCTGCCTGATTACTTCTTCTTCAGCCAGAGATTTACAGCTTACTACGGGTATGCAGGTGTATGTATCCATAAAAACCACAGCAATGAGGGTAATACCGAAAAAATAAGCATATAATAATGAGCAAACATATTTATTGAATTATTAAACGGAGGATATTATGGCTGAACTATCAAAATTAACCTGGTTTGATGCCAGGAAACACCTTAAATCTGAAAATGTGGCTTTGCTCCCAGTGGGCTCAACCGAACAACACGGTCCACACCTTCCTTTAGGGACTGACTGGCTGACCGCAGAATGGATTGCCAAGAAAACTGAAGAAAAAACTGATATCTTACTACTACCTACGATTCCTGTGGGAGTATCAGAACACCACCGTCATTTCTGGGGCACCTTGTGGGTTTCTCCAGCCACTTTAAAAAATTATGTTGTGGATGTAGGGAAAGCTCTTAAAACTCACGGTATCTCCCGATTGGTAATAGTTAACGGTCACGGAGGGAACAACCCTGCTCTTGACGAAGCTTGCCGGGAACTAAGAAAATATGATATTTTCGCTTTTACTTATTCCTGGTGGTTAGCCATTCCCGATATACTACAACAAATCACAATAACTTCCGGCTCCCATGCTGGTGAATCAGAAACATCGGTTATGATGAGTGTTTGTCCTGAAAGAGTAGTAGTTGAAAGATTTGAAGAGGGATATAAAAAAGGTGCTCCTGAATGGGGTCTTAAAATAAAAGGCGTAAACATTGGCTACGACACAATTGATTTCACTCAAAGCGGTGTGGCTGGTAATCCAACAGCAGCTACAAGAGAAAAGGGTGAGATAATTCTAAACAAAAGCGTGGAAAGACTGGTGGAGTTTGTTAGCTGGCTTAAGTCCGTAGATGAAGATGGTATAAAGATTAAAGAGCATCTACCATAAAAATTAGTTTGCTTCGCTTACAGGGGAATATTGGGAACTGTCCCCTTTGTGGGTGTCATCGCGAAACTTCTTAAAAGAAGTCGCGGCGATCTCATGTTTTTCCCCCCTCACCCTACCCTCTCCCTGCTTAGGAGAGGGTAAATGAAGAAAATCTTTCCGCTTAAGAGAAGGTATACGATTTTCAAGCTTAACCCTACTTACACTTACATAACCGAATGTGAAGAATGTCAAGCCTGACCCCACTTATGAACTCCGATTAAGAGTCTAGTGTCTTCCTCTCCTGGAAGGGAGTTTTTTCATCTTCTTCCTCTCCTGGAAGGGAGTTCTTTCATCTTCTTCCCCTCCTGGAAGGGAGTTCT